>CANEVH010000022.1 GCA_947442105.1 Comamonadaceae bacterium | reverse complement strand
TCGTCGTCACCGTCGGGCTTGGCTTACCCCAAGGTCCTTCGCGGACGATGTGGCGCAAAAGATAATTTCAGAAGAGAGGTAGGTCTGACCGGGCTCGTCCAACAATCGGTTCAGATCGTGGCTTCGCACGATCTAACCTTACTCGTTAGGCTGCACCGCACACAAGCTGATCTTGAACTTTTGGAGACTGGCAAGGAGCATCTATTTGAACAAGTTGCCTACCGTAGCGACGACCACGTTCCCGTAACCCACGTCTGGAAGATGCAGAGGTAGCAGCGAAGCGATGCGTGACCGGCGGCGATCATCAGCGTCACGCATGACTTCAGCTTCCCATGACTCCACTCCTGCTGCAATGTCCAGACAAAAAGTGGTGAGGTCAATGACCAGCTTCTTGCCCCGCCGCACATTATGAAATCGCATCACCACCGAGTGATGCAGGATGAATTTGTCAACGACGTCACGAGCTCTTTGGTCTGAAACGTCGAACGTCCCTTGATGCAGCGTTGCGCAACGAAGCGCATAGCAGTCGCCTCCAGTCATGAAGACGCACTTCACTCCATTCACTTCGTCTATGTAGGCATGTCCAACGTACCGATCAAACCAGGCCATAGAGCGCGCTTCGGAATTATTCTTTCCAGGAGTATCGATAGAGCCACAAATGTCTGGCAGTGTGAGCGCAATGGTGATTGCGCCGTACCAGTTCTGATCATGAACACATCGCCTGAGTGCGTAGAGCAAGTTTTTCACATGCGGCCTAACGTGATGTAGCCGAGCGCCTATCTTGGAATTCCCAAGTTAGGCGACTTGATATCCTGCGCGATGTATTGCTGCCTTTGACCGACAGCACAAAAAGGGGTCTGGGGCATAAGTTGGTGTGAAACGCGATAGATGTCGGGGTCATTTCCGTCCGGTTTAAACCGTGTCGGGTCCCGTGCGCCACCCAAACGCGAGCATGCCCAACCCCTAGCTGCTTCACCACCCGCCCCTGCAACCGCCGATCCCGAACCAGCGTCTGCACCTCTCCAACGCACAGGGAGCGCCCTCTATCAAAAGCGTTCTTGCCCATGAACTTGAGCAACAGAGGCCACTCGGCGTTCATCATCGTGGTGACTTCGGGCAGGCGCATGCCCAGTTCGCGGCTGCTAAAGGGCAGGGGCTTGGAGCTGGCAACCCTCGCTAAACGATGCAGCGCAGTGGAGCGCCAGGCGCAGCGGCTTCCAAGTGTCTGACGCATATCGACTTCCTCATTGCGTTGTGCAACCGCAGGAAAGAGCAGACAAGGTCCTCTTGTCCGTCGAATCTGGTGGCCCCGCTGACCTTGCGCTGCGGGGCAGCGCTTTAGTTCGGTGGCTTTGCGTCGCCGGTTTTCACCGGGTTTGCCCTTCAATTTCTTGTCCGCCGGTTCGGTAAAAACCAGCGGAAGAATGGTATCAAAAAAGAACAGTGTTTCCAGAAAAGCGTGGGCGCCAGGGGTGCGCCCGCTGTGGCAGCGTACGGACACTTTCGCGGACCCGGCTTAAAGGTCCGCACCGTGCGTGCCACTGTCGGCCTGGCAGGCGCTAATGTTTCCCTTGCTTCCCGTGCTATTGCTGCTTAGGGCCTTCAACCAAGCGGCGTCCCAGGCCCACGCCATAAGGGGCGGCACGAGCGGCAATCATGGGGTCGGCCGATGGCTCCACACCTTTGGGCAAAACCATGGGATTGAAGGTAATCCCTAGGCAATCTCCACCAGCGTCTGGCGATACGGATGTGACTTTCAACACGCCCAAATTGACCTTCTTGCGACCCGCAGGCAAGGGCACCGTGGCGCTGTCAATTTTGTCGCCTGGCTCTGCGAGTTCAAGGTTGAAGTTGAAAGACACTTTGTGGTCTTTCACGCGCTGGCGTAGCTCATCAAACAGAAAGCTCGGGCCCTTGGCCTTGGCTTCGTCATCGCTCAGGCCCTGCAGGCCCTCTGTGGGCTCGAAAATCCATTTGCCGAAGCGTTTGTCGCCTTTGGCGTTGACAAAACCAAAGGCATGTACGCCCCAGTAATTCACGGTGCCAAAGCTGGCTGGCACGGGTTGTGATGCGAAGTGTTTGCCTTGCAGCAGAACCTCGGGGTTGTCGTCGGCAAATGCTTTTACTTTGGCGGGATCAGGCTTTTTTGTTTCAGGGTCCGGTTGCAGGGACGCCAAGCGGCCTAGAAACTGCTGGGGTGTTGATGCACCAAACACGGGTGCTGAGATATTGCCCATTTGCCAGATTTCGCCACCGGGCAGGTTGAACTGAAGAGCCAGGTTGCGCTGGCTCTTGCCGTTGTCAGGCGCATTGGGGTTGGCCCCGCCCACCGAGAATCGCACCAGCACGGGCACTGGCTTGCCGCTGAACGCGGTAGAGGTGGACAGACCGCGCGCATCGGCGTTGCCAACAAACTCGCCAGCGGCGCAAATGCCCTTGGCGCCCGAGCGGCGATAGCCCTCGAATTTGCCAAAGGTGGACTCGAACTGGTTCAAAAACACATTGGGGTCCACCTGAGCGCTCGGTGCTTGGGCCCATGCACCGAGGGACAGCGCAGAGGTGGCGGCTGCTACAGCGCAAAGTAAGGGTAATTTCATGGGGTAACTCCTGATGTTGACGTTTGATGAAGGGCAAAGAGACAAAAACTTTGGTTCTCATTCAACCCCTCTTAGGTCTTGGGGTCGAACCGTTTGTGCTCCTGCAGTAGTTCGCGGTAGTTGCCCTGCGGGTTACAGTTCAACGATAAAAAATATTTCCAATTTCTTTTTTGATCTTGCTGTAACCGCGGGCCTCTATGGAACCAATACAACTCAGGCACGCGCGCTTTGCGTCTAGCGAAAGCCATTTGCAAACGCTGCTGGTTCAAGGCAATGGTGGCGAGGCATCGGCCTACCACGAGTTTTTGAGGTCGCTCAGCGGGCACTTGCGCGCGTATTTCCGGCGGCGTCTTTTTCAACGACCTGATGACATAGAGGATTTGGTGCAAGAAACCCTGCTCGCCGTTCACAACCAGCGGCACACCTACCGCGCAGATCTGCCGCTGACGGCCTGGGTCCACGGCATCGCGCGCTACAAGTTCTTCAACCTGTTGCGGGCCCGGTCTGCGCGGGAGGAACTCCACGACCCCTTGGACGACGAGTCGCTGCTGTTTGCCGAATCAGACACCGATGCCTTTGAGGCCAAGAAAGACCTGGACACACTGCTGTCCGACCTTCCTGAGCGCCAGCGCTTGCCCATCGTGCACGTCAAGCTGGAGGGGCTGTCGGTGGCCGAGACGGCCTTGCGCACTGGAATGTCAGAGTCCGCCATCAAAGTCGGCATCCACCGAGGACTCAAAGCCCTGGCGGCAAAGATAAGAGAAAGCACATGAAAACAGAAGACTTGATCGGCCTCTTGGCGGCGGGCGAGACCCGCGTTGCGCCGCACCTGGTTCGTCAGCGCTTTGCCGCCGCCATGGGGTGGAGCATTCCGCTGGCTGCGCTGGTCATGGTCATCGTCTACGGCCTTCGCAGCGACTTGGTGCAGGCCTTGAGCGGCACCGTGTTTTGGATGAAGCTGGCCTTTGCCGGTGCGCTGGCGCTATTTGCGGGCCTAGCGACCGATCGGCTGGGTCGGCCTGGTATGCGGGTGGCAGGGGTCTGGGCCGGCCTGGCGGCGCCCGTGGTTTTGCTGTGGCTCGCGGCTGCAGCGGCCCTGTTGGGGGCGGACCCGGCAGAGCGCGCTGAGCTCGTGTTCGGCAGCAGCTGGAGGTCATGCCCCTTCAACATCGCTTTGATTTCGCTGCCCCTCTTTGCCGCGATGCTGTGGTTTGTAAAAGGCATGGCGCCCACCGAGCCTGCGCTGGCAGGAGCCAGCGCAGGCCTGTTGTCCGGCGCCGTGGCCACGCTCATTTATGCACTCCACTGCCCCGAATCATCTGTCACCTTTGTGGGCATTTGGTACGTGCTGGGCATCGCCATTCCGACGCTTGTCGGCGCAGCCTTGGGGCGCAGACTGCTGCGTTGGTGAGCGCGCGGGCCGCCGCGCAGTGGCGCACGGTGGCGCGCACGCCTAGCCCTTGTGCTCCGTGTGCCACATCAATGCACACACTGAATTCCTGTGCACCAATGGCGGTGGCTGAAGTGAAGCCATTTTTTGATCCACCAACGGGAATGCACCATGGGCAACACGGCGAGTACAGCGGGAAACCCACGCGAAACTTCTGGCGACACTTCCGAACACAAGTCTGACTAGACTCCCATTGGTACTTCTGACGCAAGCTCTGGTGCGCAGCCATCGGGCTGGCAGCAGATCATGGACCCTTATGGCGTGGTGACTTCCGTCTTCAATGCCCAAACGGCGTGGATGACGCATCCGCAGGAGCTGTCGCAGGCCATGCAGTCATTCTTTGTGGATGCGCTGGGTTTTGAGTCCCATTTGCTGCGCATTGCCTTAGGCTTGCCCAGCGAGCCCTTGATCCAGCCGCATGTGGACGATGTCCGCTTTGCCGACCCGCAGTGGGACAAGAATGCCGGTTGGGACGTGATCAAAGAAATTTACCTGGCCCTCACCCACCGCACCCAGGGCTTGTTGTTCCAGACGCCGGGGCTCTCAGATTTGCAGCGCAGGCGTGCCGCGTTTTGGGCGCGGCAATGGCTCAACGCACTGGCGCCAACCAACTTTTTTTTCACCAACCCCATGGCTATGCGCCGCGCCCTGGAAACCCACGGCGACAGCCTGCGAAAAGGCGCAGACCACTTTTTGAGCGACGCCAAGGCCAGCAATATCCGCATGGTGGACGCCAAGGCCTTTCGGCTGGGAACCGATCTGGCCACCACCCCCGGACGCGTAGTGCTACGCAACCACCTCATCGAGCTGATTCATTACACACCCACCACCGCGCAGGTGCATGAAACGCCCATCCTTCTCGTGACGCCCTGGATCAACAAGTACTACGTGCTTGACCTGACACCCGATGAGAGTTTGGTGAAGTTCCTAACCGACCAGGGCTACAGCACTTTCATCATCAGCTGGAAGAACCCGGCGGCAGAAATGTCCCACACTGCGTTTGACGACTATCTCACCGAAGGTGTGGACAGCGCGGTTCAAGCAGTGCGCAACATCTGCAAGGTGCCCCAGGTGCATTTGGCGGGCTACTGCATAGGCGGCACATTGGTATCGACGTACATGGCCTGGGCTACCCGCCACTACTCCGAAGGCGCGCACCCGGTAGCCCATTGGACCCTGCTCACGACATTGACGGACTTTTCCGAGCCCGGCGATATCGACGTGTTCATTGACGAGGCGTCGATTCTTGCGTTGGAAAAGAAAATGGCGCAAACCGGCTTTCTTGAGGGCAGCGACATGGCGGCGAGCTTTCGCTTGCTGCGCTCCAACGGGCTGATCTGGCACTACTTCGAACACAGTTACCTGCTAGGTGAAGCGCTGCCGGCCTTTGACGTGCTGTTTTGGAACATGGACACCACGCGTTTGCCCGCGGCCATGCACTCTTACTACCTGCGCCAGATGTATTTGCACAACAACTTGGTCAAGCCCGATGTGCTGACCATTGCGGGCGAGAAGATTGACCTGTCGCGCATTACCCAGTCCTTGTACGTGGTGGGCTGCGAAGACGACCATGTGGTGCCTTGGCGCCAAGCCTACCGGGTGCGTGAATATGTCCACGCTGACACGCCGGTACGCTGCGTGCTGACGACCTCAGGCCATATATTTGGCATCGTCAATCCGGTAGTCCAGCCGCCTAAGCGCAGCTACCGGGTCTACGAGCCAGAATGCAGCGAACACAGCGCGCGTTGTTTAGACCGCGCCGTCCAGCATGCGGGTAGTTGGTGGCCCGATTGGCTCAAATGGCTAGGGTCTCGCTGCGGCCCCTTGGTCAACCCGCCCAACACCCGCTCTAAAGCCTACCCGGACTTAGGGGCTGCGCCCGGCACCTACGTTCACGAGCGGTAGTGCGGGTTTTACCCCGCACTAGCAAACCCCCAAGCCCTGAATGTCTCAGGCTTCCGCTAGTTCCAACTGCTCCAGCGCCACGGCCAGATGGCCCACGCTGCGCTCCACATGGTGCAGCTTTTCCAGGCCGAACAGGCCGATGCGAAAGGTCATAAAGTCCGCCGGTTCGTCGCATTGCAGCGGCACGCCGGCCGCCGTTTGCAGGCCCAGCGCCAGAAACTTCTTGCTGTTGTGCATGCCCGCATCCGTGGTGTAGCTCACCACCACGCCTGGGGCCTGGAAGCCTTTAGCCGCCACGCTGACAAAACCGTGGCTCTCCAGCAGCGCGCGGGCTTGGTGGCCCAGGTCCCACTGCTCGGCGCGCACTTTGTCAAAGCCATAGGCCTGGGTTTCTAGCATCACTTCGCGCAGCCGGGTGAGAGCGTCGGTGGGCATGGTGGTGTGGTACATGTGGGTGCCGTTCTCGTAAGCCTCCATCACATGCAACCATTTTTTGAGGTCGCAGGCAAAGCTGCTGCTGGTAGTGCCGTCGATGGCAATGCGGGCGCGGGCGCTGAGCATCACCATGGCGCAGCAGGGCGAGCCGCTCCAGCCTTTTTGCGGGGCAGTGATGAGCACGTCAACGCCCGTGGCTTCCATGTTTACCCAGATGGTGCCCGAGGCAATGCAGTCCAGCACAAACAGGCCGCCCACTTGGTGCACCGCGTCCGATACCGCGCGCAAGTAAGCGTCGGGCAAGATCAATCCGGCGGATGTTTCTACGTGGGGTGCAAACACCACATCGGGCTTTTCCGCCAAGATGGTGGCCACCACTTCGTCGATCGGGCAGGGCACCCAGGGCGACTGGGAGGCGTCCGATGTGCGCCGCGCTTTGAGCACGATGGTCTGGGCGGGAATATGGCCCATGTCAAAAATCTGCGTCCAGCGGTAGCTGAACCAGCCGTTGCGCAGCACCAGCGCTTTTTTGCCGGTAGCAAACTGGCGCGCCACCGACTCCATGCCAAACGTACCGCTGCCCGGCACCAGCACGCTGGAAGGCGCGTGGTACACCGACTTGAGGATGCCCGAGATGTCGCGCATCACGCCTTGAAAGCGCTGCGACATGTGGTTCAACGCGCGGTCGGTGTAGACCACCGAAAACTCCATCAAACCGTCGGGGTCTATTTCTTTCAGCAGTCCGGCCATGGCAGTCTCCTCGTGTAGTTTTTAAGAGCTAAACAAAAAATTCATCACGTCGCCGTCTTTGACGACGTAGTCCTTGCCTTCTGCGCGCATCTTGCCCGCATCCTTGGCGCCCTGCTCGCCCTTGAAGGCGATGAAGTCGTCAAACGCAATGGTCTGAGCGCGAATGTAGCCTTTTTCAAAATCGGTGTGGATGACGCCAGCCGCCTGTGGCCCGGTGTCACCCACGCGGATGGTCCAGGCGCGTACTTCTTTCACGCCCGCCGTAAAGTAAGTTTGCAGGCCCAAAAGGCTGTAGGCGGAGCGCACCAGGCGGTTCAAGCCTGGCTCGGTCTGGCCCAGTTCTTCCAAGAACATTTTGCGGTCCTCGTCGCTCATCTCGCTCATTTCGGCTTCCATCTTGGCGCTGATTGCCACCACCGGCGCGTTTTGCGCGGCGGCAAAGGCTTTCAGGCGGTCGAGCATGGGGTTGTTCTCAAACCCGTCTTCGGCCACGTTGGCTACAAACATGGCGGGCTTGGCGGTGATCAAGAAGAACTGCTTGAGCAAGGGCAGCTCTTCCTTGCCAAAGTCAATCGTGCGTACCGGTTTGGCCTCATTGAGCGCGGCCTGGCATTTTTCCAAAATAGCCACTAGCTTGATGGACTCTTTGTCGCCCGAGCGCGCCAGCTTGGTCACGCGATGCAGGGCTTTTTCTACCGCGCTCAGGTCGGCCAGGCACAGCTCGGTCTGGATCACCTCTATGTCGGCAATCGGGTCCACGCGCCCGGCCACGTGGATGACGTTGTCGTCTTCAAAACAGCGCACCACGTTGATGGTGGCGTCGGTTTCGCGGATGTGGGCCAAGAACTTATTGCCCAGGCCCTCGCCAGTGCTCGCACCCGCCACCAGACCGGCAATGTCCACAAACTCCACAATCGCGGGCACTACGCGTTCGGGCTTCACGATGCCAGAGAGTTGCGCCAAGCGCGGGTCGGGCACCTCCACCACGCCCACATTGGGCTCGATGGTGCAAAAAGGGTAGTTTTCTGCCGCAATACCGGCTTTGGTCAGCGCGTTGAACAGGGTCGATTTACCGACATTGGGCAGGCCTACGATGCCGCATTTCATGGGGGTGTCCTTTGGGTGGGGAAGGCGCGCTGCGACCCGTCTGGCGGCGATGCGCGCGCCAGACGAGTCTGGCAGGTCGCCGATTGTAATTAGCCAGACCTTGCCTTCCCCCTGGACACGGCTATTGGAATTGCCAATAGCCCCGGGCCATACCAGCGGCGCTCAAGGGCAGCAGCGCAAACAAAGCCAGTTCAGCCCACAGGTACTTTCGCAGCGCGTCCACCTGCGCGTTGTGCGGGACGTGCTGCACTTTGCGCCATTGAATGAACTTCACCGTGGGCGGCACGGACAAGAGGCCAATCACCACAAAGATGGCAATCTTGGCCCAGAAGAAGCCGTTGTTTGAATAGAAGTACCAGCCCTTGGCCGCGTACACCGCGCGTACTACGCCCACCGCCAGAGCAATAGCGGCCAGCGCGCCATAAGCCAGGTCGATGCGCGCCACGGTGGCCAGTGTTGCCGCGTCCATGCCACGGCGCACCAAAGAGAGTTCGGCCACCACGATGGCCAGCAAAGAAAATACCGTCAGGTGGTGAACGACGGCTAAGAAAAAATCAAACATAGGTCTACTCCAAAAAAAATAAAAAAGGGGCGCAGGCAGGTGCTGCAAACTGGTTGGTGGGCTTTATGGTGCTGCGCTTGTGGCAATCGCGGCAAGTGGGCCGGGCATCGACAAGGCAACGAGCGGGGCGCTGCGGGCGGGCACGTTGCGCGTCTCGCCAATTTTGAACACCGCGAAGTCGGTGTCGTTCAGGCCCTTGTCAGCGCGCGCCAGTGCCAGGTCTTTGGGCGGCTGGTCCAGCGCCTCGTCGGTCAGGGCAAAAGTGCCCCAGTGCACCGCCACGCTGCGCTTGGCCTGCAAGTCTTGGTGGGCTTGAACTGCTTCCGCAGGGTTCATATGGTGCGCCTGCATAAACCAGCGCGGCTCGTAGGCCCCGACCGGGATCAAAGCCAGGTCAAAACCGCCGCCCAGCTGTGGTGTTTGGCGCTCGGCAAAGCGGCGGCGCGTCTCGGTAAAGTCGGCGCTGTAACCGGCGTCACCGCCAAAGTACCAGTGCAAATCGGCTGCAAACACCGACCAGCCGCCCCACAAGGTATGGCTTTGGTCAAACACGCCGCGCGCCGACCAGTGCTGCACGGGGGTCAGATAAAACTCCACGCCGCGCACCGTGTGCTTTTGCCACCAGTCCAGCTCCACCACGTGGGTGATGCCCAAGTCTTCGAACCAGGGCTTTTGGCCCAAAGGCACCAAAAACAGCGTGTTGCTGCCGTCTTGCTGGGCGCGGGCGTTCAGGCCCGCCACGCTGGCGCGGTCCAGGTGGTCGTAGTGGTTGTGCGAGATGACGACCACGTCAATCGGCGGCAAGTCGTCCATCGCCACGCCGGGCGGCTGCGCGCGCTTGGGGCCGGCAATTTGCACCGGAAAGGCGCGCTCGCTAAATATGGGGTCGGTCAGCACGTTCAGGCCACCGGCTTGCACCAGGGTGCTGGCGTGGCCAATCCAGGTCACCGCCGGGGGCGATGCGGACTGCGCCGCGCTGCTGCCCGGCGCGCTGCGTTGGTAGGCGCGTAGGCGTGCCAGGTCTGCGGCCACCGTGGGTGTGGGGCTTTGGGCGGGTGGCGGCAGGTCGTTGCGCAAGGCGTCCCAGCGCCAGCGCAGCAGCTCGCCCAGTTTTTTGGGCGCGGTGTCGGGTGCCGTGTTGCGAAAGCCACTTTCCGTGTGGTGCGGCAGGGTGGCATCGAAGTAAGGGTTGGAATGGGCCACCAGGCTAAGACAGCTGGCGCCCAGCGTGGTGAGGAGGCGGACAAGGTGCATGGGTTTGTTCATGGCGCTTTGTGGATTTAAAAGAATGCGAATGCTAGCGTCATAGCACCTTAGCGCCCCAGCCGCCCCGCGGCGCTTGCGCGGCGGCCGGTGGCGGGCTCCAAGTTACCGGCTTGGCCCATGCCAAAGGCGGGCATGTTGACGTAGACGTTTTCGTACGTGCCG
Organism: Comamonadaceae bacterium; assembly: GCA_947442105.1. GTDB lineage: Bacteria > Pseudomonadota > Gammaproteobacteria > Burkholderiales > Burkholderiaceae_C > Allorhodoferax. The sequence continues at coordinate 48,942 of CANEVH010000022.1, read as the reverse complement.
GGACCAATGGCATAGGTTTCATGCCAGATGCCCACCGAGCCGCAGGCCTTGAGCTTTTGGTGGTAGGCCTGCCAGGCGGGCAGGTGCATGGCATCCCGGTTTTTGGAATAGGCCAGCAGGTGGTCCACAGACCGCCAGTACTGCACCTGCATGATGGTGCGCGAGAACCAGATGTCTTGGTGCAGCAAGCCCAAGTCGGGCTGGGTTTCCAGCTCGCGCAGCATGCGGCCCATAGACCGCACCACCGGCAGCCAGTGGTGCACTTTCCAGGGTTGGTTGAAGCGCATGCCGATCAGGAACAACACAAAGTCACCGTCGATGGTGGCCGTCATTTTTTCGGGGTGGATCATGAGTTTCGCCTGGGTGGGTTGCAATGGCGGGCTATGGGGCAGGTGCCAGGGGGCAAGTTTTACCAAGCCGCGCTGCTGGGTTTGGGTTTGCTGCGGTCACGCAAGCGCCACTGCGCTACCCACAACAGCAGGTGGCGGGATGCTGCAAACAACGTTGACTGCGCCCACAGCTTGTTCACAAACCCCACCACCCGGTTCATTTCGCCCGCCATCATGGCCGCGTACACGGCTTGGGCCACGTCTTTTGCCTCGGCAGCGCCCTTAGTCATCGAATGACCAACCATGTCGGCCCGGGCATTGAAGCCCGTGTCGGTGAAGCCGGGGTTGATCACCGTGGCGCTCACGCCGCTGCCCCGCAGCTCGGCGTGCAAGGCCTCGGTAAACAGCATGACGTAGCCCTTGCTTGCTGCGTAGCTCGCAATGCCGGGGCAGGGCTGAAAGGCCGAGGTGGAGCCAACGTTGCCAATGCGGCCATAGCCCTGGCGCTTGAAGTCCGCCGCAAACAGGCAAGTCAACTCAGTGAGTGCCACCACATTGAGCTGCAGCATGTCGGCCAGAACCTTCGCATCTGCCTGCGCTACAGGTTTGTAGTCGCCGTAACCTGCGTTGTTGACCAGGATGCTGACCGGCAGACCCTCGGCCTGGCAATAGTTGTGCAGCGTGCTTGCCGCACCAGGCACGGCCAGGTCCAGCGCCAGGTGGCGCACGGTGACGCCGTGCTCCTGCTGCAAACCACCCGCCAGCGTGGCCAGGCGGTCTGCGCTGCGCGCCACCAGCAGCAGGTCATGGCCGCGCTGGGCCATCAGGTGCGCCAGCTCCAAGCCGATGCCGTTGCTGGCACCGGTGATCAGCGCAAACCCGGTGGGTTTGGTGGGGCCGCTCATTGCGCGCGTTCCCAGGTTTGGGTGCGGTAGAAGGGGCCGATGTAGCCGCGGACGAGTAGTTTGGCACCGCCTTCGGCCACCTGCATTTTGAGCTTATAGGTCTTGCCGTTGTCCGGGTCCAATATCTCGCCGCCTTCATACCACTGGCCGTCCGCTGCCAGCTTGCCGCCGCGCACCATCTCCAAGCCTTCCATGGGCTGGTCTTTGCGGTCGTCGGTGCAGACTTTGCAGGTGGTGGGTTCTTTGGATGGGTCAGCCGCCAGGCTGCGCACTAGGCGACCGCTCAGGCCCTTGGGGGTTTCGGTAATGCGCACCTCGCCGCGTGGCTTGCCGGTGTTGTCGTCAATCGTGCGCCACAGGCCTACGGGGCTGGTCTGGGCTATTGCGGTGCTGGCCAGCGCAAAAACAGCGGCAGCGCCTGCGAGAAATCGGAAGTAAACAGAGCTTTTCATATCAATCAACCTTTCTTGGTGGTATCCACGGAATGTGAATGGTGTTAACTTTAGACTAGAATGTGAACATCGTCAACATTTATTCTTTGAAATTTTTATGACAATAAAAATACCAGGTTCCTCCGTGAGCTGCGCTCTGGGTTTAGCCCCGTATGTGCGCCCTGCCTTACCATTGGCCATGGTCGATGAACTCCCTTTACCAGCCTCGCGTGAGCACTACCACCACGGAGATTTGGCACAGGCGCTCAAAACGCTGGCGCTGGCGCTGATCGCCACGCGTGGCGTGGAAGGCTTTTCCATGCGCCAGGCAGCGGCCACTCTGGGCGTGGCACCCAGTGCGGTGTACCGGCACTTTGCCGACAAGTCGGAGCTGCTCAGTGCCTTGGCACACGACGGCTTTCAAGCCATGGGCGCGCTGTGGTTGCAGCGCGTAGCCCTGCTGGAGCCGCATATCGGCGACAACCCGGCAGTGCGCAGCATTGCGCGTTTTTCTGCCGGGGCGGACGCTTACTTTCAGTTTGGCCTGGACCACCCGGCGCTGTTTCAACTCATGTTTGGCCCTTTTGGTACCGGCTCAGCCCAATGGGTCATGCAGGCCGCAGACATGCCGTCCAACCCCTACTTCATGCTCGGACAGGCGCTTGACGGCTTGCGCGACGCCCAGGTCATCACACCCAGCGCGCGCGCTAACGCAGAGGTCAGCGCGTTCTCTGCCATCCATGGGCTCACCTGTTTCGCGACATCGGGCGTGTACAAAGACCTGCAGCCCGAGCAAAAGTGGCAACTTCTTGAGCTGGTAAAGAACAACATCCTGGGTGGCCTGCTGGCGTTTGACCAAGTCCTGGCGCTCACACCAGCCATGGAGGCTGCACTGCAACCCGGCATGCTTGGAAGCCCGCTGCCGCGCGTGGGCGTCTAGTTGCAGGGATACACGGTTTTGAGAGCGTTGCGCAGCACCAGCGTGGCGGGCATGTCCGCTTCATAAACGTCAGCGCGACGGCGCAGCTCGGTGTCAAGAAGGTCTTTGGCCATGGCGGGCTCTAGCCTGCGGCCATTTACGCAGATTTGGGGCTTTGCACCTGCGCGCACCGCAAAAGCTTCGGAGTCGAGCAAGGCCTCCATGGTGCCCACCAAGTAGTAGCGCGCGTGCAGGTCGCCGCCGTCTTGCGTGGCCTCGAGCACCCGAAGCTCGCGCAAGCTCAGGGCCTGGGCGTTAAAAAAAATGACGGCGCACAGGGCGATCAATACATTGCGGGCTTTTGTCATGCTGAAGGTTGGGGCTTGGGGTTGGTGAACCGGGCTTTTATACCGCGCCTCCTACAATCCCTGCCATGGCAAGACCTTTTGACGTTTGTGTTCGCGGCGCTGGCATTGTCGGCCGCGCCTTGGCATTGCAATTGGCCACCAACCGCCTGCGCGTGGCTTTGGTCGACCACCGTTTGGGCGAGGGCGCTGCCTTGACCGAGGGGCACAGCGATGTGCGCGCCTATGCGCTTAACCCGGCCTCGCGCGCCTTGCTGCAGGGCATGCGCTGCTGGCCCGACGCGGCGCATGCTACCCCCGTGCTGGCCATGCAGGTGTTTGGCGACGCCGGGGGCGCCACCCACTTTGACGCATCAGACACCTCCGCCGAGGCCTTGAACTGGATGGTGGACGTGCCCGAGCTGGAGCGCCTTTTGGCCGCAGCCGTGGGTTTTCAAAGCCAGATCGAGGTGGTCAACAGCCCCAAGCAGGCTCCGCTTACGGTGGTGTGCGAAGGCAAAACCAGCCGCACGCGCGAAGAGTTTGGCGTGGAGTTCGTGGTTAAACCCTATGCGCAATGGGCGCTGGCCGCCCGCGTGGACTGCGCCGTTCCCCACGCCCAGGTGGCGCGGCAATGGTTTGCACAGGCAGACGGGCAGGGCGACATATTGGCCATGCTGCCTATAGATGGCTCCCTAGGCCAACGCTGCGCCCTGGTCTGGTCCTTGCCGCCCGAGCGCGCCCAAGCCTTGCACGCCGCCTCGCCTGAAGACTTTTGCCAAGCGCTGCAATCCGCCACTGCTCACACGCTGGGCGCGCTGACGCTTGCCAGCGAGCGCCAAATCTGGCCTTTGCAACAGGCCCAGGCGGTGCACTGGTGCGGCCAAAGTGCGCAAGGCGCTTGGGTGCTAGCGGGCGACGCTGCGCACACGGTGCACCCACTGGCCGGCCAGGGGCTCAATCTCGGCCTGGGTGATGTGGCCGAACTCGCCGCCGTGCTCGAGGCGCGGCCCTACTGGCGCAGCGTGGGCGACCTGCGCTTGCTGCGCAGCTATGAGCGCTCACGCAAGACCGAACTGGCGCTGATTGGCGGTGTGGGCGACGCGCTGCAACAGCTTTTTTCCCGCGACAGCGCCTGGGCGCGCAGCCTGCGCAATGCGGGCATGCGCGCTTTTGAGCGCAGCGGCCCGTTCAAAGCCTGGGTCGCAAAGCGCGCCATGGGCACACGCCGCCTGTGAGCCGCCTCTTTAAATCCTCTCCCCTAGAACACCCCTTTCCATGCAACGCATCCTCCACACCCTGCTTCTTGCCCTGTTGACCACGCTCAGCGTTGGCGCACTCGCGCAAGAGGCCACCATCCGCAAAAACATCGCCGCGCGCCTGCCCCAGCTCAAGGCCATTGACGAGGTGCGCAAAACCGATGTGCCGGGCCTCTACGAGCTGCGCGTGAACGGCTCCGACATTTATTACACCGACGCGCAGGGCAACTACCTGATAGAGGGCAGCCTGATAGACACCCGCAGCCAGCGCAACCTGACCGAAGAACGGGTGGAAAAACTCACCGCCATCCCGTTTGAAAACTTGCCGTTTAAAGACGCCTTCACCATGGTGCGCGGCACTGGTGAACGCAAGATGGCGGTGTTTGAAGACCCCAACTGCGGCTATTGCAAACGCTTTGAGCGCGACCTGCAAAAGGTGGACAACGTCACCGTCTACTTTTTCTTGTATCCCATTCTGGGGGCAGATTCCACAGAGAAAACCAAAGCCATCTGGTGCGCCAAAGACCGCACGCTGGCCTGGCAAGACTGGATGCTGCGCGACCAGGTGCCGCCGGCCGCAGCGGCCATGTGCGACACCAGCCCCATCACACGCAACGTGGCGCTGGGGCGCAAACACAAAATCACCGGCACGCCCACCCTGCTGTTTACCAACGGCGCGCGCGTGCCTGGCGCGGTGGACACCAAAAAGATAGAACAATTGCTGGCTGAGGCCTCCAAAGGCTGATGCGCCCGGCCCCCGCCGCACCCTGGGCGGTGCACTACCACGTAGAAGCCGCCAACCTGCACGCCCACCTTTGGCGCGTGACCATGACCATAGTCCAGCCCGCCGCCCTGCAAACCCTGCGTTTGCCGGTGTGGATTCCGGGCAGCTACATGGTGCGCGAGTTTTCCAAGCACTTGCAGCACTTGCAATGCCGCCAGTCCGGCCAGGATGTGGCCGCCACGCAAACCGACAAAGCCACCTGGCAAGTGGCTTGCGAGAGCAGCCAGCCCCTGCAAGTGCAGTACGAGGTCTACGCCCTGGACAACTCGGTGCGCACCGCATGGCTGGACACGGCGCGCGGCTTTTTCAACGCCACCAGCCTGTGCCTGATGGCCGAGGGCGCCACCGACCAGCCCCACGCGCTGGACCTGGTGCGCCACCCCGGCATGGCAGATTGGAGCGTAGCCACCGGCTTGCCTGCCGTGGATACAGACACAAGTGGTTTTGGCCGCTACCAAGCCGCCCGCTACGACGAACTGGCCGACTGCCCGGTAGAAATGGGTGCCTTCTGGAGCGGCACGTTTACCGCCTGCGGCGTGCCGCACCGCCTGGTGGTGGCCGGGGCTTTGCCCTCGTTTGACGGCGCGCGCTTGCTGCGCGACACGCAAAAAATCTGCGAAACCCAGTTGCGCTTTTGGCATGCCGAAGGCGACGCACAAGCCACGCATCTGGCCGCCAAAGCGCCGTTTGCCCACTACGTTTTTCTGCTCAACGCCGTGGACGACAGCTACGGCGGGCTGGAGCACCGCAACTCCACCGCGCTGATCGCCGCCCGTCGCGACCTGCCGCGCCTGAATGAGGCCAAAACCACCGACGGCTACACCACGCTCTTGGGCCTGATAAGCCACGAATACTTTCACACCTGGAACGTTAAACGCCTGCGCCCGGCCGAATTTGCACGCTACGACTACGCGCGAGAGAACTACACCGAGCTGCTGTGGTTTTTTGAGGGATTTACCAGCTACTACGACGACTTGCTGCTGCGCCGCGCCGGCCTGATTGACGACGCGGCCTACTTCAAACTGCTCACCAAAACCGCCAACCAAGTGCTGCAAACCCCCGGCCGCGCAGTGCAAACCGTGGCCCAGGCCAGCTTTGACGCCTGGGTGAAGTACTACCGCCAAGACGAAAACACCCCCAACGCCACGGTGAGCTACTACACCAAAGGCGCGCTGGTGGCCCTGTGCCTGGACCTGAGCCTGCGCGCCCATCGCACTGCAAGCCTAAAAGCCTCGACCGCCGACGCCGTCACACTCGACACCGTCATGCGCGGCTTGTGGCAGCGCTGCGCCGACGGCCCTATGGCAGAGGCCGACCTGCTGGCCGTCTTGCACGAGCAAACCGGGCGCAGCTGGGCCAAAGAAATCAAAGCTTGGGTGCACAGCACGGCTGAGCTGCCGCTCAAAACCCTGCTGCAAGCCCAAGGTCTGCAAGTCCACGAAGACCCGGCGCAGATGGCCCAGCGCCTAGGCCTGCGCGTGGCAGAGGCCAACGGCACGGTCACCGTCAAAGCCGTGCTGCGCGGCGGCGCGGCTGAGACCGCAGGCTTTGCCGCCGGTGACGAATGGCTGGGCGTGGACGTAGGCGCGCGCGGCCAGGGCGGATCGTGGCGGCTCAACAAGCTCGACGACCTGGCGCTGCTACTAGGCCCCGAGCGCCGCGCTATCGCCCTGGTGTCCCGCGACAAACGCCTGTTGCGCCTGCCCCTGCTGCTGCCGCAGAAGGTGACGACTTGGCGGATTGGGAGTGCGGGGTGGGTGGTGGAGGGGTGGCCGGGGGTTTGAGTGGGCGTTAGGGCTATCGGCCGACGTTCCGTTGATTTTGAGCTCGCTCTTTCGACTTGAATATTGCAGCATTAGCCACTCCTTCGAAACGCGTAGTTTGTGGGTTGAGGGGTAATGCTAAGGCGTGAGCGGTTTGGAACGTCGGCTTCCGTTCCACAGCAGACGGTCACCACACTACTTTTAGTGGCTGTTGTGCAGCGGTAGCCGAAATTGAACCCAAGCACTCTGATGTGGCGAGTGGGGCAGGGGCGGTCGGTGACCGAACCCGGCGGCGAGCCTGCTATGGGCTAATTCCTGACCTTCGACTTTTCAATCTGGCTGCTCCAGACCGGTCGTCCGGTTTAGCCTAAGAAACACAGCAGCAGCTTGGCGAAAATTTCACCAAGTGCAGCACCCGGAAAAAACGACGGCTGTTCAAAATTCCGAGCTGCTTATTCTCAAGCGGTCGTAGACGAAGCAATCCGCTCGGAGGTCTGTATAGATTCCACAGGCATGGCCAACAGCAGGCTCTCGCGATACTGCTCCGCTGGGGCAGCATGAATGACCTCCACCATGGCATCGTAATTTGCCCGAATCACGGTCTCAATCTGCTTAAGGTCGGCACGGAAGAACTCTTTGCGGCCATTTACTTTGTTGAGCCTGCCAGCCGCGAAACGTGAGTGGAGCTTTGCTTCCAGAGCAGGGGCGTTGTCAGAAAACACCAGCGCATGCACATCGAAGCGAAACGGGACTGATGCATCCCCCAGTTCATCTACTCGGTCCATTGGTTCCAGGCGCCGAGTCATTCCGATTTTGAAGATTCCCTCTCCAAACGCACCGATGTTGGATATCACGTAAACATAGCCAGCCCGTGCGTTTCGCTCGCGATAGTCGAGCAGCCTTTCCTCTTCGTCCAGCTTGCTGCTCTGGCTGGCAAGCTCATCGATTCGAGTCTGCAAATCGTAACGTTCTTGCTGCTCGTTTGAAGCACCCAACCGCAACTGCAGCTTCTGAAGGGCGCTAGTGAAATGCCGACGCTCTTTATCAATCTTAGCTCGCGCCTCACGAATTTCTTTTTCGAGCTTTTCTTGTTCTCGTTGGTCTTCCCTCGCTTGTCGTGCTGCCTCTTTTTCTTCCTGGCGCTTCGTCTGGTATTCGTGTGCCAAATACAGTTCCTGTAGCTTGCGCTCCAAGACGATGTCCTTCCACCAAGCGTCTATTGTCTTCAACAATTTGTTACAGGTCTCAAATGATCGCCGTATGCGCTCCTCCATCTTTTCCAGGTTGCTGAACTTGACGTTGTCAATGCAGTATTCACTCTCGCTGTTGAAAGATCTTAGCGCCAGCTTCAATACGTCCTTGCGCAACTTCTTCCACCCCGCCTTTGTGAATTCAACTGCTCCATGGTCCCATGCGTCCACCTCTGCACTCAACCCTCTAGCCGTCCGCTTCTGGTCCTCGCGAATTTCATCCAGTCGATTTTTGTAGTCAATACTGTTCGTGAATTGATACTTGGGTTCATAAAGCGCAAAGGACTCTAGCTGAATGGTATCTTCGGCCCCCAGAATTTGTTGCTGGGTCACCTGCAGCTGGGAACGTGCTGCTTGCAGATCAGTCTGCGTCGATCCGACCAACGCCCGCACACTTGCCAGCCGAGCCTCTTCGGCACGAATCTTTTCTTGAACCGCCAGCAAGTCTAGTAGTCCGATCTCCTTGGCTTTTGCTTCCAGAACGTCGCACTTACCCTGCATCGCCTGAAGATCGGCCTGGGATTGCTGCCGGTGAGCACGCAATTCGGCTTCAAGTCGAGCCGCATTCGCCTTATGTTCCGGGCCTTTGAAATAGTCGCCCAATGCCATATTCTTTCCCCCTTTACCCAATTTACTGTCGGCATATTTGTCCGGCGATTATTGCCTCCATTCCGGCTTGTCTGTTGTATCGATCAGAGCCTGCGCCAGCCTGAATTCAGTTCCTTCAAGCATTACCTCAAAGGGAACCAAGTCATCCACCACGAGCTCTAGCTGCCTAGCAAAGAAACTCGAGAAGTTTGACATCTTGGAAGCTGACAGTGGCACCTGTCGGGTTCCGCTGCACCGACGCCGTCCAAGGCAACTCGGCCACAATCCGCAATGGGTCGGAAACAGCTAACCGAGTTTGGCCGTTGTACTTTCGCTCCCAGCCCTTGGCAGGCGCACAACAAGTTTCCGCTGGTGTCCTCAGTTGGCTCAAAGCGGCCAGACGCAGCACGTCACTCTTTTTGGTAAATGCCCAGTTAACCACTGAATGGACTTGACCCGAGCTGCATTGCTTTCCGCTAAGCACAAGCGGTCAAACAATCAGCATCGTCTGCCCAGCGGTCGGCGACCGCCCCGCCTACTTCCCCGTAAACCGCGCCCCCCGCTTCTCCAAAAACGCCGTCACGCCCTCGATGTAATCGTGCGTGTCGCCCATGGCGGATTGGGTGTCGCGCTCCACGTCCAGGTGCGCGCTTAAGGATCGGGTGCTGGCGCCTTGCAGCAGGGCGCGGGTGGCCACCAGGGCGGTGGTGGGCATGGTGGCCAGGCGCTCGGCCAGGGCCAGGGCGGCGGCCAGGGGGTCTTCGGCCACGTCCCAAATCATGCCCCACTCTTTGGCCTGGGGCGCGGGCAGTTTGTCGCCGGTCATGGCCAGGGCCAGGGCGCGCGCCAGGCCCAGGCGTTCCACCAGCAGCCAGCTGCCGCCCGCGTCGGGCACCAGGCCGATTTTGCTAAAGGCCTGGATAAAGCTGGCCGTGGGCGCGGCAATGGCAATGTCGCAGGCCATGGCCAGGCTGGCGCCCGCACCGGCGGCCACGCCGTTAACAGCCGCCACACACGGCATGCGCAGAGTTTGCAGGCGCCGGGTGGTGGGGTTAAAGGCCTGGTCGATCACCGGGCCGGGGTCGGCGCGCTGCACCATGTCCGGTCCGGGTGTGAAGTCAAAGTCCGACAGATCGGCACCGGCGCAAAAGCCCCGGCCCGCGCCGGTGATGACGCAGGCGCGTATCGCCGGGTCGGCCTCGGCCAAGTCCAGCGCGGCCCACAGGTCGTGGTGCATGGTGCGAGTGAACGCGTTGAGCGAGGCGGGGCGGTTGAGCGTAATGAGCGCCACATTGGCGCGCGCTTCAAACAATACGGTGCGGTCGGTCATGGGGGTTCCTGCGAGGTGGCTGTGCCGGTAAACATGGGCTGGGGAGCGCTGGTTATAGTGGGGTTTTGACCACCAGGCGCGCGCCATCATGACTTACGAATGCATCACCACCCGTACCGAAGGCGACAAAGTCGTCGTCATCACGCTCAACCGGCCCAAGCAGCTCAACGCCTTGAACGACCAGTTGATGGACGAACTGGGCCACGCCCTCAAGGCCTTTGACGCCGACCCGGCCCTGGGCTGCGCGGTGATTACCGGCAGCGAAAAAGCCTTTGCCGCCGGTGCCGACATCGCAGCCATGGCCAAGTACAGCTTTGCCGACGTGTACGGATCAGACTACATCTCGCGCAACTGGGAAACCATCCGCTCCATCCGCAAGCCGGTAATCGCCGCCGTGAGCGGTTTTGCCCTGGGCGGCGGCTGCGAGCTGGCCATGATGTGCGACTTCATCATCGCCGCCGACAACGCGCGCTTTGGCCAGCCCGAGATCAAGCTGGGCGTCATCCCCGGCGCCGGCGGCACCCAGCGCCTGCCGCGCGCCGTGGGCAAGGCCAAAGCCATGGACCTGGCGCTGACCGGGCGCATGATGGACGCAAGCGAAGCTGAACGCGCGGGCTTGGTCAGCCGCGTGGTGCCGCTGGCCACCCTGATGGACGAGGCGCTGGCCGCAGCCCTGACGATTGCGGGCTTCTCGCAAATCGCCACACGCGCCGCCAAAGAGAGCGTCAACCGCGCGTTTGAGAGCGGCCTGTCCGACGGCGTGGTGTTCGAGCGCCGCCTGTTCCACGCCTTGTTCGCCACCGCCGACCAAAAAGAGGGCATGGACGCCTTCCTGGCCAAGCGCCCAGCGGTGTTTACCCACCAGTGAAGGGCGCTGGTGCAGTGCCGGTGTAGCGCCACCTTCTGGCTATAATCGTGGTCGCTTGGTGATATAGCTCAGTTGGTTAGAGCGCAGCATTCATAATGCTGATGTCGGTGGTTCAAATCCACCTATCACCACCAAATCCTCCCGCAAGGGACAAAAAGCTCGACAGATCGCACTGGCGGGCTTTTTTGTTTTTCGGACCCCATGGGCGCCAAGACCTTGTTGCTGCCAACTGCCCCGCTTATGAAATTGGACGATTCTGCGCCGAGACCTTTCACAAGCGCATGCCTTTGGCAAGCCCACGCTGCAAATTAACATCAGTGGGCAAACAGCGTGCCAGTGCCGGAGCCAGGGTGACAGGCTGGATTCATCCAATGTGATTCAGTTCGCTAAGGCGCGCCGTCCAATTCAAGCGGTTCCACTCAACGCGCCGACGGCTCCAGTGTTCGGTAATGATTTGCGTGAAATCCGGGCGCACCAACTTGGCGCGTGCCTCGCACCACATGGCCGAGTCCTGCCGAACAACAATGCCTTCGGGCGTGCCCTGGCGAAATTGGCTGTGCTGCTGGATCAGCAGGTCTTTGAGCTGCTGCATAGTCGCGCTCCCCTGCAATAACTGAGGCACAGTCACCAGCTCCAGTGTGGTCGCCAGCGCGTTGCGGCGGCCCGCGCTCCAAAAGCGCCCTTGGCCTCGGTCATAAACATCGAATAGCAAAAACCAGTCTGGCAGGCGGTCGTACTCCAGCGAATGCCGGGCGGCGCACCACTCGCCAAATAGCATCAAATTTGCTGGCGCGTGCGCTGCCAGCTCCGCACGCAAAGTTTCACCGTGCAGTTGCAGCCAATCGGGCAGGCGTGCAAACTGGCCGACGTGCGGCGCATGCAAATACTGGCCCCGGTTTTGCACTCGCAACTCCCCTTCGGGCGACAAGGAAAATCCCACATTGGCCCCGTCCAATTTTTCCTCCACCACGACGTTTGCACCCAGCAAAGCGCTGGACTCTTGGGCGGATAAGACTTTGTCATCGCGTGGTGCGCCTGGCGCCAACCAGGCGATGTGGGGCGTGTGGGGGAAGCGGAAGAATTCGGTCACGTGCCTAGAACCGGTAATGCCGGAATCTCTTTGGCAGGAAACTTCTTTCTATAAAATCGACAAGCGTCTTCTGGGCACAAAAAATCAACTTGTATTCCATTGACGTGGAGTCCTTGCCACCAATCCAGCCATTTGCAATCAACGGCTTGCAAAATGGGTGGCTTGTCAGTGTGTGCGTTCGCCACCGCAACAAACTTGCGATCTGGCGCATCAAAAACCCTCTGCAAATCGTCATTCGGAAATTCCGCGAATACGTTTTTCGAGGTCTCAACAACAGACACTTGTTCAACGTGTTGCAAATTACCTGCATTGCGTAATAGCCACTTCAAAAACACGTCCCCTACGCCCTTGGGCGGCTGAAGCTTTGTCTTATTTTGGTATTCCCTCAATATAAGAAAGGAGTCGTCTATGACTGTGATACCACTAACCTGCATTTCTTGTAAAAAGCGAACACATGCGGCGACGCAGTCTGGGGACGCCTCTGCGTGCTGGTCGTTAGCCACCAACAAGACATTGGTATCAATTACTGCTCGCATCATCTCGCTTCTTTAGCTAGTTGGATCTTTTTGCTAGCCATTGCCGCTAGGGTACGGGCAGAAATGTCCGCCATTTCATTGCCGAAGAAATTATCCGGCCAATTTTCAATTTCACCGAACATGTTCACTCGCAGAGGTTCCAACTCTGTCGAAGAACCCGAGCGTCGACAAAAATAAATGGCCACATCTTCCGGTGCTAAGGCCCCCTCCGCGATACGCCTTTGCAAGCGATTTAAAAGGTGTTCAGAATGGCTTTCGATAATGAGTTGTACATCACGTTCCTTGCCGTCTTCGCGGGCATTAATGGCTGAAATGAAAACATCTGCCAATTCGGCCTGCACTTGCGGGTGCAAGTGAATCTCGGGTTGCTCCATCCACACTGTTGAATGCGGCGGGCAATAAAACGCCTGCACCAAGGCAGGCAGTACCTGTGACACCCCAAAACCCACATCCGTAATCTTGACTTCTGGCGCACCTGCGTGGGTTCTGACGAGAACTTCATACTCTTTTCGGCCCTCGGCGACCGGTCTGACTGAAAAACTGTAAATAACACCCAAGTCTTTCAACCAACTCGCAATAAAAGGTGTAAACGCGAGCTTGGCTTTGTTTGGCCCTCTGTTGAGCTTGCGATCTTCGTGTTGAGCTGCCAAGATCGCTGCGACGGTCGCCTCACCAGTTTGGCCCACTCCTTCAGGGGTATCTCCCGACCACTGATAGGTGCGTTGGGGATGGTTTCTGAGCGGGCCAAGATAAGCAATGCGCCTCAACAGATTTTCCGTTGCTAACGCAAAGTCCGTTAGAAAACCCGCGTTCTTGAATCGGGCGATACTCAAATCTGAAACCCGGTAAAACTTTTCAGGCTCGTCCAGTGGCCACTTGCGACCATCAGCCATCTTGAACTGGTATTTGACAGACTGCAAGGAAAATTTACGATCTCCTCCGCGGGATAACGCGACATCCAAGGCGACACCATTGGCGTTATTAAGTGTGTACTGCAGTGAAGTCACTTCGGGTTGTCCGGTCTTTCCAGCTGAAAGACTTACCGCCAAGTTAATTTGGTTGCCCGTAAAGCGTTGTGAATTTTCAAGTGGATCCTTTACTTCCATCGATTTTGGAAGTGACCAGCCCAACTCAAAGTCGAGATTTTTCGATAAGTCATGACCGTTAAGGCAATCAGCAAAGGTGCCGAGGTCAATCAATGAAGTTGTGTCGCCCAAGTGCAAGGCTCGTTTTCTATCGGTTGAAAGTGCCGTCTGCTTCAAACCAAGCAGCAAGTGCCCAAGACTACTCTTGCCCGCACTGTTGGCACCGAAGATCACAGTCAACGGGGCCAGTCGGATCGGTCCGGTATCGCGCCATGCTTTGAAATTCTTTATACGTAAATATGTCAACATCAGTGCAAATCCCCAACTTCACTCTACCTCACGCCGCCAGAGCCAGTGGTTGCAAGCGGTACTCGCCAAACTCGCACATTTCCCTGTACTTGGGCACACAAAAGCTTTCGGAGAGTTCGCCGCCCACCACATCTGCTTGGCCGAGAATAAAGCGCGCTTTTGTTATGCAACACTGGGGAAACTGTGCGAAACCGAACTTAGTTCGCGATTGAGCGTATCTCGAAAGATAAAAACGTCGTTCATACGCATTCGCTGCGAGTGTTAGGCTGCTTTATTCGGCCAGACTCACTTCGCTTATTGGCGTAAATGTAACTTGCTTTGTGTCTGCGCCACCCCGTGTAAACAGTGGTATGGGGGTGGCCCAGCCCACGTCGCCCGCGCTGTGAGCCGATTCATCCCGGCTAAGCGGCCACAAGCCCCTGTAAAGGCCCACGACCCCACCTTTTGCTAGAGTCCCACCGATGCCGCAACTCCACCCGCCCCAAGCCGCCTCGCGCGCGCTGGTCTGGTTCAAGCGGGATTTGCGCCAAGACGACCACGCGCCTTTGGCTGCGGCGCAGCAGTTTGAGTCGGCGCTGGGCCTGTACATCATTGAGCCGGAGTGGCTCAGCAGCCCCGAATTCAGCTCCATCCACCTGCAGTTTGCGCTAGACAGCTTGGCGCCCTTGCGCCAGTTGCTGGCCGCACGCGGCCTGCCTCTGCTGGTGCGCGTGGGCGCGGCCAACGAGGTCTTGGCGGCCTTGCAGGCGGAGATTGGCTTTACCCACCTGCTCAGCCACGAAGAAACCGGCCCCATGTGGACTTACCGGCGCGACCAAGCGGTGTCTGCTTGGTGCGCCACCAATAGTGTGCGCTGGCAGGAATGGACGCAGACTGGCGTGGTGCGGCGCTTGCGCACGCGTTTTGGCTGGGCGCAGCGCTGGCAGGCGCGCATGGACGCCCCCCGCGTTGCCGCGCAAGGCGGGTTTGCTGGGGCGCCAGGTGTGGTGCTGGAGGATTTGCCTAGCATGCACACACTGGGCCTGCAGGCGGATGCCAAAGCCGTGCAGGCGGGCTCTGAAGCCCATGCATGGGCAGAACTAGAGGGTTTTCTGGACGGGCGCGGGCGCGACTACCGGCGCGCCATGTCCAGCCCCCTGACGGCTGCCGACGCCTGCAGCCGCCTGAGTCCGCACCTGGCCTTTGGCACCATTTCCATGCGCGCGGTGCACCAGGCCACCGAACACGCCATCGCCCACACGGACGACCGCACATTGGCCAAAGCCTTGCGCAGCTTCAGCGGGCGCCTGCGCTGGCATTGCCATTTCATGCAAAAGCTCGAAGACCAGCCGTCGATTGAGTTTGACAACTTTGCGCGCGTCTGCGACGGCCTGCGCGAGAACGACTTTGATGCCACCCGCTTTGAGGCCTGGTGCGCCGGCCAAACGGGCTATCCGATGGTGGACGCCTGCATGCGCTCGCTCACCGCCACCGGCTGGCTCAACTTTCGCATGCGCGCCATGCTGGTGAGCTTTGCGTCCTACCACCTGTGGCTGCACTGGCGGCCCACTGGCATTTTTTTGGCGCGCCAGTTTTTGGACTTTGAGGCCGGTATCCACTGGAGCCAGATGCAGATGCAAAGCGGCACCACCGGCATCAACACACTGCGCATGTATTCGCCCACCAAACAGGCGCATGACCAAGACCCGGACGGTGCCTTCATCCGCCACTGGGTGCCTGAGTTGGCCTGCGTGCCGCTGCCCTACCTGGCCGAGCCCTGGAAGATGAACGATACGCTGGAGCGCATGGCGGGCTGCGTGGTGGGGCGCGACTACCCCGCGCCCATCGTGGACGACAAAACAGCGGTCAAAGCCGCCAAAGACCGCTTGTACGGACTGCGCAAAACCCCACAGGCGCGCGCCGAGGCCGACGCGGTGCAGTCCCGCCACGGCTCGCGCAAAAGCGGCATGGCGCAAACGGGCGTGCGGCGGCGCACTTCTGCCAGCGGCAAAGCCGCTGCCGCGAGCGGCGCTGACGCGCAGCAAGCCGATTTGTTTGCCGACTTTGCGGACCCTGCCAGATCGCCAGACAGCGGCACCCCATGAAAAACGACTTCAAGGGCAACAAAAGCAGCCTGCCCTCCAAACCCTGCCTGGTGTGCGGGCGGCCCATGAGCTGGCGCAAAGCCTGGGCGAAAAACTGGGAATCGGTGCTTTACTGCTCCGACGCCTGCCGCGCCAAAAAGAACACTGCACCGTCTAAATGCAGCGCAACATAAATCACCATGAAAAACACGACCTCAATGTCTGGCCCTAAGCCTGACAAAAGCAACAGCAACGCCAACGAAAGCGCCGCCGCAAACGACCCAGGCCCCCGCGCGCCGCTTCGCCACCTTGTGCTCGTGCTGGGCGACCAGCTTGACATCAACGCCACCGCCCTGGACGGCTTCGATGCGGCGCAAGACTGCATCTGGATGGCCGAGGTGGCGCAGGAGTCCGAGCACGTCTGGTCTGCCAAGCAGCGCACTACCGTGTTTTTGAGCGCCATGCGCCACTTTGCGCAGGAGCTGCGCGCCAAGGGCTGGCCGGTGCATTACGTGGCGCTGGACGCGCCCGACAACTGCGGCACTTTGGCGGGCGAACTGGCCAAGGCCATTGCCACTTTCCAGCCCCAAACCCTGGTGATGACGGCGCCAGGCGACTGGCGCGTGCTGCAAGGCTTGCGCGGCGCAGCGCTGGCGGCCAAAGTGCCTATGGATGTGCGCGACGACCTGCATTTTTTCAGCACCGTGCGCGACTTTGCCGCCCACGCCAAAGGCCGCAAACAGTTGCGCCTGGAATACTGGTACCGCGAACTGCGCCAAAAAACCGGCATCTTGATGGACGGCAAAGCTCCCGCAGGCGGGCAATGGAACTTCGACGCGGACAACCGCGCGTCCTTCGGCGCCAAAGGCCCCGGCGTGGTGCCGCTGCCCACCCGCTTTGCTCCTGACGCCACCACGCAAGAGGTGATTGCCCTGGTCAACACCCGTTTTGCCAGCCACCCCGGCAGCGTGGCCGAGTTTGGCTGGCCGGTCACGCGCGCACAGGCGCTGCTGGCGATGGACGCCTTTATTCAAGAGCGCTTGCCCTACTTTGGCGAACACCAAGACGCCATGTGGGAGGGCGATGTGTGGCTCTACCACTCGCACCTGGCCTGCGCCATGAACCTCAAGCTGCTGGGCGCGCGCGAAGTGGTGGCTGCGGCGGAAGCCGCCTACCGCGCGGGTGCCGCGCCCTTGCCCGCAGTAGAAGGCTTCATCCGCCAGATTTTGGGCTGGCGCGAATACGTGCGCGGCATTTACTGGACACAGATGCCCGACTATGTGGAACGCAACGCCCTGGGCGCCACGGCTGAATTACCCGCCTTTTACTGGACCGGCGACACCGACATGGCCTGCCTGCGCGACGCCATTGGCCAAACCCTGCGCCACGGCTATGCGCACCACATCCAGCGGCTGATGGTCACCGGCTTGTACGCGCTGCTGTTTGGTGTGCGACCGCAGGCGGTGCACCAGTGGTATTTGGCCGTGTACGTGGACGCGGTGGAATGGGTAGAACTGCCCAATAGCCTGGGCATGAGCCAGTTTGCCGATGGCGGCGTCATGGCCAGCAAGCCCTATGCGGCCAGCGGCAAATACATCCAGCGCATGAGCAACCACTGCAAGGGCTGTCGCTTTGACCCTGCTCTGTCGGTGGGCGAGGCGGCTTGCCCCTTCACCACCCTGTACTGGGACTTTTTGCTGCGCCACGACGCAGTGCTCACAGCCAACCCGCGCATGGGCATGCAACTCAAGAACCTGGCGCGGCTCTCGCCCGACCAGCGCAGCGCCATCGTGGACCAGGCCGCCCACCACCGCGCCGCCACGGACGTGATGGCGCCCTTGGCGGCAGGGGCGCCGCAGTGAGTGCCCTGTTTTTGCCCACTTTGGAGGCCGTCCACGCGCGCCTGGACGCGGTGGACCCCGCTGCCTATGCGCGCAGCCGCAACCACATCGACGGCGCCGTTACGCGGCTCTCGCCCTACCTCACGCACGGCCTGCTCACGCTGCCCGAGGCCTACCGGGCCATCCACGCGCGCACGCCGCTGGAGCCCCAAGGCAAACTGGTGTTCGAGTTTGGCTGGCGCGCGTACCACCACCAGGTCTGGGCGCACTTGGGCGAGCGCATCCACCGTGATTTGCATCCGGGCCTGCTCGATGCCTCAGCCTACGCCGCAGAGCTGCCTGAGGATGTGCGCCAGGCTGCCACCGGCATTCCCGCCATTGACGAGGCGGTGCGCAACCTGTACGCCACGGGCTATTTGCACAACCACGCCCGCATGTGGTTGGCCAGCTACCTGGTGCACATCCGCAAAGTGCATTGGCACGCGGGTGCGAGTTGGATGATTGCGCACCTGCTGGACGGCGACCTGGCCAGCAACCACCTGAGCTGGCAGTGGGTTGCAGGCACTGGCAGCACCAAACCTTATTTGTTCAACGCCGACAACGTGGCCCGCTACGCGCCCGCGCACTGGCACAGTCCGGGCACGGTGATAGACACCAGCTACGAGGCGCTGGACGCAGTGGCGCGCAGCCCCAAGCGCTTGCTGCCGCGCGCGCCGTCTCGCCCCAACCCTTTTGCCGCCACCGAGGAACCCGCCGTGCTGGCCGCGCCGCCCGCATCTCTGGGCTTTACTTCGCCCAACGCCGACGCCGTTGCGGGCAAGGACGTTTGGCTGGTGCACGCCTGGTCTTTAGGCCAGCGCCCGGCAGGCGTGCCGCAAAACGCGGTTTGTATTGCCATCGCGGTGGCTGAATTCCACCAAGCAAATCCCTGGAGCGCGCTGCGCTGGGGCTTTGTCGGGCAGCGCATGGCGCAGATGGCGTCCGCGCGCTGGTTTGCCGATGGCGGGGCCATTTGCGGCGCATTGGCGCTCGCCCGCAGCGTGCATGTGGTGGACGACTTGCACCTGGGCAAGTTTCCCGCGCAGCTGTCGGCTCTGCCGCACCACATCCACCCCAAGCCGCTGCTGTTTGAGCCGGTGGCTCGGTTGTGTGCCAGCTTTTCTGGCTGGTGGAAACAAACCCGTATCGCGATTAGCCCGTCATAGAACGCCCCACCGTAACCCGGCCGCCCGCACCTGGGGACGCGCTGCTGGCCAAGCGGCTATGCGCAGGGTGAATGTTAGAGTTCGCTCTGTTTTTTCACCCAGCCTCTGGATACACACCATGAACCGCTGCACCCCACAGGCGCCCCGCGCCACCTTTCCCCATCGCCCTGCTTTTGCCGTCTCGCTGGCGCTCGCACTGTGCGCCCTGTCTTTGGCAGCATCGGGCCAAAGCACCAATTCGCGCCCGTTTCCGCCCCAGGCCGAGCGCGGCCTCCTCATAGTCACCCAGCCGCCCGACCTGCTGCTCAACGGCAAGCCCGACCGCCTGTCACCGGGCGCGCGCATTTTCGGCGCCAACAATATGCTGGTCCTGTCCGGCCAGCTGATCGGTCAAAAAACCGTGGTGAACTTTGTGCGCGAACCCAATGGGCAAGTACACCAAGTGTGGATATTGACCGAGGCCGAGGCCGCGCTGAAGCTGCCTACTTCCCCTTAAGTGGTGCCGACCCGGTGCCTGAAGCGGGCGCCATAGTCCTCGGCTCTGCCCCCCCATTTCTGAGAATTTCCCATGTCTAAAAAAGTATTTATCAAAACCTTTGGCTGCCAGATGAACGAGTACGACTCGGACAAGATGGCCGACGTGCTGCACGCCGCCCAGGGCTATGAGAAAACCGAGGTCGTGGAAGACGCGGACCTGATTTTGTTCAACACCTGCTCGGTGCGCGAAAAGGCGCAAGAGAAGGTGTTTTCTGACCTGGGCCGCGTTAAGCACCTGGCCAAAAAAGGCGTGCAAATTGGCGTAGGCGGCTGCGTGGCCAGCCAGGAAGGCGCGGCCATCATTGCCCGCGCGCCCTATGTGGACGTGGTGTTCGGCCCGCAAACCCTGCACCGCCTGCCCGAGATGCTGAACCAGCGCCGCCTGCAAGGCCGCGCGCAGGTGGACATCAGCTTTCCAGAGATTGAAAAGTTCGACCACCTGCCCCCGGCCAAGGTGGAGGGCGCCTCCGCCTTCGTGAGCATCATGGAAGGCTGCTCTAAATACTGCAGTTACTGCGTGGTGCCCTACACGCGCGGCGAAGAAGTGAGCCGCCCGTTTGAAGACGTGCTGGTGGAAGTGGCCGGTCTGGCTGACCAGGGCGTGAAAGAAATCACGCTCTTGGGCCAAAACGTCAACGCCTACCGCGCGCCCATGGTGGGCGCTGGCGCGGGCGGCGAGGTGGCGGACTTTGCCACGCTGCTGGAATATGTGAGCGACATCCCCGGCATTGAGCGCCTGCGCTACACCACCAGCCACCCCAATGAATTCACGCCCAGCCTGATTGCCGCTTACGACAAGCTGCCCAAGCTGGTCAGCCACCTGCATTTGCCGGTGCAGCACGGAAGCGACCGCATCCTGATGGCCATGAAACGCGGCTACACCGCCATGGAATACAAGAGCACGGTGCGCAAGCTGCGCGCCATTCGCCCCGACATGGCCATGAGCAGCGACTTCATCGTCGGCTTTCCCGGCGAGACCGAAGACGACTTTGGCAAGATGATGAAGCTGATCGACGACATTGGCTTTGACAACAGTTTTAGCTTCATCTTCAGCCCGCGCCCCGGCACTCCCGCAGCCAATTTGCAAGACGACACGCCGCACGAAGTCAAGCTGCGCCGCTTGCAGCACCTGCAAGGCGTGATCAACGCCAACATCGCCCGTATCAGCGACAGCCGCTTGGGCACGGTGCAGCGCATTTTGGTGGAGGGCGCGTCTAAGCGCGATGCCACCGAGCTGATGGGCCGCACCGAATGCAACCGGGTGGTCAACTTTGCCGGTCAGCCCCGGCTGCTCGGGCAACTGGTGGACGTGAAAATCACCGAGACCCGCACTTATTCGCTGCGCGGCGAAGTGCTCACCTCCGAAGCCTGAGGCGCTGACCATGCATATCAAACACCTCTTTTTCGCCCTGGCGCTGGCTTGGACGGCTGGCGCAGCCCCGGCTGCCGAACCGCTGGCCACCGTACCCGCGCTGGACGTGCCGCGCTACATGGGCACCTGGTACGAAATTGCCAAATTCCCCAACTGGTTTCAGCGCAAATGCGTCAGCAACACGCGGGCGGACTACGCTTTGCAGGCGGACGGCAAGGTGCAAGTCACCAACCGTTGCAAGCGTGAGTCGGGCGAAGTGGACGAGGCCATTGGCGCAGCGCGCCAGATCGGATCCGCTACATCGCCCAAGCTGCAAGTGCGCTTTGCGCCGGCGTGGTTGTCGCTGATACCGGCAGTGTGGGGCGACTACTGGGTGGTGGAGCTGGACGACAACTACCAGTGGGTGGCGGTGAGCGAGCCGGGGCGCGCGTACTTGTGGATCTTGTCGCGCACGCCGCGCATGGAAGCGGCCACCTACGCCGCGCTGCTGGAGCGCCTCACCCGCAAAGGGCTGGACGTGCAAAAGCTCGAAACCACGCGCCAAGACGACTAGCCGCCATGGACACCTTGGCGCAATTGCAGGCCATGGGCCTCACGCTGCCCAGCCCGGCCTACATCTGGGGCGCGGTGCTGTTTGGCCTGCTGGGCTACGCTGCCTGGCGGCGCGGGCGCATGTTGGGGCGTCCGTCCTTGACCTGGGGCGGCGTGGCGCTCATGGTCTACCCTTATGCGGTGGAAAACACGGTGCTCTTGTGGCTGTTGGGCGCGGCCTTGAGCGCCTGGCTGTTTTCGCGCTGGAAGTAAACGCCACAGGCGCGCGGCGCGCAACATCGTTCACAATCCCTGCCTTCTCACACCACGCACTGCCCCATGACCGACGCACTTTCCGCCCCCGCCTTGCCAGACCACCTGAGCGTGGACCCGCGCAGCCCCCACCATGTGGCCGCCGTGTTCGAACACGACATTGGCATCCGCCTGAACGACAAGGAGCGCTTTGACGTGGAGGAATACTGCATCAGCGAAGGCTGGGTCAAAGTGCCGGCCGGCAAGACCAAAGACCGCCATGGCCGCCCGCTGCTGATCAAAATCAAGGGCCGGGTCGAGGTTTTTTACCGCAGTCCGGCGGCGTAAATCCGCTCGCCCCGGCTGGCCCCGCTAGCCGCAGCCCTGCGACGGGGAACTGGCAAAGTGCCTAAAACGGCATCTTGGGCATGCCCTTCATGCCGCCCATGCGTTTCATCATTTTCATCATCCCGCCGCCGCTCATCTTCTTCATCATGTCTTGCATTTGCTCAAATTCCTTGAGCATGCGGTTCACTTCCTGCACCTGCACGCCGGCGCCTGCGGCAATGCGGCGCTTACGGGTGGCTTTGATGAGGTCGGGCTTGCGCCGCTCCAGCGGCGTCATGCTGTGGATGATGCCTTCCTTGCGCTTGATGTCTTTTTCGGCCTTGTTCAGGTCCACTTGACCGGCCTTGGCGGCCATCGCAGCGGGCAGCTTGTCCATCAGGCTGGACAAGCCGCCCATTTGCTTCATTTGTTGGATTTGGCTTAAAAAGTCGTTCAGGTCAAAGGCTGCGCCGCTTTTGACTTTGGCGGCGAGTTTTTGCGCCGCCTCCACGTTCACCCCGGCGGTGACCTGCTCCACCAGCGCCACGATGTCGCCCATGCCCAAAATGCGCCCGGCGTGGCGCTGGGCGTCGAACACTTCCAGGCCGTCGATTTTTTCGCTGGTGCCCGCAAACTTGATGGGCGCGCCAGTGACCTGGCGCACCGACAGCGCCGCGCCGCCGCGTGAGTCGCCATCGGTCTTGGTGAGGATGATGCCGGTCAGCGGCAGCGCCTCTTTAAACGCGCGCGCTGTGTTGATCGCGTCCTGGCCCTGCATCGCGTCCACCACAAACAGCGTTTCCACCGGCTTGAGCGCCGCGTGCAGGGCCTTGATCTCGGCCATGAGCGCCTCGTCAATCGCCAAGCGACCGGCGGTGTCGACCAGCAGCACGTCAAAAAAGTGCTTTTTGGCGTAATCCAGGGCGGCCAAGCCAATGTCCACCGGCTTTTGGTCGGGTGCGCTGGGAAACCATTCGGCCCCGGCCTGCGCCGTCACGGTTTTGAGCTGCTCAATGGCCGCCGGGCGGTAAACGTCGCCAGAGACGGTAAGCACCTTCTTCTTGCGCTTCTCTATAAGGTGCTTGGCCAGTTTGGCGGTGGTGGTGGTTTTGCCCGCGCCTTGCAAGCCAGCCATCAATATCACCGCCGGGGGCTGAACGGCAAGATTGATGTCACTCACCCCTTCACCCATGGTGGCGGCGAGTTCTTGGTTCACGATGCTCACCAGCACCTGGCCCGGCTGCAAAGAGCCCAGCACTTCTTGGCCCAGCGCTTTTTCCTTGACCCTGGCAATAAAGTCGCGCACCACGGGCAGCGCCACGTCCGCCTCCAAGAGCGCCATGCGCACCTCGCGCAGCATCTCGGCCACGTTGTCCTCGGTAATGCGCGATTGGCCGCGCAGGGTTTTCACCAGTCGGGAGAGTTTGTCGGTCAGGGCGGAGGCCATAGGAATCCAGTGTGGGTGAAAAAGGCGGGGCAGGCGGTACGGGCGCGGCAGGCATGTGCTTGGCAAACTGCGGCGCGTGAAAGGCTAAACTGTTGCGATGATTTTAGACAGCGCGTCCCCCACCAGCATAGGTCTGACTGCCGTGGCCGCGTTTGCCTATGTGTGGCCAGCAGTGGTGGCCGACCGCCAAAGCACCTGGGTGGCCCGTTTCTGGGTGGTGCTGGCCTGGCTGGCCCATGGCGGCCTGCTGGCTTTGAGTTTCTTGGATGCCCCTGCGCGTTTTGGTTTTGCCCCTGCGCTCTCGGTTACCGCTTGGTTGATTGCTACCAGTTATGCGGTAGAGCGCCAGCTGTACCCCCAGTTGCCTGCGCGCTGGGCGCTGAGTGCGGTGGGCGCGCTGTCGGTGCTGGTGGCCCTGGTTTTTCCGGGCACCGTCCTGCCCAGCACGGCCTCCGTCTGGCTGCCCGTGCATCTGGCCATGGGAGTTTCTTGCTACGGCTTGTTTGGCGTGGCGGTGGTGCATGCCTGGTTCATGACGCGGGCCGAAGCCCGCATGCGCCAAGGCGTAGACACCCAAAGCGGTCTTCCGCTGCTCACCTTGGAACGATTGACCTACCGCTTTGTCGCGGCCGGCTTCGTGCTGCTCACCGCCACCCTGCTGGTGGGCTACGGTTTTGGCGATGTGGTGTACGGGCATGAAAAAGCCTGGCACTGGGACCATAAAACGGTTTTTTCAATCCTCTCCTGGCTCACTTTTGCGGTCTTGTTGGTGGGGCGCTCCTACTTTGGCTGGCGCGGCAAGCGGGCGGTGGCGGTGCTCTATGCCGGGTCGGCATTGTTGTTTTTGGCCTATGTGGGTTCGCGTTTTGTGCTGGAAGTGGTTTTGGGGCGCGCGGCTTGAAATACCTGTTGCTGCTTTTGGTGGCCTTGCTCATCGTCTGGCAATGGCGCACCTACCGTGACAGAAAAGCGCGCCAGCAGCCCCCACCGCGCGGCAGCGCTGCGCAACCCCTTGAGATGGTGCCATGCGCCCAATGCGGCATGCACATTGCCGCGTCCGAGGCGGTGCAAGGGGATTTGGGCAGCTACTGCAGTGCCGCCCATCGCCAGCGCCACGAGGCCTAGGCGCTTAGGCAAGAAGCGTTGCATGGGCGCTGATTTCCCCCAAGCGCTGTGGCGTAGCGGTTGGTACCAACTGGCGCGCGCCCAAGCCTCTCCCAACTTTGGCCCGCGCCCGGCGCAGGCCTGCATCGACCTGCTGGTGGTGCACTCCATCAGCCTGCCGCCTGGCGCCTACGGCGGCCCCGAAGTGGCGCAACTTTTCACCAACCAGCTCGACTGGAATGCCCACCCGTATTTCCAGACAATTCGCGGGCTGCAAGTCTCCGCCCATTTCTATGTCCGCCGTGACGGCAGCTTGTGGCAGTTTGTCAGCTGCGACGACCGTGCGTGGCACGCCGGTGCGTCCCACTACCGGGGTAGGGATAACTGCAACGACGACTCCATTGGCGTGGAATTGGAAGGGCTTGAAGGCGAGGTGTTTGAGCCGCAGCAGTACCAAGCCCTGTCGGATTTGATCGCTGCGGTGGCAGGCCAGTACCCGCTGCGCTACCTGGCCGGCCACGAACACATCGCGCCCGGTCGCAAAAGCGACCCAGGCGCGGGCTTCCGCTGGGGGGCATTGGGGCCGCTGGCAAACTCTTTGGGCCTCACCCTGCCCGTGGGCTGAGCCGTCGGGTGGGGCGCAGACGCCAGACTCAGGCCATGCACGACGGTGCCTTGGCCCTCCATATTGGCGACATGCCAGCGGAAAAAGCAAGGCTCGCCCGTCCAGGATGCCGGGCGCTTCCTCCGCTCAATCCGGCAAAAAGCCTGAAAATATTTTTTTTGATGCGCTAAATCAATTTTCTTTAATGCACTCTAGTCGGCGTTTCTGCCTCTCTGAAGCAGGCCCCATCTCAGAAGGTGAAATGCTGTGCGGCTACACTACCGGTAGTAGCTTGTGCACCTTCTGAACACCAGATATAGTGGTTTCGGAGTTTTTGACCGGATTTTGAATCCGGCTCTAAGACAGCACAAAACCCCCAATTTTCACAAAAATACCGATAGTCAAAGGAAGCCATGCAAACCCTCACCTCTCTGTCACCGGCGGCAGCCCTGGCCCTGCCGGTCGGCGCTCATCTCTCCGAGTTCAGCAGCGTCAGCTCCCTGGCCAGCTACCAGATCATTCGCCGCAACGGCGCAGTCGTGCCGTTTGAGCCCAACAAAATCGCCGTGGCCATCATGAAGGCCTCCTTGGCCGTGCATGGCACCCAGGGTGCGGCCTCGGCCAGCGTGCGCGAAAACGTCGACGCCTTGACCCAGCAGGTGATGCGCGCGCTGATGCGTTCGCGCCCGGGCGGCGGCACCTTCCACATTGAAGACGTGCAAGACCAGGTGGAACTCGGTCTGATGCGCGCTGGCAACCACGAAGTCGCGCGTGCCTATGTGCTGTACCGCGAGCGCCGCACCCAAGAGCGGGCCAAGCAGATTGCCGATGCCGCGCCCGCCATGCCCACCTTGCATGTGATGGACCGCGGCCAGCGCGTGGCACTGGACCTGCGCGCCATGACGCAGCGCATCGAAACCGCCTGTCTGGGGTTGGGCGCAGACGTCAAGGCCGAGCCCATCATCGCCGAGACCATGCGCAACCTGTACGACGGCGTGCCCATGGAGGAGGTGTTCAAAGCCTCCATCTTGGCGGCTCGCACGCTCATCGAGAAAGACCCCGATTACACCTACGCCACGGCGCGCCTGCTGTTTCACACCATTTCGCGCGAAGTGCTGGGTCGCGATGTGGCCACTGCGGACATGCAAGCGGCTTACACCGAGTACTTTCCCGACTACATCAAGAAGGCCGTGGGCTACGAACTGCTGGATGAAAAAATGACGCAGTTCGATCTGGTGCGCCTGGGTGCGGCCCTCAAGGCCGAGCGCGACTTGCAGTTTGACTACCTGGGTTTGCAAACCCTGTACGACCGCTACTTTTTGCACCACCAAAAAAACCGCATTGAGCTGCCCCAGGCCTTCTTCATGCGCGTGGCCATGGGCTTGGCCCTCAATGAGACCGACCGCGAAGCCCGAGCCATCGAGTTCTACGAAGTGCTGTCGTCGTTTGACTTCATGTCCAGCACGCCCACACTGTTCAACAGCGGCGGCCTGCGTTCGCAGCTGTCGAGCTGCTACCTCACCACGGTGCCCGACGATTTGGACGGCATTTACGAGTCCATCAAAGAAAACGCCTTGCTGTCCAAGTTTGCCGGTGGCCTGGGCAACGACTGGACGCGTGTGCGCGCCCTGGGTTCGCGCATCAAGGGCACCAACGGCGAGTCCCAAGGCGTCGTGCCCTTCCTCAAAGTGGTCAACGACACAGCAGTGGCGGTCAACCAAGGCGGCAAGCGCAAGGGCGCGGTGTGCACCTACCTGGAAACCTGGCACCTGGACATTGAAGAGTTTCTGGAGCTGCGCAAAAACACGGGCGACGACCGCCGCCGCACCCACGACATGAACACCGCCAACTGGGTGCCCGATTTGTTCATGCGCCGGGTGATGGAAAAAGGCCAGTGGACCTTGTTCTCTCCCTCCAATGTGCCGGATCTGCACGACAAGTTCGGCGCCGACTTTGAGAAAGCCTATGTGGCCTACGAGCAGCAAGCAGCGCAGGGACTGATCAAGCCCTCGCGCGTGGTGCAGGCGGCCGACCTGTGGCGCAAGATGCTCACCATGCTGTTTGAGACCGGCCACCCCTGGATCACTTTCAAGGACGCCTGCAATGTGCGCTCGCCCCAGCAGCACGCTGGCGTGGTGCACTCCAGCAACCTGTGCACCGAAATCACGCTCAACACCTCGGACACGGAGACGGCGGTGTGCAACCTGGGCTCGGTCAACTTGCTGCGCCACTTGAAAGACGGCGAACACGGCAAGGTGCTGGACCACGACAAGCTCAAGCGCACCATCACCACCGCCATGCGCATGCTCGACAACGTCATCGACATCAACTACTACGCGGTCAAAAAAGCGCGCGATTCCAACATGCGCCACCGCCCGGTGGGCTTGGGCATCATGGCCTTCCAAGACAGCTTGTACGAGCTGCGCATTCCCTACGCCAGCGAAGCCGCTGTGGCTTTTGCCGACACGTCCATGGAAGCCGTGAGCTACTACGCCTACTGGGCGTCTACCGATTTGGCGCGCGAGCGGGGCTGCTATTCCAGCTTCAAAGGCTCTTTGTGGGACCAGGGCATCTTGCCCTTTGACACGCTCGACCTGCTGGCCCAAGCGCGCGGCGGCTATGTGGAAGTGGACCGCTCCAGCACCATGGACTGGGACGCACTGCGCCGCAAGATCGCCAAGGACGGCATGCGCAATTCCAACTGTGTAGCCATCGCCCCCACCGCGACCATCTCCAACATCATCGGCGTAGACGCATCGATTGAGCCTTGCTTTGGCAATCTGTCGGTCAAGTCCAATTTGTCGGGCGAGTTCACCGTCATCAACAGCTACCTAGTGCGCGACCTCAAGCGCGTAGGCCTGTGGGACGATGTGATGGTGATGGACCTCAAGCATTTCGACGGCTCGCTCAGCCCCATGGACCGCGTTCCTAACGACATCAAACAGCTCTACGCCACCGCGTTTGAGGTGGAGACCCGTTGGCTGGTCGAGGCCGCCGCGCGCCGCCAAAAGTGGATCGACCAGGCGCAGTCGCTCAACATCTATATGGCCGGCGCCTCGGGCAAAAAGCTCGACGACACCTACAAGCTCGCATGGGTGCGCGGTCTGAAAACCACCTACTACCTGCGCACTATGTCGGCCACCCATGCAGAAAAATCCACAGTGAGTTCGGGGCGCATGAACGCGGTGTCGTCCGAGTCCGCAACGCCAAGCGCCGCGCGACCTGTTTCCTTGCTGGAGGCCGCAGCTGCGGCCGCCCAAGAGCAAATAACACTCAGCGCGAGCGCTGCGACCGACATCAAATTCTGCGGCGTGGACGACCCCACCTGCGAGTCCTGCCAATAGGCTTGCCACTGCGGTATTCGGTGACGAATGCTGCACGATTTAAATCCACCGAATAGTGCGCCAACGCTATGCAATTGGCGTTGCTGCTCGCATAATCCATCCATTGGAAAACTCTATGCTGACTTGGGAAGAAGACATCAAACCCGCATCGCAAAACAACTTTGCCTTGCCTCCACAGCCGCCCATGCCGACGCTGGCTTCGCCGATATTCGGCGGTGCATTGCCTGTGCCGCATGCGACGCCAGAAGACCTTGCGCCTCCTGTTGTTGCGCGCCGCGTCAAAGCCTCGGACAAGCGCATCATCAACGGCCAGACGGACGTCAACCAGTTGGTGCCATTCAAGTACAAATGGGCCTGGGAAAAATACCTGGCGACCTGCGCCAACCACTGGATGCCCCAAGAGGTCAACATGACGCGTGACATCGCGCTATGGAAAGACCCCAACGGCTTGACCGATGACGAGCGCCGCATCATCAAGCGCAACCTGGGCTTTTTCGTTACCGCGGATTCACTCGCGGCCAACAACATCGTCCTGGGCACGTACCGCCACATCACCGCGCCCGAATGCCGCCAGTTCTTGCTGCGCCAGGCCTTTGAAGAAGCGATTCACACCCACGCCTACCAATACATTGTGGAGTCGCTTGGGCTGGACGAAGGCGAGATTTTCAGCGCCTACAACGAAGTCAAATCCATCCGCGACAAAGACGAGTTTCTGATCCCTTTTATCGAAGCGATCATGGACCCGCACTTTCACACCGGCACGCCCGAGACGGACCAGACGCTGCTGAAGTCGCTCATCGTTTTTGCCTGCTTGATGGAAGGTCTGTTCTTTTACGTTGGCTTTACGCAAATCTTGGCGCTGGGTCGGCAAAACAAGATGACGGGTGCGGCCGAGCAGTACCAGTACATCCTGCGCGACGAGTCCATGCACTGCAACTTTGGCATTGACCTGATCAACCAGCTTAAGGCAGAAAACCCCCATCTGTGGACCCCGGAGTTCAAGGCCGAAATCAAGGCCTTGTTCGAAGAAGCCGTGGAGCTTGAATACCGCTATGCCGAAGACACCATGCCACGTGGCGTGCTGGGCATGAACGCGTCCATGTTCAAGGGCTACCTTCGTTATATCGCCAACCGCCGGGCAACCCAAATTGGCCTGGAGCTGCTGTTCCCCCATGAGGAAAATCCCTTCCCTTGGATGAGCGAAATGATTGACTTGAAGAAAGAGCGCAATTTCTTCGAAACCCGCGTTATCGAATACCAGTCTGGTGGAGCCTTGTCTTGGGACTAAGGCCTTGAACCAGGATGTCGAACATTCCGAGACCCTGGCGCCGCTGTGCGCGCCAGGGTCTCGGTCCCGCGTTCATGTCGCTGGGAACCTGCCCAACCACATGAATCTCTTTTTGCTATTCACTAGGCAAAAAGTGCTCTTTGCAAACTGATCAAGGAGAAAGTTATGGCAACTGCAAAAAAACCGGCCGCAAAAAAGGCCGCTCCCGCAACCAAAGTGGCTGCAAAAAAGGCGGCTCCCGCTGCTGCACCAGCCAAAAAGGCTGCCGCTAAAAAGGCAGCCGCTGCACCCGCAAAAAAAGTGGTAGCTAAAAAAGCAGCTCCGGCAAAAGCAGCTCCGGCAAAAGCAGCGCCTGCAAAAGCAGCGCCCGCCAAAGCGGCTGCGCCAGCGCCGACCAAAAAGGTCGCAGCGAAAAAAGCGGCTCCGGCCAAAAAAGCCCCTGCAACCGTCGCAGCACCCGCGAAGAAGGCAGCGCCTGCCAAAAAAGTAGCAGCGAAAAAAGCCGCTCCTGCCAAAAAAGCGGCTGCCAAAGCGGCTCCTGCGAAAAAAGCAGCTACCAAGAAGGCCGCTCCAGCGAAAGCTGCGGCTCCTGCGAAAAAAGCAGCGGCCAAAAAGGCTGCGCCTGCGCAGACCACGCTCAACCCCAAAGCGGCGTGGCCCTTTCCAAGCGCTACGAAACCCTAAGCGCCGGCGCCCAGTGGCGCTCAAAAGCCCGGTATCTGTTGTAGGTGCCGGGCTTTTTCACGGCCCTACTTTCACGTTAACTTTCGCGTTAATTTTCATGAGGGTGCGCAACACCTCCAACCATGAAAGTTCCTCTAGGTTAGCCAGCCATATTCAGGGGTAAAAAGCCGTAAGACGATAGCCCACCACGGGCGCGGAGTCAGCAGGCAGCTCAAACTCTATCCAAAGTGCCACGGGCCAAGTGGCTTGGCCGTTCAAGGCACTTGCCTGTGCGCCCCATTGTGCAGGTGCAAACGACTTTCGGGCAAGCACGCGATCTGCTGAATCCGTCAGGGCCAGCGCAAGCGATGGTGCTTCTAAGCGCAGGACGGAACGGTTGGTGATTGCCGCACTGAGTTTGAAATGGTTGGTGTCTATGGCTTCGAAGCTGGATTCTGCGATGGCAATAGGTTCGATATCGCGCAAGCTGCAAGCGTCTGAATCACCACACGCAGATTGCACCCATGCCGCAGCGCGCGGAAACTCGGCTGCGAGATGGTTGCGCTGATGCAGGCCAAGCTGCACCAGCAATAAAACCACCAGCGACGCGCTTAGCAAGCTGCGTATCCAGGCCGTGCGGCGCTTTGGGGTTGGGAACACCGTCTGAACGTCTTGGACGCTGCCTTGAATGCCACGTTGAATGCTGTCTTGAATGCTTGCGTCCGCTCTGGGGTCCGGCAAGTCTGCGGCATGCGGCGCGGCTCCTTCCTGCCGCAGCGCAAGCGGTGGGTCGGCCGGCATTGCATGCTGCTGCGCCGCATGGGCCGAGGCGCCAAACACCTCTTGGCAGATGCCGCAGCGCACCCAGCCCTGGGCTTCGCGCAGCTGCTCAGGCGTGACCAGGAAGGTCGTATGGCAACGCGGGCATTGGGTCGTCAGGCTCATTGCGTTTTACCTGGGGAAGGGATGCGCGGGCGCGGGGGAAGCGGCTACACGACTGCGGTCATCAGTACCCAGCCTTCTTGGCTGTCGGACACCGCAAGCGCGCAATAGGGCGCATAGGCCTGCACCAGTTCTTCGGCCTGGCGCTCCAGAATGCCTGCAAGCACCAAGTAGCCGCCCGCTGCAACATGGGCACACAGCAAGGGCGCCAGCACCTTGAGCGGCGACGCCAGGATATTGGCCAAGACCACTTTGAATGGGCCTGTCGCGCGATCGGGCAGTCCGGCAGACAAACGGACCTCATTGGCCGCAGCATTGAGGCGTGTGGATTCGACGGCCGCCGGGTCAATGTCTACCGCGACAACGTCTTGTGCGCCGAATTTGGATGCGGCAATCGCCAAAATTCCCGAGCCGCAACCGTAGTCGAGCACGCGCTCGGGCATGGGATGCGTGGCGATCCAGCGCAGGCACATGCGGGTGGTGGGGTGGGTGCCGGTGCCAAACGCCAGGCCGGGGTCGAGCCGAATCACGGTTTGCGCGGCCTCGGGTAGCGCGTGCCAGGTGGGCACAATCCAAAACGTGGGTGTGATGTCCACCGGCGCAAACTGGGATTGGGTCAGGCGCACCCAGTCCTGGTCGGGCACTGCGCCAGTGCCCAAAACGGTGCAAGCGCCAAAAAAGTCTTGCGCTTGGAGGAGTTCGCCCGCCTGCGTCGCCGCAAGTTCGTTGGCGAACAAGGCCGTCAGGCGGGAGCGTTGCCAGCCGTCTTTGGGCGCGGGCATGCCTGGCTCGCCAAAAAGCGCTACTTCGGCATCGGTCTGCGCATCGGCGTCTTCCACGCTCACGCTCAGGGCGTCCAAAGCGTCAAGCGCCTCGCTTACGGCTTCTACCCGGTGTTCCGGGCACATCAGGCGCAGTTCAAACATGGTGGGTGTCAGCGTTTGTGCTGCTCCAGCCAATGTTCCAGGTAATGGATATTGGTGCCCCCGGCCATGAACTTGGCGTCCACCATCAGTTCCCGGTGTAGCGGGATGTTGGTGTTAATGCCCTCGACTGCAGTCTCCAGCAAAGCGGTGCGCATGCGCGCCAGGGCCTGCTCGCGGGTATCGCCGTGCACGATCAGCTTGCCGATCATGGAGTCGTAGTTTGGCGGCACAAAGTAGTTGGTGTAGATGTGCGAATCCACCCGCACACCCGGTCCGCCCGGTGCGTGCCAAGTGGTGATGCGACCAGGCGATGGCGTGAATTTGTAAGGGTCTTCGGCGTTGATGCGGCACTCAATGGCGTGGCCCTTGATCGTGATTTGCCGCTGGGTGAAAGGCAGCTTCTCGCCCGCAGCGACCATGATCTGGGTTTTGACAATGTCAATACCGGTGATCATCTCCGTCACCGGATGCTCGACTTGCACCCGCGTGTTCATTTCGATGAAGTAAAACTCGCCCGCCTCGTACAAAAACTCAAAGGTTCCCGCGCCCCGGTAGCCCATTTTTTTGCAGGCCGTTACGCAGCGTTCGCCAATGCGCTCAATGAGCTTGCGGTTGATGCCGGGCGCGGGCGCCTCTTCGAGAATCTTTTGGTGGCGCCGCTGCATAGAGCAATCACGCTCGCCCAGGTACACCGCATTTTTGAAGGTGTCGGCCAGCACCTGGATTTCGATGTGGCGCGGGTTCTGGAGGAATTTTTCCATGTACACCGCTGGGTTGCCAAAGGCGGCACCCGCTTCGGCCTTGGTCATGGCCACAGCATTGACCAGTGCGGCCTCGGTGTGCACCACGCGCATGCCCCGTCCGCCACCGCCGCCTGCGGCCTTGATGATGACGGGGTAGCCCACTGTTTTGGCGATGCGCCGGATTTGCACCGCGTCGTCTGGCAACTCGCCCTCGGACCCCGGTACACAGGGAACGCCGGCGCGGATCATGGCCTGCTTGGCAGAAACCTTGTCTCCCATCAAGCGGATGGATTCGGGCGCAGGGCCAATGAATTGAAAGCCGCTTTTCTCAACCCGCTCTGCGAAATCGGCGTTTTCACTCAAAAACCCGTAGCCGGGGTGAATCGCTTCTGCGTCGGTCACCTCTGCGGCAGAAATAATGGCCGGCATATTGAGGTAGCTGAGGTTGGATGCGGCCGGTCCGATGCACACGGCCTCCTCAGCCAAGCGCACGTACTTGGCGTCCCGGTCTGCCTCCGAGTACACCATTACCGCTTTGACCCCCAACTCGCGGCAGGCGCGCTGGATCCGAAGGGCAATTTCGCCACGGTTGGCAATCAGGATTTTTTTGAACATAGCGGTGTGCGGCCTATTCGATGGTCAGCAGCGACTGCCCGTATTCCACCGCCTGGCCGTTTTCGCACAGAATTTGGGTGACTTTGCCCGCCTTGTCGGCCTCAATTTCGTTGAGGATTTTCATGGCCTCAATAATGCAAATCGTGTCACCCACCTTGACCATGTCGCCCACTTCGACGAACGACTTGGCGCCCGGTGAGGCGGAACGGTAAAACGTCCCCACCATGGGCGATTTGACGGTGTGCAGCGCTGGCGCTTCTGGGGCCGGTGCCTCCGCTTGCGCAGCCACAGCCGCCAAAGGCGCCGCTGGCGCCGCCGCCATGGGCATAGAGGCGGGCACATAGGCCTGAACCACCGTATTCGAACCTTTGACGATGCGGACCTTGCCTTCTGCCTCCGTGATCTCCAGCTCGGAAACGTTGGAATCCGACACCAGATCAATCAGGGTTTTGAGTTTTCGTAAGTCCATGGGGTCTCCCTAAGTGCTTGTCCACCCTGGGGTGAACCCATCCTAAAAAAAATCGTGTTTTTGCCAAGTTGTCTTAACCTTCTATAAATTTCGACAAATTGCCCAAAAATCGCAAAATTTCGCTGGTACTGCATTGTGCTGCGCAAGCCCAAGCTACCTAGCGAAAACTATTCTAGACCACGCAGCAAAGCCAAATCGGCCAAAACCAGGCGGCCCATTTTTCGCTGAATTATTCCTCCGGCAGCGTCTAGCGCGAGGGAAAAAGGCAGGCCGCCGGACAGGTTGCCCAGGCTGCGGCTGAGTTCGGTGCCGTCAAAACCGGCCATGGCCACCGGGAAAGCCAATGGCGCTCGGCGCAGAAAGGCCTGAACTTGCGCCGGCTTGTCCACGGCCAAACCCAGCACTTGCCAGCCTTTAGCCTGGTTTTCTTGGAAAAAGGCGTTAATTAGTGGCAACTCTTCCACGCAAGGTGGGCACCACGTGGCCCAAAAATTAATCAGCAGCGGCCGGCCCTGGAACGACTGCATGGCCAATGCCGCGCCCGACGGTGTGTTCCACTTCAGAGCCCAAAAGGCAGGAACTGCGCCGGTGACGGGTGGCAATGCGTCCCGCGCGCTATGCATCCAGGCGGTGGCAAGGCCGGCACCCACGACGGTCACTGCGGCAGCAGCCAACAGTGCGCGGCGCGGAACGCCTGCCAACGTGGCCTGCACTTCGGTGGCGTGGGCAGTTTGCGCGTCCGTCGGATTTGCAGGCGCCGCCTCAGGGGGAGGGGAGTGGGGCTTCATGGTGCGGCATTTTCTATCAGGCGGCACAAGGCGGCTGCGTCGCCACGCGGGCGGCGGCCCTGGCCGTCGGGCACCAGCGCGCCACGGATATCGTCCAGGTCGTACACCAGCAGGTGCACGCCTATGTTTTCTTGCAAGGGCACGCAAAGCGCGTGCACGCTGAGCGCATCGACCATCTCTCCGTGAAAGCCCGGCACCGAGCGCACCTCAAAACGCACGCCCATGTCGATCAGCGCGATTTCGGCCGCTTTGGAGTCTTCACAAAACAGTTGCAAGTAAATGTCCGAATGGCGGGTGGCTGTGCCGCGCCAGACTGCCCCGCCCAGGTGCGGCTGAAAGCGCGCCAGGCGCTGCATCCACTGCAAAGCCAGCTCGCGCAGCGCGCGCAGCTCTTGCGGCTGGGTGTCGGCACAGAACAGTGCGATGTATTCTTCGACCGCCGCTTCCACCTCGTCGTTGTCGGGCAAGCCGCCGCGCCCGCTGGCACCGAGTTGCTTGACAGCGCGGCGCTTGGCAGCGCCATAGTCCAGCCCTTCTTCCACTATCAGCCGGGCGGCTGCGGCGGCGATCTCGGCTTGGTAAGTTTCCATGCGCCGATTGTGCCCGTCCAAGGCGTAGTGGCCTTGGTGTCGGCTTCGGGGTGGGTCGGTAAACTCCTGCTATGCATATTCACATTTTGGGCATTTGCGGCACTTTCATGGGCGGCTTGGCGGCATTGGCGCGCGAGGCGGGCCACCGCGTGACAGGTTGCGACGCCGGGGTCTACCCGCCCATGAGCGACCAGTTGCGCGCTTTGGGAATTGACCTGATTGAAGGCTATGGCGCGGACCAACTGGCGCTCCAACCCGATATGTTTGTGATTGGCAACACCGTCAGCCGCAGCCGCACAGAGGCCGGAGCGGCCAAGTTCCCGCTGATTGAGGCCATTTTGGACACCGGTGCGCCCTACACCAGCGGCCCGCAGTGGCTCGCTGAACACGTCTTGCAGGGCCGCCACGTGCTGGCCGTGGCCGGCACCCACGGCAAAACCACCACCACGGCTATGCTGACTTGGATTCTGGAATGCGCGGGTTTGCAGCCGGGCTTTTTGGTGGGCGGCGTGCCGCTGAATTTTGGCGTCTCCGCGAGGTTGGGCGCCCCCACGCTCCCCGCTGCGCGTGGTTCGCTGCCCCCCGAGGGGGCTGATTCCCCTTGGGGCGGCCCGGCGGGAAGTCCGGCCCCCACGCTCCCCGCTGCGCGTGGTTCGCTGCCCCCCGAGGGGGCTGATTCCCCTTGGGGCGGCCCGGCGGCGAATCGGGCCCCCACGCTCCCCGCTGGGCGTGGTTCGCTGCCCCCCGAGGGGGCTGTTTCGTCTTCCAGCGGTCCGTACTTTGTGATCGAAGCCGACGAGTACGACACCGCGTTTTTTGACAAGCGCAGCAAGTTCGTTCACTACCGACCGCGTACTGCGGTGCTCAATAACCTGGAGTTCGACCACGCCGATATTTTTGACAGCCTGGCTGATATTGAGCGCCAGTTTCATCACCTGGTGCGCACCGTGCCGGGCAGTGGCCGCATTGTGGTCAATGGCCTGGAAGAAAGTCTGGCGCGCGTGCTGCACAGGGGTTGCTGGAGCGCGGTGCGCAGTTTTGGCGCCGCTGTGAGCGACTTCAGCGCCATGGGCGAGCCGGATGATTTTGTGGTGCTGCATGCGGGCGAACCCGTTGCCCGCGTGCAGTGGACGCTGGGCGGGGTGCACAACCAGCTCAATGCGCTGGCCGCCATTGCCGCCGCCGAGCATGTGGGCGTGGCGCCCGCAGATGCGGCGTTGGCACTGGCGAGCTTTGAGAACGTCAAACGCCGCATGGAAGTGCGCGCGCGCATCTTTTTGGGCAACGCGCCTGATGCGGCACCGGTGACGATTTACGACGACTTCGCCCACCACCCCACGGCGATTCGCACCACGGTGAACGGCTTGCGCCGCAGCGTGGGGGCGGCGCGCATTCTGGCGGTGTTTGAGCCACGCTCCAACACCATGAAACTCGGCACCATGAAGGCGCAACTTCCCTGGAGTCTGGAAGAGGTGGACCTGGCCTTTTGCCACGGCGGCGGTCTGGGTTGGGACGCGACGGAAGCTTTGGCGCCCATGGGCGAGCGCGCTCAGGTGGCGCCCACTATCGATGCGCTGGCCGCACTGGTGGCCGCGCAGGCGCGCCCAGGCGACCATATTTTGTGCATGAGCAATGGCGGTTTTGGCGGCGTGCATGAAAAAATCGCCGCGCTATTGCGGGCCAGGTAAACAGAGGCTCCGTTGATGCGGGGCAGGCCTGTGCGCCGATCGGTGCGCCAACATCAACCGTAGGGCTCAACCATCGCCCCGGCGTTAAGCCCAGGGCGATGCGGGGCCGCTCAAGTCGCCGAGTTGCGCCGTACCCGGCGTGCCTTGACGGCCTGCGACAGCACTTCCAGGCTTTCGAGTGAATCGTCCCAGCCCAGGCAGGCGTCGGTGATGCTCTGGCCGTAGGTCAACGCGGTCGGATTGTCTTTGCCTGGGGCGAACTTTTGCGCGCCCGCGTGCAGGTGGCTTTCCACCATCACGCCAAACACGCGGGTGGAGCCGCCAGAAACCTGGGCTGCGATGTCGCGCGCCACCTCGAGCTGCTTTTCATGCTGTTTGCTGCTGTTGGCGTGGCTGCAGTCCACCATGAGCGTGGGCGGCAATTGGGCCTTGACCAGGTCTTGGCAGGCGGCCTCCACGCTGGCCGCGTCGTAATTGGGCGCTTTGCCGCCGCGCAAAATCACGTGGCAGTCTGGGTTGCCCTGGGTTTGCACGATGGCGACCTGGCCGTTTTTGTGCACCGACAAAAAGTGGTGGCCACCGGCGGCGGCCTGGATGGCGTCGGTGGCGATTTTGATATTGCCGTCTGTGCCGTTCTTGAAGCCAATCGGCGCCGAAATGCCCGAGGCCAGCTCGCGGTGCACCTGGCTCTCGGTGGTGCGCGCACCAATCGCGCCCCAGGCGATCAGGTCGCCCAGGTACTGGGGCGAAATCACGTCCAAAAACTCGCTGCCCGCGGGCAGGCCTAGGCGGTTGATGTCAATCAGCAACTGGCGCGCGATGCGTAAGCCTTCGTCGATGCGAAAGCTCTCGTCCAGGTAGGGGTCGTTAATCAGGCCTTTCCAGCCCACGGTGGTGCGGGGCTTCTCGAAATACACGCGCATCACGATTTCCAGCGTGTCGGCGTAATGGGCGCGTTGCTCTACCAGGCGGCGCGCGTAGTCCAGCGCGGCCGCCGGGTCGTGGATGGAGCAGGGGCCAATGATGACCAGCAGCCGGTCGTCCTTGCCCGCCATGATGCTTTGGATGCGCCGACGCGTGTTTGATACCAGGGTCTCGACGGCGGTGCCGCTGATGGGGAAGAAGCGGATCAGGTGTTCGGGGGGCGGAAGCACGGTGATGTCCTTGATGCGTTCGTTGTCGGTGGTGCTGGTGCGGTCAGCGCTTGCGGTCATGGGGAAAGCTCCTTAAACAGTCAATCAAAGTCAAAAAGGCATAAAAAAACCGCCGGGGAGGCCGGCGGTTGATGAAGTATCGGGACGTTTTTTTCAGCTACGTTCAGAACTCTCTACCGCCAGTGGCGTTGGAGAAGCAAAAATAGCTAAAGAAAAAAGCGGCGCGATGCATGGGTTCAATGTAGCACAAGTGATTTTTGCTTCGGCCTAGCCTGGGCGCTGCCTTCGCCAGCCGCACACCATAAGGGCGTTACCGAAAGTCTTGCGCCCGCGGGCAAGGCCTATCGCCGCAAAAGCTGCATTAGCGCCCGTGGCAGAAGCCGCCACTACCCAAAGACCTACCTGTTTCAGCAGCGCCCGGCCATATTCAGCCTTACCCCACTCAGGCCGTGCCGCCTACCGTCAGGCCGTCAATGCGCAGCGTGGGCTGGCCCACGCCCACGGGCACGCTCTGACCTTCTTTGCCGCAGGTGCCCACGCCGCTGTCCAAGCGCATGTCGTTGCCGATCATGCTCACGCGCTTCAAACATTCCGGGCCGCTGCCCACAATCGTGGCGCCTTTGACGGGGTACAAAATCTTGCCGTTTTCCACCCAATAGGCTTCGCTGGCCGAGAACACAAACTTGCCCGAGGTGATGTCCACCTGGCCGCCACCAAAGTTGGTGGCGTACAGGCCTTTTTTGATGCTTTTGACGATTTCCTGCGGGTCTTTGTCGCCGCCTAGCATGTAGGTGTTGGTCATGCGCGGCATGGGCACGTGGGCATAGCTTTCGCGCCGGCCGTTGCCGGTGGGCGCCACGCCCATCAGGCGCGCGTTCATGGCGTCTTGGATGTAGCCCTTCAAAATGCCGTCTTCAATCAGCACATTGCGCCCGCTGGTGTTGCCCTCGTCGTCCACATTGAGCGAGCCGCGCCGGTCGGCGATGGTGCCGTCGTCCAGCACAGTGACGCCTTTGGCCGCCACGCGCTGGCCAATGCGGCCACTGAATGCGCTGGAGCCTTTGCGGTTGAAGTCGCCTTCTAGGCCATGGCCAATGGCTTCGTGCAGCAAGATGCCGGGCCAGCCCGAGCCCAGCACCACGGTCATTTCGCCCGCAGGCGCCGGGCGCGCTTCTAAGTTTGTCAGTGCGGCGTGCACCGCCTGGTCCACGTATTCGGTGATTTGCGCGTCGTCAAAATACGCTAGGCGAAAGCGACCACCGCCGCCGGACGAGCCCATTTCGCGTCGGCCTTTTTGTTCGGCAATCACGGTGACTGACAGTCGCACCAGGGGGCGTACGTCGGCGGCCAAGGTGCCGTCGGCGCGGGCGATCAGCACCACGTCGTATTCCATGGCCAGCCCGGCCATCACTTGCGCCACGCGTGGGTCTTTGGCACGCGCTAAGCGTTCTACCTTGCCCAAGAGCGCGACCTTGGTGGCGCTGTCCAGGGTGGAGATGGGGTCTTGGTCGGGGTAGAGCGAGCGGCTGCGGGCGACTTTGGGCTTGGGCACGCTGGTGCGGCGGTTTTGGGCGGCGCTGGCAATGGTGCGCACGGTGCGTGCGGCATCCAATAGCGCGGCCTCTGAGATGTCATCGGAATAGGCAAAAGCGGTTTTCTCGCCGCTGACGGCGCGCACGCCCACGCCTTGGTCGATGCTGAAGGAGCCGGTTTTGACAATGCCTTCTTCTAGGCTCCAGCCCTCGGAGCGGGTGTACTGGAAGTACAGATCGGCCTCATCGACGCGCTGCATCTTGATTTCAGCCAAGGCGCGCGCGAGGTGCGATTCGTCCAAGCCAAAGGGGGTGAGGAGCAGGGACTTGGCCGTGGGCAAGCGTTCAATAGTGGGTTCGCGAGAGATCATCGGGCCATTTTAGGCTGGGGTTGATGCCCCGCCGGTCAACGGGCCATGCGCTGCGTCATGGTGCGCCGGGCCGCCCAAGCGCTCTAGGTTTGCACCAAACGGCGCGCGTTGGCGACCGACATCAGAATGCCCAGCGCAAAACCCAGCGTCACCATGGCGGTGCCGCCGTAGCTGATGAAAGGCAGCGGCACGCCCACCACCGGCACGATGCCGCTGACCATGCCCATATTGACAAAGGCGTAGGTGAAAAAAATCATGGCAATGCTGCCCGCCAGCAGCCGGGAAAACAGCGTGGATGCGTCCAGCGCAATGGCCAGCGCCCGCAAAATCAGGGCAATAAAACCGGCGATCAACAGCACGTTGCCGACCAGGCCAAATTCTTCCGAGAAGGCGGCAAAGATGAAGTCGGTGGTGCGCTCGGGGATGAATTCGAGGTGCGTCTGGGTGCCGTGCATAAACCCCACGCCAAACACCCCGCCGGCGCCAATGCCAATCATGCCCTGGATGATGTGAAAACCCTTGCCCAGCGGGTCGCGCGAGGGGTCAAGCAGGGTACAAATGCGCTGCTGCTGGTAGTCGTGCAGCACCGGCCAGCGCATGCCGTCGGCGCACAGCAGGGGCTCAAATCCCACCAGCAAGACCACGGCCACCAGCCCCAGCACCGCCGGGGGAATAATCAGTTTCCAGCTCACCCCGGCAAAAAAGATGACCGCCAGGCCCGCGGCCAGCACCAGCATGGCGGTGCCCAGGTCGGGCTGGCGCATGATCAGCCCCACCGGAATACCGAGCAATACCGCTGCCACGGCAAAGTCCAGCGGGCGCAGCTGGCCCTCGCGCTTTTGGAACCACCAGGCTAGCATCAGCGGCATGGCGATTTTCAGAATCTCGCTGGGTTGAATGACCACGCCCACGTTCAACCAGCGCCGCGCGCCCTTTTTGGTCACGCCAAACACCGCCACCGCCACCAGCAAGGCCACACCCGCCAGGTACAGCGGCACCGCCAGCCCCATCAGCCTTTGCGGCGGTATTTGGGCGGCCACAAACATCACCACAGCGGCAATCAGCATATTGCGCGCATGGTCGGCAAAGCGGGTTCCGTGGTCATAACCGCTGGAGTACATCACCAGCAAACCAGCGCAGGCCAGAACAAACACCACAAAGGCCAGTGGGCCGTCCATGCCCACCAACCACGGGGCAAGGCGGCTGCGCAAACTGATTTTTCCGAACGAAGTGGCCATGGCGCGATTATCGGGCGCCGGGGCACAGGGCAGCGGCCATGGGAGAATCCCAGCCATGTTTGTATTGTTTGATGAAGCCGGAAAATTCATGGCCGGTCGGGTGCTGTCAGAGAGCGATGCCTCGGCGCAAGTCGAGCTCGACAGTGGCAAGCGCGTCAAGGTCAAGATGGCCAATGTGCTGCTGCGCTTTGAGAAACCGGCCCCTGCCGCCTTTATGGCCGCTGCGCAGGCGCAAAGCGAAACCATTGAGCTGGAAC
Source organism: Comamonadaceae bacterium (assembly GCA_947442105.1). Taxonomy (GTDB): domain Bacteria; phylum Pseudomonadota; class Gammaproteobacteria; order Burkholderiales; family Burkholderiaceae_C; genus Allorhodoferax. Next base: position 7,261 of record CANEVH010000022.1, on the reverse strand, counting down.
TGGCCTGGGAGTTCTCCCCCGAGGACGACTTTGCCTTTGCCACCCTGGCGCGGGAATACTTCAGCAAAGACGCCACGCTGGAGCAGCAGGCTGCCATGCTGATCCGCCTGTTTGACGCGCCGCACTACTTCCGCCGCGCGGGCAAGGGCTTTTTCCGCAAAGCGTCTGCCGAGGTGATTGCCCAGGCGCTGGTGGCCATTGAGAAGAAGAAGGCAGTCGCCGCGCTGATTGCCCAATGGGCGCAGGAACTGGGCGAGGGCGTATGCCCGCAGCCGGTGCGCGAGCAGCTCTACAAAATTTTGTTCAAGCCCGACAAAAACGCCCCCGAATACAAGGCCGTGGTCGAGGCCTCACGCGCCACCCGCACCGCGCCCCTGGACCTGCTGCAGCGCAGCGGCGCCATTGACTCGCCTTACCAGTTCCACTGGAAGCGCTTTTTGCTGGAAAACTTTCCCCAGGGCACCGGCTTTGCTGCCACCATGGCGCCGGCCATCACCGAGCCGCTGCCGCGCGCACTCGTGTCGGCCTTTTCCATTGACGACTCCGCCACCACCGAGATTGACGACGCCTTGTCGGTGCAGGGCCTTGGCAGCGGTACGGTTATCGTGGGCGTGCACATTGCCGCTCCCGGCCTGGCCCTGGTGCCTGACGGCGACATAGACCGCCTGGGCCGCGCGCGTTTGTCCACCGTCTACATGCCGGGATACAAAGTCACCATGCTGCCCGACGCAGTGGTGCAAAGCTACACCTTGCAAGAGGGGCGCGATTGCCCCGCAGTGAGCTTGTATGTGACCGTGGACGAGGCCACGCTGGCGATTGTGGCCAGCCAAACCTGGTTGGAGAGCGTGCCCATCAGCCACAACCTGCGCCACGACCAGTTGGATGCCATCGTCACCGAAGAATGGCTGCAAACCGCCCTGGCCACGCCGGGCAGCGAGCCCGCGCCGCTGACCGGCCTGCAGCCCCAACTCGCGTTTTTGCACCGCTTGGCGCGCAGCCTCAAAGCCCAGCGCGAAGTGGTGCGCGGCAAGCCCGAAACCTTTAACCGGCCGGACTACAACTTCAGGCTCGTAGGTAACGAAGGTGCCGAGCCGCAAGGCGACGAGCAGGTGCTGATCAGCACCCGCACGCGCGGTGCGCCCCTGGACCTGATCGTGGCCGAAGCCATGATTTTGGCCAACAGCACCTGGGGCAATTGGATGGCTGAACTGGGCGTGCCCGCCATTTACCGCAGCCAGGCCTCAATGGCCCCTGGTGTCAAGGTGCGCATGGGCACCAAGGCGCTGCCGCATGCCGGTATTGGCGTCAAAAGCTACGCCTGGAGCACCTCGCCCTTGCGCCGCTATACCGACTTGGTCAACCAGTGGCAAATCATCGCCTGCGCCCGCCACGGCAGCACAGCGGCACTGGCTGCGCCCTTTAACCCCAAAGACGCGGCGCTGTTTTCCATCATCTCTAGCTTCGACGCCGCCTACAGCGCCTACAACGGCTACCAGGGCGCCATGGAACGCTTCTGGACGCTCAAGTATTTGCAACAAAACGCGGTGCAGGAGCTGGAGTGCAGCGTGTTCAAAGACAACATGGTGCGCGCCGACGCGCTGCCCCTGGTGCTGCCGGTGATGGGCGCCCAAGGCCTGCCGCGCGGCGCGCGCGTGCGGGTGCGCTTGGGCGAGATGGACTTGATCACCCTGGACATTCACGGCACGGTGGTTGAGCGCCTGGATGTGCCCGCCACCGACGGCAGTGCGCCGGACGGCGCGATTGACGAGGCGCAAGAGGACGATGAGGTGTCCGGCCCCATTGCGATTGCGGTAGACCTGAGCGAGGCCCCGCTGGGTGACGCCAGCTAGGACCGGTAATAGCAATGACAACGGCAACGGCAGTGTCAGTCGCAGGCTTTCAACACCGCATGAAGCGGCAGTGGGTGCGCGCCAGCCTGTTGCAGCGCGCTTTGCTGGTCTCGCTGGCGCTGCACGCTTTGGTGATTGGCCTGCGTTTTTCCAACCCCAAAGCGTTTGACCAACTGTTGAACGATGCAACGCTGGATGTGGTTTTGGTCAACGCCCGCAGTGAAATTCCACCCGAGAACGCGCAGGCGCTGGCCCAGACCTCGCTGGCCGGCGGGGGCGAAGCGCAACAGGGCATTGCCACCAGCATGCTGGGTCCCAGCATAGACCTCAAAGAAGGCGACTCAGAGGAAGCTGCATCCGCGCAGGCCCGGCAAAACCTGCAAGTGCAGCAAAACCTGCTGCTGACCCGCGTGAAAGACCAGCTCGCCGCACTCACCGACGCGCGCGCCAAAAGCGCAGATTCCCCCCAAGAAAAGGCGGAGCTGGAGAAAAAGCGGCGCGAAATGGTCAAGTTGTTGGCCAAGATTGAAAAGCGCATCAACGCCGAGAACGCCCGCCCGCGCAAACGCTATGTCAGCCCCGCAGTGCGCGAAGTCAGCTACGCGGTCTACTACGACAGCATGCGCCAGGCCATTGAGGCACGTGGCACCGCCTACTTTCCTGAAAAAGGCGGTCAAAAACTGTACGGCAGCCTGACCATGGTGCTCACGGTGGACGACAAGGGCGTCGTGCTTGAAGCCGAAGTGGCCAAATCGTCTGGCAATCCAGACTTGGACCGCCGCGCCCAAGCAATCGCCCGCAAGGCCGGCCCCTTCGGACTCTTCACCCCAGAAATGCGCAAAACGGTGGACCAGTTGGTGGTCGTGTCGCGCTTTACTTTTACCCAAGACGCCACCTTGCAAACCAAGGCCATGGTGCCGCAGTGAAGCTCGGCTTGCGCTTTGTGGGTCTGATTGCGCTTGCCTTGCTCGGCTTGCAGGTGTTTTTTGCTTTGCGCATTGCCAGCATGGCCTGGATAGACCCGCAGTCCACCGCTTTTGAGCGTTCGCAAGCCTGGCAGCGTGCGCAGGCCGACGGCACGCTGCGCTGGCGCCAGCAGTGGCGCGACTACGAACAAATCAGCGTCAACCTCAAGCGCGCGGTGATTGCCTCCGAGGACGACCGCTTCAGCAGCCACGATGGGCTTGACTGGACGGCCTTAGAAAAGGCCTGGGCCAAAAACGCCAAAGCCGAAGACCGTGCTGCCGCCCACAATGCGGCTACCAAGGCTGCCAAAAATGCCCGAACGCCCAAGGTGGTGGGCGGCTCCACCATCACCCAGCAATTGGCCAAAAACCTGTTTCTCTCGGGCGAGCGCACGCTGCTGCGCAAAGCGCAAGAAATGGTGCTTACGCTCTTGCTCGAAAACCTGTTGAGCAAGCAACGCATCTTGGAGATTTACCTCAATAGCGTGGAGTGGGGCGAGGGCGTGTTTGGCGCCGAGGCGGCAGCGCAGCACTACTTTCGCAAGAGCGCCGCCCAACTCAGCCCCTACGAGGCGGCGCGTTTGGCCGTGATGTTGCCGCGCCCGCGCTACTTCGAGAAACTGCCCAATTCGCCCTACCTGAGCGAGCGCGCCCAAGTCATCGTGGCCCGCATGCCCGATGCACGCTTGCCCGGCGCCCCACCATGAGGATTTTGGGAATCGACCCCGGCCTGCGCACCACCGGTTTTGGCGTGATTGATCAGGAGGGAGCGGCCCTGCGCTACGTGGTCAGCGGCACCATCTCCACCCAAAAGCTCGACACCAAGGCGCTGCCCGCGCGCCTGAAAGTGCTGTTTGACGGCATGGGCGAGGTGATAGCCCGCTACCAGCCCGACTGCGCGTCCATTGAAATCGTCTTTGTCAATGTCAACCCACAGTCCACGCTGCTGCTGGGCCAAGCGCGTGGCGCTCTTGTGACGGCGCTGGTGCATGCCAACTTGGACGTGGCTGAATACACCGCGCTGCAAATGAAGCAGGCCGTCGTGGGCTATGGCCGCGCCGACAAAACCCAAATTCAAGAAATGGTGCGCCGCCTCCTTGCGCTACCCGGTGTACCGGGCCCCGATGCGGCGGACGCCTTGGGCTTGGCGATTACGCACGCGCATGCCGGGGCGGCCATGGCCCGCATCGCCAAAGCCGAAGGTATCGGTTCGGCGGACGGAAGCTACAAGTCGGGGCGCAGCCGGTAGCACGCTGCCGGCAACACCCCGCCCATAACTCGCCTGTGTTCCGCCCGTGCTCCGCCGCTTAGAAGCGCTTGGCGGCGTCTTTTAAAACGGCTTTTGCGTCGCCCAGCATGTGTTCCGCCCGACCTGCTACTTGCTTTTTCAAGCCCTCCATTTGCTGGCTCTTGCTGCCAATGGCCTTGCCCAATTCTTGTTGCGCCTTGCCAAGTACCTCTTTGGCTTTGCCTTCGATGTGTTCTTTGTTCATGGTGATTCCTTTGCTGTGTTGACCGAGTCCGCGTTGACGAAAGAACTTGCATGATGGGGCGCGCAATGCACCTTCATGCAAGTTAGCGCGCAACCCCACGGTGCGCGCCGGTCAAGCCTAAGGCTAGCGGTGCCAGACTTCTGTGCGCCAGCGCATAGAAACGCGAGGTGCGAAGTTTTTGGACTATCTACAGCAAGTCGGCGGGGCCAAAACTTCGTTCAAGAAGTGCGAGTTTTGCGCCTGCTGGCGCTGCCTACCACTGTGGCGCAAGTTCCGCAAAACCAGCAGGCGCCCGGCGCTCTTCTTCAAACGTGACCACGTCCCAGGCCTCGGGCTGGGCCTGGAGCTGGCGCAGCAGCAGGTTGTTGAGCGCGTGGCCCGAGCGGTGCGCGCGGTAGTGGGCCAAGAGCGGCATGCCCACGATGTACAAGTCGCCCATGGCGTCGAGGATTTTGTGCTTGACGAACTCGTCGTCATAACGCAGACCATCGGCATTGAGCACCTTGTAGTCGTCCATCACGATGGCGTTGTCCAGGCCGCCACCCAGGGCCAGGCCGTTGGCGCGCATCATTTCCACGTCTTTGGTAAAGCCAAAGGTGCGCGCGCGGGCAATGTCGCGCGCGTAAGAGCCCAAGCCCAGGTCAAACTCCACGCGCTGGCCGGTGGAGTCCACTGCCGGATGGTTGAAATCAATCTCAAAGCTCAGCTTAAAGCCGTGAAACGGCTCCAGCGTCGCCCATTTCTCGTTGCCAGCCGCACCTTCGCGCACGGTAATGGGCGCCTTGACCCGGATAAAGCGGCGCGGCGCGTTTTGCATCTCAATGCCCGCGCTTTGCAGCAAAAACACAAAAGACGCGGCCGAGCCGTCCAGAATCGGCACCTCTTCGGCCGTAATGTCCACCACCATGTTGTCCACGCCCAAGCCCGCGCAGGCCGACATCAGGTGCTCCACCGTGTGGACCTTGGCCCCGCCAGCCGACAGCGTAGATGCCAACCGCGTATCGGTCACCGCCTCGGTGCTCACCTTGATGTCCACCGGGTGCGGCAGGTCCACACGCCGAAACACAATGCCTGTGTTGGGCGCCGCCGGGCGCAAGGTGATTTCTACCCGCTGGCCGCTGTGCAACCCGACGCCGACGGCGCGGGTGATGGATTGGAGAGTTCTTTGTTGGAGCACGGGGGGATTGTAAAAGTAGCGCTGGCCCCGAAGGGTTAACGAAAGCGAGCGAGGGCTTCGCAAGCAAAAAGGGGGAGGGCGGAGCGAACCTTATCTGCGTGCCGCATACAGGTGCCGCTGAAAGCCCACAAACACCTTGCGAATCTGGTCTGCACTGCCGAGATCGGCAAGCGCATCGGCAATGGCGTTGCGTTAGCGAAGGCGCAGCAGTGACGCCAACTTTTCAACATCAAGTTCTTCGACGCCCCCTTTCACGTACTGCGCGAGCGCGAAGGCCACAAACGCCTGTTGCTTGTCGGTGAGTTGCTGGTGTACCTCCGCTTAGGCCATGGCCGCCCGTTCCGCGCGGGTGCAGGCCGTCAGGGCCAGGGCGAATGCGACGTAGGCCAAGACATCGAATAAATCGCTGCTCTGCGCCTCCATCGCTTTCTGCATCTCGGCCAGCGCTTCCCTGCTGAAACCTTTTTCAGCCAAGCCGTCCAGCAACTTTGGGCGGGTGCTGGGCAAGCTCCACAGCGCACGCAGTGGTCTTCGCCCTTAAAAAACGCCGGCAGCACGCCGTACAGGCTTTCTAGAAACTGCGCCGCCGACATTGGCGTGCCGTCGGCACTCCAGAAGGTAGTGACTTCCACCCTGCATTCATTTCGCAACCTCCACCGATGCCAATTCCAGCGACTTCAGAGAAAAATAGAAGCCAAATCGACCTCCATCCCCGGCAGAGCATGCGCAAGCAGCTATGCATTCAGTAGCGACAGCAGCAGTCAAAAACCCAATGGCATGCTCAGCCATTGGTCTTCCGATCACGCCAATAGCCCGGCTGGCGCGCGTCAGGCGCTACCGCCAGAACGACAATTTCGTCCGCCTGAATGCGGTACACCACAGAGAACGGGAACTTCCTGGGGAAGACCCGCCGGGTGGCGTGTTTGTACGGCGCACCCATCTCCGGGAACTCGGAGGCAATACGGGTTGCTGCTTCTACCTCACTGGCAAATCGCGCGCCGAGGCCACTGGATTTGGACTCGTAATACACCGCCTCGGCAGTAAGTTCTTCCAATGCCTCGCTATGAAAACGTACGGGTTTGCTCACTGGATAGCACGTCGAACCTGGGCAAACGCATCTTCGGCAGACACCAGCACCGCCACACCACTGTCCAGCGCGTTGATGCGGCGCAGCAGCTCTGCATCCCAAGCATCGTCAATGGCCTTGTCTGGGCCCACGTGAATCGAATCCAGCAGCAACTCAGCCAGGCGCGCCCGGTCTTGTACACCCAGTGTCTGGGCCTGTTGCGACAACTCAAGAACGAGATCAGACATAGGGTTTCTCCTGTTCACAAAATTTTAGACACAGTGCTCGCGTTACAGCAACTCCCGGATAGAAGGTAGCACTTCAGCAGCCTCCGCATCCAGCGCTGCAATTTCATCCATGGTCTCTTGCGGGCCGCGGTGCGCCACCACCTCGCCACCGTTTGGGTTCTTTACTGACAAATTGAATGTATTGGCGTTCACCGCCGCCACGTCCACCGACCAGCTTTGCCCAGTGCCGGCAAAGCTCTTTTGCGCTTCTATGCACCCCCTCGGGGGGCAGCGCAGTACACGCAGTGACAAGCGTGGGGCGGCAATTCCCCGTCGGGCCGCCCCAAGGGGAATTCACCCCCTCGGGGGGCAGCGCAGTACACGCAGTGACAAGCGTGGGGGCGACCAATTCCCCGCCGGGCCGCCCCAAGGGGAATTCACCCCCTCGGGGGGCAGCGCAGTACACGCAGTGACAAGCGTGGG
>CANEVH010000021.1 GCA_947442105.1 Comamonadaceae bacterium | reverse complement strand
CCGTGGGCGCTTTGAGCGGCACCGTGGGCAGCGAGATCGTCACGGCTAGCGCCACCGGCACCTTTGACAGCGCCAACGCCGGAAGCCGTACCGCCACCGCTGCCTACTCCCTGGCAGACGGAACCGGCCTCGCCAGCAACTACAGCCTCTCTGATACGACGCACAGCGCCACCATTGCACCAGCGTCCGTGCTACTGAGTGCCGTTCCCCAGTCCTCGACCTATGACGGCGTCAGCACTTATGCATCGCTGGCAGCAAACAGCACTTACCGCGTCTCCGGGCTGCTTGGCTCCGATACGGTGGGTTCGCTGACTTTCTCAGCCAGTAAATCCGGGCTGGCCCAGGCAGGTAGTTTTATGGTGGTGCCCGGCGCTGTCTCGCTGTCGCAGGGTGAATTGGGTAACTACAGCTTCACCTATGGCTTTGCTGCGTACACCGTCAACCAGGCGCTGCTGCGCATCACCGCCACGTCGGCATCCAAGGCGTTCGATGGAACGGTGGCCTCTGCGGCACTACCGCAAGTCACCGGGCTGCTGGGAAGCGACCGCGTGCTCAATTTGTCGCAGGCCTACGACAGCGCGAGCGCGGGGATCGACAAATTCTTGCGTGTGGTGTCGGGCTACACCATCGCCGACGGCAACAATGGCGGGAACTACATCGTTACCGTGGTTGACAATGCCCAAGGCGTCATTAGCCAAGACGGGTTGACTTCCCCTGACACCGGTGTCAACGTGCTCCCGGTGTTGGCACCGACGGCGGTACCGCGTTTTCCTGGCGCCATCAAGCTTCGGCCTTCCTTGATGGACTTGCCCATGCCCAAACGACGTGGACGCAGTGACCTGGGCCTCGATGTCGAAGAGGACGAGAAAGTGGCCGATCAGCCCCAGTTGAACAAGCAGCAAGGTCCAGGCTGAGTGGTGCTGGAGTTCGGGGGGGCCGCTTCGCCCTTCGATCAGCGTTCGCTGCTGACTTTGAGGCGGATTTCCGTCACATCCCAACCGTGTGATCGAAGCTGCGCCTGCAATGCAGGCAGCAGCTGACGCACTTTCGATGCAACGGAATTGTTGGTCAGGATGAGGCACCACACCGCGCCATCTACGGGCCCTGCCTTGACGCAAGTTCGCAGGCTTAGGGGCAAAAGAGGTGCCACACATCGCAGCCGCGCCGCAGAATCCGCTGCCAATTCACTGAGTCGCGCTAAAGTCGGGGATTCTTGGCTAGCTTGCAACACGGTCCAGGACCGGGACGGGCGACTGGTGTTTTTCATTCAGAGAGAGCGCGCATGCAATTGATTATCACGGATCCCCGCCTGTCCAAAAGCTATGTGCTACAGGTCCAAGGACCGGCACTTGCGGCCACCTTAAGCGCCTTGTTTTTGGTCGTTACCTTGGTGTCAGCCGGCATTTACCACTGGATCTTGCTCAAAGGCGCGCGCGACGGCTGGCCGGTAGTCAGCTCGGTGATGCGCCTGGTGGTGAAGGACGAGTTCGACCAACGCGACCGCTACATGCGCGAAAACATTGAGCTCATGGCCAAGCGCATGGGCGAAATGCAGGCCAAGTTGATGCAAATGGAGTCTTTGGCCGAGCGCGTTTCGGGCCTGGCGGGCCTGGACCCGGCCGCCGTTAAAGTGACGCCGGGGCAGGGCGGCGCCCTGGTGCTGGGGCGTGATTTAACAATGCAAGAACTGCAAGAGACCTTGCAGCACATCGAACAGACCACCGCGCAGCGCAACGACGTCATGACCGTGATTGAGTCGCGCCTGTTTGAGCAAAAAATCAAAAAAATGATGATTCCCACCCGCTCGCCTATCCCCGACGTTATTGCCGGTTCGGGGTTTGGTTGGCGGATTGACCCTTTTACCGGCTTGTCGGCGCTGCATGACGGCCTGGATTTCCCGGCCAGTGTAGGAACTCCAATCTATTCAGCGGCAGGCGGCGTTGTGGTGACGCAGGAAGCGCATCCCCAATACGGCAATCTGATCGAGGTGGACCACGGCAACGAGCTGCTGACCCGTTACGCCCATCTGTCGCGCAGTGTGGTGAAAAAGGGCGATTTGATCAAGCGTGGGCAAAAAATTGCCGAAGTGGGCAACACCGGCCGATCGACCGGTCCGCACCTGCATTTTGAGGTGCTGGTAAGTGGCGTGGCCCAAGATCCCCAGAAATTCCTGCGCATGGGAAGCGCATCCGCCCTGACAAGCAACGTTCCAAACACTGCGCAACGTTAAAATGCGCGGCTTAGGCCAGCGGTAGCTGCCTTGCCCGTGGCCCCGCCGCCGTGGCCGCTGCCATCTCCTTGAATAACGACCATCAAAAGGACTGCGCTGTACTGTGACCTACGAGGGTTTCAGGCCAGTCTCGTACCCATGCCATTTACATTTCTGACCAAGCTCTTTGGAAGCCGCAACGACCGTTTGTTAAAGCAGTACCGCGCTACCGTGGTACGCATCAACGCCATGGAAGCGGGGTACGAGGGCTTGAGTGACGACGCGCTCAAGGCCAAAACGACCGAATTCAAAGCGCGCGTGGCAGCCGGTGAGAGCCTGGACGCCATGCTGCCCGAGGCCTTTGCTGTGGTGCGCGAGGGCTCCAAGCGCGTGATGAAGATGCGGCATTTTGATGTGCAGTTACTCGGCGGCATGTCCTTGCACCACGGCAAGATTTCCGAGATGGGCACGGGCGAAGGCAAAACCCTGACCGCCACGCTGCCGGTGTACCTCAATGCCCTCACTGGCAAAGGCGTGCACGTGGTCACAGTCAACGACTACCTGGCCAGCCGCGATGCGCGCTGGATGGGCCAGTTGTACGAATTTTTGGGCCTGACGGTGGGCATCAACACGCCCAATGTGCCACGCGAGGAAAAGCAGGCGGCCTACAGCGCCGACATTACCTACGGCACCAACAACGAATACGGCTTTGACTACCTGCGCGACAACATGGTCTACGAGGCCAAAGACCGGGTGCAGCGGGGCTTGAACTTTGCCATCGTCGACGAGGTGGACTCCATCCTGATCGACGAGGCGCGCACGCCGCTCATCATCAGCGGCCAGGCGGAGGACCATACCGCGCTGTACATCGCGATCAACACCGTCGTGCCCTCGCTCACGCGCCAAGAAGGTGAGCTTGACTTGCGCACGGGGGAGGGCGTGATTACGCCAGGCGACTTCACCGTGGATGAAAAGTCCCAGCAAATCGTGTTGACTGAAGACGGGCACGAGAGTGCGGAAAAGCTGCTTGCAGGCCTGGGGCTGATCCCGGTGGGATCGTCGCTCTATGACCCGGCCAACATCACGCTCATGCACCACTTGTATGCAGCGCTGCGGGCCAAGCACCTGTTCCACCGCGACCAGCACTATGTGGTGCAAGAGGGCGAAATCGTCATCGTGGATGAATTCACGGGCCGCCTGATGACGGGGCGCCGCTGGAGCGACGGCCTGCATCAGGCGGTAGAGGCCAAAGAGGGCGTAGCAATCCAGGCTGAGAACCAGACGCTGGCGTCCATTACCTTCCAAAATTATTTCCGTCTGTACAACAAGCTCTCGGGCATGACGGGCACCGCCGACACAGAGGCCTACGAATTCCAAGAAATTTATGGCCTGGAGACCGTGGTCATCCCGCCCAACCGCGTCAGCCGCCGCGAGGACCAGCTCGACCGGGTGTACAAAACCACGCAAGAGAAATACGTTGCCGCCATTGCCGATATCCGCGAATGCTATGAGCGCGGCCAGCCGGTGCTGGTGGGCACCACCTCCATCGAAAACTCCGAAATCATCGCCGAGCTGCTGACCAAGGAAGGCTTGCCCCACCAGGTGCTCAACGCCAAGCAGCACGCCCGCGAGGCCGACATCGTGGCCCAGGCCGGACGCGCCAAGATGATCACCATCGCCACTAATATGGCCGGGCGGGGCACGGACATTGTGCTGGGGGGCAACATCGAAAAAGCCGTGCAAGAAGTGCAGGCCGATGAAAGCCTGGATGACAGCGCCAAGAACGCCAAAGTGGCCGAAATCAAGGCCCAGTGGAAGATTGACCACGATGCCATTACCGCGCTGGGCGGCTTGCGCATCATTGCCACCGAGCGCCACGAGTCGCGCCGCATTGACAACCAGCTGCGTGGCCGCTCGGGCCGCCAGGGCGACCCCGGTTCGTCGCGTTTTTATTTGAGCCTGGACGATTCGCTGATGCGCATTTTTGCCGGTGACCGGGTCAAGTCCATCATGGACCGGCTGAAAATGCCCGAGGGCGAGGCCATTGAAGCCGGCATCGTCACCCGCAGCATCGAGAGTGCCCAGCGCAAGGTGGAGGCGCGCAACTTTGACATGCGCAAGCAGTTGCTGGAGTACGACGACGTGTCCAACGACCAGCGCAAGGTGATCTACCAGCAGCGCAACGCGATCTTGGACGCAAGCGACCTCAATGCCCAAATTGCCTCCTTGCGTGAAGGTACCTTCCAAGACCTGGTGCGCGCCCATGTGCCGCACGAATCGGTGGAAGAACAGTGGGACCTTGCCAGTTTGCAAAAGCAGTTGACCGAAGACTGGCGCATTGACATCGACCTGGCGGGCCTGGTCGCCGCCGCCGATTCGATGACGGACGAAGATGTGCTCAAGGCCATCATGGACGCAGCCAATGCCAGTTTCGCCACCAAGGTGGAGCAAGTCGGCGCCGAGAGCTTCACCCATTTTGAGCGCATGGTGCTGCTGCAAACCATAGACACCCAGTGGCGCGACCACCTGAGTTCGCTGGACTATTTGCGCCAGGGTATCCACCTGCGCGGCTATGCGCAAAAGCAGCCCAAGCAGGAGTACAAGCGCGAAGCTTTTGAGCTGTTTGGCCAGATGCTGGACGCAGTGAAAAACGACGTCACCAAAACCCTGATGACGGTGCGCATCCAGTCCAGCGAGCAGCTGGACGAAGCCGCCCAGGCGCTCGAAGCACGCGGCGAAAATATCAGCAACGTCACCTACACGGCACCTACAGAAACCGGCGAAGCCCAAGTCACCGAGGCTGCTGCGTCAGTGCCAGCGGGTGACGCCAGCCTGTTCGCCCGGGTAGGCCGTAACGAGCCCTGCCCATGCGGCAGCGGCAAAAAATTCAAACAATGCCACGGAAAACTGGCCTAACTTTCGTGAAGGTGCGTAGCACACCCCATCATGAAAGTTCTTCCACCTTAAGGTTTCACCATGCCTGTTAATCTGCCCGCGCCGGATCCTGCATCTCTGTTTCCCATTGCGGGTGTGCGCATTGGCGTCGTTGAAGCGGGCGTGCGCAAGCAAGGCCGCAAAGACGTGACCGTGTTTTTGCTCGACCCTGGCAGCAGCGTGGGCGGCGTTTTCACCACCAACCGCTTTTGCGCCGCCCCGGTGCAGATCTGCCAGCGCAACCTGTCCCACGGCGCCGCAGTGCGCGCCATGGTGATAAATACCGGCAACGCCAACGCTGGTACCGGCGCCGACGGCCTGGCGCGCGCGCAGGCCACCTGCGACGCGCTGGCGCAGCGTTTGCAGATCGATGCCGAACAGGTGCTGCCGTTTTCGACCGGCGTGATCATGGAGCCGCTGCCCAGCGATCGCATCATCGCAGCGCTCGATAGCGCCATCGCCCACGCCGCCCCCGACCACTGGTTGCAAGCCGCCCAGGGCATCATGACCACCGATACGGTTCCCAAAGCCTTTGGCGCCCAAGTGCAGATCGGCGGCAAGACGGTCAGCATCACCGGCATTAGCAAGGGTGCGGGCATGATTCGCCCCAACATGGCCACCATGCTGGGCTTTATTGCCACCGATGCCTGCGTGCACGCTAGCCTGATGCAGCCTTTGGCGCTGGCCTTGGCGCAGCGGTCGTTCAACTGCGTTACGGTGGATGGCGACACGTCCACCAACGACTCGCTGGTGGTGGTGGCCACGCACCAGGCCGGTCATGCGCACATTGATTCCTTGAGCAGCGCTGACGGACAGGCGCTTTTCGCGGCCATGCTCCAAGTGGCGCAACAGCTGGCCCACGCCATCGTGCGTGATGGCGAGGGTGCGACCAAATTTATCACCTTGCAAATCGACGGTGGCGCCACGGTGGCCGAGTGCAGCAAGGTGGCCTACGCCATCGCCCACTCTCCGCTGGTGAAAACCGCTTTCTTCGCCAGCGACCCGAACCTGGGCCGCATATTGGCTGCCGTGGGCTACGCAGGCATAGACGACCTGGACCAAGGCCTTATCGAGCTTTTTCTGGATGACGTGCATGTGGCCACCCGTGGCGGGCGCCACCCGGATTACCAAGAGGTGGATGGCCAGCGCGTCATGCGCCAGAGCGAAATTTTGGTGCGCGTGGACCTGGGGCGTGGCAGCGCCACCCACAAGGTGTGGACCTGCGACCTGAGCCACGACTACGTCACCATCAACGCCGATTACCGCTCTTAGGGAATTTCGTGTGAGTGAAACCCGACTCTCTGCTTTCATGGCGCGTGCCGAGCTGTTCATGGAGCGGGTGGAATCTGCCCTGCGCCAAGACATTGAACAGCCCGACTGGGGCAGTTCCATTGCCTTTTTGTACCGCAAGCGGGTGTCTGGCCAGGGCTATCTGGTGCCTGTGCGCCAGGTGGGTGCCATGCGGCTGGACGACCTGAAGGAAATTGAGGTCCAAAAAGAAAAAATCGCCCGCAATACCGCCCAATTCGTGGAGGGGAGAACCGCGAACAATGTGCTCCTGACCGGCGCGCGCGGCACGGGTAAGTCCTCCTTGGTGCGCGCCTGCTTAAACACCTTTTGCCACCAGGGCCTGCGCCTGATCGAGGTGGACAAAGAAGATTTGGTCGATCTACCCGACATCGTGGACATCATCGCCCAGCGACCCGAAAAATTTCTGATTTTTTGCGATGACCTGAGCTTTGACCAAGGCGAACCCGGCTACAAAGCCCTCAAGTCCGTGCTCGACGGCTCGGTCTCCGAGACCTCGGCTAACGTGCTGATTTACGCCACCAGCAACCGGCGCCATCTGCTGCCCGAGTACATGGCCGAGAACCTGAGCTACACCCACACCGAAAGCGGCGAAGTGCACCCCGGCGAAGTGGTGGAAGAGAAAATTTCGCTTTCTGAGCGCTTTGGGCTGTGGGTGAGCTTTTACCCCTTTACCCAAGACGAGTACCTGCAAATCGTTGCGCAATGGCTCAGCGCCCTGGGTGTGCCTGAGCTCCAGGTGGCGCGGTGCCGTGCGGAAGCGCTGGTATGGGCTTTGGAGCGGGGTTCGCGCAGCGGGCGTGTGGCTTGGCAGTTTGCCAAAGACTATGCCGGCCGCCATGGAGCGTCGAACGCCGAGGGCGCATGACACAGACCTTGCGCATTGCCGACCCAGACATCGCGCGCCTCGCCGGTACCGACCGTCCTGAAGTCCAGGTCGCTGTGGGCGTGCTGTTTCAAGAGAGCGGCGAGTTTCTACTCACCTCCCGCCCGGTGGGCAAGCCGTATGCGGGCTATTGGGAGTTTCCTGGCGGGAAAGTGGAGCCTGGCGAATCGACCTACCAGGCGCTGTGCCGCGAATTGCATGAAGAACTGGGTATAGAGGTAACTGCGGCTACTCCCTGGAAAATTGAAGTGGTGGACTACCCGCACTCGCTGGTGCGGCTGCATTTCTTCAAGGTAATGGGGTGGCGTGGCGCGCTGCAGATGCGTGAGGAGCAAGCGGCGCACTGGCAAACCCTCCCGGTTCAAGTAAGCCCCATCCTGCCAGGCACGATTCCAGTGCTGGAGTGGCTTGCTGCGGAGTCGTGAACAAAGCATCCGCGTGATGCCAAGAGCGTTGGCGACCGTCCAGCGCTACCGTGGAAGAACTTCCTTGATAAGGGTGCTGCGCACCTTTAAGAAAGTTAGTGGACCGGACCGGCTTGCGGCTGCACCAGGTCGTCGGGCGCGTCAGCGGTGGGCAAGCGAAATGCTTCGCTCGCCCATGCCCCCAGGTCCAGGCCTTTGCATCGGGCGCTGCAAAACGGGCGGTACACATTGCTCGGTGCGTACACGCTCTCGCCAGCACAAGCGGGGCAGCTGACTATCTTTTCCGCCTTGTTTTTCATGCGCAGGCCGTCAGCTCAGGCGCACAAGGCCAATTCGAACGCAATATCTGCGGCAATCGGCTGCACGCGTTCATGGATCGACTGTTGGACAAACCGGATGGACGCCACCAGGCGATTGGCGCTTATCTCGGGAATGGCACCAAGTGCGGGGTCCAGCGCGAGACGAAGCAGTTGAAAGGTTCGCCCTTGGGGTAAATTTTGCTGAAACTGACCACCAAGCGCCACGATTTTCTGGGGTGAGCCGGAGTCTCTGAGCAAACGCAGCGATACCTTGATGGCATTCGACATCGGCAACAGGGTTTCTACCCAAGCACTGAGGTCGCTTTGTCGTTGCAGCGCCGGGTATTGCTGCCATGCGTGGTAGGCCGGCAGATCAAAATTACAGGTTCCCCCAGGAATACTGGTCCGGCTGCGAATGCTTTTGAGCCATTCATTTTCTTCTAGCGCACGTCCGAGTTTGTTCGGGGCATTCGTTAGTTCCAGGATGCAGGAGCTAAGTTGCGTGACCAGATTTTCTAATACATCCGATGCAATATCAGGGTTGCCCCGGTAGGCGTACATGATTTGACGTTGTCGGTCCAAATCTTTCAACACATCGCTTTTAAGTTCCGCCCTGGCACTCACACTCAATATCTCAAACAAGGTCACCAGCGCAAAATGGTGATCGAGTTCGTGACTGCGGTCAATGAGCGAAAAAAGCCGCTCAAAAAGATGTTCCAGTCGCAAATAGGTGCGAATTCTTTCGTTAAAGGGGTATTCGTAGAGGATCACACGCAAATTTCCAGTGCCGGGATCATAGCCCGAACTGCGCCCCTAACCACGCCAATTCGCCAGCGATTTCATCTACGGATTTGTTCGCATTAAAAATGACGAAATCCGCAGCCTGCAGTCGTTGCTGTCGGGTGCTTTGCGCTTCAATAATGCGCTCGACCTCGCTTCGCGCAAGGCCGTTTCGGCGGACCACCCGCTCCATCTGGGTTGCCACAGGACAGTCCACCACAAGAATGCGGTCCAAAGTCTTGCGCCAGTGGCCCGATTCGACCAGAAGCGGAATATCCAGTACCAGGTAGCGAACACCATCTGCCTGCGCCTGCGCCGTCTGAACGGCAATTTCTTGACCCACAAGCGGATGCATTATTGCCTCTAAGCGGGTCTTTGCGCAGGGGTCACTGAAAACCAATCGGCGCATTTGGTCGCGGTCCAATGCGCCGTCGGCAGTGATAGCGGCAGAGCCGAATGCCTCGGCGATGGCCGCGATGCCAGCGCCTTCGGGTGCCGTGATGCTTCGGGAAATGGCGTCTGCATCAATCACGCGTGCGCCCAGGCGGGACAAAATGCCGACAACGGTGCTTTTACCGCTGCCAATACCTCCTGTCAGTCCTATTTTTTCCATTAAATCAGTGCAGTTGTGCGCCCAGTGGAAATGCAAACGGCGCCCATTGCTGTAGATTTGCAGGACCTACCAGCATGGCAACCAATCCGGCGCCCGCCAAAAATGGTCCGAAGGCAATTGGAATGTCCTTGTTCGCCAACTTGCCAGATACCAGAAGCAGCCCCCCGATGACCGACCCCACCAAGGACGACAAAAGAATCAGGGCAAAAAGGTATTCCACGCCGAACCAGGCACCAAGCGCTGCCAATAACTTGAAATCACCATTTCCCATGCCCACCTTGCCGCTGATTAAGTAATAAAGCTTAGTCACCGACCACAATGACAGGTACCCAAAAATCGCCCCGTAAAGCGATGAAGCCAGCGGGATGCTCCAACCCAGCAGTGCAATTGAAATGCCAAGCCACAATAACAAATAGTTCAGGTCATCAGGCAGCAACTGGGTATCTAAGTCGATCAGAAAAAGCGCGATGAGCAAGGATGAAAACGTACACCAGGCAACTGTGGTGACGGAAGTACCGTAATGTGTTGCCGCCGAAGCAAAGAACAGCGCAGTGACCAGTTCCACCACAGGGTAGCGAATGCCGATGGGCGATTTGCACGCGCTGCATTTCCCCCCCAATGCCACATAACTAAGTACGGGGATATTTTCATACCAAGCGATGGGGTGAGAGCACTGTGGACATGCCGATCGCGGCACTGCCAGGTCGAAGCGCGGCTGCACTTCTGGCGGCGTGCCTGCCCAGGCGTGGTAATCGCGCGTCCATTCCTGCTCCATCATCTTGGGTACTCGATAAACGACTACATTCAAAAAGCTTCCTACGAACAGACCCAATAAAGCCGCAAATGCAACGGCCATCGGCATTTCAAGATAAGTCAAACGATTTGCCCCATTTTAAATATTGGCAAATACATTGCCACAACAATGCCACCAATAATACTACCGAGAATAACGATAATAATCGGCTCCATAAGCGTTGATATACCCGCCACCATATCGTCCACTTCGGATTCGTAAAAATCGGCAGCCTTTCCGAGCATATAGTCGATAGAACCCGATTCCTCGCCGATAGCACACATTTGCAGCACCATCGGTGGAAAGAGCTTGGATTGCGTCATGGCCGAGGTTAGTGAGGCACCAATGGATACCTGCTGCCTGATACCTACAGTGCCAAGTGCATACTCGGCGTTGCCTGCTGCTCCACCCACCGAATCAAGCGCTTCAACCAGTGGCACACCGGCGGCAAACATCGTGGCCAGGGTGCGGACCCAGCGCGCAATGCATGATTTACGCACCAATATTCCAAAAATCGGCATCCGCAAAAGCAGGCGGTCCATTTTCGCCTGCATCGTGGTGCTGGTTTTCCAAGCCCGAAAAAAAAGAAAAAATCCGCCGCCAACCCCACCAAATATAAGGTACCAGTACGTAATGAAGAATTCGCTCATGGCGATGACTATGAGCGTTGGTGCCGGTAGCTCACCGCCAAAGGAGGAGAAAACCTGTTTGAACGATGGAATAACCCAGATCAGGATGACGGTCACCACAGCAAAGGCGACCAGCAATACGCTAATGGGATACATCAAAGCCGATTTGATTTTGGATTTAATCGCTTCGATTTTTTCCATGTAAGTGGCGAGTCGGTCCAGTAGCGAGTCCAATATACCAGCTGACTCCCCAGCGGCGATCAGATTGCAATAAAGCGCGCTGAATTGCCCAGGATATTTACGAAATGCGGCGCTCATGGAGGAACCGGTTTCAATATCGATGCGCAAGTCGTTAATCAACTTGCTCAGGCTGGGGTTGGGGTTTCCCTGGCCCACAATATCGAAGGACTGCAGCAGTGGAACGCCCGCCTTCATCATGGTGGACAGTTGTCGGGTAAATGTCGCAATCTCTTTGGGCTTTATCGACTGGAGTCGGCCCATGCGGCGTTTTTTGATTTTCTTGGGTGTTACGCCCTGACGTCGTAGCATTGCCTTGACGATACTTTCCTCGGTGGCCCGTGTTTCACCGTTTACAAATCTTCCAGTGCGGTCAGTGCCCTCCCACTCGAAAATATATTCCGAGGCGGCGCTCTTGCGCCTTAAATCTTGGGTATTTTTGCTAGTAGCCATGGTTCCCTGTGCCTGAATTTATTCGTTGGTGACCGTCAAAACTTCTTCGATAGAGGTGAGCCCCAATTTAACTTTGCGTAGCCCCGATGTGCGCAGCGAGCGAACACCCTCCCGCTCGGCTTGCTCTTCGATTTCCATGGCAGAACCATCGCGCAAAATAATGCGTTGAATTTCATCGCTGATGGGCATGACCTGGTAAATCCCCAAGCGCCCTTTGTAGCCATTATTGCAACTGGTGCATCCAACGGGCCGGTAAGGACGCCAACTGCCGTCCAGGTCTGACTGTTTAAATCCGGCCTCCAGCAAAATATCTTGGGGTAAATCCGCTGGCACTTTGCACACAGCGCACAAGCGGCGCGCCAAGCGCTGCGCTGTGATCAGAACCACGCTTGATGCGATATTGAAAGGCGCAACGCCCATATTGCGCAGCCGGGTGAGCGTGGTGGGCGCGTCGTTTGTGTGCAGCGTGGACAACACCATATGGCCTGTTTGCGCTGCCTTGATTGCAATATCGGCGGTCTCCAGATCGCGAATTTCGCCGACCATAATGATGTCTGGATCTTGGCGTAAAAATGATTTCAAGGCCGCTGCAAACGTCAGGCCCGCTTTTTCATTAACGTTGACCTGGTTTACACCGGGCAAATTGATTTCGGACGGGTCTTCTGCGGTCGCAATATTTACGTGGGGTTGGTTCAATAAGTTAAGACAGGTATAAAGTGAAACTGTTTTGCCGGAACCTGTGGGGCCAGTCACCAATACCATTCCATAAGGACGGGCAATCGCTTTGAGCAAGCGGTTTTTTTCTTCTTCTTCGTAGCCAAGCGCCTCGATACCCATTTTTGCACTGTTGGGATCAAGAATCCGCACGACAATTTTCTCGCCAAACAATGTCGGTAGCGTGCTGACCCGAAAGTCGATGGTCCGGTCGCGGCCCATCTTGAGCTTCATTCGGCCGTCCTGGGGGACACGGCGCTCCGAGATATCCATCCGCGAAATCACCTTGACCCTTGAGGCCAGCTTTTCTTTAATACTGACCGGTGGTGATGCCATTTCCCGAAGTTCGCCGTCTATGCGAAAGCGGACGCGATAAGAAAATTCATAGGGTTCAAAGTGCAGGTCGGATGCGCCCAACTTGAAGGCGTCGAAGAGCATTTTTTGCAAAAATCGAACCACCGGCGCGTCGTCAATCTCACTGTCCGTCGTCGCGGGTTCACCCGTTGTGTCAGCCGTGATCTCCAGACTTTGCTCATCGAATTCACTGTCCAAAAAGGCTGCAGAGAACTTTTCGGTGGCATCGGTGAATCGCGATGCATTCACTTTTACCAGTTTGTTGTACTCGACAACAACCCATTCCACCGACAGTTGGGTGGCAAATTTTATTTTCTCCGCCGCTTCGCGATTCGACGGGTCAGCCGTTGCAATAAGTAAGGTATTTCCACGCTTTTTAAGAGGCAAAAGCTGGTAGTCGCGGCAGATTTTTTCGTCTAACAAGTCCTCGGGCAGGCGTGCAATATCAATCGAATCCAAATCTACCAGAGGCACTATGAAAGCTTTGCACAAGGTGTGCGCTAGCATAATGGAGGAAACTGCACCTGAGTCCACCAGTTCAGCGACAAAACTTCGCCGACTGCTTTTTGCTTTAGCGTAGAGAAGCTCTGCGGTCTTCTGTTCCAAGTTACCCGCTGCAACAAGGGCACGCCCTATGCCGGCCAGACTGCCGGTGCCACCTTCTTCTTTAGAGGCATCCATGGGATTCATAATTGAGCAAACCTTTGCCCAGCCGCGTCTTTGGCAGAAACCAGGGGCACAGCGCCGTTAAGTGGCCAGTTGATATTGACCGTGGGATCATCCCAAGCCAAGCACCGCTCATACTCTGGCGCATAATAATCAGTCGTCTTGTAGAGAAACTCTGCTGTATCAGACAGAACTAAAAATCCGTGTGCAAGGCCAGGAGGAATCCAAAGTTGGCGGTGGTTGCTGGCCGATAATATTTCTCCGACCCATTGACCATAAGTAAGTGATTGCGGTCGAATATCGACAGCCACATCAAAAACCTCGCCGGATACCACACGAACCAGTTTTCCCTGAGGTCTTTGCGATTGGTAGTGAAGCCCCCGTAAAACACCGCGAGCCGATTTTGAATGGTTGTCTTGCACGAAGCTCAGGTCAACGCCCGTAACTTGTGCAAACGCCCGTGCGTTGAAACTCTCGTAAAAAAAGCCCCGTGCATCACCGAACACGCGCGGCTCAATCAATAAGACGTCTGCAATCGCTGTGGGGCTTGCTTTCATCAATAGACCTTTTCTGTCAGCAGACGCAAAAGATACTGACCATAGCCCGATTTGGCCAGCGGTTTGGCCAAATGCTCTAGTTGGGCATCATCGATCCAGCCGCTGCGCCATGCGATTTCTTCGGGCGCCGCGACTTTAAGGCCCTGTCGGTTTTCGATGGTGTGGATAAATTGGCTGGCCTCCAACATGGATTCATGGGTACCAGTGTCAAGCCAGGCGTAGCCGCGTCCCATGGTTTGCACGTCCAGCGCGCCTTGCTCCAAATACAGGCGATTAAGGTCGGTGATTTCGAGCTCGCCACGCGAGGATGGCCGCACTCTCTTGGCCAGTTCAACCACCTGCTGATCGTAGAAGTACAGCCCTGTCACTGCGTAACGCGATTTTGGACTTTGGGGCTTTTCCTCCAGGCTGATAGCACGCCCGTCAGCGTCAAACTCCACCACGCCATAGCGCTCGGGGTCCTGCACCGCATACGCAAACACCGTGGCCCCGTGGGTTTGTGCAGAGGCAGAAACCAGCAAACTGGCGAAATCATGGCCATAAAAAATGTTGTCGCCCAATACCAGAGCGCTAGAGGCACCATCCAGAAACGCCTCGCCAATTAGGAAGGCTTGCGCCAGGCCTTCGGGTGCCGCTTGTACCGCGTAACTGAGCTGCAGGCCCCACTGGCTGCCATCGCCTAGCAGCTGCGCAAAGCGCGGCGTGTCTTGCGGGGTGGAAATGATCAAAATCTCACGGATGCCAGCCAGCAGCAGGGTGCTCAAGGGGTAATAGATCATGGGCTTGTCGTAGATGGGCAGCAGTTGCTTGCTGATCACCTGGGTCGCCGGATACAGGCGGGTGCCTGATCCACCGGCCAAAACAATGCCTTTGCGGGCAGAGGTACTGGTGTTGCTCATGGCTTGTTGTGTCCTAAAGTTTCTTGCAACATGCGTTGCACTCCCGATTGCCATGGTGGCAAGTGTAAGGAAAAAGTGCGGCGGATGAGGTCTGTGTCCAGTCGCGAGTTCAGTGGTCGCTGCGCCGGTGTGGGGTAGTTGGCCGTGCTGGTGGGCATGACCTGCTCGGGGCCGGCTTTGAGCGGTACGCCCAAGAGGCTCGCTTGGCGCAGCACAAATTGGGCATAAGCGCGCCAACTGGTTTCTCCCCCAGCGACGCAGTGGTAGGTTCCGGCCAATGCCGCGTTGGCCAGTGCCTGTCGCAGCGCGTGTGCCGTCACGTCGGCCAGCAGCTCTGCCGAGGTCGGCGCGCCAATTTGGTCGTCAATCACGGTGAGCGTCTCGCGTTCTGCGGCCAAACGCAACATGGTTTTTGCAAAATTGCCGCCGCGCGCCGCGTAGACCCAGCTGGTGCGAAAGACCAGGTGCCGTGGACACTGCGCCACGGCAAGCTCGCCCGCCCGCTTGGTGCGCCCGTACACGCTCAAAGGCGCGCAGGCGTCGCCTTCCTTCCAAGCGACGCTGCCACTGCCATCGAACACATAGTCCGTCGAGTAGTGCACCAGCCAGGCGCCCAGACGCTGGGCCTCTGCCGCTAAAACGCCAGGTGCGACCGCATTGATGGCGTGCGCGCGCTCTGGTTCACGCTCTGCCCGGTCCACCGCGGTGTAGGCCGCCGCGTTCACGATCACTTGGGGCGCCAGCGTGCGCACTGTGTGTGCCAAAGCTTCTAAGTTTCCCAGGTCGCCACACAAGCTGCCGTCGCCCTGCGCCGGGCTGGAGCCCAGGGCCACCACCTCACCCAACACCGCCAGGCTGCGCTGCAATTCCCAGCCGACCTGGCCGTTACAACCCAAAAGCAATATCTTCACTGTGGCACCCTTCAGGTTTGGGCGTATTGGGTGGCAACCCATTCGCGGTACGCGCCGCTTTGCACTTGCGCCACCCATTGTGGGTGGTCCAAGTACCACTGCACGGTTTTGCGGATACCGGTCTCAAACGTTTCAGCCGGCTTCCAGCCCAGTTCCTGCTCGATTTTTCGGGCGTCAATCGCGTAGCGGCGGTCGTGGCCTGGACGATCGGTGACATAAGCGATCTGGCTGCGGTAGGACTGGCCGTCCGCGCGCGGCTTGAGTTCGTCCAACAGGTCGCACACGGTGTGCACGATGTGCAAATTAGGTTTTTCGTTCCACCCACCAATGTTGTAAGTCTCGCCCAGGCGACCGCCTTGCAGCACCGTACGAATGGCGCTGCAGTGGTCTTTGACATAGAGCCAGTCACGGATTTGCTGCCCGTCGCCGTACACCGGCAGCGGCTTGCCGGCCTGGGCGTTGACGATCATCAGAGGAATGAGCTTCTCTGGAAAGTGCAGCGGGCCGTAGTTGTTGGAACAGTTGGTTGTCAACACCGGTAAACCATAGGTGTGGTGGTAGGCGCGCACCAGGTGGTCGCTGGCGGCTTTGCTCGCGCTGTAGGGGCTATTGGGTTCGTAGCGGTGGGTTTCCGTGAAAGCGGGGTCGCGACTAGCGAGCGATCCATACACTTCGTCCGTCGATACATGCAAAAACCGAAAGCCTGCCTGCGCTTGGGCGTCGATGCCCCCCCAGTAGGCGCGAACCTGTTCCAGCAGATGGAAGGTGCCCACAATATTGGTCTGGATGAACTCTAAAGGACCCAGAATCGAGCGGTCTACATGGCTCTCCGCCGCGAAGTTCAACACGGCGCGGGGGCTGTGCGCTTTCAGCAGCGCGGCGACCAGTCCCGCATCACCAATGTCGCCCTGAACAAAGATGTGGCGCGGGTCGCTGGCCAAGTCGGCCAAATTGTGCACATTGCCGGCGTAGGTCAGCTTGTCTAGGTTGACCACGTCTTCGTCGGAGGCGGCCAGCCAATCCAGGACGAAGTTGCTGCCAATGAACCCGGCGCCGCCGGTAACTAAGATGGTCATCTGTGGTCGCGCTCTGTTGTTGATGGAATGTTGCTTGGTTCGCAACCAGCTTATTATCTATTGCGCTTAGCACCTGATGCTGCGTACTTTTATCCTCAGAGCGGGACAGAAGCCCCGGTAAATCAGGGTAAACTCTTAGGCACTTTGGAAAGACGCACAGGAGCGAAAAGCACCTAGCGGTTTCTGGGTAACACCGCCGTCGTGGTGAAATTGGTAGACACGCTATCTTGAGGTGGTAGTGGCGAAAGCTTTGCGAGTTCGAGTCTCGCCGACGGCACCAAATCAATAGTTCAAAAGTTGCGTCCTTCCTGGCTCTGCCGGGCTTGCGCAATCCACGGCGACCAGAATTTAGCGATGCACATCGACCAATACCTTCCCGTCTTGTTGTTCATTCTGGTCGGCGTAGGAGTCGGCATTGTTCCGCAGGTCTTGGGCTATGTCCTGGGGCCCAATCGCCCTGATGCGGCGAAAAATTCACCCTACGAATGCGGCTTTGAGGCGTTCGAAGACGCCCGCATGAAGTTCGATGTGCGCTACTACCTGGTGGCCATTCTGTTCATTTTGTTCGACCTGGAAATTGCGTTTTTGTTTCCTTGGGCGGTGTCGCTCAAGGAAATTGGCCCCACTGGCTTCTGGTCGGTGATGGTTTTTCTGGCCATTCTGGTCGTGGGTTTTGCCTACGAGTGGAAAAAAGGTGCCTTGGATTGGGAGTAGATGAATGATTGAAGGCGTTCTCAAAGAAGGGTTTGTCACGACGAGTTACGACTCGGTGTCGAACTGGGCCAAAACCGGCTCCATTTGGCCCATGACCTTTGGTCTGGCGTGCTGCGCGGTAGAAATGATGCATGCGGCTATGGCCCGCTACGACCTGAGCCGCTTTGGCTCCGAGGTGTTTCGCGCCAGCCCCCGCCAGTCAGACCTGATGATTGTGGCGGGCACCCTGTGCAACAAAATGGCGCCTGCATTGCGCAAGGTCTACGACCAGATGTCCGAGCCGCGCTGGGTGCTCAGCATGGGCTCCTGCGCCAATGGCGGTGGTTACTACCACTACAGCTATTCCGTGGTGCGGGGCTGCGACCGCATTGTTCCGGTAGATGTGTACGTTCCCGGTTGCCCGCCGACCGCCGAAGCGCTGATTTACGGCATTTTGCAGCTGCAGCAAAAAATCCGCCGCACCGAAACCATTGCACGGGCCTGACTATCCATGACCGAGTTTTCTGTTCGTCCTGAGGACACTCAGGCCGCCATATCAGGCGCGCTGGGGGATAGATTAAAAAGTACCTACATCCACCTGGGCGAGGTGACAGTACAGGTGGCTGCTGCGGACTACCACGCCGCTGCGCTTGTGTTGCGCGACGCGGCGGGTTGCCAGTTCGAGCAAATGATCGACCTGTGCGCCGTGGACTATTCCGAGTACGGCAACGCCGTGGCGCAGGGGCCGCGCTACTGCGTGGTGGTGCATTTGCTATCTGTGAGCCTGAACCAGCGCGTGCGGCTCAAGGTGTTTGCGCCAGACGATGACATGCCCATGGTGGATTCGATCAATGACATCTGGAATGCTGCCAATTGGTTCGAGCGTGAGGCGTTTGACCTCTTTGGCGTAGTGTTTGAAGGCCACGACGACCTGCGCCGCATCTTGACCGACTACGGCTTTATTGGCCACCCGTTTCGCAAAGATTTTCCGACCACCGGCCATGTGGAAATGCGCTACGACGCCGAGCAGGCGCGCGTGGTCTACCAGCCGGTGACGATAGAGACCCGCGAAATTACCCCGCGCATCATCCGGGAAGACAAATACGGAGGCCTGCATTAGGCACAGTTTGCATGGCTGAAATCAAGAATTACACCCTGAACTTTGGACCGCAGCATCCGGCGGCGCACGGCGTGCTGCGCCTGGTGTTGGAGCTTGATGGCGAAGTGATCCAGCGTGCCGATCCGCACATCGGGCTGCTGCACCGCGCAACAGAAAAGCTCGCTGAGACCAAGACCTATATGCAGGCCTTGCCCTATATGGACCGGCTTGATTACGTGTCCATGATGTGCAACGAGCACGCTTATTGCTTGGCCATTGAGAAGCTGTTGGGCATTGAAGTGCCGATCCGCGCCCAGTACATCCGTGTGATGTACGCGGAGATCACGCGCTTGCTCAACCACCTGATGTGGCTGGGTTCGCACGGTAATGACTGCGGCAGCTCCACCATCCTGATCTACACGTTTCGCGAGCGTGAGGCTTTGTTTGACATGTACGAGGCCGCCAGCGGCGCACGCATGCACGCGGCCTACTTCCGGCCGGGCGGCGTGTACCGCGATCTGCCGGACACCATGCCCCAGTTCAAGTCCAGCCGCGTGCGCAATGCCAAGGGCGTGGCAGAACTCAACAAGAACCGCCAAGGCTCGCTGCTCGACTTTATTGCGGACTTCACCCAGCGCTTTCCGAAGTGCTTGGAGGAATACCACACGCTGCTGACCGACAACCGCATCTGGAAGCAGCGCACCGTCAACATCGGCATCGTCACGCCAGAGCGCGCGCTCAATATGGGCTTTACCGGCCCCATGCTGCGCGGCTCGGGCATTGCCTGGGACTTGCGCAAAAAGCAGCCCTATGACGTGTATTCGCAGTTGGACTTCGACATTCCTGTGGGCAAAACCGGCGATGTGTACGACCGCTACCTGGTGCGCATGGAAGAGATGAAGCAGTCCAACCACATCATTGCGCAGTGCGTGCAATGGTTGCAAGCCAACCCCGGCCCGGTGATTACCGACAACCACAAAGTGGCGGCGCCTTCGCGCGAGGAAATGAAAAACAATATGGAAGGCTTGATTCACCACTTCAAGCTGTTTACTGAAGGCTTTCACGTGCCCGAGGGCGAGGCCTATGCGGCGGTGGAGCATCCCAAAGGGGAGTTTGGCATTTACATCGTCAGCGACGGCGCCAATAAGCCCTATCGCCTCAAGATTCGTCCACCGGGCTTTGCCCATTTGGCTGGCCTCAATGAGATGGCCAAGGGCCACATGATTGCCGACGCGGTGTCCATCATTGGCACCATGGACATTGTTTTTGGAGAGATTGACCGATGATCTCGGACGCCACCAAAGCGCGCTTTGACCGCGAAGTTGCCAAGTTTCCTGCGGACCAAAAGCAGTCTGCGGTGATGGCCTGTTTGGCCATCGTGCAGCAGGAGTTTGGCTGGGTCAGCCCCGAGAGCGAGCAGGCAGTTGCTTCGCATCTGGGCATGGCGCCCATGGCGGTGCACGAGGTCACCACCTTTTACAACATGTACAACCAAAAGCCGCTGGGTAAATACAAGCTGAACGTCTGTACCAATCTGCCCTGCCAACTGCGCGGTGGCGCGCAAGCCCTGGTGCATCTGGAGCACAAGCTTGGCATCCATGCGGGTCAAACAACCCCCGACGGTCTGATCACCTTGCAACCCAGCGAATGCCAGGGCGCTTGCGCCGACGCGCCGGTGCTGCTGGTCAACGACCGCACCATGTGCAGCTTTATGAGCAATGACAAATTGGATCAGTTGGTTGACGGCCTGAAGGCAGCGGAGGGCGCTCTGTGAACGTTCACCAACTGCTGTCTCAATTCCAAGCCACGGGCCTGGAGTCGTCTTTTCATGGTCGCCACATTGCGCCGCAAATCATGGCGGACCTTAATGGCACCAATTGGGGCTTGGATGAATACGTTGCGCGTGGCGGCTACGCTGCCTTGCGCAAAATTTTGGGCCAAGACGGCGGCGAAGGCCTGACGCAAGACCAGGTGATTGCCACGGTCAAGGAGTCGGGGTTGCGTGGGCGCGGTGGCGCTGGTTTCCCGACCGGGCTGAAGTGGAGCTTCATGCCGCGCCAGTTCCCCGGCCAAAAATACCTGGTCTGCAATTCGGACGAAGGCGAACCGGGCACGTGCAAAGACCGCGACATCATGCAGTTCAACCCGCACGCGGTGATTGAAGGCATGGCGATCGCCGCTTTTGCCATGGGCATCAACGTGGGTTACAACTACATCCACGGCGAGATTTTTCAGACCTACGAGCGCTTTGAAGAAGCGCTTGAGCAAGCGCGCGCTGCGGGTTTCCTGGGCCAGGCCATCATGGGCAGCAGCTTCAACTTCCAGTTGCATGCCAGCCACGGCTTTGGCGCCTACATCTGCGGTGAAGAAACCGCCTTGCTGGAGTCGCTCGAAGGCAAAAAAGGCCAACCACGCTTCAAGCCACCGTTTCCGGCCAGCTTCGGTCTGTACGGCAAGCCCACCACCATCAACAACACCGAAACCTTTGCGGCAGTCCCCTGGATTATTCGCAACGGCGGCGCGGCCTATCTGGCCTGCGGCAAGCCCAACAACGGCGGCACCAAGATTTTCTCGGTCAGTGGTGACGTGGAGCGTCCAGGCAACTATGAAATCCCCATGGGCACGCCGTTTTCCAAGTTGCTCGAACTAGCGGGCGGTGTGCGCACCGGGCGCCAATTGAAGGCGGTGATTCCTGGCGGATCGTCGGCGCCCGTGCTGCCTGCGAGCGTGATGATGGACATCACCATGGACTACGACTCGATTGCCAAGGCAGGCTCCATGCTGGGTTCAGGCGCGGTGATCGTGATGGACGACTCGCGCTGCATGGTCAAGGCGCTGCAACGCCTGTCTTACTTTTATTCGCACGAATCCTGTGGCCAATGCACGCCTTGCCGCGAAGGCACGGGCTGGCTGTGGCGCATGGTGGACCGCATTGAAAACGGCCAAGGCCGCGCCAGCGACCTCGACATGCTCGACAGCGTGGCCGGCGACATCATGGGTCGCACTATTTGCGCCCTGGGTGATGCTGCGGCGATGCCGGTGCGCGGCATGCTCAAGCACTTCCGCGACGAATTTGTTTACCACGTGGAGCACAAGACCTGCATGGTCGGCGCTTACGTTTGATCGGCATCACACCATGGTTGAAATCGAACTCGACGGCAAGAAGGTAGAGATTCTGGAAGGCAGCATGGTCATGCATGCGGCTGAGAAAGCGGGCACCTACATTCCCCATTTCTGCTACCACAAGAAGCTCAGCATTGCCGCCAACTGCCGCATGTGCCTGGTGGACATTGAGAAAGCCCCCAAGCCCATGCCCGCCTGCGCCACGCCGGTGACCCAAGGCATGGTGGTGCGCACCAAGACCGAAAAGGCCATCAAGGCGCAACAGTCGGTGATGGAGTTCTTGCTCATTAACCACCCGCTGGACTGCCCGATTTGCGACCAGGGCGGCGAATGCCAGTTGCAAGACCTGGCTGTGGGCTATGGCGGGTCTAACTCGCGCTACGCCGAAGAAAAGCGCGTGGTCGCGGTCAAAGACGTGGGCCCGCTGATCAGCATGCAGGAAATGAGCCGCTGCATCCATTGCACCCGCTGCGTGCGCTTTGGCCAGGAAGTGGCCGGCGTCATGGAGTTGGGCATGTCCAACCGGGGCGAGCACTCCGAAATCGAGACTTTTCTCGGCCAGACGATTGACTCCGAGCTCTCGGGCAACATGATCGACATTTGTCCGGTCGGCGCGCTCACCAGCAAGCCTTTCCGCTACAGCGCCCGCACCTGGGAACTGTCCCGCCGCAAGTCCATCAGCCCACACGATTCGACCGGTGCCAACCTCATCGTCCAGGTGAAAAACCAGCAGGTTATGCGCGTGGTGCCTCTGGAGAATGAGGCAGTCAACGAATGTTGGATTGCCGACCGCGACCGTTTTTCCTATGAGGCGCTGAATTCGCCCGAGCGGCTGACCTCGCCCATGATCAAACATGGCGGCAAATGGGTCGATGTGGACTGGCAAACCGCCCTAGAGTACGTGGCCAATGGCCTTAAGCAAATCAAGAGCAACCATGGCGCCGCTTCCATTGGCGCCTTGGTCAGCCCGCACAGCACGCTTGAAGAGTTGCACCTTGCGGGTCAGTTGGTTCGTGGCATGGGCAGCGAAAACATTGATTACCGCCTGCGCAACGCCGATTTCACGGTGACTGACGGCGTGCGTTACCTGGGCGCACCGATTGCCTCCTTGACCACTTTGCAGCGCGTGCTGGTGGTGGGCTCGAACTTGCGCAAAGACCACCCCCTGTTTGCCCAACGCATTCGCCAGGCCGTCAAGGCGGGCGGCGCGCTCAGCGTGCTGGGTGCGAGCGCCAGCGACTGGGCCATGCCTGTGGCCAACCCAATAATTTCTGTGCCCGCAGATTGGCTGACCGACTTGCAAAGCATAGCCAGCGCTGTTGCTGAACTGTCGCAACTGCCTTCGCCCTACGCGCAGGCAGCAACTCCCCAGGCGATGGCGATTGCCAAATCTCTGCTGGGTGGCGAGCGCAAAGCGGTGCTGCTGGGCAACGCGGCGGCGCACCACAGCCAGGCCTCGGCGCTGCTGGCTGTTGCTAATTGGATTGCGCAACACACCGGCGCCTCGGTCGGTTACTTGACGGAAGCGGCAAACACCGTTGGCGCCCAGTTCGTCCACGCCACACCCGGCGTTGGCGGCTTGCACGCAGGGCAGATGCTGGGTGGCGCGCTCAAAGCGGTGCTCTTGCTCAACAACGAACCCGAATTTGACAGCGCCCCTGGCGCCCAAGCCGTGGCCACGCTGGCGAAAGCAGAAATGGTGGTCAGCCTGAGCCCCTTCAAGGCCAATAGGGGCTGCGCTGACGTGCTCTTGCCAATTGCACCGTTTAGCGAGACTTCGGGAACTTTTGTTAACGCCGAAGGGCGCGTGCAAAGTTTCCACGCGGTGGTCAAGCCGCTGGGCGACGCGCGTCCGGCTTGGAAAGTGCTGCGGGTCTTGGGCAATATGATGAAGGTCGAAGGCTTTGACTTCGAGTCCTCGCAAGACGTGCTGGCAGAGATTTTTGGTGGGGCGACGCCGGAGTTTGTGCCGCAAGCGCGTTTGAGCAATGCTTGCAGCGCGCCGTTTGCCGGGCCTTTCAACGGCACTGAGCCGTGCGTTGCGCGTATTTACCAGCTCGATTCCCTGGTGCGGCGAGCCACTTCTTTGCAAATGACTGCAGATGCGAGGTTTGCGAGCGACGCAGTGGCGCAAGGAGTATTGGCATGATCGACGCGCTCTTTAATGGCGGCTTGCACTTGTCCTCGCAGTCCTGGTGGACGGTGGTGGCTTGGCCGGTGCTGTGGACCTTGCTCAAAATTGTGGTGGTGTTGCTGCCGCTTTTGGGCGCGGTGGCTTACCTGACGCTGTGGGAGCGCAAGTTTTTGGGTTGGATGCAAGTGCGCCTGGGGCCTAACCGGGTCGGTCCCTGGGGCTTGTTGCAGCCGATTGCCGATGCACTCAAGCTGCTCACCAAAGAGATTTTGGTGCCCGCTGCGGCCAACAAAGGCCTGTTTTTTATCGGCCCGATTTTGACCATCATGCCCGCACTGGCCGCTTGGGCGGTGGTGCCTTTTGGCCCTGATGTGGCTTTGGCTAATGTCAACGCGGGCTTGTTGTTTGTGATGGCTATCACGTCCATGGAAGTCTATGGCGTGGTGATTGCCGGTTGGGCGTCGAACTCCAAGTACGCATTTTTGGGCGCGCTACGCGCCTCTGCCCAGATGGTCAGCTACGAAATTGCCATGGGCTTTTGCTTGGTGATCGTGCTCATGATTACCGGCAGCATGAACATGACCGACATCGTCATGGCGCAGGCCAAGGGGACGTTTGCGTCCCAGGGCGTGGGCGTGTTGTCTTGGAACTGGCTGCCGCTGCTGCCGATTTTTGTGGTCTATGTCATCTCCGGCATGGCCGAGACGAATCGCCATCCGTTTGACGTGGTCGAGGGCGAGGCCGAGATCGTGGCCGGGCATATGGTGGAGTATTCCGGCATGTCCTACGCCATGTTTTACTTGGCTGAGTACGCGAATATGTGGCTGGTGTCCATCTTGGCCGCCATCATGTTCCTGGGCGGCTGGCTATCACCGCTTGCGGCTCTGGACTGGATTCCCGGCGGCATCTGGCTCGGCCTCAAAACCTGCATGGTGGTTAGCTTCTTTATCTGGGTGCGCGCCACTTTCCCCCGCTTTCGCTACGACCAAATCATGCGTTTGGGCTGGAAAGTATTTATCCCGGTCACCTTGGTGTGGCTGGTGGTTGTGGGGGTCTGGATGCAGACGCCTCTGAATATCTGGAAGTAAGAGACCGACATGGCTTCACACAATGTGGCGTACAAGCCGCCGGCGTTTTCGCTGCGGGATTTTCTCTACAGCTTTTTGCTGGTGGAGTTGCTCAAGGGCCTGGCCCTGACGATGCGGTATGCGTTCCGCCCCAAGTTCACGGTGCAATTTCCGGAAGAAAAAACACCGCTCTCGCCGCGCTTTCGTGGCTTGCACGCGCTACGCCGCTATGAAAACGGCGAAGAGCGCTGCATTGCCTGCAAGCTGTGCGAAGCCGTGTGCCCGGCCATGGCGATCACGATTGAGTCGGATGTGCGCGACGACGGTTCGCGCCGCACCACCCGCTATGACATTGACCTGACCAAGTGCATTTTTTGCGGCTTTTGTGAAGAAAGCTGCCCGGTGGACTCGATTGTGGAAACGCATATTCTGGAATACCACGGCGAAAAGCGCGGTGACCTGTATTTCACCAAAGACATGCTGCTGGCCGTGGGCGACCGCTACGAGACCGAAATCGCAGCCGCCAAGCAGGCCGATTCCAAGTACCGCTGATCGGTCGCACGAAAGATGTTGAATATGAGTGTCACAACCGGTCTGTTTTACGTTTTCTCGGCGGTTTTGCTGTTCGCCGCCTTTCGCGTCATTACCGCGCGCAACCCGGTGCACGCCGCGCTATACCTCGTACTGACGTTTTTCCAGGCCTCCATGGTCTGGATGCTGCTCAAGGCGGAGTTCTTGTCCATCACCCTGGTGCTGGTGTACGTGGGCGCGGTGATGGTGCTGTTCTTGTTCGTAGTGATGATGATGGACATCAACGTGGAAAACCTGCGGGTCGGGTTTTGGAACCACTTCCCACTGGCTGCTGCCGTTGGGGTGGTGATTGCCTTGGAAATGGCGGCGGTCTTGATGGGCGGCTTTCGCGTTATTGACGACCCGAGCGCTGCGCCGGACGTGCCCGGTGGCCTGTCCAACACCCAGCAACTGGGCAAGTTGATTTACACCGAGTACCTGTACCCGCTGGAAATTGCCGCCGCGATTTTGCTGGTCGCCATGATTGCAGCCATAGCGCTGACACTGCGTGCGCGCAAAGACAGCAAGTATGTGAGCCCTGGCGACCAAGTGCGCGTCAAGGCCGCAGACCGTATGACGGTACTCAAAATGTCCGCAAGCCAGGTTGCACCCGCACCGGTGGTGGAAGACGCTGCGCAGACGGAGAAAAAAGCATGACACTGACCCTTGGACATTTTCTCTCGCTGGGCGCCATGTTGTTTGCGCTCTCGGTGGTCGGTATTTTCCTGAATCGGCGCAATCTGATTGTGCTGCTGATGGCCATTGAGCTGATGCTTTTGGCGGTCAACACCAATTTTGTCGCCTTCTCGCACTACCTCAACGACATGCACGGCCAGGTTTTCGTGTTTTTCATTCTGACGGTGGCTGCTGCCGAGTCGGCCATTGGTCTGGCGATTCTGGTGCTTTTGTTCCGCAGCAAGTCCAGCATCAGCGTGGACGAACTCAATACGCTCAAGGGTTGAAAACAAGATGAGTCAAACCCTCAGTGCAGCCACGCTGCTTGTAGTGCCCATGGCGCCCTTGGTGGGCGCGGTGTTGGCTGGTATTTTTGGCACGCAATTTGGCGGCAACTGGATAGGGCGCAAAGTCTCGCACTCGTTGACCATTGGTGGCGTGCTTCTCGCATTTGTACTTTCAGCCTTGACACTGCAAAGCGTGCTGCAAGACGGCGCCCGCCTGAACGAGACGCTCTACACCTGGATGGTGGTGGGCGGCTTGAAGATGGAAATCGGCTTCATGGTCGATGGCCTGACTGCGATGATGATGTGCGTGGTGACCTTTGTCTCGCTTATGGTGCACCTGTACACCATCGGCTACATGGACGAGGACGAGGGCTACAACCGATTCTTCGCTTATATCTCGCTGTTTACCTTTGCCATGTTGATGCTGGTGATGAGCAACAACATGCTCCAACTGTTCTTTGGCTGGGAGGCCGTTGGCCTGGTGTCGTATCTGCTGATCGGCTTTTGGTTTAATAAGCCCAGCGCCATTTTTGCCAATATGAAGGCCTTCTTGGTCAACCGCGTGGGCGACTTTGGTTTCATATTGGGCATTGGCCTGTTGGCGGCTTATACCGGCACCTTGAACTACACGGAGGTGTTTGGCAAAGCGTCCGAACTGACCGCGCTGGTGTTGCCAGGCACCGATTGGATGCTGGTCACCGTGATCTGCATTTGCCTGTTCATTGGCGCCATGGGCAAATCGGCCCAGTTTCCGCTGCACGTCTGGCTGCCCGACTCTATGGAAGGCCCGACCCCGATTTCCGCCCTGATTCACGCCGCCACCATGGTCACGGCCGGCATCTTCATGGTGGCGCGCATGTCGCCCCTGTTTGAGTTGTCGGATACGGCGCTGAACTTCATCTTGGTGATTGGCGCGATTACCGCCTTGTTCATGGGCTTTTTGGGCATCATCCAGAACGACATCAAGCGCGTGGTAGCGTATTCCACGCTCTCGCAGCTTGGGTACATGACGGTGGCGCTGGGTGCCTCGGCCTACTCAGTGGCGGTGTTCCACCTGATGACGCATGCGTTTTTCAAGGCCTTGCTGTTTTTGGGCGCGGGCTCCGTCATCATGGGCATGCACCACAACCAGGACATCCGCTGGATGGGCGGCGTGCGCAAGTACATGCCGATTACCTGGATTACGTCCTTGCTCGGGTCTTTGGCGCTGATTGGTACGCCGTTCTTCTCCGGCTTTTATTCCAAGGACAGCATCATCGAGGCCGTGGCGGAGAGCCATCTGCCTGCCGCCGGGTTTGCGCACTTTGCGGTGCTGGCCGGGGTGTTTGTCACGGCTTTCTACTCTTTCCGCATGTATTTCTTGGTCTTCCACGGCAAAGAGCGCTACGACCAAAACCCGGACGCACACCACGATTCCGACCACGGTGCACACCATGACGCACACCATGACGCACACGGTCACCACGAGGAACACCATGTGCCGCACGAGTCTCCTTGGGTGGTATGGGTGCCGCTGGTGCTGCTGGCGATTCCTTCGGTGGTGATTGGTTTCATGACCATTGAGCCCATGCTGTTTGGCGAGTTCTTCAAAGACGCCATCTTGGTCAACGCGGATAAGCACCCGGTAATGCAAGAACTGGGCGAAGCCTTCCACGGGCCTGTGGCGATGGCGGTACATGCGCTCAGCTCGGCGCCGTTTTGGCTGGCCCTGGGTGGGGTGGTGA
The DNA here is from genome assembly GCA_947442105.1 of Comamonadaceae bacterium. GTDB lineage: Bacteria > Pseudomonadota > Gammaproteobacteria > Burkholderiales > Burkholderiaceae_C > Allorhodoferax. The sequence continues at coordinate 34,169 of CANEVH010000021.1, read as the reverse complement.
CGGCTTGGTATATGTACCTGGTCAATCCGGCTGTGCCTGCGGCCTTGGCCCGCGTGCTGCGCCCCCTCGTCGTTCTGCTGGAAAACAAGTATTTCTTGGACTGGATCAACGAAAACATCTTGGCGCGCGGCGCACGCTTGCTGGGCACTGGCCTGTGGAAGGGCGGCGACCGCATGCTGATTGACGGCTTCTTGGTCAATGGCTCGTGGAAGCTGGTGGGCTGGATTTCAGCCCGCGTGCGCCAAGCCCAGTCTGGCTACCTGTACCACTACGCCCTGGCCATGATTTTGGGGATTTTTGTGCTCATGACGTATTTCGTTTGGCTCAATAAGTAAGGAATAAGAAAAATGGGATTGTTGAGCCTTGCTATCTGGATGCCGATTGCCTTTGGCGTCGTGCTGCTCGCCCTGGGGCGTGACGAGCATGCCAAGGCGGTGCGTTGGCTGGCGCTGGTGGGGGCGGTGGCCAGCTTTTTGGTGACTTTGCCGCTGTACGCGGGTTTTCAACTCGGTACCGCCGAGATGCAGTTTGTGGAGAACGCGAGCTGGATCCAGCGCTTTAACGTCAACTACCACCTGGGCGTGGACGGCATTTCCTTCTGGTTTGTGCCGCTCACGGCCTTCATCAATGTGGTGGTGGTGATTGCTGGCTGGGAAGTGATTACCCGCAAGGTCAACCAGTACATGGCGGCCTTTTTGATTCTGTCGGGGCTGATGATTGGCGTGTTCAGCGCCCTCGACGGTTTGCTGTTTTACGTGTTTTTTGAAGCCACGCTGATTCCGATGTACTTGATCATCGGTATCTGGGGTGGCCCGAACAAGATCTATGCGGCGTTCAAGTTCTTTTTGTACACCTTGCTCGGTTCTTTGCTCACCCTGGTGGCGCTGATTTATCTGTACATCCAGTCGGGTGGCAGCTTCGATATTGCCGCTTGGCATGCGCTGCCGTTGAGCAAGACGGAGCAAACCGCGCTGTTCTTTGCCTTTTTTGCCGCTTTCGCCGTTAAGGTGCCCATGTGGCCGGTGCATACCTGGTTGCCCGATGTGCACGTGGAAGCACCCACGGGCGGCTCGGCGGTGTTAGCGGCCATCATGCTCAAGCTCGGTGCCTACGGCTTTTTGCGCTTCTCCCTGCCAATCGCGCCCGACGCGGCACACGAATGGGCTTGGCTGATGATCGCGCTTTCCCTGATCGCCGTGGTCTACGTCGGCCTGGTGGCGCTGGTGCAGCAGGACATGAAAAAGCTCGTGGCGTATTCGTCGGTCGCGCACATGGGCTTTGTCACCTTGGGCTTTTTTATCTTTATTGACCTGGGTGTCTCTGGCGGCTTGGTGCAAATGATCGCCCACGGCTTTGTCTCGGGCGCCATGTTCTTGTCCATCGGCGTGCTCTACGACCGGGTGCATTCGCGGGAGATTGCAAGCTACGGCGGCGTGGTCAACACCATGCCCAAGTTCGCGGCTTTTTCATTGCTGTTTGCTATGGCCAATTGCGGCTTGCCTGGCACCGCTGGCTTTGTGGGCGAGTGGATGGTGATTTTGGCGGCGGTCAAGTTCAACTTCTGGGTGGGTTTTGCAGCGGCGAGCGCCCTGATTTTTGGCGCGGCTTACACGCTGTGGATGTTCAAACGCGTCTACCTGGGGCCAGTGGCAAATGACGACGTCAAAGGCTTGAGCGATATCAACGCCCGCGAGTTTGTGATGCTTGGCCTTTTGGCTGTGGCAGTGCTCTACATGGGCGTGAACCCCAAACCATTTACCGACGTGATGGACGCGTCGGTTGCCGAATTGCTCCGGCACGTGGCCGTGTCCAAGCTGAAATAACACCTGCTGACTTGAGAAACGAAACATGATGGACCAGATCAGTTGGATTGCGGTATTTCCTGAGGCGCTGTTGCTGGTGATGGCCTGCGTCATTACCTTGGTGGATTTGCGGCCCCAAGGCCCTCTGCGCGGACTCACCTTCGCGTTCACCATGGCGACCCTGGCCGTGGTGGCGGCGCTGGAGGGTGTTTACGCCACCACGGGCCTGACCTTGTACGGCTTTGGCAATATGGTGGTGGCCGATACCATGGCGGCGTGGCTCAAATGCTTCGCCACCGTGGCGGTGATGGTGACCCTGGTGTACGGCAGGCCGTATTCGGCGACGCGCGACATGCTGCGCGGCGGCGAGTTGTTTACTTTGGGCCTGTTTGCGCTCCTGGGCATGTTCATCATGATCTCGGGCAACAACTTCATCATCATTTACATGGGGCTGGAGCTGCTCACGCTGTCAAGCTACGCCTTGGTGGCCTTGCGCCGGGACCATGGCGCGGCCATTGAGGCTGCCATGAAGTACTTTGTGCTGGGCGCCATGGCCTCGGGCTTTTTGCTCTACGGCATGTCCATGCTGTATGGCGCGACCGGCTCGCTGGACATTAATGAGGTGTTCAAGGCCATTGTTTCAGGCCAGGTGCGCCACCAAGTGCTGGTTTTTGGCCTGGTCTTTGTCGTGGCCGGTCTGGCTTTCAAGTTGGGTGTGGTCCCGTTTCACATGTGGGTTCCCGATGTGTACCAGGGCGCACCAACGGCCATCACCCTGATGATTGGCGGCGCGCCCAAGCTGGCCGCTTTTGCCGTCACCATGCGCTTGCTGGTCGAAGGCATGCTGCCCTTGGCCATCGACTGGCAGCAAATGCTCATGGTCTTGTCGATTGCCTCGCTGTTTTTGGGCAACCTGGCGGCCATCGCCCAGACCAATATCAAGCGCATGCTGGCGTTTTCCACCATCTCGCAAATGGGTTTTGTGCTCATTGGCGTGATGTCGGGCGTGGTGGGTGGCAACACCATTACCGCAGCCAACGCCTACAGCTCGGCCATGTTTTACGTCATCACCTATGTGCTCACCACCGTGGCCGCTTTTGGCGTGATCATGCTGCTGGCCCGCGATGGCTTTGAGAGCGAAGAAATCTCCGACTTCGCCGGTTTGAACCAAGTCAGCCCCCTGTACGCGGGTGTGATGGCTGCTTGCATGTTCTCCATGGCGGGTATCCCGCCCATGGTCGGGTTCTACGCCAAGCTGTCGGTCTTACAGGCTTTGCTGGTGTCGGGCCAGCCCATGCAGATTGGTGTGGCGGTGTTCGCTGTGATGATGTCGCTGGTCGGTGCCTTTTACTACCTGCGCGTGGTCAAGGTGATGTACTTTGACGAGCCGCTGACCGTGAGCCCCGTCGTGGCCAGCACCGGCGTGCGCGTGATTTTGGGTGTGAACGGCGCACTGGTGCTCTTGCTGGGCATTTTCCCCGCCGGACTGATGGCCTTGTCGGCGCAGTCTATTTTGCAGATGCTGGGTACTTGAGCCCTAAATCCCCAGCGAGCAGGGTTTCGTAATGGGTTCCACCTTGCCTGATGCCCATCTGCGCGAGACTCTGCACTCCAGGCAAGAGCTGTTCAAAGGCAAGTTCCTCCACGCTTTGTGCGACCAAGTCACCATGCCGGATGGCAAGTTGGCCAGCCGCGAGTACGTGGTGCACCCCGGCGCGGTGATGGTGGTTCCCATGGATGTCGACGCAGCCGGTGAGGTGCGACTGGTCTTGGAACGCCAGTTCCGCTACCCCGTGGGGCAGGTGATGGTCGAGTTTCCTGCGGGCAAGCTCGATGCGGGCGAGACCGTTTTGGCCTGTGCCCAGCGGGAGTTACAAGAGGAGACCGGCTACCGCGCCACCGAATGGGCGCGCGCTGGTGCCATGCACCCGGTTATCGCGTACTCCACCGAGTTCATCGACGTTTGGTTTGCGCGCGGCCTGACTTTGGGTGCGCGTGCACTCGATGAGGGCGAATTTTTGGACGTGTTTACTGCCAGTCCCGCCGAACTCTTGCAATGGTGCCGCGATGGGCGGGTCACCGACGCCAAGACCTTGGTCGGTGCCCTATGGCTGCAAAACGTGTTGTCCGGCGCCTGGACGCTGGACTGGCAGACGCCGCGATGAAAGTCCTGGACCTGCAATGCGCTTTGGGCCACGCCTTTGAAGGCTGGTTTGCCTCAGAGGATGACTTTATGGCGCAAAACAGCCGCGCCCTGGTACATTGCCCGCTGTGCGGTGACGCCGAAGTGCACAAAAAGCCCAGCGCACCCCGCCTGAACCTACGGTCAAGCCGCAGTGCCCCGGCCGAGGAAGCGCCAAGCGAAACTGCGGTGGCTTTACCTGCGACCGCGAGCCAAGCATCGCCCGAAAAATGGGCTGCCTGGCTGGAAATGTCGCGCGAGCTGGTGGCCAACACCACAGACGTGGGCGACCGCTTTGCCGACGAAGCCCGCAAAATCCACTACGGTGACGCGCCTGAGCGCGCCATCCGCGGCCAGGCCAGCGCGCAAGAAACGCGCGAGCTGCTGGAAGAAGGCATTGCGGTACTGCCCTTGTTGCTGCTCGAAGCCGCGAAAAACACCTTGCAATAGCAGCTTGCAGTAGCAGCGCCCACGTTCGGGCCGAGCGCCTGCGCAGCCGACCATGAAGATGGCGCGCCGCAGCGTTACACCAGCGTGGCCAAATCAATCACAAAGCGGTAGCGCACGTCGCTTTGCAAAATGCGCTCATAGGCGGTGTTGATCTGGTCGATGGCGATGATTTCGATGTCGGAGACGATGCCGTGCGCGGCGCAAAAGTCCAGCATTTCCTGGGTTTCGCGGATGCCTCCTATGAACGATGCCGACACGCTGCGCCGCTTGAGCATCAGGCCAAAAGCGTTGAACGAGATGGAGGTGTCCGGGATGCCCAGGATGACCAGATTGCCGTCACGCTTGAGCAGGCTGATGTAGGCGTCATAGTTCAGGTTGGCAGAGACGGTGTTGAGAATCAGGTCAAAGTGGCCCGCCAGGCGTTGGAAAGTCTCGGGGTCTTTGCTGACTGCAAAGTGGGTGGCACCCAGGCGCAGCGCGTCGGCGCGTTTGTCTTCCGAGGTGCTGAGCACGGTGACCTCCGCCCCCATGGCCGCAGCAATTTTGACCGCCAAGTGGCCCAGGCCACCCAGGCCCACCACCGCTACCCGGCTGCCTTTGCCCACTTTCCAGTGCCGCAGCGGTGAATACGTGGTGATGCCGGCGCACAGCAGCGGTGCGGCGGCTGCCGGGTCCATGTGGGGCGAAATTTTGAGCACATAGCCTTCGTCCACCGTCATGCATTTGGAATAACCGCCATAGGTGGGCGTTTTGCCATCGCGCTCTAGGCCGTTGTACGTGCCGACCCGGCCATTGCAAAACTGCTCTTCGCCTGCCTGGCATTCGCTGCAGCCTCGGCACGAGTCCACCAAGCAGCCCACGCCGACGATGTCTCCCACCTGGTGGCTGGTCACGGCGCTGCCCACCCGGGTGACCTTGCCCACCACCTCGTGGCCCGGCACCATCGGGTACATGGGCCGTGGCAACTGCCCGCGCGAGAGGTGGATGTCGGTGTGGCACACCCCGCAATACAGGATGTCAAACACCACGTCATAAGCGCCGGGCTCGCGCCGCTCAATGTCCAGGGGCGTGATGGGCGAGGTGGCGCTTTGTGCGCCATAGGCTTTGGTTCGTAGCATGGGTGGTTCCTGTAAGTTGGCGGCAGGGCGGTATGGCCGTGTGGCGGTAGAGCGGTAAAGCGGTAAAGCGGTAAAGCGGTATGGCGCTATGCCGCTAGGGTCATGGCGCCCATGCTACGGGCTTTTGCGCCTGCGGCGAGCGTTGCACCCGTGCGCGGGTGTCCCGCATGCGCGCCCAACGCGGGCCTGTGATTTACCTCACAGCGTATTCGCAGTCTCCTCCCCACAATGGGCTTTTATGCTTTGTTGGAGCTTGCAATGAAAACCCGCTTTGTCGCCATTTTGCTGGTCGGTGCCGCCATGCCTTGGGCGTATGCAGCCGATTCGGACGCGCCACTCACGCCCAAAGCCCAGTTCGCCGCCGACAACCGCGCTACAGCGTTGCGCTACACGAGCGACAAGGCGCTGTGCACCGATGAGGCCAGTTCTAGCGCCCGCCTGCAGTGCCGACGCGACGCCAAGGCCGAATATGACAAGGCCCGCGCCGAGGCCCGTGCGCGCTTGGCCATCGCCAGCCCGAGCGCCGCCACTGCCGTGGCATTGGCGCCCAAAGCGGCTGCCGTGTGCCAGGACTGTGGTCGCGTGCTGTCGGTGGCCGTGACCGAAAAGGCGGGAGAGGGCGGCCCCTTGGGCATGATTGCCGGTGGCTTGGGCGGTGCGCTTTTGGGCCACCAAGTGGGCGGCGGCACGGGCAAAGACCTGGCCACCATCGCCGGCGCTCTGGGCGGCGCTTATGCCGGCAAGATGATTGAGGAAAAGGTCAAAACCCACACCCTCTGGACGGTGAGCGCCCAGTTTGGCGATGGCAGCAAACGCAGCTACGAATTCAGCCAAGACCCTGGCTACAAGGTGGGAGACGCGGTCAAAAAGTCCGGTGACACACTGACGCGCTAACCCGCTGACACTTAAAGCGGCGCCCGGTTTGCAGAGCCCGCCATGCCGCGAAAGAACTTTCAAGATTGAGGGTGCTGCGCACCTCTATGAAAGCTAGGCGTTGAACTGCAGTGCCGCCAGCCCCGCATACACGCCCCCGCGCGCCACCAGCTCGGCATGCGTGCCCTGTTCCACCAGAATGCCGTGGTCCAGCACCACAATCAAGTCGGCCTTTTGCACCGTGGCCAGGCGGTGGGCGATGACCAGCGTGGTGCGGTTGCGCATGGCGGACTCCAGTGCGGCTTGCACCATGCGCTCGCTTTCGGCGTCCAGGGCGCTGGTGGCTTCATCAAGCAGCAGCAGCGGCGGGTTTTTCAGCATGGCGCGGGCAATCGCAATGCGCTGGCGCTGGCCGCCTGAGAGGCGCAAGCCCCGCTCGCCCAAAAAGGTGTGGTAGCCCTCGGGCAGTTCGGTAATGAAATCGTGCGCAAACGCGGCCTCGGCGGCTTGTTGCACCTCGGCGTCGGTGGCACTGGGGCGGCCGTAGCGGATGTTCTCTAGCGCGCTGCTGGAGAAGATCACCGCGTCTTGCGGCACGATGCCAATGCGCTCGCGCAGGTCAGCCAGCGCCAGCTCGTGCGTGGCCACGCCGTCGAGCACAATGCGCCCGGCCTGGGGGTCATAAAAGCGCAGCAGCAGCTGGAACACCGTGCTCTTGCCCGCGCCGCTGGGGCCGACGATGGCCACCGTCTGGCCGGCCTGCACATCCAGCGTGAAACTCGACAAAGCCAGTTGCGAGGGCCGCGAGGGGTAGCGGAAATCGACCGCTTTAAAGCGCACCGCGCTGCCCGCTTGCGGCAAGGGCAAGCGCACCGGCTGGGCCGGTGAGGCAATGGGCGACTGGGTGTGCAGCAGCTCCATCAGGCGTTCGGTGGCGCCTGCGGCGCGCAGCAAATCGCCGTACACCTCGCCCAGCACCGCAAATGCGCTGGCCAGCAAAATCACATAAACCACCGTCTGGCCCAAGTCGCCCGCCGTCACGCGCCCAGCCACCACCGCCTGCGTGCCCTGGTACAGGCCCCACAAAAGTGCCGCAGAGGTAGCGATGATGATGAAGCCCACCAGCACCGAGCGCGCGCCGCTGCGGCGCACGGCGGTGTCAAAGCCGTTTTCGGTAGAAGTGGTAAAGCGCGCCGACTCGCGACCTTCTGCGGTGTAGCTCTGCACCACCGGAATGGCGTTGAGCACCTCGGCGGCAATGGCGCTGGAGTCGGCAATACGGTCTTGGCTGGCGCGCGAGAGCTTGCGCACCCGTCGGCCAAACCACAGGCTCGGCACCACAATCAGCACCAACACCACCAGCACCTGCAACATCACCACCGGGTTGGTCCAGATCAGCACCGATAAAGCACCGGCACCCAGCACCAGGTTGCGCAGGCCCATGCTCAAAGACGAACCCACCACGGTTTGCACCAGCGTGGTGTCAGCCGACAGCCGTGAGAGCACCTCGCCCGTCTGCGTGGTCTCAAAAAACTCCGGGCTTTGGTGCAGCACATGGTGGTAGACCGCGTTGCGAATGTCCGCAGTCACCCGTTCGCCCAGCCAGCTCACCATATAAAAGCGCAGCGCCGAAAACACGCCCAGCGCCGTGGCCACACCAAACAGGGCCACAAAGTGCTCCCGCATGGCCATCATCTGATCGCCCTTGTCGCCCTGCACCAGGCCACCGTCAATCAGCATGCGCAGCGCCACCGGAAACGCCAGCGTGGCCGTGGCCGCCATCACCAAAAACACCAGCGCTAGGCCAATGCGGGCGCGGTAAGGGCGCAAAAACGGCAGCAAGCCGGTGAGGGATTTGGGACTTTTGGATTTGGGGCGTTCAGTGGTCATGGAACTCTAAGTGGGGCAGAGGGCGCAAATGGCAAATGGCAAGCGGCAAGCGGCAAGCGGCAAGCGGCTTGTAGGGGGGCTATTGTCGTGCCTGCGGGCCACCGGTCACCGCCGGTCGGCGGGCCACTCCACCGGCTACAGGCGGGCTTGGCTTCAGAGCACCAGCGGCGCTGCGTAGCCCGTCATTTCCAGGTAGCCACGGCCTGCCAGGCGCTGCTCGCTGTCCCACAGTTCGCACAAGCCCTCCCAGTACACGGCGCCGGTGGAGCTGCGGCTGTCGAGCTCTTGGGCGTCAAACACGGCTTTGACGGTGTAGCTGCCCGTGGGCGTGCGCACGCGCCATTGCACCGGATAGCTGGCCTGGGTGCGCGGGCTGCGCCACTGGCGCTCGGGCTCAAACACCACCTCGCCGGGCTTAAAGCCCACCGTCAACTCGCCTTGGCGAAACGAGCCGCCGTCCCACAAGGCGCTCCCGTCCTTGCGCCGCAGCCTAAAAGCGGTGAGCGCGCTGCCATTGAGCAGGTTAATGCCTATCCAGTCCCAGCCCACCGCGTCCGGGTGCAAGAGCGCGTCGCTCCATTCCTGGTCCAGCCAGGCGCGGCTGCTTGCGTCGAGCACTTTGCGCTTGCCTTTGACGCTGATATCGCCTTGCGTTTGCAGTTGCGGGCGGCTGTAGTAGTAGCTGAACTGCGCTGCGTCCGGCCCCTTGCGCGAGCGGCCCTGCTCGCCTTGCAAAAGTAGCGGCTGCGTGTCGGTAAAGCGCAGGTCCAGCGCAAAGTCAGCCGCGCGCACCCGGGCGCGCAGGGCGCCTTCGGGCGTGCGAAGCAGCGACCAGTCGCGCAGCACCACGCCGGTGTCGTCCATGCGGGCCCAGGCCACATCCGCCGGATTGGCGCCGCCCGGCACGCCCGACCAGCGCGCAATCCGCTGGTCCGACCACAGCACCTTGCCCGCCACATCGCTCACCGCTGCATGCGCAAACAGCAGTTGCTTGGCTGCCAATGCCGAATCCAGCCCTTGAGTAGAAGCCACACGCCGCCTAAAGAAGGTGATCTGAAAGCCCAGCGCCGCCACCTGGCCCGCCACATTGGCGTAGCCGGTGACATACCACCACTCGGTCTGAAAGTCGGGGTGGGCGCCGGCGTCGCGGGGGAAGGCCAGCGCAGTGCGGGGCGCTGCGTTTGCCCCGCGCGCTGCGCCGGGCAGGCAAGCTGCCGTGGCAGTGGCTAGGCCGGCGTGGGCTAGCTGGCGGCGGCTCAGGGGCGGGTGGGGCATGGGGTTTTTGGGTGTTTGAAACGGGGCATTTTGACCGTCTGGGCGCGAGTGCAATGGGAAGCAAGCGGCTGGATGTGGAGCGGCGATTTGAGTCAAGAGCCGTACTTCACGAACCACTGCATTGGGCATTGGCTATCGGAAGCTTTGGTAATGCGCTCGCCATAAAAACTCCGTCTCCTCGACACTTGGAATACGGCACAACCAAATTAGCTATCTGCATCTTTAACGGCAATACCAACCCTGCTTCTCTTCCGCCCAAATACATGCCTGCATGTAGCAGGACCGTCACGTACGGTGCCATTTCCTTTTTGGCTGTGATGTCATGTTTAAGCACCCACAGCGCTCCCCCTGCGGACTTGCGGTCGTCTGGGAGAAGGTCAAAGGCTTCAGCAAACTGTCTCAATGCGTCCCAACCTTATCAACTCCCGTCAGCGAGCTTTGTCGCCGTACCGGTCACGTTTGGACTTGTGGTGTCGTGGTGAACCTCTGCAACAATAGGTCGCCGCACCTCATTAGCAAACAAATCGTGGGCCGATGCCTGAGCTGTTGCGATGGCGGCCTCGATTTCAATTCCAACATCTTCGGCTTGTTGTCCCGAATCCGAATCAAGTTGCGCGTTTGGAGTCCAGGTTCGTTGTTCTACCAATGACGGTAACTTCTCCAGATTCCCCAAAGGCTCAATCCCCATTGCGCTCAATCGCCGGAGTAGTTCCTCCAACACCTCATCCCGGCGCATCGTCCACGTCGATGCGAAGCACCGCCAGAACGTCCAACCGGCCCGTTCAAGCACCCGTTGACGGCCCATGTCGGCCGCCCACCGATCAGGTCCGTGGAACTCGTCGCCGTCGCATTCAATGGCAAGCCTGGAATCCCGCTCGCCTTCGACCACCATGTCAATACGGAATGAGCCAGCCCTCACTTGAGGGATGACTCGGTAGCCCTTGTCGACCAGCGCGGAGTAGACCTGTTTCTCAAACCCAGACTCGCAAAGTTCAATCAGGTTCTTGTTCTCTGCGTAACTGCCTTCTGACGGCTTGCTGAAGTGTCCTAATAGCCCCGCACGCAGGTCTAAATGGGAGAGGTCGGTCAATTTCACGGACCGAACCAGGTACATGCGGTCACGTGCTCGGCTGCCGGCCACGTTGAAACGTTGTTCCGCGGTATTCCCGGATGCCGCCCTAGCATTCTTGGGGTCCACAACCATCGACAAGAACATGATGTCCCGTTCACTGCCTTGAAAAACGCGAGCGTCACCACATTCGAACTTGCGCCGCATCAGCTCAGCGGCATCGCAGCGAGAGCGGACCAGTGTGTCAATGTATTTGGCCTGGTCCGGCCCCAAGAGCGACACAACGCCCAATGTTCTGTTGGCGAATTGCTTGTTCTGAAGAATGGCCGTAATTTCGTCCGCGATGGCCTCCGCCTCTGGCCGATTGATGTCTTTTTTGTCGCGATAGCCAGACGGGACGTAGATGTCAACCAGCGGAGGGTCGATGCGCTCAGACTCCTTGGGAATACGCAATGGCTGCATGAAACCATCGTAGAACTGATTGCTGTAGGCAATGATTGCCGGCACGCAGCGGAAATGTTCCCGAAGCATGACTTTCTGGGCGGCAAATACTGTTGATGCAATATCGTAGAGTGACTTCTCCGGCGTCAGTACGGCCGAATAGGGTTGGTTAGCCAAGAACCGGTCCTTTAAGGCCTGAATGTGGGTTGCGGCGATAAAGCTTCCGTCCGGGGAAACCTGCTTGTCATCGCCAACCACCAAAATCTTCTTTCCGCGCAACACCGCCGGCAACGCCCACAGATCGGACTGGCTGGCTTCATCCACAACAACCAAATCGAAGCTGCCCAGTATGGCCGGCAGAGTTTCTGACACTTTGTTGTGACTCATGATCCAGCATGGGACAGCCCCTTGCGCATCCTCCATGGCACGCTGGGCGTCACGCCGATGCCGCGTTGCATTTGGTCCGGTTCCCTGCCCAATGCGGCGAATAGCGGTTTTGTAGGTCTCAAGTGCTGATAGAACCCTGGGCGAGGCACCCATCTTTGTCATCAGCCACGCCGACTTCGACACCATGTTTTCGTAGAGCTTGGCCAGGCCAGACTCCAAGTCACGGCGACGGGTGGCCAGCGCCAGCAACTCCCCCCGAGCTTCAATCTTGTCCAAATGCGATTTGACCCGGGCCCAGTTCCACGCTTCCCGCCAGGTAATAGGCAAAACGGTGTCTTCGCCTGAAGCACTAATTGCTAAGTGAGTTACTCGCGCAGCCAATTTCTCAGCGCCTGCCGCCTCAAAAGCCCCCGACAACTTGATGACGGTCTGGATGTCGGGCGCCAATGCCTCAATCCGGCGCACCTCGCTGAGCAGCTCCGCGTACCCCGCCACCACCCGCTCCGCCGGGAACTGTTTGTTGCCGAGGGTCTTTTCAGCAAAGGCCCTTAGGTCGTTCGATACCTGACCCGTTGTGCCAGCCATCTTTTCCTGCAGTGTGGCCAGCTGGGTCGCCGCCCTGGCCAAGTCCGCACGCGTCAAGTGCGCCCGCAAATGCTCTCTTACTTTGAGGATTTCGGCCGGTGTACCGTGAAGCTGCGCTGTTGGCACCTTGGCAAATACACTTTCTGCCAATAAAGGGAGATGTGCATCATGGTTAGTGGCCAACAAATGCGCTTTGCGGGCAGCCACAGTGGTAAGTTCAATAGCGCGAAGTGCCTGCACACCACCACTCACCTTGGGAATTGACAACAAATCTGCAAACTGGTTCCACCTGGTGCTGAAGGAAGCGACCCTGTCATGCAGCTGGGCATAGTCCAGCACATGCTGCCAATCACCGGTGTTCGCAGGCGCAAGCCCAGCAATCTTGACCGCCTGGACCAGCGCTTTTATGTCCCCGGCGCCAAACGACATAAGACCAAAGGGCTTTCCGGTCTCACTTGCACGCGACAGCGCCTCTCTAAACTTGGGCATGCCAATGGCGGTCTCGGCAACTTCGACTGGCCGGATGAGGAAGTCTGAACGGGCCTTTATCAAGACTTCAATTTCGTCGAAAAGAGCTTCCAGAGCTTTGCGCTCACTAACGAAATCGCTTTGTCGGCATTTTTTGCGCAACTCAAATGTCCAAAGCTCGCCCGTTTGTTCGAGTTCCTTGGCAAGTGCCGCCGCGGCCTCAACTGCTGTCAACAATTTACGGGCATCGGCCAGTACTTCCGGTGTCGTCGCCCTCAGAGTAAGCAGACCGCCTTTAGCTTCGGCTTCTTCAATATCGCGAATGCTGACAAGAACGTTGTGGAGGGTCTCGATTTCAGCGGCTGGCAACAGCGCGCTGCTAGAAGGAAACTTGGCACTCACGTACGGCAAATCTGGCCCTAACCGGCGTCGTGCCTCCCTAGCTTGTGCAACTTCAGAGGCCGTTACTGGCGGCGCATGCTCTGCGCCCAGTGAAAGAGCGTCATCAAACCACGCATGGCGTGAATTCCCGTGTATCACCAGCTCTGCCATCTTCTGAGCGCGCATGGTCACGCCGTCCACCTCGACATCGGAAAGCTGGGACATCGCGATGTCATCAACTCTGTTGTCAATGGTGGCCAGTTCGGAATGGGCTCGGTCGATAGCGCTCAAGACACGAACGATTTCCGTGCGCGATACTTCTGGGTTCAGCTGCGAGACGTTGTGGATGATTGTTTCGATGGCAGACTGAAATTGGCGCATCCCCTCCCGGTCGCCTGAAATAAGCGCCACAGTCAACGGTCGCACTTCAGCTGGAATTTTTGATTGCAGAACTTCCAGCGCCTGCTCACCCTTGGAAGTGACAAGCACCTTTCGTCCGGTTGCCAGATAGTGGCAAACAATGTTGGCAATGGTGTGGGTCTTACCTGTGCCGGGTGGGCCTTGGACCGTTATTCCGTCCGAACGCTCCAACTGCTCGACTATGGTCACTTGTTCGTGGTTGTACGGAAGGGGAAAATACAGTTCCTGCGGCGCAGCGCCGCCAATACGCGTGCTTCCGGTTCCAGACAAGCCTCTGAACGAGATTGGCTCAAAGTTGACTGTCTGGTCGAGGGGTGGCGTCACAAGCGACAGACATCCGGCAGGAATAACGGCCCCACCCCTGATGTTCCCTTTTACCTTTCTATGTCTTCCAGCAGGTAGTTGTTAGAACGTGGCCGAGACAAAATCACCCAGGCATCCGTGACGACCAAATCTTCCGCGGCTGGAAGTGGGCGCTCGTGCCCAGACAAGAATTGCCCACGCTCGTGCAGATTGCCGGCTGTCAGTCGAAGCAGGTGCTCAAAACTTCGTGCGTCGAATGGCGTTATTTGCTTGTCCTGGTCCTGGGCAAGTGCGTCCTTGCAGGCCTTTTCGACTTCCGGGGCGCTCCGCACGTGGCATGCCGAGAACGCATCGAACTCAAAGCGGGGGTCTACCGTCCTTGGGCTCAGGGTAATCGCCATCGTTTGGCCTTCGATGGCGAGCTCCATGGCCTGGGTAATCAGCGGGTACTGGTAATCGACAGTGCTCGGGCCGGTCCGCCCTTCGACTGCAATCTTCCAGGACGTAATTCCCATCCCCCAGACCAGCTCATGTGGTTTGGACGTCTCTTCGGCTTCCATCTGGTGCTTGAGAGAAAACAGCTCCCCGTAAAGCCCAATGGCGACTCGCCTGGGTTTCTCACCTTGCGCCCATGCTTTCCAGAGAGGCTTGTACTGGGCAAACGTCTCTGTGACCAATTTGCGGCGATCATTGGCAAGGCGTTCAGCCTCCGGCATGATCAGCTCGCCGTAGTCGGTGGCAATGCTGTGGCCCAGCACGGTTTCGTTGATGGTCGGCTCGGGCCCACTGGGACTGGTTGAAATCGTGAAGAAACGCTGAATTTCTTTCCGTTGGATTTGTGGCGGTGGAATCTCTGCCAACCGCTCTACCCGCATCCAGATGTGGTCCCCTTCGACCTTCTTGTCGAAGTCAACGCCTGGCAGACCGTGTAGGTTGGACTTGTACTGGACAAATTCCTTGCTACCGGTGAGCTTGAAGCCGTTGGGGTCAATGTCTTTGGACTGCTCAATTACGTAGTCCAGCAAGTTGACTAGCAGGTCAGACGGTTCGCTCATAGAGAAGGCTCAGCAGCCACCCCTGTCATTCGGAAGCCAGAGTTACGTGCCATCGAAATCACTGCTAAGCAGCGAAACTGCAAGACATGAACAACCATTTACGCTCCCTCAAGGCTTAAGTGCCTTTCGTTGCTAATTCTATTTGCAGCATTGGCTGTCGTGCCCGGCTATCGTCCCCGCGTAGACTTCACTGTGCCAGTGCTCAGGGGAGGGTTGCAGGAGACTGTCCCCAGCAAATAGCACTGATTGGCGTCCGGCCTTTGGGACGGCGGGGCAACGCAAAACGCCACATCGGGCTACGGCGAATTTCAATGAAAAACCTGCTTTCAGCAAACGCTGAAGATGTCACTCTGAGTGAAACCAACCTACCCCATTCCAAAAATCGTGGTATTTTCAACACATGCTGAAAAACACCGATTCAATGAAAAATTCGGACGCTCGTGCTGCTAAGGCACTGCGCGGACTGCTGGAAAAGATTCCGATCCTTCGGGTGCAAGGCATCGACTCCGAGGCCATGTCCGACAACGGGGAGCCTAACTTGATCGCTAGGTTGATCGTGGACGGTCGGTCGCATCAGCTCATCTGCAAGTACAGCGCGAACGGACAACCCCGGCATGCAAGGTCCGCGCTGCTAGAACTGGGGAGCTACGTTGCGCACCGAGCGCCTCAAGCAACGCCGGTTTTTATCGCGCCCTACATTTCACCTGCGGTCAAGCAGTTGTGCGAAGAGAAGGGCGTCGGCTATCTAGATTTAGAGGGGAACGCCCGGATCGCCTTCGGTGGCGTTTTCATTGAGCGCTTAGTGGACCACAAGCCTGTGAGCCAACAACGCGAACTCAAGTCGCTATTCCGACCGAAATCTGCTCAGGTACTGCGCGCCATGCTGCGTGAGCCGAACCGCGCATGGCGGGTCACCGAATTGTCGGAGGCCTCGGGAGTCAGCCTTGGGCACGTTAGCAATGTGCGCACCGGCTTGATGGATCGGGAATGGGCGCGCGCCTCAGACGATGGCCTGGTCCTCTCGCAGCCCGCCGCACTTCTGGACGCATGGCGGGACAGCTACACCGCACCGCCAGGTGAGAGGCTGCGGTTCTACACGCCGCTGCATGGCGCTGCACTGGAAGAAGCGGCTCGAAGCGCTCTGTGCGCGGACAGCGGTCCCGGGCGTGCTGCCTTCGCATCGTTTTCTGCAGCACAGTGGCTTTCTCCTTACGCGCGCACCGGCATGCACTACTTCTTCGCCGACGACGAAGGCTTACGCAAGCTTCAGGTGGCGCTAAAGCTCGCGCCCACCACGAAGGGCGAGAACGTGGTAATTACCCTGCCAAAGGACTTGGGATTGCTTGTGGACACGGTTGAACCGGCGCCAGGTGCAGTCTGTACGAACCCGGTTCAGACCTACCTTGACCTTGCTATTGCAGGCGAGCGCGGCGCCGAAGCGGCAGATCACCTGCGACAGGAAAAGCTCTCATGGCCCAAGTAACACCCCCGAAGGAGCCGCAGTCGGCGGTCGAGTACGACGACCGCACGACTGCGGCCGCGAGGTCTGTGCTCATCGAGATGGGCCAGATTCTTGGTAGCTTCAAGGGCAAGTTCGTCATCATCGGCGGCGCGGTTCCCTGGCTGTTGTTGGCCAGTGAAGACATGCCCCACGTGGGCACGCTCGACGTGGACGTCGGATTGAACGCGCAAGCACTCGGAGATGGCGAATACGCTACCTTGATCGGCGCGCTTCAAGGCCATGGATATGTCCAGCGCGACGGGCTTCGCCGTTTCCAACTGCTTCGCCAGATTCCCGCGCGCGACGGCGGAGAAGCGATTGATGTCGTGGTCGATTTCTTAATGCCGCGCGATTCCGAAATCATCAAGAACGATCCGCCATTGATTGGCGATTTCGCTGTGCAGCGCGCAGATGGTGCTGATTTGGCGATGCGGTTCTACCAACTGGTGGCTTTAGCCGGGCCGATGCCCGACGGAGGGACGAATCGCGTGGAGATTGCGGTGTGTTCAATACCGGCGTTGCTGGCTATGAAGGGCCATGCGCTGGCGGGCCGCTACAAGCAAAAGGACGCCTACGACATCTACTACTGCGTGCGAAATTACCCGGATGGGATTGAGGCGTTGGCGAAGGAATGTCGCCCGCTGCTCGCACATGCAAGTGGTGAACGCGGTTTCCGGTACATCGCTGAGAAGTTTGACACCCTTGATGGACACGGCCCTAGCTGTGTACGGCGGTTTGTTCAAGACTCCCATGCGCTGGGCGACCGCACGCCTGAACAGTGGCAACAAGATGCGTTCGGGCAGGTCGATGCCTTGCTGCGCGCCATGGCGCTGCGAAGCTAAGTTATTTCCAATGGACTACGCGCAACTTCGCACGCTGCTGGCGCCGCTCATCACGAGATTGAAAGACGCCAGCACGCCACCACCATCCCTCAGCCCCCTCAGAAAAAACACAGAGCGACTTGATATTGACATTAACATTCACAAGTTATTGCCCAAGGCGGCCAAGCCTGTTTGGCTGCGGGGTTAGCGGGTTCAAAGCAAATTGCGGGACTTCCATGGCATTGATTCAAGACGATGGCATCCCCCGACAAGGCCAACCGCCACGACCTGATCACTGGCGCCACCGGCACCGGCAAAACCATCACCTTGCAAACGCTGGCCGAAGGCTTTTCTAACCTGGGTATGCCGGTCTTCCTGGCCGATATCAAGGGCGATCTGACCGGCCTTTCTCAGGCTGGCCCCCCCCAAAATCACCCAAGAGCGCGGTTTGCTCAGCCCGACGTTCAGCGCTTTCCCCACCACCTAGTGGGACATGTTTGGCGAGCAAGGCCACCCGCTACGTGCATGGTCAGCGACCTTGGGCCTTTGCTGCTGTGCGCATCCTCAAGCTCAACGACACCCGGTCTGGCGTGTTGCGCGAGGTTTCGCAGGCGGGGTTGTGAAAAATCGTGACCATTTATGCCTTGGAGTTATCGTGGTGTGCGCCGGAGCCCAGTAAATGAAAAAGCGCCAAGCCCAAAAAGGCGCCGATGACCTCTGCGGCAATAAAGTGCAGGGCATTGCCAGGGTGGATGCCAGCAAACGTATTGCTCATCATGCGACCAAAGACCGCGGCTGGATTGGCAAACGAAGTGCTTGCGGAGAACCAGTAAGCAGCGCCGATATAGCAGGCAACCATGGCGGAGGCTTTACCCGGCCCAGAACGCAAAATCACAAAAACAAGTCCTGCCGTCGCCACGGCCTCAGCCAAATACTGGCTGTACCCGCTGCGCACTTTGGTAGACCACTGCACGATCTCCAAGTCAAACATCGCATGGGCCAGCCAAGCGCCTACCGCCGCACCCACCAGTTGGGCCGCTATGTAGCCCATGAGCAACTCGCGGGGTAAATCCTTTCGGTACGCCATGACCAAGGAAACCGCAGGGTTGAAATGGGCACCGCTCAGAGGCGCGAATGCCTCAATCAATACATACAGCGCAAACACCGTGACCAAGGTGTTGGCAATCAAGGCCACGCCGGTGTTTCCGCCCGAAAGGTTCTCCGCCATGATGCCGGAGCCGATCACCGCGCACAGCAGTGCTGCGGTGCCTACACCTTCGGCCAAAAATTTACGCAAGTTATTCACTGCTTTGCCAGGTCGCGTGCTGTGGTTTCCAAAGCCATCTTGCTCAGGCTTGCCACCGGCAAGCTGGTGAACAGTTCAAGGCGCCGTTTGATTTGGTGCAGCGTTTGCCTAAAAGCCTCAAGCTTTACCTCATCGCTGCCCCGCACTTCAGACGGGTCTGCGTAGCCCCAATGGGCGGTCGCCGGCTGGCCGGGCCAAAACGGGCACACTTCGCCTGCCGCGTTGTCACACACCGTGATCACCAAGTCCATGTGGGGTGCATCGGGCAAAGCAAACATATCCCAGGTCTTGCTGCGCAGTCCATCAGTGGAGATGCCAGCCTTCTCCAAGGTCTGCAAGGCCAGGGGATTGGGGGTTTGGTTTTCTCGGGGACTGCTGCCTGCCGAATAGGCTTTGAATCGACCTTTGCCCATGTGGTTGAGGATGGCCTCCGCCAAGATGCTCCTGGCGGAATTGTGGGTGCACAAAAAAAGCACGTTCAAGGGTTTGGCATCGGTCATGGTGGGCTCCTTTGGGGTTAACAGGTTTGGCAAACCGCCTCAGGGACGACTTCGCAGGTCTGCCCTTGGCAACAGTTTTGGGATAGGTAGGCCAATACGGCGTTCATGCGGTCGTACTGCGCGCGGTAAATCAGATTGCGTCCGCTGCGTTCCTGAGAAATCAGGTCGGCATGCATCAGCTCTTTGAGGTGAAAAGAAAGCGTGTTCGCCGGCATGTCCATCATCTCGGCCAGCATGGCCGGGGTAAGTCCATCGCCGCCCTTGACAACCAAGGCTCTAAATATTCGTAGGCGGCTTGCCTGCGCCAACGCAGCCAGCGCATTGATAACGTGTTTATCTTCCATAGTTCGACCTTATTGGAAATATTGGCTTAAATTATGCCAGCTTGACGTACAACGGACGTACAACGGACGTTCAACAGGTAACCATCCGCGTCCCCACCCGTTGGCCCGGTAGCGCTCGAATCAGGATGTTGGCATCCAGAACGATGGTTTTGTCGCCCATGCGCCCATTGATCCACTTGCGCCCAAGAGTGAAGGCAAATTGGCAGGGCAAAAGCGCTCAGCCGCTTCTCCTGCGCGCCACCAGCCCACTGCCACCGCCATCCCCCGGCCCCACCGTAAATACACCGGGCGACTTGGCATTGACATTAATATGCACAAGTTCTTGCCCCAGGCGGCCAAGCCTGTTTTGGCTGCGGGGTTAGCGGATTCAAAGTAATTTACGGGACTTCCATGGCATTGATTCAAGACGAGGGCATCCTCATTGCCCAGCGCACACAGGGCAAGCAAAACATCCAGTCTTTTTTGCGTCCCGACAAGGCCAACCGCCATGGGCTGATTACGGGCGCCACCGGCACCGGGAAAACCATCACCTTGCAAACGCTGGCCGAAGGCTTTTCTAAGCTGGGTGTGCCGGTGTTTCTGGCCGACATCAAGGGCGACTTGACGGGTCTTTCGCAGGCTGGCGCCGCCAGCGACAAGCTGGAAAAAATCTTGAAGGAGCGCGGCTTGCCCACGCCGGGATTTGGCGCTTTTCCCACTACCTTGTGGGACGTGTTTGGCGAACAAGGCCACCCGGTGCGCGCCACGGTCAGCGATCTCGGGCCTTTGCTGTTGTCGCGCATGCTCAACCTCAACGACACCCAGTCGGGCGTCTTGCAACTGGTATTCAAAATTGCCGATGACGACGGCCTGATGCTGCTGGACATGAAAGACCTGCGCGCCATGTGCCAGCACGTGGGCGAGAACGCGTCCGTCTACACCACCGAATACGGCAACATCAGCGCCGCAAGCATAGGCGCCATCCAGCGCGGCCTGATGCAAATCGAGAGCCAGGGCGGCGACCAGTTTTTCGGCGAGCCCATGCTCAATATTGCCGATTTCATGCAGACCGACACCAGCTTCGGCACGACCGAAAGCGGCGGTGGCAAAGGCGTGATCAACGTGCTGGCGGCGGACAAGCTCATGAACTCTCCGCGCCTGTACGCCACTTTTTTGCTGTGGATGCTGAGCGAACTGTTTGAGACGCTGCCCGAGGTGGGTGACCTGGACAAGCCCAAGCTGGTCTTCTTTTTTGACGAAGCCCATTTGCTCTTCAAGGACGCGCCCAAGGTGCTGATTGAGCGCATAGAGCTGGTGGTGCGCCTGGTGCGCTCTAAGGGCGTGGGCGTGTTTTTTGTCACGCAAAACCCGCTAGACATCCCCGACACAGTCTTGGCGCAATTGGGCAACCGGGTGCAGCACGCCCTGCGCGCCTTCACGCCCCGCGACCAAAAGGCCGTCAAAGCGGCGGCAGACACCATGCGCGCCAACCCTGGCTTGGACGTGGCCACCGCGATTACCGAACTGGGCGTGGGTGAAGCGCTGGTCAGCCTTCTGGATGAAAAAGGCCGCCCCACTCCGACCGAGCGGGTCTACGTGCTGCCGCCTGACAGCCAAATTGGCCCCATCTCGGCGCCGCAGCGCAAGGCGCTACTAGACCAGTCCATCGTGGCCGGGGTGTATGAGAAAGTGCTGGACCGCGCATCGGCCTATGAGGCGCTCAAGGGCGCCGTGCAAAGCCGCATGGCGGGCTCTGATGTGCAAGGCAGTGCCACCGCAAGCGATGACCGCGCCCGTAAGGCCTCCAGCCAAGGCGGGGCAGTGCCGAGCGCAGCCCCCGAGCGCGGCATGCTCGACGGCCTGGGCGACCTGCTGGGCGGCGGCACCCGCAGAACCCGCGCCAGCGTGGGCGAGCAGCTTCTTAAAAGCGCGGCCAGCTCCATAGGCCGCGAAGTGGGCCGTCAGATCATTCGCGGCGTGCTGGGTGGCATTTTTGGCGGTGGGCGGCGGTAGTTGGGCGGCTGCGGTGAACCGCAGTTCCCGCACAGCCTACGCCCATCGCCTAGAAGTTAGAAACGCGTGACACACCCTTTGTCCACCGCATTCATTGACGCTTTGCGCGCGCTGCTTGGCCCGGCCCATGTGGCGGCTGGTGAGTCAGATGGGGTGGGCGACGGTGGCTCTAAGCTCCACCCGCGTGAGGCGGGCGCTGTGGTGTATCCCGCTACCACGGACGAGGTGGCCGACGTGGTGCGCTTGTGCGCGCAGCACCGCGTGCCGGTATTGCCCAAGTCCGGGCGCAGCGGCCAGGGTAGTGCCGGCGTGTCGCAGCCGGGTGAAGTGGTGCTGTCGCTGTCGCGCATGAACCATATTGAGGCCATAGACCCGCAGGCGCGCGTGGCCGTGGTGGGCGCTGGATGCACTTTGGCGGCGCTGCAAGAGGCAGCCGCTGCGCTGCAGCTAGAGCCTGGCATTGACCTGGCCGCGCGCGGCTCTGCCACGCTGGGCGGCATGGTGTCGGCCAACACTGGCGGCGTGATGGCCTTTCGCAATGGTGTGATGCGCCACCGCGTGTTGGGCTTAGAGGCCGTGCTGCCCGACAGCAGCGTGTTCCAGGATTTGAGCTGGGCAGGCAAAAAAACGGCGGGCACTGAACTCAGGCATTTGTTCATTGGCGCCGAGGGCACGCTGGGCGTGATCACCCGTATCGTCCTCAAACTCGACCCCTTGCCCCAGGTGACAAACACTGTTTTGCTGGGTTTGCCCTCGGTGGAAGCCACGCTGGACGTGATTGGGCGCGCCCTGCAAATGGAGGTGGGCCACGTGCGCGCAGCCGAAGCGCTGTGGCAAGGCTTGATGCGGCTCAACGCGCAGGCGCTGCACTGGTCAGACGCCGCTATGCCGCTGGACCAGCCTTTGTACCTGCTGCTCAAAATTGGGGGCGCCCGCCACGACGCGCTGCAAACCGGGCTGGAGCAGCTGGTTGCGGACACGCGGCTTCGCTATCCCAGCACAACCGACATCATTGCCAGCTCCGCGCCCCAAGAGGCTGCACTCTGGCACCTGCGCGAAGCGACCGACATCGTCTACCGTGCCCATCCGCACGCGCCGTCGTTTGAAGTGTCCGTGCCGCTGTGGAATATTCCGGCCTATGTGGCGCAGGTGCAGGCCGAACTCGCTGCCTTGGACGCGAACCTGCGCCCCTACCTGTTTGGCCACTTGGCCGACGGCACGCTCAACATCATCCTCAACGAGCCCGGCCCCCTGGCCAGTGCGCGGGCGCGTGTGGTGGAGCACATTTTGTACCGCAACCTCCAGGCCCTGGGCGGATCGTTTTCGGCAGAACACGGAGTTTGCGTCAAGCGCCTAGGCGCCCTGAATGAGACCAGCGACGACACCAAAGACGACACCAAGCGTGCCTTGTTGGAAAAGATTAAAAAACTGCTGGATGCGCCCGGTGTGAAAAACCGAGGAAACATCATTCGCGGCTGAGCCTTCGTGCGCTAGGCGCAGCGCCGCGTCGCGGGGCGCGACCGGCATTGCGGGGTCGTGGAGCTGTTTACGCGGGCTTGCCATTCGGTTTTGCGTGGTGCTCACACGCGCTACCAGTCTTCCTTCACCGCCATCACCGCATCCTGCCCGGCCGCGCTGCGACCGGACACCCAGGCGGTCGCCGTGCCAGCCACCACCACCGCCCCGGCCAGGGCCAGCAGGCGCAGCCAGGGCACGGTCAGGTCCATGGTCCAGTGAAAGCTTTGCGGGTTGACCACAAACACCAGCACCGCCGCTACTGCCAACCCCAGTGCCGTACCTGCGATGGCGCCAAGCAAGGTCCAGGCAGCGCCCTCCAAGGCCAAAAGGCGCAGCACTTGCGCGCGGGTCAGGCCCAGGTGCATCAGCAGGCCAAACTCTTTGCGCCGCGCCAGCACCTGCGCGCTAAAGCTGGCCGCCACGCCAAACAGGCCAATGCCAATGGCCACCGCCTGCAGCCAGTAGGTCACGGCAAAGCTGCGGTCAAAAATTTGCAAGCTGCGCTGGCGAATCTCGCCCGCCGAGCCAAAGTCCAGCAGCGCGCTTGCGCGGGCGCTGTCTGACGCTGCGCCCGGCGCCTCACCTGCCTTGTCACCCAGGCTGTCGGCCAGCGCGCGCAGTTGCGCGGTAACCGCTGCTTCGTCTGCGCCGGGCTTGAGCCACAGTGACAGGTCGTTGGTGCGGCGGTCGTCGCTCAAGGTGCCAAAGTCTGCGCTGTCCATCACCACGGTGCCAAATTGGCGCGCATAGTCGCGCCACACACCGGCCACAAAAAAGCGGGTGCGCTGCGCCGCGTCAGGCCGCGCAAGGGCTTGCGGGTTCGAAAAAGCTTGTGGTGCCGATTCAGAAGGCGCAGAAGCTTGTGGCACACCGCCCTGGCGCACCAAGCTTTGCAACACGGCGCCCAGCGGTTCAAAGTCTTGCCCCAATCGCGCGCCGTACAGGTCCACCATCGCCTCGCTCACATAAATGCCCACGCGCCCCGGTGGCACGGGCAGGGCCTCACCCACCAGGGGCAGGCTGGCAGTGTCTGTGGCCTGGGGCGCGCTGGTTGCGTCGCCCTGCGCATTGCGCAGTGGGCGCACCAGCAGGGCGACCGTGGGTTTGGCCGGGTCCAGGGCCAGCGCGATGGTGCGCTGCGCCGCCACGCGCTCCACGCCGGGTATTTGCGCGGCCTGAGCTACAAAGCGCGGGTCAAAAAACGCGGTTTCGCTGCTGCTGGCGCTGCCTGCGGTGCGCACATACAGGGCCGCAGGCAGCACGGTGTCCAGCCACTGGGTGACCGACTGGCGAAAGCTGGCCACCATCACGGTGAGCGCCACCGCTAGGCTGAGCGACGCCACCACGCCGCTGACCGCAATGGCCGCGCCGTGCGGCACGCGACGGGCACGCTCCACGGCCAGCAAGGGCAGGGGGTGGCGTGCCACCCAGGGCGCCACCAGCTTGAGCAGCAAAGACACCAGCCAAGGCAAAGTGCCTATGCCACCCAGCAGCAACAGCGCCACGCTGACATAGGCGGCCAAGGGCACACCGGCTACCGGTGGCAGGGCGGCTAGAACGGCAGCAGCGAGAAGCAACAACAAGCCCCGGCGCGCGTGGCTGCTGCCATCCGCAGCCGCGCCCAGGCCTTTGAGCGTTTGCGCCGGGGGCAGGCGCGCGGCCATGCGCGCGGGCAAAAACGCGCCCAAGAGTGCTGCGGCCACGCCCAGCCCGCCAAACACCAGGGCGGCGGGTGCGCTCCATTGCAGCGCCGGCGTGTCGCCTGAAAAATAGCCGCCGCCCAGGTCGCCCCCCAGCAGACGCAGCGCCACTGCCGCTAGGCCGGTGCCCAAGGCCAGGCCCAGCACGCTGCCTGCCAAGCCCAGTCCCAGGGCTTCCAGCAGCACCAGCGCCATGCGGTGGCTGCGTTGCAGGCCCAGCACATCCAGCAGCGCAAACTGCTGCGCGCGCCGCGTAACGCTCAGCGCCAGCACCGAAAACACCAAAAACCCGCCAGTAAACAGCGCCACCAGCGCCAGCACCGTCAGGTTGACCCGGTAGGCGCGCGACACATTGCCCATGCGCGAGAGCGCCTCGCCCGGCGGCTGCAGCACGGCGCCTGCGGGCCAGTCGGCCTGCGCTTGCAGGCTGCGGGCAAAAGCCTCGCGGTCCACACCCGGGCGCAAGCGCAGGTCTACCCGGCTGAGCTGCCCTTGTGCGCCAAAGGCTGCTTGTGCGGCTGCCACGTCCATCACCGCCAAGGGCGCGCCGCTGGCCGCCACCGTGCCCGCCACGCGCAAGCGCTGCCAGCGCATGCCGTGCTGCACCTCCAGCCGCTCGCCGCCGGGGCGCAAAAGTGCGGCGCGCGCGCTGCCGTTCAAAAACACGGCGTCTGGGGCAAAAACGTCCAGCCGGTCGGCGCCCGCGCCGGGCAGGGGCAGCAGGTCAGGCGCTATGGCCGCAATTTGCAGCGCGTCGACGCCGAGCACGCGCAAAGCCACTTTGCGCTCCACGCCGGGTGCATCAGTGCTGGCGCTATTGGCAGCAGTTTGTGGTGGCGCGGCGCTGGCAGACTTTGGGGCACTGGGTGCCAGCGCGTAGCTGTTGATTTCTAACACCGGCGATGCCCAGGCCACGTCGGGGTGGTGACTCAGGCGCCCGTAAAGCGCGTCCGGGATGCGCGCGCCGTTGCTGTTGCTCACTGTCAAGTCGGCTTGGCCCGAGACCGAGCGCACCGCCTGCGCAAATTCGTCCAGCGCCGAGGCGTTGATCACGTGCACCGCAAAGGCCAGCGCCACGCCCAGCATCACCGACACCACGGCGGCGGCGTTGCGCCAGGGGTGCTGGCGCAGCTCTTGCCAGGAAAAGCTGGCCAGCAGCGGCCACAGTGGGGAGCGCGGTGCACGCGCTGGGTGGTGCGCTGCTTGGAGCGTTGGAGCGGGCGCTGGAGGGGGCGCCGGGGCGTGCGCGGCGTTCGTCATTGCGCCGCCAGCAGGGCCACTGCGGCCAGGGGTGGCAGCACTTCCACGCCCTCGCGCAGCGGGTAGGCCTGGGCCACGGGTGCGACCACCAGCTTGCGCGCGGCGCCCAGGTCGGCGCTGGCCAGGTAAAAGCCCTTGGACACGCTGGGCGCCGACGAGCGTTTGATTTCAATCACCCAGGTGGCGCCGCTGCGAAACTCCAGCACCAGGTCCACCTCGGCGCCGTGGCTGGTGCGGTAGTAGCTGGCCTGGGCTTGCGGTACGGCGGCGATGAGTTGCTCGATGACAAAGCCCTCCCAGCTGCCACCGGCCACTGGGTGGCCCAACACCGCGTCCAGGTGCGGCAGGCCCAGCAGCGCGTGCACCAGGCCGCTGTCGCGCACATACACCTTGGGTGCGCGCACCAGGCGCTTGCTGCTGGCGCCGCTCCAGGGCAGCAGGCGGCGCACCAGCATCAGGTCGCACAGCAAATCGACGTAGCGGCCCACGGTTTGCCCGCTCACGCCCAGGGCGCTGGCCAGGCGGGACTGGTCTAGCAGCTCGCCCTGGTTGTGCGCCAGCATGGTCCACAGGCGGCGCAAGGTGGTGCTGGGAATGCGCGGCCCCAGGGCGGGAATGTCTTTTTCGAGGTAAGTGGCCACAAAGGCCTCGCGCCAGGCCATGCTGGCGCCGTCGTCTGCTGCCAGCCAGGCCAGCGGAAAGCCGCCACGCACCCACAAGCGGTTCAGGTCGTGGGCGCTTACATCGCTGCCCAGCACCTCGCGCGCCTGAAAAGGCGTCAGCTCCAAGGTCGCCACGCGCCCTGCCAGGCTTTCGCTGCTTTGTTGCAGCAGCACGCCGCTGGCCGACCCCAGCAGCAAAAACTGGCCACTGGCCTCGCCCGCGCGGCGGCGCTGGTCTATCACGCCGCGCAGCACTGCAAACAGGCCCGGCATGCGCTGCACTTCGTCCAAGATCACCAATTGCTTGGGGTGGGCAGCAAAAAACGCTTCTGGGTCGTCTAGTTGGCGCTGGGCGGAAGGCAGTTCCAGGTCCAAATAGATGGCGTTGTTGCGTGTGGCTTGTTCGGCAAAAGCCAGCGTGGTTTTGCCGCACTGGCGCGGCCCGAGCAGCACCACGGCGGGAAACTGCGACAACAGCGTGTCCAGTGCGGCGTGGGCTTGGCGGGTTTTCATCCGTGCATTTTATCCATCAAAAGTTAATATTGCACGGTTAATTAGCCATGGGCGCCGCAACCAATGGCGCGCGGGCATTCCAAAGGCACAGCGCCGTAGCCGCTACACTCACGCCCTCACCGGGGGTGTCTGGCGCAAGCCAGACTGAGAAATACCCCATGAACCTGATCTGGGTCATGCCAGCGTAGGAAGCGTGATGGGGAAGATGCCGTGCGTTCTGGGGCTTTTTTCGTTTCATGGGTCCGCGTTGGATTTTTTGAAACGTAAAGGAGCTACTGTATGAACCACGGCATTTTTTCATTGTCCCGCCGCCGCGCCAGCGTGCTGCTGGTGGCGTCCACTTTGGTGTCTGCAAGCGCGCCCGCCGTGTTTGCCGCAGACGCTGCGCCCCCATTGCGCTTGCTCACCCACAGCGCGTTTGCGCTGCCCAAGCCGCTCTTGGCGCAGTTTGAAAAAGACGCCGGCGTCAAGCTGCGCATCACCAAGGCGGGCGACGCGGGCGAGATGCTCAACAAGCTCATCCTCACCCGCAAAGCGCCGATTGCCGACGTGGTGTTTGGCATTGACAACACCCTGGCCGCCAAAGCCCTGGCCGCCGACGTGCTGGACGCCTATACCGGCCCCGCCGCCCAGCGCACCAGCGCCGTAGGCTTGCCCGCGCCGCTGGTGCCGGTGGACTATGGCTATGTGACGCTGAACTACGACAAAGCCTGGTTTGCCAAGAAATCGGTGGCCTTGCCCAAGACGTTGGACGAGCTGGCCCAGCCCGGCACCGCCAAACTGCTGGTGGTGCAAAACCCAGCCACGTCCAGCACCGGTTACGCCTTTTTGCTCGCCACCATTGGCGCCATGGGCGAAGAAAAAGCCTTCGACTGGTGGGCGCGCATGCGCAAGGGCGGCGTGAAAGTGGCCAAGGGCTGGAGCGAGTCCTACTACACCGACTTTTCTCACAGCCCCGGCGGCACCTACCCGCTGACCGTGAGCTACGCCAGCAGCCCGGCGGCCGAGGTGTTTTACAGCAAGACCCAACTCACCGAGCCGCCCACCGGCAGCCTGAGCGTACCCGGCGCGGTGTTTCGCCAGGTGGAAGGTGTCGCCCTGGTCAAAGGCGGCAAGGCGCGCGCTGCGGCAGAAAAGTTCATCGAGTTCATGCGATCGCCCGAGGTGCAAAAGCAAATGCAAACCGAGATGTGGATGTACCCGGTTGAAACAGGTGTGGCCCGCGCCGAGGTCATGCAGTTCGCCCCCGAACCGCCCAAGTTTGACGCCCCCAGCGACAAAGACATGGCCGACAAGGGTGCGGCCTGGGTGGCGCGCTGGACCAAGGTGGTGCTGAAGTGAGCGCCTGAAATTTGGGCCAGGCAGCGCTAGAGATTTACCGCACGCTGGCCCGCCCTGCGCCCCCAAAAAAAGCACGGTGTCAAACGCCTCTCGGCCCAGTTTTCTGCGCTCGCCGCGCTGGTTGGCGTTGGCGCCGCTGGCGTTTTTGCTGGTGCTGCTGGTGGCGCCCGTGCTGCGGCTGATGGGGGAGGCGCTGTCGGGCGACAACGCTTTGGCGCTGGGTGTGGCATCGGACGGCTTGGGTGGCAGCGCCTGGTTGCAGCCTTGGCTGGACCCGTATCTGCGCTGGCGCCTGCTGTGGTCGGCGCTGCAAGCGGCGCTCACCTGCGGCGTGGTGCTGCTGCTGGGCGTGCCCGTGGCCTGGGTGCTGGCGCGCTATGAGTTTGTAGGGCGGCGCTGGGTGCTGCGCGCGTTGATGCTGCCCTTTGTGGTGCCCACGCTGGTGGCCGCCATGGGCGTGCTGGCGCTGTGGGGGCCGCAGGGCCTGTGGGCGCGCGCGGGCGGTGCGCCCTTGCAAGACACGCCGTTTTTGCTGCTGTATGGCAATGTGTTTTTCAACCTGTGCGTACTGGTGCGCAGCGCCACCGACGCGCTGGAGCAGGTCAGCGCCGCGCGCCTGGCTGCCGCCCGCACCCTGGGCGCCACGCCCTGGCGCGCGTTTTGGCGCATTGAGTGGCCTGCCATCTTGCCCTGGCTGATGTCGGCGCTGTGCCTGGTGTTTTTGTACTGCTTTGCCGGGTTTGGCCTGGCGCTGGTGCTGGGCGGCCAGCAGTACGCCACGGTAGAAGTGGAGATTTACACCCTGGTGGCCTACGAGCTGCAACTGGGTGCCGCTGGCGTGCTGGCGCTGTGGACGCTGGGCATTACCGGCATGTGCGCCATGCTTTACGCCGTGCTGGAGCGCCGCCTGGCCACACCGCTGCGCGCCGACCGCGTGCCCCGGCGCGTGCCGCGCGGCGCGGGCCAGTGGCTGGCGGTGGCCGGCGCCTTGGCGGTGCTGGTGTTTTTTTGCCTGGCGCCCATTGCCGCCATCGTGCTGCGGGCGGCGCTGGCCGGCGCGCAAAGCTGGGCCGTGCTATGGGAGCCCGAGACGCTGCAGGCGCTGGGCAACACGCTGCGCTTTGCGGGCGCCGCGCTGCTGCTCGCTACCGTGCTGGGCCTGTGCCACGCGCTGGCGGCGCGCCACTCGGCGGTCTTGCGCGCGCTGGCGTTTTTGCCGCTGGTGGTGTCACCCGTGCTGGTAGCGTTTGGGCTCTTGCTGCTCTATCCCGGCTGGACGGCCAGCATGGCGCTGCTCATTGCCGCGTATGCGCTTTTGGCATACCCCTTTGTCGCCAAGTCGGTGGCCTCGGGCCTGGACGGTTTGCCCGCCAATCTGCAAGCGGCCGCGCGCTCCTTGGGCGCGTCGCCTTGGCGGGCGTTTTGGCGCGTCACCTGGCCGTTGCTGCTGCCTGCGTTGCGCCGGGGCATGGCATTTGCGGCGGCCACCGCAGTGGGTGAGTTTGCCGTCACCTTGTTTTTAAGCCGCCCCGAGTGGGCCACCCTGAGCACCCTGATTTACCAACACCTGGGCCGCCCTGGCGCTGCCAACTTGGACGCCGCGCTGGTGCTGGCCTGCGCGCTGATGGCGCTGGCGCTGGTGGTGTTTTTGCTAATCGAGTGGCCCGGCGCAGACCCGGCCAATGCAGAGGAACCTCATGCTTGACTTGCAAGCCATCACCAAACACTGGCGCGCGCCTGGCGGCGCCAGCCGCGTGCTGCTCAAAGACCTGGGCTTGCAGGTGCCGCAAGGCCAAACCGTGGCGCTGCTCGGCCCCTCGGGCAGCGGCAAAAGCACCTTGCTCAAAATTATTGCCGGGCTGGAGGCGCCAGACGCCGGGCGGGTGCTGTTTGATGGGCAAGACATCACCGCCTTGCCGCCCGAGCAGCGCAAATTTGCCTTGATGTTCCAAGACTTTGCCCTGTTTCCGCACCTGGATGTGCAAGACAACGTGGCCTTTGGCCTGGTGGAACAAGGCCAGCGCCGCGCGGTTGCCCGCGCCCAGGCGGTGGCCTTGTTGCAGCGCTTTGGCCTGGGCGCGCACACGCAGGCCCGGGTGTGGCAACTCTCGGGCGGCGAGCAGCAGCGCGTGGCGCTGGCGCGCGCGCTCATCACCGCGCCGCGCCTCTTGCTGCTCGACGAGCCGTTTTCTGCGCTGGACGCCGACTTGCGCCACAGCCTGCGCGCCGAGTTTTTGGCGCGCATTGCGGCCTCTGGCATGGCGGTGGTGTGGGTCACGCACGATGAGGCCGAGGCCCGCTCGGTCGGGCAGCAGGGGTTTCGGGTGGTGGACGGGGGGCTGGTGCGGGAGTGGTAGGCGCGGGCCGCTTGGGCTAAGGGCGATAGCAAACGGGTCGCGACACCCAACTTGCGGCTTAGCCCCGCAGCCCCGGCACCAAAATCGTTGGCAGCGCCTGCGGCAGCATGGCGGGATAGTCCCGGCTGAAGTGCAGGCCCCGGCTCTCGTGGCGGGCGCGGGCGCTTTGCACAATCAGGTCGGCCACTTGCACCAGGTTGCGCAGCTCCAGCAGGTCGCGGGTGACGTGGAAGTTGGCGTAAAACTCCTGAATCTCGTCTTGCAGCAGCGCAATGCGGTGGGCGGCACGCTCTAGCCGTTTGTTGGTGCGCACAATGCCCACGTAGTCCCACATAAAGCGGCGCAGCTCGTCCCAGTTGTGCGAAATCACCACCGACTCGTCGGCGTCGGTCACGCGGCTGTCGTCCCAGGCGGGCAGGGCGGGCACGGGTGCGCCGGGGTGTTGCTCGATGTCATGGCTGGCTGCGCGCGCAAACACCATGCATTCCACCAGCGAGTTGCTGGCCAGCCGGTTGGCGCCGTGCAGGCCGCTGCAAGCGGCCTCGCCAATGGCGTACAGGCCGCTCAGGTCGGTGCGGCCCTGCAGGTCGGCCAGCACGCCGCCGCAGGTGTAGTGCGCGGCGGGCACTACGGGAATAGGCTGGCGGCTGATGTCAATGCCCAGCTCCAGGCAGCGGGCGTAAATATTGGGGAAGTGCTCTTGGATAAAGGCCAGGCTTTGGTGCGAGATGTCGAGGTAGACGCAGTCAAAGCCGCCTTTTTTCATCTCAAAGTCAATGGCGCGCGCCACCACGTCGCGCGGTGCCAGTTCGGCGCGCGCGTCGTGCGCGGGCATGAAGCGCGTGCCGTCGGGCAGCAGCAGCCGTCCGCCTTCGCCACGAACGGCTTCGCTAATCAAAAACGACTTGGCGTGCGGGTGGTACAGGCAGGTGGGGTGGAACTGGATGAACTCCATGTTTTGCACCCGGCAGCCCGCGCGCCAGGCTGCGGCAATGCCGTCGCCGGTGGCGGTGTCGGGGTTGGTGGTGTACAGGTACACCTTGCCCGCGCCGCCCGTGGCCAAGAGCGTGTGCGGGGCAGAAAACGTGAGCACCTCGTCGGTCACGTCGTCCAGAGCGTAGAGGCCCACGCAGCGGCGGCTTTGTCCGTTGTCACCGGCCACCTTGTCGCTGGTGATCAGGTCCACCAGCGTGTGGTTTTCAAACAAATGGATGTTGGGCGACTGTTGCACCCGCTCAATCAGCGTGGTTTGCACCGCCGCGCCGGTGGCGTCGGTCACGTGCACGATGCGCCGCGCGCTGTGGCCGCCTTCGCGTGTGAGGTGCAAGTCACCGTTGTGTTCGGTGCTAAACGGCACGCCCATGGTCTGCAGCCAGGCAATGGCTTCCGGCGCGTGCTCCACCACAAATTGCGTGGCCGCCAGATCGCACAGACCGGCGCCCGCAATCAGCGTGTCGTCCACGTGCGCGGCAAAGCTATCGGCCTTGTCCCACACGGCGGCAATACCGCCTTGCGCCCAGCCACTTGAGCCCTCGCGCACCGCGCGCTTGGTGATGATGGCGACGCGGTATTTTTCAGACAGCAGCAGCGCGGTACTCAAACCGGCCAAGCCGCTGCCCACGATCAGCACGTCAAATTGGAGCGCTTTGGCCGATGAATGTTCTTGCATCAGATTAGCCTATGCGCATGCCGGGCACAGCGCCCGGCCAGGGGTTGAGAATGTAGATACCAGGTTGCGCCTTCTGGTCCGCGTGGCTAGCCGCCAGCACCATGCCCTCGCTCACGCCAAACTTCATCTTGCGCGGCGCCAGGTTGGCCACCAGCACGGTGAGCTGACCGATCAGGTCGGCGGGCTGGTGCATGCTGGCGATGCCGCTAAACACATTGCGCATGCGGCCTTCGCCTGCGTCGAGTGTCAGGCGCAGCAGCTTGACCGAGCCTTCCACCGCCTCGCAGTTCACGATTTTGGCAATACGCAGGTCGATCTTGGCGAAGTCGTCGATGGTGATGACGGGGGCGATTTCCTCGCCGCCGGGAAGGGCTGCCACGGCCTCACTTGAACCAGGGACAGAGCCTGCGGAATCGGGGTCGGGCAAATTGGGGTCAGACACCGATTTTGCAGAGCAAAACTCGGGCTCTGACCCCAATTTGCCTGGCCCAGGTTCCGCAGGCGGCTCGAAGAGAGCCTCCAGTTGCTCGGGGGTGACGCGCTGCATGAGGTGCTGGTAGGGCTGGATGCTGGCCACATAGCCGCTTGCATGCCAATCCTGCATGCTGGTTCCCACGAAGCCTTGAACCGCCTGCGCCAGCGAAGGCAGCACGGGAGCTAGGTAGCGGCTGATTTCCGCAAACGCATTAATGAGCACCGAGCACACTTGGTGCAGCGCCTCGTTGTTGGCGGTGTCCTTGGCTAGGTCCCAGGGCTTGTGCTGGTCCACGTAGGCGTTGACCTTGTCGGCAAGCAGCATGATCTCGCGCGTGGCTTTGCCAAATTCGAGGGCTTCATAGGCTTTTGCCAAGTCGTCCTTGGCGGCATGAATTTCATACAGTAGCGCGCTGCCTTGTTCGCCGAACGACTGCGTCAGTTGTCCCTCAAACCGCTTGGTCAAAAACCCCGCCGCCCGACTCGCAATATTCACAAACTTCCCAATCAAATCGCTATTCACCCGCGCCATAAAGTCATCCGCGTTGAAGTCAATGTCTTCATTGCGCGCCGAGAGCTTGGCCGCCAGGTAGTAGCGCAGCCACTCAGGGTTCATGCCCAGGCTCAGGTACTTGAGCGGGTCCAGGCCGGTGCCGCGGCTTTTGCTCATTTTTTCGCCGTTGTTCACCGTCAGAAAGCCATGCACAAACACATTGGTGGGCGCTTTGCGGCCGCTGAAATGCAGCATGGCTGGCCAGAAAAGGGTGTGGAAGGTGACGATGTCTTTGCCGATGAAGTGGTACTGCTCCAGGTCGGGCTGGGCCATGTGGGCGGCGTAATCTTCGCCCCGTTTGTCGAGCAGGTTTTTCAGCGATGCCAGGTAGCCCACCGGGGCATCCAGCCACACATAAAAGTATTTGCCCGGCGCATCGGGAATCTCAATGCCGAAATAGGGCGCGTCTCTAGAAATGTCCCAGTCGCCCAGGCCCTCGCTGCTGGAGCCATCCGGGTTGGTGCGCACGCTGAACCACTCTTTGACCTTGTTGGCCACCTCAGGCTGCAATTTGCCGTCTTGCGTCCAGTTCTGCAAAAACGCGACACAGCGCGGGTCCGAGAGTTTGAAAAAGAAATGCTCCGAGCTTTTGAGTTCGGGCGTAACGCCCGAGAGCGCGGAGTAGGGCTTGATCAGGTCGGTGGGCGCGTAGACCGCGCCGCAGACTTCGCAGTTGTCGCCGTACTGGTCTTTGGCGTGGCACTTGGGGCATTCGCCTTTGATGAAGCGGTCCGGCAAGAACATGTTCTTTTGCGGGTCAAAGAACTGCTCGACCGAGCGCACTTCGATCAGCGAGCCGCCATCGGCTGCCGAAATGTCGCGCAGGTCGCGGTAAATCTGGCGGGCCAGCTCGTGGTTTTCGGGCGCGTCGGTGCTGTGCCAGTTGTCGAACGCAATATGAAAGCCATCCAAATAAGCTTGGCGGCCGGCCGCGATGTCGGCCACGAACTGTTGCGGGG
>CANEVH010000020.1 GCA_947442105.1 Comamonadaceae bacterium | reverse complement strand
CGCTCCATCTTGACTCTGGCAAGCTCAGCGCGCAGCCGGGCCAGTTCCATTTGCTCAGCGCTCACGGGCTTGTCGCCCGCACCCTTGAGCTTGCCTTTGCCGTCGAGCCTGACCCAGTTCTCTAGGGTCTGCTTGGGGATGCCCAGCACTTTGGCCGTGACCGCAGCCACCTGGCCACCCCTGACCAGCCTGACCGCTTCCATCTTGAATTCCAGCGTGTAACGCGCCCGTTTCGTGTCGCTCATTTCTTTTCTCCTAAAACTGATTTTGAAACATCAGCTAAGGAGTGCGTTTTTCGGGGGCAAGGTCAACGCGCTCCCCACAGTGCTTGCAAAATCACCGCTTCGATCCTTGGTCAACTTATTCGCTGGTCCACCTTTTTATCCGGTGCCGGTTGTGCCGCCAGATCCCAGCCTGGCCTAATGTGCACCCCTTCATTCGTCTGCTTCGAGGCACCCCCACGCGTCCATTTAGAAGCCGCTGTGCTGGTAGGCCAGCATGTCTTTGGAGTCAGCCTTCTCAATCACGCGCTGACCGACGATGGCGCGCAGGATGCGTCGGTGTAAATCTGCCTGCTCGTTGGTCACCGCAGTAGCGTCGATGGCACTGGCCGGTCGCAGGACTATGCCCGGTAGTGAGTATTGGGCATCTGTGCCAACCGCCACTTCCTTAACTGACCCATCGACCGCGCACACATGGAAGGGCACATGGCCGTTCAGGCTAGAGGCAACCGGTAGATAAAGGCCAAAGCGCCAATGCTGGGCTACCATGTTCACGTCCGCCACTCCGACGCAGTGGACCTGTGGGCTTTACGGATTGGCCCGGGAGGATGCGCCGAAGCCATGGGCCGTCCTTGACCCTCCATGTAGAGCGGTATTTAGATGTACATGTACATCCACCAGGAGATTTTGCATGGCCCAAAACAAACTGTTTAAAAACGGCAACTCGCAGGCCGTTCGCATTCCGGCGGAGCTGGCCTACAGCGCGTGGGATATAGAGCTGGTCATTGAGCGCGAAGGCGACGAGTTGCGCATTCGCCCGGCCCAGCGCCGAATGGGCGATGTGCTGGCCACGCTGGCCCGGTTTTCACCCGACTTTATGGCCCATGGGCGCGCCCGGGACTTTGAGCAGGAACGCGAGGCGCTATGAGCCCGAAGTTCATGCTCGACACCAATATCTGCATTTATTTGATGAAGCACCAACCGCCCCAGGTGCGTGCACGGTTTGAAGCGTGTTTTGTGGGCGAGGTGGTGATTTCGGCCATCACGCTGGCCGAGCTGGAGTTCGGCATTGCCTGCACCGCGCCCGCAGCGCAGAGGGGCAACCGCTTGGCTTTGGACAGTTTGCTAGAAGACATTCTGGTCGCGCCCTTTGAGGCCATGGCGGCTCGCGCCTACGGCCCCATTCGCGCAGCCTTCAAAGACCGCAGCCGCGACGCCTTGGACCAACTGATCGCCTCGCACGCTTTGGCCCTGCAAGTGAGCTTGGTCACCAATAAGGAGGCCGACTTTGCCCAGTACCCGGCTCTGCGCCTAGAAAACTGGGTCCACAAGCACTGAGGCAGCGGCGCCACGCGCACCGAATGGGGGCGTCCATCCGCTTGCGCGTGGCGTGTCTCTTGCTTGGCATAGACGAAAATAAGGCACTTAACTTTCACCAAGACGCACAGCGTCCCCAATAAGGAAAGTTTTTTCACTTTGCTGCGGCCCAGCGCCGCTCTTGTTTAGCTATCCACCTTGTTTTTTACGCGACTGAGAACCTACCGACCATGTCCATCCACGTCGCCCTGCACCACGTCACCCACTACTGTTACGACCGCCCGGTGCAGCTCGGCCCCCAAGTCGTGCGCCTACGCCCCGCGCCCCATTGCCGCAGCCGCATCTTGTCCTACAGCCTGCGCATTGAGCCCACCGACCACTTCATCAACTGGCAGCAAGACCCATTTGCCAATTACCAGGCCCGCCTGGTGTTCCCCAAAAAGACCACCGAGTTCAAGGTGACGGTGGACCTGGTGACCGAAATGGCGGTGTTCAACCCCTTTGACTTTTTTGTCGAGCCCTCGGCCAAAGAGGTGCCTTTTGACTACAGCGAGGCGCTGCAAGAAGAGTTGCAGTCCTATCTGGCCAAGCTGCCGCTCACTCCCGCGTTTGAAAAATACCTGGACGGCGTGGACCGCACGCCGCTGCGTTCCATTGACTTTTTGGTCAATATCAACAGAAGCCTGCACCACGACATCAGCTACCTGATTCGTATGGAGCCTGGTGTGCAAACGCCGGAAGAGACGCTCACCCTGCGCAGCGGCTCCTGCCGCGACTCGGCCTGGCTGCTGGTGCAGCTTTTTCGCCATCTGGGGCTGGCGGCGCGCTTTGTGTCGGGCTACCTGATTCAGCTCACGCCCGACGTCAAGTCGCTCGACGGCCCCAGCGGCACCGAGGTCGATTTCACCGACCTGCACGCCTGGTGCGAGGTGTATTTGCCCGGCGCGGGCTGGATTGGCCTGGACCCGACCTCAGGCCTGCTGGCCGGTGAAGGCCATATTCCGCTGGCCTGCACGCCAGCGCCCTCTGCCGCCGCGCCGATTGAGGGCCTGATGGACGAGGCCGAAGTCACCTTCCACCACGAGATGACGGTTACCCGCGTCCACGAGTCCCCGCGCGTGACCCGCCCCTACAGCGACGAACAATGGGCTGCTGTGCTGGCCCTGGGCGAGCAGGTGGATGACAAGCTCAAAGCGGGTGACGTGCGCCTGACCATGGGCGGCGAACCCACTTTTGTGGCGGTGAACGACCGCGACGCTGCGGAGTGGAACACCGACGCCCTGGGCCCGACCAAGCGCGGCCTGGCCACCGAGCTGGTGCACAAGCTGCGCGCGCAATACGGCCAAGGCGGCTTTTTGCACTTTGGCCAGGGCAAGTGGTATCCCGGCGAACAACTGCCGCGCTGGGCGCTGAGCATTTACTGGCGCGCCGACGGCCAGCCCTG
Organism: Comamonadaceae bacterium; assembly: GCA_947442105.1. Classification (GTDB taxonomy): domain Bacteria; phylum Pseudomonadota; class Gammaproteobacteria; order Burkholderiales; family Burkholderiaceae_C; genus Allorhodoferax. The sequence goes on along the minus strand of CANEVH010000020.1, from coordinate 60,451 downwards.
CTGGCAAGACCCGGCGCTGTTCGCGGATGAGCGCGAACCCAGCGCCTACACCGCCGCCGACGCGCGCCGCTTTATAGATACCCTCGCCACCCGCCTGGCGGTGCCCCAAGAGCACATATTGGCCGGCCATGAAGACGCCTGGTACTACCTGTGGCGCGAACGCCGCTTGCCAGTCAACGTGGACCCGTTTGACGCGCGCCTGGACGACGAACTGGAGCGCGCCCGGCTGCGCCGCGTGTTCTCGCAAGGCCTGCAAGCCGAAGTCGGCTACATCCTGCCCCTGCGCCCCTATGAAGCCGATCCGGCCCTCCCTCTGGTGGCGGGCGCCAAGGCGCCACAGTGGCAAAGTGGCCGCTGGTTTGTGCGCGACGAGCGCCTGTATTTGATGCCCGGCGACTCGCCCATGGGCTGGCGCCTGCCGCTGGATTCCTTGCCCTGGATTGCGGCCACCGACCGGCCCCAGCTCATTGAGCAAGACCCGTTCGCACCGCGCAGCGCCTTGAAGCCCGCGCTGGTGACGCCGTCTCTGCAAGCGCGAACTTCTGCACCGGTGTCCCCGGCGACCCCGGCGAAGGCATCGGTCCACGCGGCTGCCGCAGCGCCATCCCCATCCGCCGGTCTTGCTTCGGCATCCGCGTCGATTGCCGAAGCGCCGGCATCGATGTCCGCGTCTTTGTCCGCGAACCGCGCCGCAGCATCGGTGGCCGCTGCCAAGGCTGCTGCCAACGCGGCCCCACAAGCGCCTGAAAAGTTCAAGTCCGACCCCAGCCAGGTGCGCACCGCCGTCTGCGTGGAAGTGCGCGACCCGCGCCGCGCCAACGGCCCGAAGGCCGAAGCCCAGGGCAGCGCCAGCGGCGTGCTCTATGTGTTCATGCCGCCGCTGCCACTTTTGGAGGATTACCTGGACCTGGTCGCCGCTGTAGAGGCTACGGTGCGGGAACTGGGCGTCAAGATCGTGATGGAAGGCTACCCGCCCCCGCGCGACCCGCGCCTCAAGCTCTTGCAAGTCACGCCCGACCCCGGCGTGATTGAGGTCAACATCCACCCCGCCCACAACTGGGCGGAGGTGGTGGAACACACCGAGTTTTTGTACCAGGCGGCTTTTGAGACCCGCCTGTCAGCCGAAAAGTTCATGACCGATGGCCGCCACACCGGCACCGGCGGGGGCAACCACGTGGTCATGGGTGGCGCCACGCCCGCCGACAGCCCCTTCTTGCGCCGCCCCACGCTTTTGGCCAGCCTGCTTTTGTACTGGCACAACCACCCCAGCCTGAGCTATTTGTTCAGCGGCATGTTCATTGGCCCGACTAGCCAGGCCCCGCGCGTGGACGAGGCGCGCAACGACCAGATTTACGAGCTGGAAATCGCGCTGCGCGAGATCCACCGGCTGAGCGAGCAGGCCAAGACAGTCAAGGGCGCGCCCAAAGCTACAGAGACCTTTATGGCACCTTGGCTTGTGGATCGAACGCTGCGCAACATCCTTGTTGACGTGACAGGCAACACCCACCGCAGCGAGTTTTGCATTGACAAGATGTACTCGCCCGACTCAAGCACCGGCCGCCTGGGCTTGCTGGAGCTGCGTGCCTTTGAGATGCCGCCGCACGCCCGCATGAGCGTGGTGCAGCAGTTGCTGCTGCGCGCCCTGGTGGCGCGCTTTTGGGATAAGCCTTACTTGGCGCCTGTCACGCGCTGGGGCACCGAGTTGCACGACCGGTTTTTGCTGCCGCACTGCGTGCAAGAAGACTTTGCCGACGTGATTACCGAGCTGCAAGAAGCCGGTTTTGCCTTTGACGCCGCTTGGTTTGCGCCGCACTTTGAGTTCCGCTTCCCGCTGGTGGGGCAGATTCAGAGCAAAGGCGTGCAAGTGACGCTGCGCAACGCCCTGGAGCCCTGGCACGTCATGGGCGAGGAAGGCTCGGCCGGCGGCACGGCGCGCTATGTGGACTCGTCCTTGGAGCGTCTGGAGGTCAAAGTCAATGGCCTCAACAGCAGCCGCTATGCGGTTACCGTCAACGGCAACGCGCTGCCGCTGCAGCCCACCGGCGTGGTGGGCGAGTTTGTGGCTAGCGTGCGCTATAAGGCCTGGAACCCGCCCTCGTCGCTGCACCCGTCGATTGGCGTGCATGCGCCGCTGACCTTTGACGTGGTAGACACCTGGATGCAGCGCTCGCTGGGGGGCTGCCAGTACTTTGTGTCCCACCCTGGCGGCTTGTCTTATGACACCTTGCCGGTCAATGCGTATGAAGCCGAGAGCCGCCGCTTGGCGCGCTTTGCCCGCATGGGCCACACGCCGGGCGCGATGCAGGTGCCGCAGCCCAACGCGGCGCTGGTGCCGAGCGCGGAGTTTCCGTTCACGCTGGATTTGCGCCGCTGCCAGGCGTGACCTAGAGCAGGCCCAAGCCCTTCCTACACTGCTTTTTCACGCCCCTTTAGCCGCAATAATCCCCGCTCGTGGAAAACTTCAAACCCCTGCCGCCCTTGCCATCGTCTGCCGGTGCGGGGGCGAGTGTCGGTGTGGATGTGGGTGTGGACGGTGAGGCGGCGGATTTAACCACCTCAGGCGTGCTGCGCCAAGCGCAGGCTGCGCCTTCTGGTGCGTGGGACGAAATGCGCGGCGGCCTGGGGCCGTTTGCCCAGGCACAGGCAGGCGGCTATGTGCCGCTGAGCCAGCCCTGGTCCGAATTTTTGCAGCACCTCGGCCCCCAAGGTCTGGCCGACATGAACCCCCGTATGGCGCAGCTGGAGCGCCAGGTGCGCGACAACGGCATCTCCTACAACGTCTACGCCGACGCCGACCGGCCCCAGCGCCCCTGGTCGCTGGACCTGTTCCCGCTGATGGTGGACGCCCTGAGCTGGCAGCAGATCGAAGCCGGCGTCTTGCAGCGCATGCGCTTGCTTGAACACATCATGGCCGACACCTACGGCCCCCAGCGCCTGGTCAAAACCGGCATGCTGCCCACCGCGCTGGTGCAGGGCCACCCCGGCTATTTGCACGCCATGCAAGGTGCGGTGCCCGTGGGCGGCCAGCACCTGGCGCTCGCCGCCTTTGACCTGGCGCGCGGGCCGGACGGCTGCTGGTGGATGATGTCCCAGCGCACCGAGGCGCCCTCAGGCCTGGGCTATTTGCTGGAAAACCGGCTCATCATCTCGCGCCAGTTTCCCCAAGCCTTTGAGGCCATGCCAGTGCAGCGCTTGGCCGAGGCCTACCGGGGCCTGGTGGACGGCCTCAAGCAGCGGTCCCCGGGCGGTGCGGACTCGCACATTGCCTTGCTCACGCCCGGGCCTTACAACGAAACCTATTTTGAGCACGCCTACTTGGCGCGCTACCTGGGCCTTACCTTGGTGCAAGGCGGCGACCTGCTGGTGCGACACCAAAAGCTCTACCTCAAAACCCTGCAAGGCCTGCAGCGCGTGCACGGTTTGCTCAAGCGCGTGGACGACGCTTGGCTAGACCCGCTGGAGCTGCGCGCCGAGTCCACCCTGGGCGTGCCCGGCCTGTTGCAAGCGGTGCGCGCAGGCAATGTGCTGGTGGCCAACGCGCCGGGCTCGGGCTTTTTGGAGTCCAGCGCGCTCTTGGGCTTTATGCCGGCGCTGGCCAAAGCGGTGCTGGGCGAAGAGTTGAAGTTGCCCGCCATTCAGAGCTGGTGGTGCGGCGAGCGCAGCGCCATGCAGCAGGTGCTGCCGCGCATGGCGGACTGCGTCATCAAGCCCAGCTACCCCGCTTTTTCCGGGCGCCACAGTTTTGAGCCGGTGATGGGGCGTAATTTGTCGCAGCGCGAGCGCGACGAGTGGTCGGGCCGCATTTTTCGCGACGGCACGTCCCACACCTTGCAAGCGTTTTTACCGGTGTCGCACACGCCGGTGTGGCTGGCGGACCCAGCCACGCCCTCCATTTGCGAGCGCCCAGTGATCCTTCGGGTGTTTGCCCTGGCCAATGCGCAAGGCGGCTGGAGCGTGCTGCCCGGCGGCCTGGCGCGCCTGGGCACGCGCGAGGGCATTGCCTCCATGCAGCGCGGCGGCAGCAGCGCCGATGTGTGGGTGCTGGCGCGCCGCCATGGCGCGGCGCAGGTGGCGCCAGCGCAGTCGCAGAACCAGACACAGAGCCAAACGCAGAGCCAGAGCCAGAGCCAGAGCCAGAACCAGACACAGAACCAGACACAGAACCAGTCGCAAACCCCATTGCCATCCCAGGATCAGACCCCGCCGCTGTTCCCGTCGCTATCCCTAGAACAGACCCAGGCGCAAGCGCAGGGTGCAGGGCAGGGCGCAGCGCTGTCCCACAGCGCAGGCTTAGCCCGCCAGAGCGCGCCCTCGGGCGGCTCGTTGGCGGCCACCCCTTCCTTGCTGCCTGCGCTGGCGCAAGCGGCGCACCGCCAGCGCATCGTGACCAGCAGGGCGGCTGAAAACCTGTTTTGGATGGGCCGCTACACCGAGCGCAGCGAAAACACCTTGCGCCTCACCCGCCTGGCCCTGGACGTGCTGGGCAGCGAAGACCAAAGCTGCGCGCCGCTGGTGGCGTGGCTCAACCACATGGCGGTCAGCCACGGGCTGGTGGTGGCCGGCGTGCCAGCAGCCCAGCAGTCGCGCCGGGTGTTTGAGCGCTCATTGGTGGCGGGCTTGTGGGACACCCAGCACACCACGGGCGTGGGCTTTAACCTCAATGCGGTGTTTTTGGCGGCGTCTTGCGTGCGCGAGCGGCTCTCACCCGAGCACTGGAGCCTGATCGAGCAAGCGCAAAACACGATTTTGCAGCCCGACGTGACCGACCGGCACGACCCGGTGCAAGCCCAGCGCGTGCTGGTGCGCACCAGCCAACTCATGGCGGCCCTGACCGGCGCACAAACCGACCGCATGAGCCGCGACGACGGCTGGCGCCTGCTCTCCATTGGCCGCCATATTGAGCGCCTGGACTTTTTGGCCTACGCCCTGGCCAGCGCGGTGCGCGCCGGCGCTTTGCAAGAGCAGGCGGGTTTTGATGCGGTGCTGGCACTGTTTGACAGCACCATCAGCTTTCACGCCCAGTACCAGCAGTCGCGCACCGTGGGCGCTTTGCTGGAGCTGCTGCTCACCAACGCCGACAACCCCCGCGCCCTGGCCTGGGTGGCGCACACGCTGCGCGGCCGCCTGGCGCGCATGGCGGGTTTGGCCGACGGGCGCACCCAAGCCCTGGCCGACCGGGTGCCGAAACTGGTGAATGCCGATCTGCGCACCCTGTGCCCGGACGGTTTTCACACCACTCCCACCTTGCTGTCGCTATTGCAAGACTGCCGCGACGCCGCACATGCCACCTCGGACAGCCTGAACGCTTTGTTTTTTGCGCACAGCGGCGAGTCCTCGCAAAGCGTGGGTGCCTGAATGCACTTGCGCATCACGCACGAGACCCGCTACGACTACGTGCCTGGCGTGGAGACAGCGCAGCACATTGCGCACCTGCAGCCGCCCAGTACGCCCTACCAAACCTGCCTGAGCCACCACCTGACCATCACGCCCACCCCGGCAGACCAAGACACGCGCAGCGACGCTTTTGGCAACCACCGCAGCTACTGGGCCATGGCGGGCTACCACCAGACTATGGTGGTGTGCGCGGTCAGCGAGGTTTTGACGCACGCGCCCCAGGGCGATTTGGTGGACGCCATGGGCATGCCCGGCGAGCTGCCGCCTCTGGGCGGCGCCGATCCGCAGGCCCTGCTCTTGGAACCCTTGGCGCAGGCGCGGCGCGGCAGCGCGGCCTGGGAGGTGGCGCGCGAGCTGTTTTGCTACGCGGCGGGCCAGCCCAGCGACGCGGCCAGTGAACTCAGCTACGCCTCCCACCACGCCCCGGTGGACCCGGCTTTTGCTGCGTATGCGGCGGCCAGCTTTGGCGCAGGTCGGCCCTTGGCCGATGCCGCTTGCGACCTGATGCACCGCATCCACCGCGATTTTGTGTACGAGTCGCACAGCACCGACATCAGCACCCCAGCGCTAGAAGTGCTGGCCGAGCGCCGTGGCGTGTGCCAAGACTTTGCGCATGTGATGCTGGCGTGCCTGCGTTCGCTGGGGCTGGCGGCGCGTTATGTGAGCGGCTATTTGCTCACCGAGCCGCCGCCCGGTCATCCGCGCCTGACCGGCGCCGACGCCTCGCACGCCTGGGTGGCGGTGTATTTGCCCGATTGGGGCGGCGCGCGGGGTCTGCCCCATGGCGGCTGGTTGGACCTGGACCCCACCAATGACCGTGCTGGCTGGGGCACGCCGGGCTTGGACTATGTGCGGCTGGCCTTGGGGCGCGACTTTGCCGACGTGTCGCCCTTGCGTGGCGTGCTGCAAGGCGGCTCCCACCACACCCTCGATGTGCGGGTGACCGTGGCGCCCGTGGTGGATTAAGCGGCACGCCTAGAATCCGGGGTCTTGGGTTTTATTCGTCTTGCCAGACCTTGGGCACGGCGCGCGGGCCCTGGTATTCATCTCCCCAGCCCGATTCCTTTCCATTGCATGCTTTCTGTCTCTGACCTGTCTTGCGTTCGCGGCGAAAAAACCCTGTTCTCGGGGGTGAATTTCGACTTGACGGCGGGCCAGTGGCTGCAACTCGAAGGCGCCAACGGATCGGGCAAAACCAGTTTGCTGCGCATCGTTAGTGGCTTTACACCTCCGGCCCACGGCCAGGTGACTTGGCGGGGGCAGCCGCTGGCCCAGGCCCCAGATGCGTTTCATGCCGAACTGCTGTACTTGGGCCACGCGCTGGCGCTCAAAGAAGAACTCACGGCCATCGAAAACCTGCAAGCCGACGCGGCGATTGCCGGGCGCGGCTTTGCGCATACGCAGGCGGTGTCGGCCTTGCAGCGCCTGGGCTTGCGCGGGCGCACCCGCTTACCGGTGCGGGTCTTGTCGCAGGGGCAAAAGCGACGCGTAGCGCTGGCGCGCTTGTTTTTGCAAAACGCGCCCTTGTGGGTGCTGGACGAACCCTTTGTCGCGCTGGACGTTCAAGCCCAGGCTTTGGTGGCGGACGCCATTTCCGCGCATGTGCAGGGCGGCGGCATGGCCTTGTTTACCAGCCACCAAGCCATGGATTTGCGGGGGCGGGGCAGCAGCTACCGCTTGGACGCATGAGTTCTTTTTTTGCCGTGGTGCAGCGCGATGTGCGCCTGGCCATGCGCCGCAAGAGCGAGGTGCTGACTGCGCTGTTCTTTTTTGTGGTGGTGGCGAGCCTCTTCCCCTTGGGCATTGGCCCCGAACTGGGCGTCTTGCGCAAAATTGCGCCCGGCATTTTGTGGGTGGGCGCCTTGCTGGCCAGTTTGCTGTCTCTCGGGCGATTGTTCTCAGCCGATTTTCAGGATGGCACGCTGGAGCAAATGGCCTTGTCGGCCACGCCGCTGCCGGTGCTGGTGGGCGCAAAAATACTGGCGCATTGGTTGCTCTCGGGCCTGCCCCTGGCTGTGTTGGCGCCGGTGCTGGCCCTGCAGTTTGACCTGGACGGTGGCGCTATGCAGGCCTTGGTGCTGACCCTGCTGGTGGGCACGCCTTTGCTGTCGCTCATAGGCGCGGTTGGCGCCGCGCTCACCTTGGGCGTGCGTGGCGGCGAGGTGCTGCTGTCCCTGCTGGTTCTGCCTTTGTACATTCCTGCCCTGGTGTTTGGCGCTGGGGCGGTGGAGGCGCAGGTCAGCGGCATAGGTTACGCTGCCCACCTTTCGATACTGATGGCTATGCTGGTGCTTGCGGCGTTTTTTGGCCCTTGGGTGTGTGCCACCGCACTGCGCGTTGCGCTTGAATAAATGACTTTGAAATTGTTCCATTGGGCAGCGCCCCAAACTTTTTACCATTTGGCGGGCAAGCTCTGGAAGCCCTTTGCCGTGCTTGCCGCAGCGCTGGCCGCCGTGGGCCTTTACATGGGCTTTTTTGTTGCGCCCACCGACTTTCAGCAAGGCGAGGGCTACCGCATTATTTTTGTCCACGTGCCCGCGTCCTGGATGTCCATGGTGATCTATCTGGCCATGGCGTTTTGGGCATTTTTGGGCTTTACTTTCAACACCCGCCTCTCGGGCATGATGACCCAGGCCTTGGCTCCCACCGGCGCGCTGTTTACCTTTTTGTCGCTGTGGACCGGCGCTCTGTGGGGCAAGCCCATGTGGGGTACTTGGTGGGTGTGGGACGCGCGCCTTACGTCCGAGCTGATTTTGTTTTTTCTGTACATGGGCTACATCGCCCTGACCAGCGCCATTGAGGACCCGCGCCGCGCCGACAAGGCCGGTGGCCTGCTGGCGCTGGTGGGGGCGGTGAACGTGCCCATCATTTATTTCTCGGTGACGTGGTGGAACACCTTGCACCAGGGCGCGTCGGTGTCTGTCACCAAAGGTTCGAGCATGGCGCACACCATGTTGTGGGCCATGCTGCTGATGGCGCTGGCCTGCTGGGCCTACACCATTGCCATGGCCTTGTACCGGGTGCGCAGCATTATTTTGGAGCGTGAGCGCCACACCCGCTGGGCGCAGGAGGTGACGGCATGATCTGGGCGAGCTGGGGCGATTTTTGGGCCATGGGCGGCTATGGCCTGTACGTGTGGGGCTCTTACGCCGTGGTAGCGCTGGGCTTGCTGGCAGAGGTGATTGGCGCCAGACAACGCCAGCGCAAGGCAATCGCGCAGATTCAAGAACACAAAGAGGATACGGACTTATGACGCCACGGCGCAAACGCATGGCCATCGCACTGGGAATCCTCGCCGTGGTCGGCGCGGCCACGGCGCTGGTGCTGAACGCTTTTCAGAGCAATTTGGTGTTTTTCTACACCCCCACGCAAATTGACGCCAAAGAAGCGCCCAGCGGACGCACCTTTCGTCTGGGCGGTTTGGTGGTCGAGGGCAGCGTCAAGCGTGACGGGGTGAAAGTGGCCTTTGAAGTGACCGACACGGCCAAGGTGGTACCGGTGCAGTTCTCGGGCATCTTGCCCGACCTGTTCAAAGAGGGCAAAGGCGTGGTGGCCCAGGGGCAGCTAGAAAACGGCGTGTTTCTGGCCAAAGAAGTGCTGGCCAAGCACGACGAGAACTACATGCCGCCTGAGGCGGCCGAGGCTTTGAAAAACGCCGCCATTGCCAACCAAAAGGCGGCAACAACTTTGGTACCTGCGAAATGACTTTGATTCCTGAAATGGGCCACTTCGCCCTGTGGCTCGCCTTGGGCGTGGCGCTCGCACTGGGCACGGTGCCGATGGCCGGAGCAGCAAGGGGCCGCAGCGACTGGATGTCTACGGCCCGTCTTGGGGCTTACACGCTGTTTGCGCTGGTGACGTTTGCGTTTGCTTGCCTAGTGGTGTCCTTTGTGCAGCACGACTTTTCGGTCTTGTACGTGGCATCGAACTCCAACACCGCGCTGCCGTTGCAGTACCGCATTGCCGGCGTGTGGGGTGGGCATGAAGGTTCGCTGCTGCTGTGGGTAGAAATGCTGTGTCTTTGGACGTTGGCGGTGGCCGCCTTCAGCCGCCACCTGCCGCAGGCCGTGGTGGCGCGCATTTTGGCGGTGATGGGCTTGGTGAGCGTTGGGTTTTTGCTCTTTATGCTGTTTACCTCCAACCCGTTTGACCGTTTGTTCCCTGCGCCCCTGGAGGGGCGTGACCTGAACCCGCTGCTGCAAGACCCAGGCATGGTGATTCACCCGCCCATGCTGTACATGGGCTATGTGGGCTTCTCGGTGGCTTTTGCTTTTGCCATCGCCGCGCTTTTGGGCGGCAACCTGGACAGCACCTGGGCGCGCTGGACGCGGCCCTGGACCACGGTGGCCTGGATGTTTTTGACCATTGGCATCGCCTTGGGCAGCTCGTGGGCGTATTACGAACTGGGCTGGGGCGGCTGGTGGTTTTGGGACCCGGTAGAAAACGCCTCGCTCATGCCCTGGCTCTTGGGCACGGCGCTGATCCACTCGCTGGCGGTCACCGAAAAGCGCAATAGCTTCAAGTCCTGGACGGTGCTGCTGGCGATTTTGGCGTTCTCGTTCTCACTGCTGGGCACGTTTTTGGTGCGCTCAGGCGTGCTGTCCTCGGTGCACGCTTTTGCCACCGACCCGAGCCGGGGTTTGTTCATTCTGGCGTTTTTGACCATCGTGGTGGGTGCGTCCTTTGCCTTGTACGCCTGGCGCGCGCCTAGCGTGGGCTTGGGCAAGCGCTTTGCGCTGTGGTCCAAAGAGTCTGCGCTCTTGGGCAATAACGTGCTTCTGCTGGTGGCAGCGCTGGCCATTTTGCTTGGCACGTTGTACCCGCTGCTGCTTGACGCCCTGGGGCTGGGCAAGATTTCAGTAGGCCCTCCGTATTTCGATGCTGTCTTCATGCCGCTGATGGCGCCCACCGTGTTTTTAATGGGCATTGGCCCCTTGGCGCGCTGGAAAGAGACCGATTTGCCCTCGCTTGCGCTGCGCCTGCGCTGGGCGGCAGTGGTGGCCGTGCTGGCGTCCATCGGCGTGGGTGCCCTGGCCGGTGAGGTGCGACTGGTATCCACCCTGGGGCTGGTGATGGCGTTTTGGATAGTGGGTTCGGTGGCGACCGACTTGTGGGAGCGCGTGCACCCGGCGGGCAGCGCCTGGTCGCAGGCCTGGGCCAAGGCACGGCATATTCCGCGCGCACTGGTGGGCATGATGGTGGCGCACCTGGGCATTGCCGCCTTTTGTTTTGGCGTGGTCATGGTCAAGACCTACGAGGTAGAGCGCGACGTCAAGATGGCGGTGGGCGACACCACCACCGTGCGCGGCTACACCTTTACCTTTGGTGGTGTCAAAGAGCGCCAAGGGCCGAATTACGTGGCGGTGCAAGGCCAGATGCAAGTCGCTCGCGGCGACGGGACGCCGATACAGATGCGGCCCGAGAAGCGCATTTACCGCGTACAGCAAAACCCGATGACCGAGGCCGCGATTGACGCCGGTGTGACGCGCGACTTGTATGTGTCGCTGGGCGAGCAGGTGGAAGGCGGCGCCTGGATTGTGCGTGTCTACGTCAAGCCCTTTATTGACTGGATTTGGGGCGGATGCCTGCTGATGGCCTTGGGCGGTTTGCTGGCGGTCACCGACCGGCGCTACCGCCGCAAACCGGAGGCCGTGGCGTGAAGTACCTCAAGTTTTTGCTGCCGATGGGCATTTTTTTGGTGCTCGTGGTGTTTTTGGGAATTGGCCTGCGCCTGGACCCCAAAGAAGTGCCTTCGCCCCTGATTGACAAACCGGCGCCCGCGTTCGCACTGGCGCGGCTGGACAAGCCGGAGCAAAAAATAAGCCGCGATGACCTGCTGGGCAAGGTCTGGTTGCTGAACGTGTGGGCATCCTGGTGCGTGGCCTGTCGCCAGGAGCACCCGCTGCTGGTGGAGTTTGCCAAGGCCAAACTACTGCCAATCTACGGACTGAACTACAAGGACAAGCCCGACGCTGGACGCAAGTGGTTGGCCGATTTTGGCAACCCCTACACCGCGTCGCTGTCCGACCTGGATGGCCGTGTGGGCATTGACTTTGGCGTCTACGGCGTGCCCGAGACCTTCATCATTGACCGCCAGGGCATGGTGCGCTTCAAGCACATCGGACCGGTCACGCCCGAAGTACTACGCACGCAAATTGAACCTTTGGTGAGGAAACTCAATGGTTAATCGCCTTTTGAACCTGCTGGTGGCGGGCCTGCTGGCCTGCAGCTTGGGCGCCGCTTGGGCGAATGAGGCTGCACCCGCAGTCGAAGACCCGGCGCTTGAAGCCCGCATGACGGCCATTGCCAGCGAATTGCGCTGCCTGGTGTGCCAGAACCAAACCATTGCCGATTCGCACGCCGATTTGGCGGTGGACCTGCGCCGCCAGGTGCGCGAAATGCTGCAAGCCGGCCAGACCGACCAGCAAATTACTGACTACATGACGGCGCGCTATGGCGACTTCGTGCTCTACCGCCCGCCGTTCAAGGTGGCGACCGCGCTGCTGTGGTTTGGCCCGGCAGCGATGGTGCTGATTGGCTTGGGAACCTTGTTTGTGGTTTTGCGCCGTCGCAGCCGCATGGCCGCAGACCAGTTTGAGCCCGAAGAGCCCGATGCGACGCCCTGACGCCGCCCCGCTTGCGCTGGCGCCGCATTACGGCTCCACCGTTCTGCTGCCAACACCGACCCCTATCAGACCCTGAATATGCCGACTGCCCTCGAATCCTTGACCACCCCCTTCAGGCGCCAACTCGCCGAGCTGCAAGCCCGCCATGCCAGCGGCGCCTTGTCGCAGGCCCAATTGGACCAGCAGACCGCTGCCCTGGAGCGGCGCCTGCTCGATGTGCTGCTGCACGACCCGTCTGGCGCGCCGGTCCACAGTCCCGCTGCGTACGCGCGCTTGCTGGCCGGATTGGCGCTGGGCATTGTGCTGATTGCCGGTGTGGGCTACTGGTTCAAGGGTGGGCCTGCGCAGCAAGCGCAAGTTGCGCAAACGGCCAGCGAAGGCGAGGGCGCCGGGCAGCCCAGTTCCGATCAAATTGCGGCCATGGTGGACCAACTGGCCGAGCGGCTCAAGCAAAACCCCACCGACGGCGAAGGCTGGGCCATGCTGGCCCGCTCTTACAGCGTGATGGAGCGCAACGACGAGGCGCTGGACGCCTACGCCCGTGCAGTCGCGCTGCGCAAAGATGACGCATCTTTGTTGGTTGATTACGCCGACGCCCTGGGGGTGAAGAACCAGCGCAGTTTGTCCGGGGCGCCTATGAAGCTCATCGCCCAGGCGCTCAAGGTCGATCCCTCCAACCTGAAGGCTCTTGCGTTGGCAGGCACCGAGGCCTTTATGCGCAAGGACTACGCGCAAGCCGCGCGCTATTGGAGCGAAGTGGAAAAAATCGGACCGGCTGAAAACCCCTTGGTGCAACAGGTGTTGGTCAGCTTGCAAGAAGCGCGCAGCCGCGCAGGCCTGCCCGGCGCCAGCGCGCCGCAGCCCAGTGCTGCGCCCGAAGCGGCCAACAAAGCGCCCGAAGCGGCCACCAAAACGCCTGTAGCTGCAGCGGCCTCGGTGGGCGGAACGGTCAGCTTATCGCCAGATTTGCGCGCCCAAGTCAGCCCGCAGGACACGGTGTTTATCTTTGCCCGACCTGCGAGTGGTGGGCGTATGCCACTGGCGGCCGAGCGCGTGCAGGTCAAGGACTTGCCTCACCGATTCACGCTCGACGACAGCAAGTCCATGTCCCCTTCCATGCTGCTGTCGTCGTCAGCGCAGGTGGTGCTGGGCGCGCGCATCAGCAAGTCGGGTGACGCCATTCCCCAGCCCGGTGACTTGAGCGGCCAAGTAGGCCCAGTGGCATTGGGCAGCCAAGGCATTGCGCTAGAGATCAACGAGGTGCGCAAGCCCTGAGTCGCCCAAGGCCTGGGCGATAGTTACGCAAACAGGCGCAGGATGGCAAAAAAGGCGTACGTCATGATCACGTAGCGCAAGAACTTGCCGATGAACATATAGCCCAGGCAGGGCCAAAACGGCATTCTGAGCCAGCCCGCTACCGAGCACAGCGGGTCGCCCACCACCGGCAGCCAGCCCAACAAACAGGCCTTGGGTCCGAGCTTTTTCAGCCAAACCAGCGCCCGGCTGTGTGCGGATTGGGGTTTGCCAAGCGGCGCCAGCTTGCTCGCGCCATAGCCCATCCACCAGTCCAGCGCGCCGCCTAAAGTGTTGCCCACCGTGGCCACGCAAATCACCGGCCAGTACTCGGCCGGGTTGAGTTGGATCAGGCCCAGCACCGCTGGCTCAGACCCCAGGGGCAGCCAAGTGGCTGAAAGAAAGGACACCACAAACAGTGTGCTTAGACCGTACTCGGGCAGCGCCAGCAGGTGGAGAATGTGTTGCAGCAGGGCTTCCATCGGTGGATCAGTATAGGCAGCGGCCAAGGCAAGACCCTGAAGCTGGCGAAACCAGAGCAAAGTGAAACCAAAGCTAAGTGTTTGCGAATAAGAAAGTTCGCCCGCACCCAGCCTGCGCGCCACACCGGCTGAAATAGGAGGCCGGTAGAATCCATCCCCCCGGCGTCCCGCCGAGCGCGCTTTCCTCCAAACCCGTCTACTTACCCATGTTCATTGGCCCGTTTGCCTTGGCAAACTCCCTTTTTGTCGCCCCCATGGCGGGGGTGACGGACCGTCCGTTTCGCCAGTTGTGCAAACGCTTGGGTGCGGGCTATGCGGTCAGTGAAATGGTTACCTCGCGCCGCGATTTGTGGGACACGCTCAAGACGTCCAGGCGCGCCAACCACGACGGCGAGCCGGGGCCGATTGCGGTGCAAATTGCCGGAACTGACGCCGCCATGATGGCCGATGCGGCGCGCTACAACGTGGACCGCGGTGCGCAAATCATCGACATCAATATGGGCTGCCCAGTCAAAAAAGTGTGCAACCAATGGGCCGGTTCGGCCCTGATGCAAGACGAGGCTCTGGCCTTGTCCATCATCGACGCGGTGGTGCAAGCCTGCGCATCCGCCAATGTGCCTGTGACCTTGAAGATGCGCACTGGCTGGTGTCAAAGTCACAAAAACGCGCTTTCCATCGCCCTGGCCGCGCAGGATGCGGGCGTGCAAATGGTCACCGTGCACGGCCGCACCCGCGAGCAGGCTTACAAGGGCGCGGCCGAATACGACACGGTTGCCGCAGTCAAAGCCGCACTGCATATTCCTGTGGTCGCCAACGGTGACATCAGCAGCCCTGAGAAAGCGCGTGAGGTGCTTCGACGGACCGGTGCAGACGCCATCATGGTGGGCCGTGCTGCCCAGGGCCGGCCCTGGATATTTCGTGAAATCGCCCATTTTTTGGAAACTGGCGAGCACCTGGCGCCGCCGCTGGTGAGCGAAGTCAAGCGCTTGCTCATCGAACACCTGCACGACCATTACAGCCTCTACGGCGAATTCAGCGGCGTGCGCACCGCGCGCAAACACATCGGCTGGTATGTGCGCAGCTTGCCTGGAGGGGAGGCATTTCGCCATTGCATGAACGCGCTGGAAGACAGCGCCAGCCAAGTCGCCGCAGTGGCGCATTTTCTAGACCGATTGAACGACACCATGGACCGCATTCCACCGGCACAGCCCTGTTTGACCCCTGGCGCCACGCCGGTCCCATTGCCTGAACACCGCATGGAGGCTGCGCTATGAGCAAACATCAACTTGACGAATGCGTGCGCGCCAGCTTGGAAGCCTATTTGCGCGACCTGGATGGTCTGGAGCCCCACGGCATGCACGAGATGCTGGTGCGTGCGGTCGAAAAGCCGCTGTTGGAGTTGGTGATGGTGGCCGCCGCCAACAACCAGTCCAAAGCCGCAAAGTGGCTAGGCCTGAACCGCAACACCCTCCATAAAAAACTTTTGGAACACCAGCTTTTATGAATGCACTGATTTCTGTCTCGGACAAAACCGGGGTCCTCGAACTCGCCCAAGCCTTGCACGGCCTGGGCATCGCCCTCTTGTCCACCGGCGGCACCGCCAAACTGCTGGCCGAGCACGGCCTGCCGGTGACCGAGGTGGCGCAAATGACGGGATTTCCAGAAATGCTGGACGGCCGCGTCAAAACCCTGCACCCCCGCGTGCACGGCGGCCTGCTGGCCCGCCGCGACGTGCCGGCCCACATGGCCGCACTGGCCGACCACGGCATCGACACCATCGACTTTCTGGTGGTCAACCTCTATCCGTTCGAAGCCACGGTGGCCAAACCCGGCTGCACTCTGGAAGATGCGATAGAAAACATCGACATAGGCGGCCCAGCCATGGTACGCAGCGCGGCCAAAAACTGGAAAGACGTGGCCGTGTTGACCGACGCCTCGCAATACGCCCCGGTTCTGGCCGAGCTGCAAAGCACCGGCGCCGTGAGCGACAAGACCAAGTTCGCCCTGTCCGTGGCCGCCTTCAACCGCATCAGCCAGTACGACGGCGCGATCAGCGACTATTTGTCCAGCATCCAAAGCGATGGCAGCATTGCCGCGTTTCCGGCCCAGTCCAACGGGCGCTTTGTCAAGGTGCAAGACCTGCGCTACGGCGAAAACCCGCACCAAAGCGCCGCGTTTTACCGCGACTTGCACCCCGCACCTGGCTCGCTGGTCACGGCGCAGCAGTTGCAAGGCAAGGAATTGAGCTTTAACAACATTGCAGACGCCGACGCCGCCTGGGAATGCGTCAAAAGCTTTGACACACCGGCCTGCGTCATCGTCAAGCACGCCAACCCTTGCGGCGTGGCGGTGGCCTCCAACGCGCTGTCGGCCTATTCCAAGGCTTTTTCCACCGACCCCACCTCGGCCTTTGGCGGCATCATTGCCTTCAACTGCCCGGTGGACGAGGCGGCGGCCTTGCAAATTTCTAAGCAGTTTGTCGAGGTGCTCATGGCCCCGGCCTTCACCCCGGCGGCGCTGGTCATTTTTCAGGCCAAGGCCAATGTGCGGGTGTTGCAGATCGCTTTGCCGCGCGCGCTTGGGCAGGCTGCGGGCGCAAGCGCCTGGGAGCAGGGCCGCAACGCCACGGACATCAAGCGCGTCGGCTCGGGCCTCTTGATCCAGACCGCTGACAACCACACCCTCGGTCTGGCCGACCTCAAAGTGGTGACCACCGTGCAACCCACGGCCGCGCAGCTACAAGACCTGCTGTTTGCCTGGACGGTCGCCAAGTACGTCAAATCCAACGCGATTGTGTTTTGCCACAACGGCATGACCATGGGCGTGGGCGCGGGCCAAATGAGCCGCCTGGACTCTGCCCGCATTGCCAGCATCAAGGCCGAACACGCTGGGCTGTCACTGGCAGGCACGGTAGTAGCCAGCGACGCCTTCTTTCCCTTTCGCGACGGCCTGGACGTGGTGGTGGACGCCGGCGCGAGCTGCATCATCCAGCCCGGCGGCAGCATGCGCGACGACGAAGTGGTAGCCGCAGCCAACGAGCGCGGTGTGGCCATGGTCTATACGGGCGTGCGCCACTTCCGGCATTGAACCTTCTTTAATTGGGGTCAGATTCCAATTAATTGAAGAAATGGGGTCACAGAAATGGGGGTCAGATTCCAATTTACAAAGTAAATTGGAATCTGACCCCCCATTTCTTATGCGCTTTGCAGCTCAGTTCACCATCACCAGCTTGCCCATCACCCCGCGCGAACCCATGTGGGCGAAGGCGGCTTTCAGATCGGCCATAGGCATGGTGCGGTCGATGACGGGCTTGATCTTGCCCTGGCCGTACCACTGGGCTAACTCGGACATGGCGGCGGCGCTGGCCTTGGGTTCGCGCTTGGCAAAGTCGCCCCAGAACACGCCCACAATGGATGCACCTTTGAGCAACGCCAGGTTGAAGGGCAGGGCCGGAATGGGGCCTGCGGCAAAACCCACCACCAGGTAGCGCCCGCGCCAAGCAATGGAGCGAAAGGCCGGTTCGGCAAAGTCGCCGCCCACCGGGTCGTAAATCACGTCCGGGCCTTTGCCCTTGGTGAGCGTTTTGAGGGCGTCGCGCAGGTTCTCGGTGCTGTAGTTGATGGTGGCGTCCGCGCCAATGGATGTGCACAAAGCACATTTTTCGTCGGTGGACGCGGCTGCAATCACATGCGCGCCTGCGGCCTTGGCAATCTGGATGGCCGAAGTGCCCACGCCCCCCGCCGCACCGAGCACCAACACGGTTTCACCGGCCTTGAGCGCCGCGCGGTCGATCAGCGCATGGTGTGAGGTGGCGTAAATCATGATGAAGGCCGCAGCGTCCACCATAGGGAATCCAGGTGGCAGCGGCATGCACAGCGCCGCAGGCGCAATGGTGTGGCTGCCAAAGCCACCTGTGCCGCTCAGGCAGGCCACGGCTTGGCCGGCTTGAAGGTGGGTGACGCCTTCTCCCACCGCTTGCACGATGCCCGCGTGTTCCGAGCCCGGCACAAAGGGCAGGGCGGGTTTCATCTGGTACTTGTTTTGCACGATGAGCAGATCAGGAAAATTCAGGCTGGCGGCCTTGATTTCGATCAGCACTTCGCCGGCCTTGGGCGCGGGGGTGGGCATTTCGGTCCAGGTCAGGGCGTCCACGCCCACGGGGTTTTCACATAGCCAAGCGTGCATACAAAGTCTCTCCGTTAAATCGGGTGATCATAGGGGTGCGCGCCTCAGGCAGCCGCTGGCAGTCTGTCCCAGGCGTGACGCCGCCTACAATGAACTTTCGCTCTAATTTCCTATGAAAATCCTGATCTCTAATGACGACGGCTACCAGGCGCCCGGACTGCTGGCCTTGTTCAACGCGCTCAAAGAGGTGGCAGATGTAGAGGTCATCGCACCCGAGCACAACAACAGCGCCAAGTCCAATGCGCTCACCCTGAACGCCCCTTTGTACGTGCACCGTGGCGCCAGCGGTTTTCGCTACGTGAACGGAACCCCGGCAGACTGCGTGCACATCGCCCTCTCGGGCCTGCTGGACTACCGGCCCGACTTGGTGGTCTCAGGCATCAACAACGGCGCCAATATGGGCGACGACACTATTTATTCGGGCACCGTGGGCGCGGCAATGGAGGGCTATTTGTTTGGCGTCCCAGCCATTGCCTTTTCTCAAGTCCACAAAGACTGGCTAGAGATTGAATCCGCCGCCCGCAAAGCGCGTGAACTGGTGCTGTCCATGGCCCAGCACCAGATGCTGGGCGGGCCGCCTTGGTTGCTCAATGTCAACATTCCCAACCTGCCTTATGCGCAAATCGGGCCAGCCAAGCTGTGCCGCCTGGGCAAGCGCCACGCAGCCGAACCGGTGATCAAACAGACCAGTCCGCGCGGCGAGACCATGTACTGGATAGGCGCTGCGGGTCCGGCCAAGGACGATGCCGAGGGCACGGACTTTCACGCCACCACCTTGGGCCACGTGTCCATCACCCCACTGAAGATTGACTTGACCGACCACCTGAGCATGGGCGACTGGGCTCAAAGCGCGGCCCTTTTTGCCCCAGCTGCTGCCTCCGACTTGGAATGAAGCAGCGGCCCTCGTTTCCTGCACGCTTGGACAGCAGCGTCCTCAGCGCCAAGGCAAAGCCGGTCAGCAATGCCAATGCGCCGCAGGGTTTGGGCATGGACTCCAGTGCGGTGCGCCAGCGCATGGTGCAAAAACTGGCGGCGCAGGGCCTGCGCGACCCGCGCGTGCTCTCGGCCATGGGCCGCGTGGAGCGCCACCGTTTTGTGGACAGCGCCCTCGTCAACCAGGCTTATGAAGACACCAGTTTGCCCATTGGCCTGGGGCAAACCATTTCCAAGCCTGGCGTCGTGGCCCGGATGCTGGAGCTGCTTTGCAATGGCGTGGGCGGCAAGCTGGGCCGGGTACTGGAGATCGGCACTGGCTGCGGCTACCAGGCAGCCGTGTTGAGCGAACTTGCTACCGAGGTTTACACCATAGAGCGCTTGCGTGGCCTGCACGAGAAGGCACGCGACAATTTGCGCCACCTTCGCCTCGCCCATGTGCATTTGCTGCTGGGCGACGGCATGCTGGGCTACGCGCAGGGAGCGCCCTACGCCGCTATTGTGGCTGCAGCCGGGGGCGAAGCCTTGCCCACGGCGTGGACAGACCAACTCGCAGTGGGCGGTCGGCTGGTGGCGCCGGTGGCACAGCGCACCGCAATCCAGGGCAGGGCGGGTGAGATGAGCGCGAGGGCAACAGCGCAGGCCTTGGTGGTGGTCGACAAAACCGCTGCGGGCCTGCGCCAAACCATTCTGGAAGCGGTGCATTTTGTGCCCCTAAAATCTGGCCTGGCCTGAAAAAACACAAATGGAAATGGATGCGATGGCAAAAAAACTGCTGCGCTACTGCGCTTTCTTGGCTACGGTTGGTCTGCTGACCTTGGCGGCGTGCAGTTCAAAACCCGGCTTGCGCGCCCCGGTAGAGGACCGTGGAAGGGTCGCCACGCAAATCAGCACGCCCACCCCGGAGGTGTCTGCGGCCCCTGCCAACGGGCCGGCCGTGGTGGTCGATAGCAACGCGGGTAAACCGGGCTATTACACCGTCAAGCAGGGCGACACCTTAATTCGTATTGGCTTGGAGTCGGGCCAAAGCCACCGCGACCTGGCACGTTGGAACGCCTTAGAAAACCCCAACCGCATCGAGATAGGCCAAGTGTTGCGCATAGTCCCCCCAGAAGAGGCGGCGGTGAGCAAACCGGTCGCAAGCGCCAAAGTCATATCAGCGCCACTGCCCGCTGCGACGGCAGCATCCGCGCCCGCTTCTGCCCCAGCGAAAGCAGCCGCCGCACCAGCGCCCAGTTCAACCCCTGCGGCCTCTGCCTTGGAAGACGACATCAGCTTTGCCTGGCCCGCCAAGGGCGATGTACTGGACGGGTTTGACGAAGCAAAAAATCGCAAGGGCGTCGATATAGGCGGTGCCAGCGGTGACGCGGTGCTCGCCGCAGCAGACGGCAAGGTGGTCTATGCCGACGCCGGCCTGCGCGGCTACGGCAAGCTCATCATCGTCAAGCACAACAGCTTGTTCCTCACGGCCTATGCCCACAACCAGACCTTGCTAGTCAAGGAAGACCAGACGGTCAAAAAAGGCCAGAAGATTGCCGAGATGGGCAGCACCGATGCGGACCGCGTCAAGCTGCATTTTGAGGTGCGCAAGCAGGGCAAACCGGTAGATCCGGCCAAGTACTTGCCCGCACGCTGACCTGAGAGAATGGGGCGATGCAAGACGCCCCTTCTGATACTCCCGCCGCAGCCCTGCCCGAAGGCTGGCTGGCCGTCAAATCCCTGGACCTTGAAGCCCAGGGCGTTGCCCACCGCAGCGACGGCAAAGTAGTCTTCATCGATGGCGCGCTGCCTTTTGAGGTGGTCAGCGCCCACATCCACCGCAGCAAAAGCAGTTTCGAAAAAGGCACGCTGACGGAAATTCATGTCGAGTCGTCCCAGCGCGTGCGCCCGGCCTGCCCGCATTTTGGCTTGCAGCACAACGCCTGCGGCGGCTGCAAGATGCAGCATTTGCACGCCAGCGCCCAGGTGGCGGTCAAGCAACGCGTGCTGGAAGACAACCTCTGGCACATAGGCAAAGTCAAACCAGAAACCGTGATGCGCCCGATCGAAGGCCCGACCTGGGGCTACCGCTACCGGGCACGCCTGTCGGTGCGCTTTGTGCGAAAAAAGGGCGAAGTGCTGATTGGTTTTCACGAACGCAAAAGCCATTTTGTGGCCGACATTAAGGAATGCCATGTGCTGGCACCCCACGTCAGTGCTATGCTGTTGCCGCTGCGGGCCCTGGTCGCGTCCATGGAAGCGGTGGAGCAGCTGCCACAAATCGAACTGGCCATAGGCGACATGGACCATGCAGGTGCGCCAGCTGGGCAGGGCGACGTCACGGCGCTGGTGCTGCGCCACCTGGTGCCCTTGAGTGAGGGCGATCTGGCCAAATTGCGAGCCTTTGCGGCGGCGCATCCGGGCGTTCAGTGGTGGCTGCAGGCCAAGGGGCCGGACACCATCGTGCGGCTGGACGAACTGCCGGGCCACGTCACCGCCGAATTGGCCTACCGTTTGCCGCAATACGGCATCACCATGCCGTTTCGACCCACCGATTTCACCCAGGTCAACCCCCATATCAACCGGGTGCTGGTGTCGCGCGCGCTGGGTTTGTTGCGGGTGGAAAAAACCGAGCGGGTCATCGACTGGTTTTGCGGCCTGGGGAATTTCACCCTGCCTTTGGCTACCCAGGCGCGCGAGGTGCTGGGCATTGAAGGCGCAGAGTCCCTGGTGGCGCGCTCACGGGACAATGTGCGTCTGAACCAGTCAAAAGAGGGCGCCCCGAATTTGGCGCCCACAACATTCGCCGCCCGCAACCTGTTTGAGATGACGCCGGCTTTGCTGATGGCCGATGGCCGCGCCGACAAGTGGCTGGTCGATCCACCGCGCGAAGGTGCGTTTGCCCTGGTGCAGGCGCTGGCCGAATTGCACGCCACCCCTGGGCTGCGCCAGGGCTGGAAGCCGCCCCAGCGCATTGTTTACGTGAGTTGCAACCCCGCCACCCTGGCGCGTGATGCGGGGGTGCTGGTGGCGCAGGCGGGTTACCGTTGCACCGCAGCCGGTGTGGTGAATATGTTTCCGCACACGGCGCACGTGGAGAGCATTGCAGTTTTTGAGCTGGATGCACCACCTGCGGACTGAAGCGCCGCCACCATGAAAAAAAGGCCCGAAGGCCTTTTTTTCTGCTAGCAAGAAAGCTTAGTCGCGCTCGCCACCAAAAATGCCCAGCAGCGCCAACAGGCTCTGGAACACATTGAAGATGTCCAGGTACAGCGACAAAGTGGCGGTGATGTAGTTGGTCTCGCCGCCGTCAAGAATTTGCTTGAGGTCGTACAGCATGTAGGCGCTGAAAATGCCAATCGCCACCATGGACATGACCACCATACCCGTCGACGAACCAACAAACACGTTGATGATGCCACCGACCAAGAGCACGATGGTGCCCACAAACAACCATTGACCCATGCCAGAGATGTCGCGCTTGATGACCGAAGCGACGCTGGCCATCAGGAAAAACACACCGGCAGTGCCGCCAAAGGCCGTCATGATCAGCTCAGGGCCATTTTTGAAGCCCAGCGTTGACTCGATCAACCGCGACATCACCAAGCCCATGAAGAATGTGAATCCCAGCAAAACCGGCACGCCTTTGGCCGAGTTTTTGGTTTTCTCAATGGCGTAAATGAAGCCGAAGGCGCCCGCTATGAACAGGACCAAGCCCAAGCCGCCGGTGAAAACTTGGCCTACGCCAAAAGCCACGCCCATCCAGGCGCCCAGCACCGTGGGCACCATGCTCAGGGCCAAAAGCCAGTAGGTGTTGCGCAAAACTTTGTTGCGCTCCTGGGCCGAAATGGCATACCCCAATGTGCTGCCCGAATTGACTAATTGATCATTCATGCTCAATCTCCTTGAAAACCTGAACATCAGGTGTGCGGATTCTAGACATGTGCCAGCGGTGCGCCCGCACTGTTGCGGTCTTTGGCCCGATTTTTCGAAGGGCTGTTGCGGTCCTTTGTGCCACACCCATGCCACGCCCACGCCGCACCCATGCATTGGGAGCAGGTATGCTCTGGCCATCTTTTGACCAACCCCCGCATGTATATGAAAAACAAAACCGTTCTTGAACTCGCAGACGTCAAATCCATTGCTGCTGCTGCCGAGGCCGAAGCGCTCCACCATGGCTGGGCAGTCACGATTGCCATCGTTGACGACGGCGGCAACTTGCTGTGGCTGCAACGTTTGGACGGCGCCGCACCCATTTCTGCCCTCATTGCCCCGGCCAAGGCGCGCACTTCGGCCATTGGGCGGCGCGAAACCAAGATTTATGAGGACATCATCAATGGTGGAAGGTATTCTTTTCTGAGCGCGCCGACGCTCGAAGGCATGTTGGAAGGTGGTGTGCCCATCATGAAAGACGGTCAATGCTTGGGCGCAGTGGGGGTGAGCGGCGTCAAGTCCAGTGAAGACGCCCAAATTGCGCGCGCCGGCAGCTCCGCCGTCGGCCTTTGATTTGTGAAAAGCCCTGCCAGCCCGGGCGGGGCCTCAGCAGCTCAATGGCTCAATAGGTAAGCCGCTCCGGGTGCACCTCTTGGAGAATCGTCGTGGCGATTTCTTCAATCGACTTGGTGGTGGTTGAAAGCCAGCGTATGCCGGCGCGGCGCATCATGCTTTCGCCTTCGCTCACCTCCATGCGGCAGTTCGCCAGCGAGGCGTATTTCGAGTCGGGCCTGCGTTCGTTGCGGATTTCGCTCAGGCGCTCGGGATGGATGGTCAGGCCGAAGATTTTCTTCTTGTGCGGCAGTAGCGCTGCGGGAAGCTGGCGGCGCTCAAAGTCCTCGGGGATCAAGGGGTAGTTGGACGCCTTGAGGCCGTATTGCATGGCGAGGTACAGCGAGGTGGGTGTCTTACCGCTGCGGCTCACGCCGACCAATATCACGTCGGACTGCTCCAGGTCGCGGTTGCTTTGGCCGTCGTCGTGCGCCAATGAGAAGTTGATCGCCTCAATGCGGTCGTGGTACTCCTTGCTTTTGCTCACGTCGCTGAAGCGGCCAATGCGGTGGTTGGACTTGAGGTTGAGCTCTTGCTCCAGCGGGTGCACAAACATGCCAAACATGTCGAGCAGCATGCCTTGGCAGCCCGCCTGAATCACGCCCAGCACCTCCATATTGACGAGTGTGGTGAAAACAATCGGTTTTGCCCCATCCACCACCCCGGCGTGGTTGATTTGTCGCACGACCTGGTGGGCTTTGTCGGCGGTGTCGATAAAGGGCAGGCGCACCCGGTGCGCTTTGGTCTCAAACTGGGCCAAGATGGCGTTGCCAAAGGTTTCGGCGGTGATGCCCGTGCCGTCGGAGACAAAAAATACGCTGCGCTGGGACATGGTGGATACAACCTTTACACGGGGCGGGTGGATAAATCAGCGCCCTATGCGGCGTGCGCCTTGCTCTCGATTGTGGGCCAACTTTCCACGGGCTTGGGCGTGGCGTTAGCGGTGGCGGGCAGAGTCCTACAATTCGAAGCCACAGCCAGCCCAGCCAGCGGCGCAAGACCTCCAAAAGCAACAAATCCACCGGTCTGCCATGTGCCCTGCCTGATTGCCACCCCCACCCCGACGCCTTCTCGTGCGCGCTTGCGGTGACCGATTTTTAACTTTGGAGTTGTTGATGTCTGATCTATTTAGTGAAACGGACTGGGTGGTGCCCTTCGAGCACCTGCGCATGGGCGACGTGGAGGCGGTGGGCGGTAAGAACGCCAGCCTGGGGGAGATGATTTCCCAGCTGCCCCAGGGCGTGAAAGTGCCGACGGGCTTTGCCACTACCGCGCACGCCTTTCGGGCCTTTTTGGCCTACGAAGACCTCAGTGGCCGCATCAACGCGCGTCTGGCTGCGCTGGACATTGAGGACGTGCGCGCCTTGGCCGTGGCGGGGGCAGAAATCCGTGCCATGGTGGAGGCCCAGCCTTTTCCCTCCGATTTGGAGCACGCGATCCGCGCCGCCTTTCAGACCTTGAGCGCTGGCATGCCTGCGGCATCGTTTGCGGTGCGCTCTTCAGCCACAGCCGAAGACCTGCCCGACGCGTCTTTTGCCGGCCAGCAAGAGACTTTTTTGAACGTGGTCGGGATTGAGGACGTGCTGCACAAAATCCGCGAGGTATTTGCCTCGCTGTACAACGACCGGGCGATCAGCTACCGCGTGCACAAAGGCTTTGCCCACGAACACGTGGCCCTGAGCGCGGGCATTCAGCGCATGGTGCGCTCGGACCTGGGGGCGGCCGGCGTGATGTTCACCCTAGACACCGAGTCGGGCTTTTCGGATGTGGTGTTTATTACATCAAGCTACGGTTTGGGCGAGACCGTGGTGCAGGGCGCCGTCAACCCGGACGAGTTTTACGTCCACAAACCCATGCTGCGCGCGGGCAAGCGCGCCGTCATTCGCCGCAGCCTGGGGTCCAAACTGCTGCAAATGGAGTTCACCAGCCCACAAGAGCAGGCCGCAGGCGCCAAACTGGTCAAGACCACGGATGTACCCACCGAGTTGCGCAACCGCTACTCGCTCACCGACGCAGATGTGGAGCAACTGGCGCGCTATGCGCTGGTGATTGAGGATCACTACGGCCGTGCCATGGACATTGAGTGGGGCAAAGACGGCATTGATGGCGAGTTGTACATCTTGCAAGCGCGGCCGGAAACCGTGAAAAGCCAAGCCGCCAATACCGTGGAATACCGCTACAAGCTCAAAGGCCGCGCAGCAGTATTAATTGAGGGGCGTGCCATTGGCCAAAAAATCGGCACCGGCCCGGTGCGCATCGTCCACCACATCAGCGACATGGACATGGTGCAGGCCGGCGACGTGCTGGTGACCGACATGACCGACCCGAACTGGGAGCCGGTGATGAAGCGGGCATCCGCCATCGTCACCAACCGAGGCGGGCGCACCTGCCACGCCGCCATCATTGCGCGCGAACTGGGTATCCCTGCCGTGGTGGGCTGTGGCCACGCCACCGAGGCGCTCAAAGAGGGCATGCTGGTGACAGTGAGTTGCGCCGAAGGCGATACCGGCTTTATTTACGACGGATTGCTAGAGACCGAAGTGTCTGAAGTGCAGCGCGGCCTGATGCCCGACATCCCGGTCAAGATCATGATGAATGTGGGTAACCCGCAGCTCGCCTTTGACTTTTGCCAATTGCCCAACCAGGGCGTGGGCCTGGCGCGGCTGGAATTCATCATCAATAACAACATCGGCGTGCACCCCAAGGCGATTTTGGACTATCCCAATATCGACGCGGATCTGAAAAAAGCGGTGGAGTCGGTGGCGCGGGGCCACGCCTCGCCCCGTGCTTTTTATGTTGACCGGGTGGCTGAGGGTGTTGCCACGATTGCGGCGGCGTTTTGGCCCAAGCCGGTGATCGTGCGCTTGTCTGACTTCAAATCCAACGAATACCGCAAACTCATTGGCGGCAGCCGCTATGAGCCCGAGGAAGAGAACCCGATGCTGGGTTTTCGCGGTGCGGCGCGCTATGTCAGTGCCGACTTTGGCGAAGCCTTTGCCATGGAATGCGAGGCCTTAAAGCGTGTGCGCAAGGACATGGGCCTGGACAATGTGCAAGTCATGGTGCCCTTTGTGCGCACGCTGGAGCAGGCGCGCAAGGTGACCCAGCTGCTGGCCCGCCAAGGGCTGGAGCGCGGACGCGACGGCCTCAAGCTGATCATGATGTGCGAGATACCGAGCAACGCGATTTTGGCGAATGAGTTTTTGGCCTATTTCGATGGCTTTTCCATCGGGTCCAACGACCTGACCCAGCTCACCTTGGGCCTGGACCGCGACTCTGGGCTGGAACTGCTGGCCGCTGACTTTGACGAGCGCGACCCGGCGGTCAAGGCGCTGATTAGCATGGCCATTGCAGCCTGCAAGGCCCAGGGCAAGTACATCGGCATCTGCGGCCAGGGGCCCAGCGACCACCCGGACTTTGCGCTCTGGCTTGAGCAACAGGGCATATCGTCCATTTCACTCAATCCGGACTCGGTGATCGCCACCTGGCAGCAACTCGCCGCGCAATGAGCAAGGTGCAAACCCCTGTCTCCTGGCCGCTGCATGCGGCTTTGTTGACGGCGTGGTTTGCGGCATCGTTCGGGGTGGTGTTTTTTGCCCGTGATTTGCAAGCCGTGGTCGCAGGGTGGCCGGTGGGCTTTTGGTTTGCAGCCCAAGGGTCTGTGGTGGTATTTATCGCCGTCGTGGTGCTGTTTGCATGGCGCACCAATCGCCTGCGCGACATCCCAGAGCCGGCCAGTGCCCCGGCGCTTTCCGGTTATGCCCGGCGGATTCACCAGCGTTTTGGCATCTACCTGTTTGGCTTGTGCGCTTGCTTGCTGGCGCTGGGCCTGGCAGAACGGGCGGGCCTTTCCAAGGTGTGGATTGCGGGCATTTTCTTGTCATTGACGCTGGTCTTGTATGCCGGTATCGGTGTTTATGGCAGAACCTCCAACGCCCAGGAATACTATGTTGCGGGTCGTCGCATTCCGGCCGTTTACAACGGCATGGCCACGGCTGCGGATTGGATGAGTGCCGCCTCGTTCATCAGTTTGTCGGGCAGTTTGTATTTGCAGGGATTTTCTGGCAGCGGCGACCAACCCGGCGGCTTGGCTTATGTGCTGGGCTGGACTGGCGGTTTTTGCCTCTTGGCCATGCTGGTGGCACCCCATTTGCGCCGCCTGGACATTTACACCTTGCCAGACTACTTTGCGCTGCGTTTTGGCGGCCGGTGGCCGCGGCGTATTGCGGCGGGGGCCGCCATTTTGTGCTCGTTTACTTATGTGGTGGCGCAGATTTACGGCGTTGGTTTGATTACCTCGCGCTTGACCGGACTGCATTTCGAAATAGGCATTTTGCTGGGCTTAGGCGGCGTGTTGGTGTGCTCGTTTTTGGGTGGCATGCGGGCGGTCACTTGGACGCAGGTAGCCCAGTACGTGGTAATTATTGTGGGCTTTACATTGCCCGTGTCTTGGCTTGCGTACCAGCAGGTCGGCAACCCTGTGGCCGCATTCGCGTACGGCCAGCAGTTGCCAAAAATTGCCGCAATGGAGCAGGAAATTCTGGCCTCACCCGCCGAAAACCAGGTGCTGGCGATCTATGCCCACCGTGCCCAAGCGCTGGAGAACAAGCTCCAAGACGTGGAGGCGTCGCTGCGGGCCGAGAGGACGGATCTGCGCCGCCAGTTGCGCGACCTTGGGGACGCCCCAGCCGATGACGGGCGCGTCCTCGCCCTGCGCCAACAGATTGCCGCACTGCCCAAGGACACGGCTTCGACGCAAGAAATCTGGTCCCGCCAGTTGGCCGATAACCGTACCCGGGCGCAGCCCTTGGGCGGCATGCCCTTGCACACCAAGGCGTTTGCGGGAGAGCCTGAGGGCACTGCGGCAGAACGGCTGCAATTTTTCGACTCTCGCAATAATTTTCTCGCCCTGATGTTTTGCTTGATGCTGGGAACCCTAGGCCTGCCGCATTTGCTGACCCGTTTTTTCACAACCCCCAACGTGGCACAGACGCGCGAGTCTGTAGCCTGGTCACTGTTCTTCATTGCCCTGTTGTATCTCTCGGCGCCCGCGCTGGCTGTCTTGGTCAAGTACGAGATCATGGCGCACTTGGTGGGCCAGCCCATGGACAGCCTGCCCGCCTGGATTGCCCAATGGTCGCGCGACCCCTCGCTGTTGTCGGTCACCGATGTGAACAGGGACGGAATTTTGCAGTTCTCGGAAATGAAGCTGGGCGCTGACTTGGTCATGCTTGCCAGCCCGGAAATTGCAGGTCTACCGGTCATATTTTCTGTTTTGGTGGCTGCCGGTGGCTTGGCTGCTGCCTTGTCGACGGCAGACGGGCTGTTGCTGACCATAGGCAACGCGCTGGCGCACGACTTGGTGTTTCAGGGCCAAAGAGTCAAAAAGCACGCAATGCGCCCGGTGATGTGGTCCAAATTTGCCCTTTTGGTGGTGGCTTTGCTTGCGGCGTATGCAGCAGCCCAGCGACCCGCTGGCATTCTCTATCTGGTGGCTGCTTCTTTTTCTTTGGCGGGCGCAGGCTTGGTGCCAGCCATGGTGCTGGGTATTTTTTGGCCTTCTACTACCCGCGCAGGAGCGGTCGGCGGCATGTTGGCAGGCCTGGGCGTGACCTTGTATTACATGCTTAGCAACTTACCCGCCCTGCGCGGTGTGTTGCCGGGATCAGAGCTGGGGCTGTGGTGGGGCATTCAACCGGTTTGCGCCGGTGTCTTTGGTGTGCCTGCGGGCCTGGTGGTCACGGTGCTGATCAGCCTGGGTACCGTTGCCAGCACCCCGCGAGGCCGCACCGAAGACCAGACACCTGGCGCCGCTTGACGGTCCGCGCTTGGCCTCACCCCCTGCGGTGAGGCACGCAAGCTATAATCGCGGGCTTCGCCTTGCCGCACCCCACTTAGACGCTGGGGGCGGCTTTTTCTGGCCCCGCTGGGGGCTTATCCATAAGGAGTATCAATGCGTCACTACGAAATCATTCTCATGATCCACCCGGATCAGAGCGAACAAGTTCCGGCCATGCTGGAGCGCTACAAAGGCATGATCACTGCCGGCGGCGGCAAAGTGCACCGCGTCGAAGACTGGGGCCGTCGCCAATTGGTCTACATGATCAACAAACTCGCCAAAGCCCACTACCTTTGCGTAAACATCGAAGCGGACCAAGCGGTGATGGCCGAATTGGAGCATGCATTCAAATTCAATGACGCTGTGTTGCGTCACCTTACCGTGTCCAAGAAAAAGGCCGATACCGGCCCTTCATCGATGATGAAAACAGTGGAGCGCGAAGACGCCCGCAAGACGCAACAAGCTGAATACCAAGCTTAATTCTTTAACGCAATACGACAGACTGAAAACCGGGAGTGGCCGCCAACACGCTGGTAATTACTGCATCAATCACCGAGGCGCAAGCCTTGCGGTTTACCCCAGCAGGCCTGCCGGCCTTGAATTTGGTTTTGGACCACCGGTCTGAGGCAGAAGAAGCAGGGGTGAAAAGGCAGGTCACTACCAGTTTAAAAGCCATGGCGTTTGGTGCAGTGGCGGAGCGACTGGCCCGGCAGGCGATTGGCAGCCATTGGCAATTTGAGGGTTTCCTCGCCAACGCCGCGCGAAGCAAGTCCGTTGTATTGCATATCCAGAATTTTTCGCAAGATTTTTTACCAGATTTGATTTAGGAGGCTTTATGGCCACGTTCAAGAAGTTCAACAAAGACAAGCGCCCCAAGCGCAACACCCAGTCCCTGCTGTTTAAGCGCAAGCGCTTTTGCCGCTTTACCGTGACCGGTGTGGAAGAGATCGACTACAAAGACATCGACACTTTGCGTGATTTCATCGCTGAAAACGGCAAAATCATCCCCGCCCGTTTGACCGGCACCCGCGCGATTTTCCAGCGCCAACTTAACACCGCTATCAAGCGCGCTCGCTTCTTGGCGATGCTGCCTTACAGCGACCAACACAAGATCTAAGGAGCACCGACCATGCAAATCATTCTGCTCGACAAGGTCGTGAACCTCGGCAACCTGGGCGAAATCGTCAAGGTCAAAGATGGCTATGCACGCAATTTTCTGATTCCTTTTGGCCGCGCCCGCCGCGCTACCGAATCGGCCAAAGCCGAATTCGAAGCGCGCCGCGTCGAACTTGAAAAGGCCGCTGCTGCCAAGCTGGCTGAGTCCCAAAAACTCGGCGAAAAGCTCGGTGGAACCACCATCAAGTTGACCCAAAAAGCGGGTGTGGATGGACGCTTGTTTGGCTCGGTGACCAATGCCGACATCGCCGAAGAGCTGGTGAAAGCCGGCTACAAGGTGGTCAAGTCCAATATCCGTATGCCACACGGCGCCATCAAGGTCGTGGGCGACAGCGCCGTGAGCGTGGCCTTGCACACGGATGTGGTGGTGGACATCACCGTCTCGGTGTACGGAGAGTCAGCCTAAGCGACACAACAGACCCTCGCGAGAAGGTCGCCATAGAGCTGGCGCATGGCTCCATTGTGCGCAAAGTATCAAAAAGCCGCTGGGGCATGCCCTTGCGGCTTTTTCTAATGGTGCGTCCAAGGACGTCCAGGGAATCCCCCAGCTTGGCAAGTGCAGGGTGGCTGGCGCGTAACAGGAAAAAACAATGCAAGATGAAACCTCCATCTCGGACGACTTCGTACCAGACCGCCAGGTAGCGCAGCTGCGCATACCGCCGCACTCCATCGAAGGCGAGTCCAGCGTACTAGGCGGCCTGCTCCTCAGCAACGATGCCTGGGACCGGGTGGGCGACATCCTGGCAGACAGTGATTTTTACCGCTACGAGCACCGCTTGATTTATGCCGCCATTGGCGCCTTGGTCAATAACAGCCGACCCGCCGACGTCATCACCGTGTTCGAGCATCTGCAAAGCCAGGGTCGGGCGGATGAGGTGGGTGGGCTGGTGTACCTCAACTCGCTGGCGCAGTACGTGCCCAGCGCCAGCAATATCCGCCGCTACGCCGAGATCGTGCGCGACCGCTCCATTTTGCGCAAACTGGTGACCGCGAGCGACGAAATCGCCACCAACGCGTTCAACACCAAAGGCCGGGCGGTGTCCGAGATTGTTGACGAGTCCGAGCAAAAAATCTTCAATATTGGCGAGCAGGGCAAGCGCAATAGCGAGGGCTTTCAGGCCATGGACACCTTGGTGGTCAAGCTGCTGGACCGGGTGCAGGAGATGGCGGACAACCCGAATGACGTTACCGGCGTACCCACAGGCTTCTATGACCTGGACCGCATGACGGCGGGTTTGCAGGCGGGTGACTTGGTGGTGCTGGCAGCGCGCCCGTCCATGGGCAAGACCGCTTTGGCGATCAATATCGCCGAGCACGTGGCCCTGAACGAAGGGCTGCCGGTAGCGGTGTTTTCCATGGAGATGGGCGCGGCACAACTGGCGGTGCGTATCGTCGGCTCGATTGGCCGCATCGACCAGGGGCATTTGCGCACCGGCAAGCTCACCGATGAGGAGTGGCCGCGCTTGTCCGAGGCCATTGAGAAGCTGCGCACCATTTCACTGCATATCGACGAAAGCGCGGGGTTGACCTCGGGAGATTTGCGCTCCAGTGCGCGGCGCCTGTCGCGCCAATGTGGGCAGCTCGGTCTGATCGTGGTGGATTATTTGCAGCTCATGAGCGGCAGCAGCGACGGCGAAAACCGCGCCACCGAACTGGGTGAAATTTCGCGGGGCCTGAAGATGCTGGCGCGTGAACTCAAATGCCCGGTCATCGCGCTCTCGCAGCTCAACCGCAGCGTTGAACAGCGCCCGGACAAGCGGCCCATGATGAGCGATTTGCGCGAATCCGGCGCCATTGAGCAAGACGCCGACATCATCATGTTCATCTACCGCGACGAGTACTACACCAAAGAAGCGTGCAAAGAACCGGGCGTGGCCGAGATCATCATCGCCAAGCAGCGTAACGGCCCCACCGGCACCGTCAAGCTGGCATTTCTGCGCAATATCACCAAGTTTGAGAGCCTTGCCAGTGGTGGGGGCGGTGATTATTGAAGGGCGTCCCCCGGCGCTGTGGGGCTTATCCCAAACAGGGAGACCGGTTTAGAGCACTTCGCTGGCGAAATCGGCCAAGCGTGAGCGCTCACCGCGCGCTAAGGTAATGTGCCCGCCGTGGGGCCAGCCTTGAAAACGGTCCACCGCAAAGGTCAGACCTGAGGAGCCTTCGGTGAGGTAGGGCGTGTCAATTTGGGCCAAGTTACCCATGCACACGATTTTGGTTCCAGGGCCTGCGCGGGTGATCAGCGTTTTCATCTGCTTGGGCGTGAGGTTTTGCGCCTCGTCGATGATCACGTATTTGTTCAAAAAAGTGCGCCCACGCATGAAGTTCATGCTTTTGATCTTGATGCGGCTGCGGATCAGCTCACTGGTCGCAGCCCGGCCCCATTCGCCCGCGGTGGCATCGGTTTTGCCCAGCACTTCGAGGTTGTCGTCGAGTGCGCCCATCCAGGGGCCCATTTTTTCCTCCTCGGTGCCCGGTAAAAACCCAATGTCCTCGCCCACGCTCACGGTGGCGCGGGTGACGATGATCTCTGTGTAGCGGCGGTCGTCCAGCACCTGGGTCAGACCTGCGGCCAGCGCCATCAGGGTTTTGCCGGTGCCGGCCGTGCCGGTCAGGGTCACGAAGTCCACTTCGGGGTCGGTCAGCAGGTTCATGGCGAAATTTTGTTCGCGGTTGCGGGTGGTCACACCCCAGACGGCGTTTTTCAGGTGATTGAAGTCGCGTAGCGTCTTCAGTACCGCTGTGCTGCCCCGAATTTCGGAGACCCGCGCATACAGGCTGGGTTCGCCCGGCGCCTCAAAATACACGAACTGGTTGATCAACATGCTCGGAACCGTGGGCCCGTTCACTTTGTAAAAAGTGCTCTGCCCTTGTTGCCAGCTTTCGACGCTTTGGCCATGGGTCGCCCAAAAATCTGCCGGTAAGGCCATGGCGCCCGAATACAGCAGGTCGCCGTCTTCTAGCGTTTTGTCGTTCTGGTAATCGTCGGTGGCCAACCCGAGCGCGCGCGCCTTGACGCGCATATTGATGTCCTTGGACACCAGGACCACCTCGCGCGGTGCGAACTTCTGGCGCAAGGCCTCTACCACGCCCAGAATCTGGTTGTCGGCCTTGCCTTGGGGCAGGCTGGTGGGCAAGCTGTAGTCCAAGGGCTGGGTCTGGAAAAGCAACCGGCCTTTGGCCTCGCGTTGTCCTGTGCTGTTGAGCAGAAATCCGTGTGCAATGTCAGCACCTGGCGCACCGGCCAATGCATCGAGCGTGCGGCTGGTTTGCCGCGCGTTGCGGGCCACTTCAGTCATGCCCTTTTTGTGGCCGTCAAGTTCTTCGAGAACAACCATGGGCAGAAATATGTCGTGCTCTTCAAAGCGAAACAGGCACATGGGGTCGTGCATCAGCACATTGGTGTCCAGCACAAACAGCTTGCTCGGCCCGGAGCGCGCAGCCTTTCTGCTGCGCGACGGGGCTGCTTTTTCTGCGGCAGGTGGTGCGGCTGCGGCGGCTACTGGGGTGTAAACGGCAGACGGTGCCGGAAGCTTTGTCGGCAATGGCGGTGCGCTGCGCGCCGGGTTCTCTGCCTTCTGCGCGTCAGGCGTGCGCGCCTTGCTCGATAAGGCAGCCTGGCGGGCAGGGGTGCTGCGCTTTTCTGGGGCGGGTGCACTGTCCGGTGCATTCAGTGCTGCTTCGCGTGGCGTATCAGGCTGCGTCGCTTGCGCACGTCGTGGCGATTTTCGGGTTCCATCAAAGGCCGAAGGCGTAAGTCGGTCCGCTCGTTTGGTTGGCGCAGGGGGCAGGGGCATGAGGTCAAGCTCGTGAAAATAGGGCCAAGAATGCGAGGCGACCCACCATAAAAAAAGGCCGCCTTGAAAAAAGGTGGCCTTTTGTAGGGCGCCGGTCAATGAACTTCAATTCCATGCAAACATTATGCATGAGCCAAACGCGCTTACGGTGACCCGTCCGGGCGCTAAAAGCGTGGCTTAGGCCGCTTGGCTCAATGCCTTGACGACCGTTAAAACTTCTTCCACGTGTCCAGGTACTTTGAGACCGCGCCACTCTCCTTTCAGCAGCCCATCGGCGCCCACCAAAAAGGTGCTGCGTTCGATTCCCTTGACTTTTTTGCCGTACATGATTTTGTTTTTTACCACGCCAAACATGTGGCACATTTTTTCTTCGGTGTCGGCGATCAGCTCAAAGGGTAATTCCAGTTTGGCCTTGAAGTCGTCATGTGACTTCATGTTGTCCCGGGAAACACCAAACACTTGGGCGCCAGCATCGACAAAATCTTGATAATGGTCGCGAAACTGCATGGCTTCGGTGGTGCAGCCTGGCGTGTTGTCCTTGGGGTAGAAAAACAACACCAGGGTTTGCCCGGTGTGCGAGGTGTTGGTAACGCGCAAACCGCCGGTGGCGTTGGCTTCGAATTCGGGGAGGGGCTTGTTGACAACGATCGCCATGGGGTATTGAATCTCTCGTGCTGGATGTGTCAGTCAGGTTGGTAGATGGCTCGCTGCGAAGCAAGGGTGGCTATCAACGGCAACCTCGGATTTTACCCTGAAAAGGCGCGTGTTCAGCCACGGACCCGGCTGCCTGTTCGGTCTCCCAGCCCGCCGTGAATAGCGCGAGCCGAGCGCTACAACAGCAGGGCCGCAACCACTTTGCGCCCTTCGCCAGCCAAAAAATTGTAGGTGCGGCAAGCGGCCTGCGTGTCCATGGTTTCCACGCCTATACGACGCGAATACAGGGCTGCAAGCCATTGCGGTTTTGGAAAGCGCAAGCGTGCGCCGCTTCCAAACAAGACCAGTTCCGCGTTCCATTCCAAAATGGGCGCGAACTGGGCTTCGCCCAGCTGCTCGAAGGATCCGCAATGCCATTCCAAGCGGTGGCCCATGCTGCTGATCATAATGCTGGTGAGCACCTTTTCGCCATTGACGGCGACCCAACCCTCGCCATAGCCAGTCAGGGTCGGGCCTTGGGTGCTGTCGGCCTGGAGTTTCATTGGGGGGAGTTGGGTCGTGATCGGGGGCGAGAGGGCACCGATGGGGTGCGGAACTGTGGTCAAATTATAGGTTTCGCGCCTAGCGGTTCACCTGTGGAGGGATTTTGAAACTTATTCTCAAATCAGCCAAGTTGGCCAACGTCTGCTACGACATTCGCGGCCCCATCATGGACCGGGCGCGCCAGATGGAGGAAGAGGGCCAAAAAATCATCAAGCTCAATATCGGCAACCTGGCGGTATTTGGTTTTGATGCGCCCGAGGAGATTCAGCAGGACATGATTCGCAACCTGCCCAATTCGGCAGGGTATTCCGACAGCAAAGGCATTTTTGCGGCGCGCAAAGCGGTAATGCATGAGACGCAAAAACAAGGCATCCACGGCGTCACCTTGGACGATATTTACCTGGGCAATGGCGCCAGTGAATTGATTGTGATGGCCACCAATGGCCTGCTAGACGACGGCGACGAAATGCTGCTTCCCGCGCCCGACTACCCGCTGTGGACGGCGGCGGCCAGCCTGTCGGGCGGCACGCCGGTGCACTATCTGTGCGACGAGTCCAAGGGTTGGATGCCTGACCTGGACGATATGCGCGCCAAGATCACGCCGCGCACCAAGGCCATCGTGGTGATTAACCCCAATAACCCCACGGGTGCGCTGTATTCGGATGAACTGCTGATGGGCATCGTGGCGATTGCGCGCGAGCATGGACTGGTGATTTTTGCCGACGAGGTCTACGACAAAGTGCTGTACGACGGCGCGCGCCACACGGCCATCGGATCGCTGAGCGACGATGTGCTGACGCTGACTTTCAATTCGCTGTCCAAAAGCTACCGCTCTTGCGGTTACCGCGCGGGCTGGCTGGTGGTCTCCGGCGACAAGCGCGCGGCCAAGGACTACATCGAGGGCCTGAACATGCTCTCCAACATGCGCCTGTGTGCCAACGTGCCGGGGCAATACGCCATCCAAACCGCTTTGGGTGGTTACCAGAGCATTGACGACCTGGTTTGCGAAGGCGGGCGCTTGCGGCGCCAGCGTGATTTGGCCCACGCGCTGATCACTGCGATTCCAGGGGTGAGCTGCGTCAAACCCAGCGCTGCCTTGTACATGTTCCCGCGCCTGGACCCAGTGGTGTACCCGATTGAAGACGACCAGGCGTTTTTTCTGGATTTGTTGCAAGAAACCCGGGTCATGCTGGTGCAGGGCACTGGCTTCAACTGGGCGCAGCCGGACCACTTTCGCATTGTGTTCTTGCCGCACGAAGACGATTTGCGCGAAGCCATTGGCTGGGTCGCCAAGTTTTTGGAAACCTACCGCAAGCGCCACAGCAACTAAGCTGCGCCCAACCCGCTGCCACGAGGGAAATACCGTGTGGCCGCGGAAACTGATTTATTTACGAAAAACTGTATGAAACCGATTCAAGTGGGACTGCTGGGCATTGGCACCGTAGGAGGGGGGACTTTCACCGTTTTGAAGCGCAACCAAGAGGAAATCCAACGTCGCGCTGGCCGGGGCATCGCGATTGCGATGGTCGCAGCGCGCAACGTGGAGCGTGCGCGTGCGCTGGTTGGCAATGACGCGGTGGTGGTTGACGACCCGTTCCAGGTGGTGAACCACCCGCAGATTGAGATCGTGGTGGAAGTCATTGGTGGCACGACGCTGGCCAAAGACCTGGTGATGCAAGCCATTGCCAATGGCAAACATGTGGTTACCGCGAACAAAGCCTTGTTGGCCGAACACGGCAACGAGGTTTTTGCTGCGGCGCACGCCAAGGGCGTGATGGTTGCGTTTGAGGGCGCGGTGGCGGTCAGCATTCCCATCATCAAGGCCTTGCGCGAGGGGCTGTCTGGCAACCGCATTGAGTGGGTGGCCGGCATCATCAACGGCACGACCAATTTCATCCTCACCGAAATGCGCGACAAGGGCCTGAGTTTTGACGCGGCCCTGGCCCAAGCCCAGGCGCTGGGCTACGCCGAGGCCGACCCGAGCTTTGACATTGAAGGCTTTGACGCCGCACACAAGGCCACCATCTTGGCGGCGATTGCGTTTGGCGTGCCAGTGCAGTTCAAGCGCGCGCACGTGGAGGGGATTACCAAGCTGGCGGCGGCGGACATTGCCTATGGTTTTCAGCTGGGCTACCGCATCAAGCTTTTGGGAATCGCCAAACGCACCGCGCACGGCATCGAGTTGCGCGTTCACCCGACGCTTATCCCCGTCAAACGCCTGCTGGCCAATGTGGAAGGCTCGATGAACGGCATCATGGTCAAGAGCGACGCGGCAGGCATCACCATGTACTACGGCGCGGGCGCCGGCTCCGAGCAAACCGCGTCCGCCGTCATCGCCGACCTAGTGGACGTTACCCGCTTGCACACCGCTGACGCCGCCCAGCGCGTGCCGCACCTGGCCTTCCAGCCCGACGCCATGAGCGACCTGCCCATCTTGCCCATGGCAGACGTGGTCACCAGCTACTACCTGCGCCTGCGCGTGGCGGACCAGACCGGCGTGCTGGCCACGGTGACCGGCATTCTGGCTGACGCCGGCATCAGCATCGACGCGGTGCTGCAGCGCGAAGCGGATGAAGTGGGCGGCGCGGAGGCCAACCAGACCGACCTCATCATCCTGACCCACGATTGCGCCGAAGCCCGCATGGACGCCGCCCTGGCACGCATGCAGGCGCTCGCCACGGTGCTGCAGCCCATTGTGCGTATACGCAAGGAAGAGCTGGCCTAGCGGCAGGCCTGGTTCAAACCCTATTTGGCTTGATAAGGAAAGAGGCACCCATGGCAACAAGCAAGGCGGCTGAGCTGGGCAAATTCATCCAGGCGGTGCAAAACACCGATCCGCTGGACATCGCGCAAGCGCACGACAAGGGCTTGTATGTCACCCACTTGCAGGGGCCCAGGGACGCGCTGGGGCGCCTCAAAGCGGAGATTTCGCACCGCGCGGGTGACGGCGTCTACCTGTTTACCGGGCAAATTGGCAGCGGCAAAAGCACCGAGTTGTTGCGCCTCAAGTCCGAGCTTCAAGCCACGGGTTGCAAGGTGTACTACTGCGATTTGGAAGACTGGCTCAACCTCAACGCGCCTATCGACTTGGCCAGCATGTTGTTGGCCTTGGTGGCGTCTTGGGTCGAAGCCGTGGGCAGCCTCCACGCAAAGCGCTCGCCGGTAGAGCGCTTGAGCGACTTTTTGACGCGCACCAGCATCTCCCTTTCCGGCATCAACCTGGCCGCTGGCATGGGCGAGGCAAAAGTGCAGTTGCAACTGGCTTTGAAAACGGACGAAGCCTTTCGGGCGCGGCTGGAAAACGCGATCAAGGGCAACGTGGGCAGCTTTGTGCGCCAAGCGCATGGCTTTATCAGCGCCTTGGTCGCCGATATTTGCCCGCAGCATGAAAAGTGCGTTCTGATTGCGGATTCGCTGGAAAAAATTCGCGGCTATGGGGACGAAGCCAGCAAGGTGTATGAAACCGTTCAACGCCTGTTTTTGAGCGAAGGCGCGGCCTTGCGCTTTCCTGGTGTGCATGTGGTGTATTCGGTCTCGCCGTTTTTGCTGGCAGAGAACCCCCAGCTGCCCAGCATCTTGGGCCAAGGCGTGGTGGTCAACATGCCATCTGTTCATGTCTTTCAAAAGCGCAGCGCGGTGCTCGACCCCCTGGGCCTGCAGCAAATGACGAGCATGGTTGCGTTGCGCTACCCGCGGTGGCTAGACTTTATTCCCCAAGACCTGCTGGAGGACTTGATTCGTGACTGCGGCGGCGACTTGCGCGACTATTTGCGCGCCATCAAAGTGGTGCTGCTGGAGCAGGAGGCGGACCCCGGCGCCACGCGCGAGGTGCTCATGGACACGGTGCGCAGCCAAATC
The DNA here is from genome assembly GCA_947442105.1 of Comamonadaceae bacterium. Taxonomy (GTDB): domain Bacteria; phylum Pseudomonadota; class Gammaproteobacteria; order Burkholderiales; family Burkholderiaceae_C; genus Allorhodoferax. The sequence continues at coordinate 21,150 of CANEVH010000020.1, read as the reverse complement.
AGCCCGCCGCGCACCGTGCCCAGCGCCCACATTGCCTGGATGGCCCGGTTGGAGCGCAGCCACGACCCGGAGCTGGACGACAAGGTAGACCACGCCGTGTTTCACCGCTACCTGGCCACCAAACATGTGCTGGCCTATTTGAACGGCGACGCCTGGTACGCCATCCACCCCTTGCTGCGAAGCTGGGTCATGGCCCGCCCCGAGGCGCAGGCGGAAGCGCTATCAACGGCAGCAGCGGCACCAGCGGCAGCCGCGCCATCTTCCGATTAGCGCGCCCAGGCACAAACTACCCACCCACGGCATGCGAGCGACTGCAGCGCACTACTTGCTATTGCGGCGCTTGCGCCAACACTTGCAGCACCGCAGTGGTTTTGGTCTGGTTTATGTGTTCAGCGACCACGCCTTGGCCAGCCAGTGGCTGCACGCGGAGTTAGACGCGCACTTGCGCGCCCGCGGCCAGTGCTTGCAGACCTTGGCACCCGCCAGCGCCACCGAGCCCCCAGCGCAGGTGCTGCATGCCCTGCTGGCCAGCGGCGCCAGCGCGCGCATGCCGTTTTGGCTGTCACTGGGGGCGCTGGACCTGGCCGGTACGCCGGGCGCGCAGGGTGGGCCGTGGGATGGATACCGCAGCCAAGTGCTGGCCAGACTCAATGAAAACCGCGTGGTGCTTGGCCGCAACCGGGTGTTTGTCTTTGTGCTGCTGCCCACGCACTTTGAAGGGCGTGCGGCAGACATTGCCCCCGACTTTTGGTCGGTGCGCAGCGCCAGCTACGGGGTTCCCCCCTGGCAAGCAGAGCCAGGGAGCGCGCAAGACGCGCATAGCTTGGAAAGCCGCAATCTGCAAGCGCTGGATGCGCCCCAAGCGCCCCCCATGCCGCAGCAGCACCTGGCCGACGAGGCGCTTGAACAGCGCTGGAACCATGAATGGACCGCCTGGCACGCTGAGCGCACGCAAGCCCTGTCGCCCGCCACGGCCTGGCAGCTGGTAGACCAGTGGCGTGAGCGCCAGCGCCCAGACCGCGCTCGCCCCCTGGCTGCGCAGGCCTTGGAGATCAGCCGCCACATGCAAGGCCTGGCGCCAGACTCGCCGCCAACCCTGCACGACCTGAGCGCCTCGCTGGACAAGGTGGGCGATGTAGCCCGCGACTTGGGCCAATTGGAAGAAGCGCGCAGCGCCTACCGTGATAGCCTGGAGATCGCCCGCAAGCTCACCACCCTGACCGGGGACGCCCCGCAAAGTCTGCGCGACCTGAGCGTCTCGCTGAACAAGGTGGGCAATGTGGCCCTAGACCTGGGCCAATTGGAAGAAGCGCGTAGCGCCTACCGCGAGAGCCTGGAGATCGCCCGCCAACTCACCACCCTGACCGGAGACGCCCCGCAAAGCCTGCGCGACCTGAGCATCTCGCTGGAGAAGGTGGGCGATGTGGCCCGCGACGTGGGCCAGTTGGAAGAAGGGCGCAGCGCCTTCCGCGAGAGCCTGGAGATCGCCCGCAAGCTCACCACCCTGACCGGTGACGCCCCTCAAAGCCTGCGCGACCTGAGCGTCTCGCTGGACAAGGTGGGCAACGTAACCCGCGACCTGGGCCGTTTGGAAGAAGCGCGCATCGCCTACGGCGAGAGCCTAGAGATATTCCGAAAACTCACCACGGTTACCGGTGACGCTCCGCAAAGCCTGCGCGACCTGAGCGTCTCGCTGGAGAAGGTGGGCGATGTTGCGCGCGACCTGGGCCAATTGGAAGAAGCGCGCAGCGCCTACCGCGAGAGTCTGGAAATCGCCCGCCAGCTCACCACCCTGACCGAAAACGCCCCGCAAAGCCTGCGCGACCTGAGCGTCTCGCTGGAGAAAGTGGGCGATGTGGCCCGCGACCTGGGCCAGTTGGAAGAAGCGCGCAGCGCCTACCGTGAGAGCCTGGAGATCGCCCGCAAGCTCACCACCTTGACCGCAGACGCCCCGCAAAGCCTGCGCGACCTGAGCGTCTCGCTGGAGAGAGTGGGCAATGTTGCGCGCGACCTGGGCCAGTTGGAAGAAGCGCGCAGCGCCTACCGCGAGAGCCTGGAAACACGCCGCCAGCTCACCACCCTGACCGGTGACGCCCCGCAAAGCCTGCGCGACCTGAGCGTCTCGCTGAACAAGGTGGGCGATGTGGCGCGGGGCCTGGGCCAGTTGGAAGAAGCGCGCAGCGCCTACCGCGAAAGTCTGGAAATACGCCGCCAACTCCTCACCGTGACCGGAGACTCCCCGCAAAGCCTGCGCGACCTGAGCGTCTCGCTGGACAATGTGGGCGATGTAGCCCGCGACCTGGGTCAGTTGGAAGACGCGCGCAGCGCTTACCACGACAGCCTGGAGATCGCCCGCCAACTCACCACCCTGACCGGTGACGCCCCTCAAAGCCTGCGCGACCTGAGCGTCTCGCTGAACCAAGTAGGCGACGTGGCTCGCGGCCTAGGGCAGATGGAAGAAGCGCGCAGCGCCTACCGTGAAGCCTTGCCCCTGGTGCAACGCTTGCAGTTGGTGTTAGCCAACGACCGTACGCTGGCAACTGCTGCACTCGCCCTGGAGCGCAAACTCCAAGAGCTGGGTGATGGGGCGTGAGAGGCTGGCGCTGCAAAGTCAACGACAATTCACCATCGCCTAGGCCGACTTCCACACGCCCGGCGCGCTGCCCCTGCTCAGCATTGGCAAGCTCTATGGACTATTCAAGCATGCACTACATCTCCACCCGCGCCCCCCACACGCCCCCAGCCGAACGCAAGCGTTTTTGCGAAATTTTGCTTGAAGGCCTGGCGCCCGACGGCGGGCTGTATTTGCCTGAGACCTACCCGCAGGTGGACGCTGCCACTTTGACGCGCTGGCGTGGCCTGCCCTACGCAGACCTGGCGTTTGAAATTTTGTCGCTGTACGTGGACGACATTCCGGCTGACGACTTGCGCGTGCTATGCCGCAAGACCTATACCGAAGCGGTGTTTGGCACAGCAGCCATCGTGCCGCTGAAGAAGCTTGAAGACGGCTTGTACCTTGAGGCCCTGTCCAACGGCCCCACGCTGGCCTTCAAAGACATGGCCATGCAGTTGCTGGGCAATTTGTTTGAGTACGAGTTGGCGCGCCGGGGCGAGGAACTCAATATCTTTGGCGCCACCAGCGGCGACACCGGCAGCGCCGCCGAGCACGCCATGCGCGGCAAAAAAGGCGTGCGCGTCTTCATGACCAGCCCGGATGGCCGCATGAGCCCGTTTCAGCAAGCGCAAATGTTCAGCCTGCTGGACGACAACATCTACAACATCGCCATCACCGGCGTGTTTGACGACTGCCAAGACCTGGTCAAGGCCGTGTCCGGCGACCTGGAGTTCAAGCGCAAGTACAAGATTGGCACGGTCAATTCCATCAACTGGGCGCGCTTGATGGCGCAAGTGGTTTACTACTTCGCCGGATATATCCAGGCGACACAAGCCAATAGTGAACGTGTAAGTTTCACCGTCCCCAGCGGCAACTTCGGCAACGTTTGCGCCGGCCATGTGGCGCGCATGATGGGGTTGCCGATTGACCGATTGGTGGTGGCTACCAATGAAAACGATGTGCTCGACGAGTTTTTCCGCACGGGCGTGTACCGCGTGCGCGGCACGGCCGATACGCACGAGACGTCCAGCCCGTCGATGGACATTTCCAAGGCCAGCAATTTCGAGCGCTTTGTGTTTGACCTGCTGGGGCGCGACGGCGCGCGCACTGCCGATTTGTTTGGCGCCCAGGTGCCGCGCCAGGGCCGTTTTGATTTGGGCGCCGACCCGGCGTTTGCACAGGCGGCCAGCCGCTACGGCTTTGCCAGCGGCAAGAGCACGCACCAAAACCGCCTGGACACCATCCGCAGCACCTGGCAAAAATACGGCGTGGTGGTCGATACCCATACCGCCGACGGGCTGAAGGTGGCGCAAGAGCACCGCCAAGCCGGCGTGCCCATGCTGGTGTTGGAAACCGCCTTGCCCATCAAGTTTGCCGCCACCATCGTCGAGGCCTTGGGGCGCGAACCTGAGCGCCCAGCCCAGTTTGTGGGCATAGAAGTCTTGCCGAAAAAAGTGCGCGTGATGGCGCCCGATGTACAAGCCATCAAAGACCTGATCGCCCAGGCCTGCGCTTGATACGGGCCGCTGTATGAACGCACCGTCGCCGCGCAAGCCCCTGATTTCCTTGAACGACGCGCTGGGCCAGTTGCTCGGCGCCTTGGCGGACCACGCGCCGGCTTTGGAGACAGTTTCTACCTTTGACGCCGATGGCCGCGTGCTGGCGCAGGACGTGGTGTCGGCCTTGCGGGTGCCGCCGCAGGACAACAGTTCCATGGACGGCTACGCGCTGCGGGCCGCCGATGGCGCACCCGGTGCGGTGTTGCCGGTGTCCCAGCGCATTGCGGCGGGCGCCAGTGGCGCGCCGCTGGTGGCGGGAACCGTGGCGCGCATCTTTACCGGCGCGCCTATTCCGGTGGGTGCAGACGCGGTGCTGATGCAAGAAGACTGCACCGAAAGCGGCGCCCAGGGGCAGCGCGCCATTGTGGTGAACGCCAGGCCTGCGGTCGGCCAGTGGATTCGGCGCCAGGGCGAGGATGTTGCCGCAGGCCAATGTGTGCTGCGCGCTGGCCAGCGTCTGGGCCCTGCGGGCTTGGGGATGGCAGCCAGCGTGGGAATGGCGCAGTTGCAAGTGGCCCGGCGACCGCGCGTGGCCTTGTTTTCCACCGGCGACGAGCTGGTGATGCCCGGTGAGTGCGCGCCTGCGGACATGGCGCCGGGCGCGATTTACAACTCCAACCGCTTCTTTTTGGCCAGCTTGCTGCGCCGCATGGGCTGCGCGGTGACGGACCTGGGCATCGTGCCCGACCAGTTGGACGCCACGGTGGCGGCTTTGCGCAGCGCAGCGCAGGCGCACGATGTGATTTTGACCAGCGGCGGTGTGTCGGTGGGCGAAGAGGACCACATCAAGCCTGCGGTGCAGTCGCTGGGTTCGCTGGACTTGTGGCAGATTGCCATCAAGCCGGGCAAGCCTTTTGCGCACGGGCGCGTGGGCGGCGCGCACTTTATCGGCTTGCCGGGCAACCCGGTGTCTAGTTTTATGACTTTTTTGCTGCTGGTGCGGCCGTTTTTGTTGCGCATGCAAGGCGCCAGTGAGGTGGCCATGCCCGCGCAAACCCTGCGTGCCGACTTCGCCTGGCGGCGTGCGGACCGGCGCCAAGAGTTTTTGCGGGTGCGGCGCAATGCGCTCGGGGGGCTGGACCTGTTTCCCAACCAAAGCTCGGGCGTGCTCAGTTCCACGGTGTGGGGCGACGGGTTTGTGGACAACCCCGCAGGCCAGACGATTGCAGCGGGCGACGCGGTGCGTTTTGTGTCGTTCAATGAACTTCTGGCGTAAAAGGCAGGCCTATGCAAGTTCATATCAAGTACTTCGCCTCCATCCGCGAGGCGCTGGGCCGCAGCAGCGAAACCTGGCAAACCAGCGCGCTAACCCTGGGCGACTTGCGCCTTGCCTTGGTACAACGCGACGCGCTGGAAAACCACCCGCTGGCGGCCGGGCGGGCGGTGCGCATTGCACTCAACCAGCTGATGTGCGAGGAAAGTGCCGAGATTTTCGAGGGCGCCGAAGTGGCCTTCTTCCCCCCTGTGACTGGCGGTTAAAGCCATGGCTACACCCCGCGTTCGCATTCAGCACGGCGCCTTTGACATCGCGCAAGAAATTGCAGACTTGCAGGCCGGTGACCCGCGTGTAGGCGCAGTTTGCACATTTTTAGGCACGGTGCGTGACCGCAACGCACCGGGTGAGGCCCACGCCGCCAGCGTGCAGTCGCTGGAGTTGGAGCACTACCCCGGCATGACCGAAAAGTCCATTGAGGCCATGATTGACGAGGCGCAGCGGCGCTTTGACATATTGGGCGCGCGGGTGGTGCACCGCATTGGCGTGCTGGCGCCCACCGAGCAGGTGGTGCTGGTGGTGGTCACGTCCGCGCACCGGGGGACTGGCTTTCAGGCCTGTGAATTTTTGATGGACTACCTGAAAACCCAGGCGCCGTTTTGGAAGAAAGAGCAAACCCCGCAGGGCGCGCACTGGGTCGATGCGCGGGTGTCTGACGATGCCGCTTTGGCCCGCTGGGGCATTGCGTCGCGCAACGCCTAGCGCCAGCGCCGTGGCGGCCACGCCGCGTGCTGGGCGTCAATCAGTGGGTGTAAATCCGTTTGGGCAGGGGTGCGGTGGGTGCGTCGTCGTCTGCACTGTGTGCGCCAGCAGCCGCTGCGCCGCCTGCTTGCGGTGCCAAGGTCCATTGGGCGTTTTCTATGGCATTTTTCAGCAAATGCAGCAGGCCGTGGACCAGTTGCGCTTGCATGTCCAGCGTGCAACTGCGGCTGTTGCTGCGCTCGTCGCCTGCGTCCATGAACACAATGTGGGCGCCGGCCTGGCCTTGTACCTTGAGCGTGATTTCGGTCACCAATAGTGGCTCCGGCCCCAAGGGCAAAGTGGTGCTCTGGGTGGAAAACGGGGTTTTAAGGTCTGCTTTTTGCAAAAAGTCTTCTTGCTTCAGGTCCACCAGCAGGGCTTGGGTCTGCGCGTCAGCAGCCGCAATGGCGGCATTGCGTGACTCCATCTTCGCCACCGTCAATTGCAGCGGCTCCACCAGCTTGAGGGCGATGCGCCGGGTGAGCCACAGGCGCACTTCCTCGCCTTCTTGCGTGTTGACCCGCATAAGCAGGCGGTCTTGCCGCTCGTCAAACAGCACACTGAGCTGGTGAATATTCATAAGCTTGATTTTAGACAAGGGCCCAGCGGGGCACGCGCTTGAAAATCAGCCAAGGCACCCAAGCTGGGACCCAACGGAGAAACCTATGCGCATTGACAAACTCACTACCAAATTTCAAGAAGCCCTGGCGGACGCCCAAAGTTCTGCCTTGGCCCAAGACCACGCCTATATCGAACCGGCCCACGTGGTGGCCGCCATGTTGCGCCAGGAGGACGGCCCCAAGGCCTTGCTGCAGCGTGCGGGCGTCAACGTGCAGGCCTTGCTGGCCGCAGCCGACGCCGCCATGAAAAAACTGCCCGAAGTGCAGGGCCAGGACCAAGTGCAGGTGGGCCGTGACATGGTCAGCCTGCTGCAGGCCTCAGAAAAAGAGGCCATGAAGCGGGGCGATCAGTTCGTCGCCAGCGAGCTGTTCATGCTGGCTTTGAGCGAGGCCAAGTCTGACTTTGCCAAGCAGGTGCAGGCCCTGGGCTTGACCCGCAAGAGCCTGGACGTCGCCGTGTTGGCCGTGCGCGGCGGCCAAAACGTGGACAGCGCCGACGCCGAGGACCAGCGCGAGTCGCTGAAAAAATACTGCGTGGACCTGACGGAGCGCGCCCGCGCAGGCAAGCTTGACCCGGTGATTGGCCGCGACGACGAGATTCGCCGCGCCATCCAGGTGCTGCAACGCCGCACCAAGAACAACCCGGTGCTCATTGGCGAGCCCGGCGTGGGCAAGACGGCGATTGTGGAAGGCCTGGCGCAGCGCATTGTGGCGGGCGAGGTGCCTGATTCGCTCAAAGGCAAGCGGGTGCTGTCTTTGGACATGGCCTCGCTGCTGGCCGGTGCCAAGTTCCGGGGTGAATTTGAAGAGCGGCTGAAGAACGTGCTCAAAGACCTGGCCAAGGACGAAGGCCAAACCATTGTGTTCATTGACGAGCTGCACACCATGGTAGGCGCGGGCAAGGCCGAAGGCGCCATGGATGCCGGCAATATGCTCAAACCTGCGCTTGCGCGCGGCGAGCTGCATTGCGTGGGCGCCACCACCTTGGACGAATACCGCAAGTACATCGAAAAAGACGCGGCCCTTGAGCGCCGGTTTCAGAAAATACTGGTCGGAGAGCCCACGGTGGAAGCGACGGTGGCGATTTTGCGCGGCCTCAAAGAGCGCTACCAGGTGCACCACGGCGTCAATATCACCGACCCGGCCATCGTGGCTGCGGCTGAACTGAGCCACCGCTACATCACCGACCGGTTTTTGCCGGACAAGGCCATTGACTTGATTGACGAGGCGGCAGCCAAGATCAAGATCGAGCTGGACTCCAAGCCCGAGGTGATGGACAAGCTGGACCGCCGACTGATTCAGCTGCAAATTGAGCGCGAAGCGGTCAAAAAAGAGAAGGACGAGGCCTCCATCAAGCGCTTTTCGCTCATCAACGAAGAGATTACCAGCTTGCAAAAAGAGATTGCCGACCTGGACGAAATCTGGAAGGCCGAAAAAGCCACCGCCCAGGGCAGCGCGCAAGTGCGCCTAGAGATTGATTCTTTGCGCCAGCAAATCGAAACCCTCACCCGCAAAGGCGACCTGGCCAAGGTGGCCGAATTGCAATACGGCAAGCTGCCCGAGCTGGAAAAGCGCCTGAAAGACGCCCAAGACACCGAAGCCGGTCGCGCCAAAGGCGGGGAGGGCGTGGCGCCGCAACTGCTGCGCACCCAGGTGGGCGCGGAAGAGATTGCCGAAGTGGTGGCCCGCGCCACAGGCATTCCGATTGCCAAGCTGATGCAAGGCGACCGCGAAAAGCTGCTGCTGATGGAAGGCCGCTTGCACGACCGCGTGGTGGGCCAGGACGAGGCGATTGCCGCAGTGTCCAACGCGATTCGCCGTTCGCGCTCCGGCCTCTCCGACCCGAACCGCCCGACCGGTTCTTTCTTGTTCTTAGGCCCCACCGGCGTGGGTAAGACTGAGTTGTGCAAGGCGCTGGCCGGCTTTTTGTTTGACAGCGAAGACCATTTGATCCGCATCGACATGAGCGAATTCATGGAAAAGCATTCGGTGGCGCGGCTTATTGGCGCGCCCCCGGGCTATGTGGGTTACGAGGAGGGCGGCTACCTGACCGAGGCGGTGCGGCGCAAACCCTATAGCGTGCTGCTGCTCGACGAGGTGGAAAAGGCCCACCCCGATGTGTTTAACGTGCTGCTGCAAGTGCTGGACGACGGGCGCCTGACCGACGGCCAGGGACGTACCGTGGACTTTAAAAACACGGTGATTGTGATGACCAGCAATATTGGCTCGCACATGATTCAAAGCATGGTGGGCCAGGACAGCGAAGACATCAAGGACGCGGTGACCGGTGAGCTGAAAAACCACTTCCGGCCCGAGTTTTTGAACCGCATTGACGAGACGGTGGTGTTCCACGCCTTGGACGCGAGCCACATTGCCAGCATTGCCAAGATTCAGCTGCAAACGCTCTCCAAGCGCCTGGAGCACATGGACTACACGCTGCAAGTGTCAGACGCTGCGGTGGCTGAGCTGGCCAAAGTCGGGTTCGACCCGGTGTATGGCGCGCGCCCTTTGAAGCGGGCGATTCAGCAGCGGCTGGAAAATCCGCTGTCCAAGCTGTTGCTGGAGGGGCAGTTTGTGCCCAAGGATGTGATTGTGGTGGACGTGGACCCGATTCGCGCGCCGGGCCAGTTTTCGTTTACCAAGGCGAAATAGGGATTGGCCCGCGAGGGCCGCGCGCGGCTCAGCGCAGCTTGGGGCTGTTGGCCTCGGTGTCAACGCGCCGTGCACCGTCAAAGCGCTTGACCCAGTAGGAGCCGCCCATGTCGTCGACCCGCACTTCTGCGCCGGGCTTGGGGGAGTGGATGAATTTGCCGTTGCCCACATAAATGCCCACGTGGCTAAAGGCGCGGCGCATGGTGTTGAAAAAAACCAGGTCGCCGGGGCGCAGCTCGGCGCGGTCTATGGCTTGTGTGGCTGCGGCTTGCTGGGCGGCATTGCGTGGCAGTACCAGGCCAACGGTTTGCTCGTACATGGCTTTGACGAAACCGCTGCAGTCAAAGCCGGTTTCTGCCGAGTTGCCGCCGCGCCGGTACGGCACGCCCAAGAAACCCATTGCGCTGACGACCAGGTCCGAAGCTTGTGCGCTGACCTTGCCTCCCACCTCGCCAATGCGCGTGAGCAAACCTTTTTCGACCAAAAGGTTTGCGAGTTCGTCGTTGGGAGGAGTGGTTTGGGCCAGGGCCGTCTGGCCGCTCAGGGCAAGAAAAAGAAGAAGGACGGGGTAGAGGCGCATGGGCGGAGCTTATTCGACCGGGTGCGGGGTGTCAAGCGAGTTTGCTTTTGCTATGCGCGCTAAGTGATTGATATGGTTGATAAATTTGCTACCAGCCCGCTTGCACTGGGTAGCGCTCAGCAGGCTTTTTCAGCCATGGCCTGGGCTAGCAGCTTTGCGCCTGGGCAATGGTTATGCTTGCCGCCATTTCTAACGCTCCGTTCAACCGAAAAAACACACACATGCTTCTAGACGCCGATGACAGCCAGCTGGTGCTGGTGGATTACCAAATCAAACTCATGCCCGCCATGCTGGACGCGCCGGGGGTGATTGCCAACGCCGTGCGCTTGGCACGCTTGGCGGCGCTCATGGCGGTGCCGGTGGTGCTGACAGAACAAGCGCCATCCAAACTGGGCGCGACCCTGCCTGAGATTCAAGCGGCGCTTCGTGCGCAACCGGGTGCCGCTGCGCGAACGCTGGCAAAAATGCAGTTCAGCGCGGTGGAAGAAGGCCTGGGCGACTGGTTGCGTCCTCCACCCAAACCGGTGCAAGGCAATGCGCGCAGCCTGCCCAAGCACTTGCAAAAAGCGTCTGCGGACGCCGATGCGCGCGCCAGCATCGTGTTGGCGGGCTGTGAGGCGCATATCTGCCTGCTGCAAACTGCGCTGGACTTGCTGGAAGACGAGTTCGAGGTCTGGGTGGTGACGGACGCTTGCAGTTCGCGCACCGAGCGCAACCGCGATGCGGCTTTCGACCGGCTAGCAGGTGCCGGGGCGGAATTGGTGACCACTGAGATGGTGGCGTTTGAGTGGCTGCGCAGCGCAGAGCACGCGGCTTTCAAGGACGTGCAGGCACTGGTCAAGTAGCGCTTTAGCGGTTCACCGGGCGCATGGCTGGGGAAGTCAGGCTCTTGCAAGTTGGGTGTCCATAATTATGAATTCAGTTTTGAACTGATTTCAGGATCCGCTTGGAGACAACAATATGACCGCTTACGCCGAATTTCACCGCCGTTCCATCCAAGACCGGGATGGTTTTTGGGCCGAACAAGCCCAGCGCATTGAGTGGCACACGCCGCCCACCCAGATTTGCGACTACAGCAATCCGCCGTTTGCGCGCTGGTTTGTGGGCGGCACTACCAATCTGTGCCACAACGCGGTGGACCGCCACCTCCGGGACCGCGCGAACCAAAACGCGCTGATCGCCGTATCTACAGAGACCAACACCGAGCGCGCCTACACCTTTGCCGAGTTGCACGGTGAGGTGCAGTGCATGGCGGCAGCGCTTTTGGGCCTGGGCGTCAAAAAAGGCGACCGCGTGCTGATTTACATGCCCATGGTTGCCGAGGCGGTGCTTGCCATGCTGGCCTGCGCGCGCATAGGCGCCATCCATTCGGTGGTGTTTGGCGGTTTTGCCGCTGGCTCGCTGGCCACGCGCATTGAAGACGCCTCGCCCACGGTGATCGTGAGCGCAGAGGCGGGTTCGCGCGGCGGCAAGGTGGTGGAGTACAAGCCCTTGCTAGACGAGGCAATTGCCACCTCCACCCACAAACCGGCAGCCGTGCTGATGGTGGACCGCCAACTCGCCGCCATGAACCTGGTGGCCGGGCGCGACCATCTGTGGGCCGATTTGCGCCAGCAGCACCGCAATGCGGTCGTGCCCTGCGAATGGGTGGAATCCACCCACCCCAGCTACACCCTCTACACCAGCGGCACCACGGGCAAGCCAAAAGGCGTGCAGCGCGACACCGGCGGCTACACCGTGGCGCTGGCCGCCAGCATGGAAACCATTTTTTGCGGCAAGCCCGGCGAAACCTACTTTTGCACCAGCGACATTGGCTGGGTCGTGGGCCACAGCTACATCGTCTACGGCCCGCTGATTGCCGGCATGGCGACCATTCTTTACGAAGGCTTGCCCATTCGCCCAGACGGCGGCATCTGGTGGAGCTTGGTTGAAAAGTACAAGGTCACCGTGATGTTTAGCGCGCCCACGGCCATTCGGGTGCTCAAAAAGCAAGCCCCCGAGTTGCTTACCAAATACGACCTCAGCAGCCTGCGCGCCCTGTTTTTGGCCGGTGAGCCGCTGGACGAGCCCACCGCGCAGTGGATTAGCACTGGTTTGGGCAAAGCCATCATCGACAACTATTGGCAGACCGAGAGCGGCTGGCCCATTCTGACCATTGCCAACGGCGTGGAAAAAGCGCCCAGCAAGTTTGGCAGCCCGGGCGTGGCCATGTACGGCTACAACGTCAAGCTGATCGACGAGAACACCGGTGACGAGCTGATGGGCGCCGACCAAAAAGGCGTGCTCACCATTGAAGGCCCCTTGCCACCGGGCTGCATGCAAACCGTGTGGCAAGACGACGCGCGCTTTGTGAACACCTATTGGAAGAGTATTCCCGGCAAGCTGGTCTACAACACCTTTGACTGGGCAACGCGTGACCAAGACGGCTACTACTTCATCCTGGGCCGCACCGACGACGTGATTAACGTGGCCGGCCACCGCCTGGGCACCCGCGAGATTGAGGAGAGCATCTCTGGCCACCCCAATATCTCGGAAGTGGCGGTGGTGGGCGTGGCCGACAATTTAAAGGGCCAGGTCGCCATGGCCTTTGCTATTGTCAAAGACGCCAACAGCCTGCCCGACGACGCCGCGCGCGCCAAGCTGGAGGCAGAAATCATGAAACTGGTGGACCACTCCATTGGCGCGATTGGCCGCCCAGCACGGGTGCGTTTTGTGACGGTATTGCCCAAAACCCGCAGCGGCAAGCTGTTGCGCCGCGCTATTCAGGCAGTGTGCGAGGGGCGGGACCCTGGCGATCTGACCACCATGGAAGACCCGAGCGCATTGCAACAAATAAAGGATATGGTCGCCCAGGGCGTTTAATGCCCCTGGCCGCTTGGCTTGTCCGTAAGTTTGCCGCCGACCAATCGGTGGCAAAATCCGCGCTGTTACTTAGGCCCCTTCCTGCCGCAGTCGCATCCGCCAACCGGTCAAGCCGTGGAGCGGAAGGTATATCAACCAACTAATGTTTCCCTGAGGGAAACGAAGGTCAGCGAAAAATGAGCACGACACCATCTGTCTACACCGCCTACCAAGGCAACACCTTTCTCTTCGGCGGCAACGCGCCCTATGTCGAAGAGATGTACGAAAACTACCTCGCCCACCCCGGCAGCGTGCCCGACAGCTGGCGCGAGTACTTTGATGCCTTGCAGCACGTGCCCGCCACCGATGGCAGCAACGCCAAAGACGTGCCGCATCTGCCCGTGGTCAACGCCTTTGCCGAGCGCGCCAAAGCCGGTGGCACCAAAGTGGTGGTGGCCAGTGTGGACGCCGAAATGGGCCGCAAACGCACCGCCGTGCAGCAGCTCATTGCCGCGTACCGCAACGTCGGTCAGCGCTGGGCGGACCTGGACCCGCTCAAGCGCACCGAGCGCGACGCCATTCCTGACCTCGAACCCAGCTTTTACGGATTTACCGACGCCGACCAGGAAACCGTGTTTGACACCAGCAACACGTTTTTTGGCAAAAACAGCATGTCGCTGCGCGAGCTGCTCAATGCGCTGCGCGAAACCTACTGCGGCACCCTGGGCGCCGAGTACATGTACACCTCGGAGCAGGCCGAGAAGCGCTGGTGGCAGCAAAAGCTCGAAGCCATCCGCAGCAAACCCAGTTTCAGTGCGGACAAGAAAAAAGCCATTCTGGAGCGCCTGACCGCCGCCGAAGGCTTGGAGCGATACCTGCACACCAAATACGTGGGCCAAAAGCGCTTTTCGCTAGAAGGCGGCGAGAGCTTTATCGCCGCCATTGAAGAGCTGATCCAGTCCGCGGGCGCCCAGGGCGTGCAAGAGGTCGTGATCGGCATGGCGCACCGGGGACGCCTCAACGTGCTGGTCAACACCATGCGTAAGCTGCCCGCAGACCTGTTTGCCGAGTTTGACCACACCGCCCCCGAAGACCTGCCCGCAGGTGACGTCAAGTACCACCAAGGCTTTAGCTCGGATGTGAGCACCCCAGGCGGCCCGGTGCACCTGAGCCTGGCTTTCAACCCCTCGCACCTGGAAATCGTCAACCCCGTGGTCGAAGGCTCGGTGCGCGCCCGCATGGACCGCCGCGCTGACCCGCTGGGCAAGCAAGTGCTGCCGGTGCTGGTGCATGGCGACGCCGCCTTTGGTGGCCAGGGCGTGAACCAAGAAACGCTGGCGCTGGCGCAAACCCGGGGCTACTCCACCGGCGGCACGGTGCACATCATCATCAACAACCAAATCGGTTTCACCACATCCGACCCGCGCGACATGCGCTCCAGCGTGTTTTGCACCGACATCGTCAAGATGGTGGAAGCGCCCGTATTGCACGTGAACGGCGACGACCCCGAGACGGTGGTCTTGGCCGCGCAACTGGCGCTGGAATACCGCATGACCTTCCGCAAGGACGTGGTGCTCGACATCGTGTGCTTCCGCAAACTCGGCCACAACGAGCAAGACACCCCGGCGCTCACCCAGCCGCTGATGTACAAAAAAATTGCCGCGCACCCTGGCACGCGTAAATTGTTTGCCGACAAGTTGGCCACCCAGGGACTGGGCGCCACTTTGGGCGACGACATGGTCAAAGCCTACCGGGCCGCGCTGGATGCGGGCAAAAACACCTCTGAGCCGGTATTGACCAACTTCAAAACCAAGTTCACCGTGGACTGGGCACCGTTCCTGGGTAAGAAGTGGACGGACGCGGGCGACACCGCCATTCCGCTGACCGAGTGGAAGCGCTTGTCGGTCAAGATCAGCACCATTCCTGAGTCGGTGTCGCCGCACCAGCTGGTGAAAAAGGTGTACGACGACCGCGCCGCCATGGGCCGGGGTGAGATTCCGGTGGACTGGGGGATGGGCGAGCACATGGCGTTTGCCTCGCTGGTGGCCAGCGGCTACCCGGTGCGTTTGTCGGGTGAAGACTCGGGCCGTGGCACGTTTACCCACCGCCACGCCGTCATTCACGACCAGAAGCGCGAGAAGTGGGACACCGGCACCTACGTCGCCCTGCAAAACGTCACCGACAACCAGGCTCCGTTCGTCGTGATCGACTCCATCTTGTCCGAAGAAGCGGTACTGGGCTTTGAGTACGGCTACGCCTCTAACGACCCCAACACCATGGTGATCTGGGAAGCACAGTTTGGCGACTTTGCCAACGGCGCGCAGGTGGTCATCGACCAGTTCATTGCCTCAGGCGAAGTGAAGTGGGGCCGCGTTAACGGCATTACGCTCATGCTGCCGCATGGCTACGAAGGCCAAGGCCCCGAGCACAGCTCCGCGCGCCTGGAGCGCTTTATGCAATTGGCGGCTGACACCAATATGCAAATCGTCCAGCCCACCACGGCCAGCCAGATCTTCCACGTGCTGCGCCGCCAAATGGTGCGTGACTTGCGCAAACCGCTGATCATCTTTACCCCGAAGTCGCTCTTGCGCAACAAGGACGCTACCTCCCCGGTGTCCGAGTTCACCAAAGGCAGCTTCCAGACGGTGATTCCTGAAAACAAGGTGCTCAAGACCGACAAGGTCAAGCGCGTGCTGGTGTGCTCGGGCAAGGTGTACTACGACCTGGTCAAAAAACGCGAAGAAACCGGTGCTGACGATGTGGCCATTTTGCGCGTGGAGCAGTTGTACCCCTTCCCGCACAAGGCGTTTGGTGCTGAACTCAAAAAGTACCCCAACGCCACCGATTTGGTGTGGACGCAGGACGAGCCGCAAAACCAGGGCGCCTGGTTCTTTGTGCAGCACTACATCCACGAGAACATGGGCACCGGCCAAAAGCTGGGCTACTCGGGCCGCGCAGCGTCTGCTTCGCCGGCAGTGGGCTACTCGCATCTGCACCAAGAGCAGCAAAAGGCCCTGGTGGAAGGCGCTTTTGGCAAGCTTAAAGGCTTTGTCCTGACCAAATAAGTCGCGCCTTTTGCGCAGCTAAAAAACTGAACACATACCGAAAGAACTGATATGGCCATCGTAGAAGTCAAAGTACCGCAGCTGTCCGAATCCGTGGCAGAAGCCACCATGCTGCAATGGAAAAAGAAGGTTGGCGACAGCGTCACCGCCGACGAAATCTTGATCGATATCGAAACCGACAAAGTGGTGCTAGAAGTGCCGGCGCCGTCCAGCGGCGTGTTGGTGGAAATTGTGGTCGCTGACGGTGGCACGGTTGCCGCCGAGCAGTTGATTGCCCGGATCGACACCGAAGCCACCGCAGGGGCAGCAGCCCCAGCCGCTTCCGCTGCTGCAGCCACCCCGGCCGCAGCGCCCGCCGCAGCCCCTGCCTCCGCACCCGCTGCGGCGTCCAACCGCATGGCCGGCGTGGCCATGCCGGCTGCTGCCAAGCTGATGGCCGACAACAGCTTGGCCGCCGGTTCGGTGGCTGGCTCTGGCAAAGACGGCCGCGTTACCAAGGGCGATGTGCTGGCCGCCGTGGCCGCCCCCAAGGTGGCCGTCAGCAGCCCCATTCCCACGGGCGCACCGGTCAGCAGCCTGCCCCAGGTTGCCGCGCCCGCACCTGCCTTGGGCGAGCGCCCTGAACAGCGCGTGCCCATGAGCCGCCTGCGCGCCCGCGTGGCCGAGCGCCTGTTGCAGTCGCAGTCCACCAACGCTATCCTGACCACTTTCAACGAAATCAACATGGCCCCGGTCATGGAGATGCGCAAGAAATTCCAGGAAAAGTTTGAAAAAGAGCACGGCATCAAGCTCGGCTTTATGAGCTTTTTTGTCAAGGCCGCAGTGCATGCGCTCAAAAAATTCCCGGTGCTTAACGCCTCTGTGGACGGCAACGACATCGTCTACCACGGCTACTTTGACATCGGCATTGCCGTGGGTTCGCCCCGTGGCCTGGTGGTGCCGATTTTGCGCAACGCCGACCAGATGAGCTTTGCCGACATCGAGAAAAAAATCGCCGAGTTCGGCGCCAAGGCCCGCGAAGGCAAGCTGGGCATGGACGACATGACCGGCGGGACGTTTTCGATTAGCAACGGCGGCACCTTTGGCTCCATGCTGTCCACGCCCATCATCAACCCACCGCAGTCTGCGATTTTGGGCGTGCACGCCACCAAAGACCGGGCCGTGGTCGAAAACGGCCAGGTCGTGGTGCGCCCCATGAACTACTTCGCCATGAGCTACGACCACCGCATCATTGACGGGCGCGAAGCCGTGCTGGGCCTGGTGGCTATCAAAGAAGCAATGGAAGATCCGTCGCGTCTCTTGTTTGATATTTGAAGTACACCCGTGCGGCGGTGCAGTTCACGCAGTACTTTCTCGCTACGCGCCCGCGGTCGGATAGGCAATTGATCGATCTGGCCTGGGTGCAAAGCGTCATAGACCTGCCGCTGCACCGCGAGACGCAGGCCGATGGCCGTATCCGCTTGTGGGCTCCGATTGCCCAAAATGAAGGCCGCTATTTGCGCGTAGTGCTTTTGGCTGACGGTGTAACGGTTCACAACGCAATTTTTGACCGGGGGTTCAAGCCATGAAAATCAAGTACTTTCAAGACACGGACACGCTGTACATCGAGTTTCGCGCCAGCGACATCACAGAGTCGAAAGACCTGGACGAAAACACCTTGCTCGAACTCGACGCACAGGGCCAGATTTGCGCAATCACCATGGAGCACGCGCGCGAGCGTGCTGACATTCCCCAATTTTCTTTTGAACAGGTAGCAGCATGAGCAAACAATTCGACGTCATCGTCATCGGCGGCGGCCCTGGTGGCTATATCGCGGCCATTCGCGCAGCGCAACTCGGTTTTCAGGTCGCTTGCGTGGACGAGTGGAAAAACGCTACCGGCGGCCCCGCGCTGGGCGGCACCTGCACCAACGTGGGTTGCATTCCGTCCAAAGCCTTGCTGCAGTCCAGCGAGCACTTTGACCAAGCCAACCACCATTTCGCCGAGCACGGCATCTCCATGGGCAAAGTAGAGATGGACGTGGGCCAGATGCTGGCGCGCAAAGACATGGTGGTCAAGCAAAACAACGACGGCATTCAGTACCTGTTCAAGAAGAACAAGATTGCGTTTTTCCACGGACGCGGCGCCTTTGTCGGCTCGACGGATGCGGGCCACACGGTGCAGGTGAGCGGCGCAGCCGAAGAAACCTTGACGGCCAAACACGTCATCGTCGCTACCGGTTCCAGTGCACGCGCTTTGCCCGGCACGCCGTTTGACGAGGTCAATGTACTGTCCAACGACGGCGCTTTGCGCGTGGGCGCCGTGCCCAAAAAGCTCGCCCTCATTGGCTCGGGCGTGATCGGCCTGGAAATGGGCTCGGTCTGGCGCCGCCTGGGCGCGGACGTGACGATTTTGGAAGGCCTGCCCACCTTCCTGGGCGCGGTGGACCAGCAAATTGCCAAAGAAGCCAAAAAAGCCTTTGACAAGCAGGGCCTGAAGATTGAGCTTGGCGTGCAAGTGGGCGACATCAAGGTCGGCAAAAAAGGCGTGTCCGTGGCCTACACCAACGCCAAGGGCGAGGCCGTGGTGCTGGATGCAGACAAGCTGATTGTGTCCATCGGCCGCGTGCCCAACACCACGGGCCTGAACCCCGCAGCCGTAGGCCTGTCGCTGGACGAGCGCGGCGCGATTGTGGTGGACGGCGACTGCAAAACCAATGTGCCCGGCATCTGGGCCGTGGGCGACGTGGTGCGTGGCCCCATGTTGGCGCACAAGGCCGAAGAAGAAGGCGTGGCTGTGGCCGAGCGCATTGCCGGCCAGCACGGGCACGTTAACTTCAACACCATTCCTTGGGTGATTTACACCAGCCCCGAGATTGCTTGGGTGGGCCGCACCGAGCAGCAGCTCAAGGCCGACGGCGTGGCCTACAAGGCGGGGACCTTTCCCTTTTTGGCCAACGGACGCGCCCGCGCCTTGGGCGACACCACCGGCATGGTGAAGTTCTTGGCCGATGCCGCGACCGACGAGATATTGGGCGTGCACATCGTCGGCCCCATGGCCAGTGAGTTGATCGCCGAGGCAGTCGTTGCGATGGAATTCAAAGCCAGTGCCGAAGACATTGCCCGCATTTGCCACGCCCATCCGTCCTTGAGCGAGGCGACCAAGGAAGCGGCGCTGGCGGTGGACAAGCGCACCTTGAACTTCTAACACCCGGCGTGAGCCAGCGCGCAGCGGTTCAATTCGGCCCCTGCGCGACCCAGCGCCTTCGCCAACTTATGGCACATTAAAGCCATGCTTTACCCGACCTTAGAAGACGCCATTGGCAAAACCCCGCTGGTCGCCTTGCAGCGCATAGGCGCGGCTGACAACCATTCCCGCAACAACATAGTCCTGGGCAAGTTGGAGGGCAACAACCCGGCCGGCTCGGTGAAAGACCGGCCGGCGCTGTCCATGATCCAGCGCGCGCAAGAGCGCGGCGACATCAAGCCCGGCGACACGCTGATCGAGGCCACCTCCGGCAACACTGGCATCGCCCTGGCCATGGCCGCAGCCATCAAGGGCTACCGCATGGTGCTCATCATGCCGGAAGACCTGTCGATTGAGCGGGTGCAAACCATGAAGGCCTTTGGCGCTGAGCTCATCCTCACCCCCAAAAGCGGTGGCATGGAATACGCCCGCGACCTGGCCGAAACCATGCAGTTTGAGGGCAAGGGCAGGGTGCTCGACCAGTTTGCCAACCTGGACAACCCGCGCATTCACTACGAGACCACCGGCCCCGAAATTTGGGCCGACACGCAGGGGCGAGTCACCCACTTTGTAAGCGCCATGGGCACCACCGGCACCATCACCGGCGTGGCGCGGTATCTCAAGGAGAAAAACCCCGCCATCCGCATCATCGGCGCCCAGCCGTCTGAGGGTTCGCGCATTCCAGGCATTCGCAAATGGGCACCCGCCTATTTGCCCAAGATTTACGACCCCGCCAACGTGGACGAGCTGCGCTACGTGAGCCAGGCGGACGCGGAGGACATGTGCCGCCGCATGGCGCGCGAAGAGGGCATTTTTGCTGGCATTTCTGCCGCAGGTGCGTGCTGGGTGGCGCAGCAAATTGCCAGTGAGGTGCGCGACGCGACCATCGTCTTTATCGTCTGCGACCGGGGCGACCGCTACTTGTCCACCGGCGTGTTTCCTGCCTGAACCCCAAGCCCGCACCATGACCCACGCCTACAAGTTTTGCCCCCAATGCGCCACGCCGCTGGCCCTGATCAGCCAGCTAGAAGACGGCGGCGACAAAGTGCGCCTGCGCTGCGGCGCCTGCGACTTCACCCACTGGAACAACCCCACACCAGTGCTGGCGGGCATTGTGGAAGTGGACGGCCAGATTTTGCTGGCCCGCAACGCCGCCTGGCCCGGCAAGATGTACGCGCTGATCACCGGCTTTATGGAGGCGGGCGAAACGCCGCAAGAGGGCATTGCCCGCGAAATTGCGGAAGAAACCAATTTGGTCACCGACGCGCTCACGCTGGTGGGCGTGTATGACTTTCAGCGCATGAACCAGATCATCATCGCTTACCACGCCGTCTGCCACGGCGATGTGCGGCTCTCACCCGAGCTGGTGGATTACCGCATGGTCGCGCCGCAAGACCTGAAATGCTGGCCCGCAGGCACCGGCTACGCTTTGGCCGACTGGTTGACATCGCGCGGCCATACCCCGCAATTCATCGACTGGCCGCGCCGCGACGTGCCCGCGCAGCCAGTCGCTTAACGCTAAAAAGTTCGCACCTATGTCTGACGATTACACGGTTGATGTCGAGATCGACACCCGCGGCCTGAACTGCCCGCTGCCCATCCTCAAGGCCAAACGGGCGCTCACCGGCATGCAAAGCGGCCAGGTGCTCAAGGTGGTGGCCACCGACGCGGGCTCGATCCGCGACTTTCAGGCTTTTGCCAAGCAAACGGGCAACACGCTGCTGGACCAGCAGACGCAGGGGCTTGAGTTTGTGCATGTGATGCGCCGGCGCTGAGGCGCCAACCTCAAGCTCTCCATTGATCGCTGACGCTGGCTTCTGTTGAACGATGCCTTTAGCAGGCTGCTGAAATACCTTCCGCCCTGTCCACGTCGGCAGCCTCTGAAGCGTTCTAGGTAAATACCGAATCACTGACCCATCCAGAGCCCACCATGCGCGGATCCGACACCTTCACCGAGAGTCTGTTCACCCTGCGCAAGCT
>CANEVH010000019.1 GCA_947442105.1 Comamonadaceae bacterium | reverse complement strand
TTGACCTGGTCGCGCATGGGCGAGGGCGGCATCGTCAGCGTGGTGTGATTCTGGGTTGCCATGCGTATTTGCGTCTATTGGGGGATGCTCCAATAGGCTAATGTGCAGGGCGCAGGCACACTTGCGTTCATGGTTATCGCCCCCGAATCTCTGTCCAGTTTGAACGCAAAGCAACTGCGCGAACTCGCCCGTGATTTGATTGCGCAAATTGCCAATCGCGACCGCTCCATCCACGCGTTGGACCAACACATCACCCTCCTGGACCACACCATCACCCGCAAGGACGGCGAAATCCTGTACCGCCAGACCAAGATTGACCAGCTCACCCACGAGATGGCAGTCCTCAAGCGCTGGAAGTTTGGCCGCAGCCGCGAACAACTTGATGGGGCCCAGGCCAGTTTGCTCGGTGAAACCATTGATGCCGACATCGCCGCCATTGAGCAAGAACTCCAAGACCTCACGCCACCCACCACCGCAGCCACAGAACCGGAACCCCGCCAGAGCCCTAAGCGCGCAGCCCTGCCACCCAACCTTCCCCGCGTTGAGCTGCACCACGAACCTGACAGCACCACCTGCAATTGCGGCTGCCAGTTAAAGCGCATCGGCGAAGATGTCAGCGAGAAGCTGGACTACACACCGGGTGTGCTCACGGTGCAGCGCCACGTGCGTGGCAAGTGGGCCTTCGCTGCATGCCAGACATTGGTACAAGCCCCGGTGCCTGCACAGATCATCGACAAGGGCCTGCCCACTTCGGGCTTGCTGGCACAGGTGCTGGTGGCCAAGTACGCTGACCATTTACCCCTGTACCGCCAAGAAGCCATCTTTGGGCGTTGCGGCTATCGACTGGCGCGCTCCAGTTTGAGCGCCTGGGTAGGCGTGTGTGGCGTGCGGTTGCAGCCACTGGTCGATGCGCTCAAGAGGGCCATGTTCGAGTCAGGGGTGCTGCATGCCGATGAGACCCCGGTGGCCATGCTCAAGCCGGGCAACAAGAAGACGCACCGGGCCTACCTCTGGGCTTATGCGCCGGGGGCTTTCGAGAACATGCGGGCGGTGGTTTACGACTTCTGCGAGTCGCGTGCGGGTGAACATGCCCGTGCATTCCTGGGGGACTGGAGCGGTGGGCTAATTTGTGACGACTTCAGTGGCTACAAAGCCAGCTTCGGTGCGGCCATCACCGAGGTGGGCTGCATGGCGCACGCCCGGCGCAAGTTCTTTGACCTGCATGTGAGCAGCAACAGCGAGATTGCCCAGCAAGCGCTGATCTATATCGGGCAGTTGTATGAGATTGAGCGGGTGGCAAAAACCCTCAGTGTCGATGCGCGCGCTCGCATGCGCACAGAGAAGTCAAAGCCGCTGCTTGATGCCTTGCACCTGGACTTCACCAGTGGATGCTGCTGCAGCGCCAACGCGTCACCGATGGAGGGGCCACAGCCAAGGTGCTGGACTACAGTTTGAGGCGCTGGGTGGCACTGACGCGGTTTGTGGAAGATGGGCGACTGCCGATTGACAACAACTGGATAGAGAACCAGATTCGTCCGGTTGCCATCGGCAGTAACAATTGGTTGTTTGCGGGCTCACTGCGCGCGGGCCAGCGGGCCGCAGCGGTGATGAGCCTGATCCAAAGCGCCAAGCTCAACGGGCACGACCCGTATGCCTATCTCAAGGACGTGTTGGAGCGCTTGCCGACGCAGAAGAACAGCCGCATTGATGAACTGCTGCCACACCACTGGACGCCATTGACCACGGGCTGAGGTGTGTTGGCTGGACGCGTACGTTTCGTCGTGGGCGCATTTCGTGTTGTTTGGCGGCATGGCCGCGTTGGCGGCTGCCCGGCCGTTGGCGTGGCGGTGGCAGTGGGTGCTGCTGGCGGCGCTGGCATTGGCGCTGCTCACCGAGGGCCTGCAGTTTCTTGCGATTGGCCGCCACCCGCGCTGGCTGGACGTGGGTATCGATATGGGCGGCGCATTGCTGGGTGTCGCGCTGGGCGGTCTGAGCACCGACGCCACACGGCCCAAGCCTAGGCCTTGACAGGCTGCTGATGCAACCCTTGTTGTTATACTGAGTTAATATATTTTCAGTATAACTGCGTATGTTGTACACCCCACTTTCTACTGCGGCCCAAACGGCCTATGCATCGCTCAGCAGCGCAAGCCGGCTCGAAGATGTGCGTTCGGTAGCGGCCTTGCCGGGGAGTTTTTCGAAAAAATTGATCAAGGGCAGGGAGTATTGGTACTACCAAACGCCAGACCTTACCGGGCGGCAAATACAGATTTTTTTGGGCGCAGCGTCTGCGGAACTGACCGCGCTGATTGAGCGGCATCGCCAGGGTGACGTCAGCGCGACCCACCTGCGGCAACTCGCCCGCCAAGCCATCGCGGCGGGTTGCCCCGCCATCGTGGCGTCACACGCAAAAGTCATCGAGCGTTTGGCGCATGCGGGCTTCTTCAAGGCCGGCGGGGTGCTGGTGGGCACCCACGTTTACATGGCCTACCAGAACTATCTGGGGGTGCTTTGGCAGTCTGCGGCGCAAATGGACCTGGACTTTGCACACGCCGGGCGCAATGTATCGGTGGCCATACCCTCAGACGTGACCATGGACATGGGCACCGAAATTGAGGCGCTTCAAATGGGTTTTGTGCCAGTCAAAAGCCTCACTACCTACGTAAAGTCGGACGAAAGAGACCTGCAAATTGATTTCGTCACCTGCATGCACCGAGGGGGCGATACGCCGGCGCTTATCAAAGCGCTCAATGCCGTGATGCAGCCGCTGAAGTTTATGGAGTTTTCGATGGATGCACCGATGCAACTGACGCTGCTAGCACAGCGCGGGCCGATCACGGTGAACGCACCTCCACCCGAAAAATACGCCCTGCACAAACTCTTGGTGTTTGGCGAGCGCCCACAGGCGATGCGGGTGAAGGCAAGCAAAGACCTGAGGCAAGCGGCATCGCTGATCCAGTACCTGGCCGCCAACGACGCCGAAGTGCTGGGCGAAACCTGGTGCACACTGCTGGCCAAGGGGCCGGACTGGCGCCGCAGGGCTTTGGAGGGACTCAAGGAGCTTGACGCGCGTTACCCGGAAGTTGACACCACCGCGCTGTGGGCGGTGGCTTGAGTGCCTCCAGTTCTTTGCCATGGACGCATCCGCGCTGGGTGTCGCGCCCGCAAGTCTGTTGTCACGGGCAAACAACCCTGCCCAGCCCTGACTCCCTATCTGACGCAACAGGCTCGGGTCGCTCAGGCCGAGTCTGATCCAATGCGCCCAATGGCGTACCTGGCGGGATTCGCGCATTGGTCTTGCTGTACCGGCCACGGCGCCTTGCCATCCATTCTTTGTTTTAAATTCCATAAACCCTGATCTGGGCGGGGCGTGGAGCGCATCAAATCGAATAAACTCGCCCCGTCAGTAACGTTTTTGTTTTTCTACATGGAGTGACTATGAACAGTAAATTTGCATTGATTGCAGCGGTATTTGCAGCGGCCCTAGTGACGCACCCGGTTTTGGCCCAGACGGCAACTGCGGCGTCGACTGGCGCAGCGGGTACTTCGGCAGGTGGCCTCGCCATTGGTGGTGTGTCAGTGGGGACTATCGCGGTCACCGCCGTCGTTGCTACGGCGCTAGTTTCGGTCAACAACAGCAAAAACACCACCACCGGTACCACGGGTACCACCTCTCGATAGTGTCCTTGGATTTTCCGCAGTTGACGGGAGTTTTCTCTACGAACTTTGCGCAAAGCACATCGCCCCAAAGGCGCCTGAAGCAATTCGGCGCCTTTTTTCTTGCCGCTTTACTGCTGCTGGCAGGTTGTGCCAGCGGTGGGTCGGCAATGATGCAGACCACACAGCTCTGGGTTCAGCAGGTGCTACTGGGGTCCGACGACGGTTTGCCGCAGAAGCCTGACCCGCGCTTTCGCTACCTCCGGGTGGAGGTGCCAAACCTTACGCCGGGCCTTTGGGTGCTGGCATTTGTGGATCCGCACGCCATGGGTGAGATTGAGGTGTGGTATTCGGCCCAAAACCAGGTCATCAAGCTGCAAAACGGTCGCGTTGTCGCTACCCACGGGCTGGCGATGGATTGGCCTGCGGTGCGCTTTGCAGCAGCGCCACCGGCCTGGGCGGCATTGGCTGCGGACAAGGGCGTAGCTGCTGCATTCGAGCGACAGCACGACGAGCTGCCCGGCTATCGCTATGGCGTGCGCCAGCGGCTCGCCTTGCAGACGCTTGCACAGGCCCCGCTGCTGGCCGGGCCGGGCTCTTTGGCGCCTGACTTGGCCAAGCGCTATGCCTGGTTTTCTGAAACGGCCACACCACATGACGGTACTGTGGGCGGCATCCTCACCAACTGGTATGCCTGGGGGTTGCACCTGGGGCAGCGCACGGTGGTGTTTTCAGAGCAGTGTCTGAAGCCCGATTTTTGCCTGCGCTTGCAGCGCTGGCCCGTGCAGGAAGACGCATCGTGATGTGCTGGGTGCGCATGATCGTGCGCTTTTGCTGCCTGCTGCTGGCTTTGGTCGGCAGTGGCATGGCGCAGCCCCAGCCCATTGGCGAACCAATGGCTGCACCTGCCGCCATTCCTGGCGAGCGCCTGAGCGACTGGCTGCTGCGCAACACCGATGGCGACACAGACCTGACGGCCTTGCACTGGCGCGTGCCGACCGAACGCGCAGCCCAAGCCGCTTTGCGCGAGGCTTTGTTGCAGCAACTGCAATCTGCCTTGCCCTCTAATAATTCGCAAGCGGCGCCGTTTCTGGCGCATTCAACTTGGTCGCCCATGGCGCACCCGTCATTGGCAGACTTGCTGCGCCAGTTGCAGCCCACTGGGCGCATGCAAGTAGCCCGGGCGGACGCGCGCTGGCTGCAAAGCGCCCCAATGCAAGACCCAGTGCTGGCGCAGGGGCAAACGCTGCTGGTGCTGCCGCGCCCCGCCAAAGTGGCCGTGCTGGACGAGACGGGCCGCCTGTGCATGGTCGCCCACGCCCCGCTCGCCTCGGCCCAAGACTATGTGCAGGCCTGTGCGCTGGGCGCGGCGGTAGCGCTGGCCGACTGGGCCTGGCTGGTGCAGCCCGATGGCCAAGTGCAACGCGTGGGCTTGGCGCCCTGGAACCTATCGCCCACCAGCCAAACCGCGCTGGCGCCCGGCGCCTGGATATGGGCACCCACCGGGCAGACCCGCCTGGGCCCGGCGTTTTCGGACAATTTGGCGCGCTTTTTGAGTTTTCAGTTGCCTGCTGAAGCGCTGTTTCCGGCGCTGGCGGGCCTGCCGCAGCCCGCGCCCACGCCACTGCGCGGCGCACCTGCAGACTTAGCCACCACGGCCAGTGACTGGGGCACGCTAGGGCTGCTGCAAACGCCCACGGCGCGTATGGCGAGCGCGGGCGCGCTGCGCGTGACCTTCAACGGTGCCTTTCCCTACACCCACGGCTCCGTCATGCTGCAGCCGCTGGACTGGCTAGAGGCCGGGTTTCGCTACTCCGACGTGGCCAACCGCCTCTATGGCCCCGACATTGCGGGGGACCAGAGCTACAAAGACAAGTCGGTAGACCTCAAGCTGCGGCTGCGCGAAGAAAGCGCGCTTGGCCCCCAAGTGGCGCTCGGCTTTCGTGACATTGGCGGCACCGGCTTGTTCGCTGGTGAATACCTGGTGGCCAGCAAGCGCTGGGGCCAATGGGACGCCAGCCTGGGAATAGGCTGGGGTTACTTTGGCGCGCGCGGCTCAATTGCGGCGCCCTTGGCCTTTTTGGGCGATGGCTACAAGAGCAGGGCCCCGGTAGGCGCTTATTCGTCTAGCCAGGAGAATGTTCAAAGCTTTTTTCACGGCGACGCTGCGCCCTTTGGCGGTGTGCAGTGGCAAAGCGATGACGCCCGCTGGGTGCTCAAGGCCGAGCTGGACGGCAACGGCTACCAACGCCAGCCGCAGGACAACAACCAAGCCGTCAGCAGCCCGTTCAATATGGGGCTGGTCTACCGCTATTCGCCCACCGTGGACCTGACAGCGGGCTGGGAGCGTGGTAACACCGCCATGTTCGGCCTGACGCTGCACACCGCTTTTGCCACCCTGCAAACCCCCAAGCTGCTTGACCCGCGCTTGCCCCCGGTCAGCCCCTACGTGGTTCAAACGGCGCCGCCTGCGCAGTGGAGCACGGTGGCCGACGAAGTGGCGCAGCACACCGGCTGGAACGTGCTGGGGCTGCAACAGCGCGACTGCACGCTAACCCTGGTGGCCGAGAGCGACGGCAGCCTGTATGCCCAAGAACAGGTAGACCGCGCCACCACCGTGCTGCACCGCAACGCACCGGCAAGTGCCAAGCGCTTTGTGATGCAGCTGCAGCAAATGGACCTGGGCCTGGCGCGTGTTGACATAGACCGCGCGGAGTGGGTAGCCCAGCGCACCCAAGCGCAGCCGCCTTCCTTGCGGCTGGCGGCCCAGCAAACCACGCCCACACGGGCGCTGCAGGCGCCGCTTGCGTCGCCAGAGCCGGACGACTACCCCAAGCCGCAGGGGCGTGACCTGAGCTTGACCTGGGGGCCGAGCTACAACCAGATACTCGGTGGGCCTGACAGCTTTTTGCTCTACGAGGCCGGTGTACGCGGCGGCTTGGACTGGCGCCTGGACCCGGCCACCTGGGTGAGCGCAGAGGCCAAGCTGCGCGTGCTGGACAACTACCAAAATTTCAAATTTGACGGCCCCAGTAATTTGCCACGGGTGCGCACCGACCAGCGCCAGTACGTCACCACTGCGCGCCTGACCCTGCCGCTGCTGCAAGTCACTCACGTGCAGGAGCTGGGTAACAGCCAGTACGCCAGCGTGTACGCGGGCATGCTGGAGCCCATGTACGCAGGCGTAGGCGCCGAGTGGCTGTACCGGCCCTGGCGCAGCCCTCTGGTCTTTGGCGTGGACGTCAACAGCGTGCGCCAGCGCGATTTTGGGCAAGATTTTGGCCTGCGCGACTACGCGGTCAACACCGGCCACGCCACGCTGTATTGGGACACGGGCTGGAACGGGGTGCAGGCCAATGTGATGCTGGGCCAGTATTTGGCCGGCGACCGTGGCGCCACGGTCAACGTCAAGCGGGTGTTCCCCAACGGCGTGGCCATGGGTGCTTGGGCTACCAAGACCAATGTGTCCGCAGAGCAGTTTGGCGAGGGCAGTTTTGACAAAGGTATTTTTGTCCACGTGCCCTTTGACCTGATGTTTCCCAAAACCTCGGCCGATGTGGCCCAGTTTGTCTGGAACCCGCTCACCCGCGACGGCGGCGCACGCTTGGGCCGCAGCGTGGCCCTGTACGACCTGACCAACTTGCGCGATGCCCGAACCTGGCGTTTGACTTCCAAACCCGGCGCCCAAGGCCCACAGCGGCTGCAAACCGCAGAAAACCGCGCTTATGTGCTGCAGGACGACGGCGGCGGCTTGGTGGCCGACGCCATAGACGCCGCAGGTGGCGTGGGTGCGGGCGCGCTGCAAGTGCAGCCGCGTGCCTGGCTGATAGGTGGCGGCTTGGTGCTGGCCTCGGCCTTGCTGGACCGATCGGTGGACGAATGGGCCCAAACGCACCAGGGGGGGCAGTGGGACCGGGCGGCGTCGGCGGCCAATGCCGTGCCCTATGCCTTGGCCCTGGGTGCGGGCATGCTTTGGACCGGTGTGGCCGGTGACGAAGCGTCCGCTACCGCAAAAACTGCGGTGACCGCCGCAGCGATGACCGTGGGCGCCAATGCCTTGACCAAATACACAGTGGGCCGCGCCCGGCCCTTGGACGAAAAAGGTGCAGCGCAGTTCGACGGCTTTGCGCCTGCCGCCGCGCAGTCCAGCTTTGCCTCCAACCACGTGGCCGTGGCGTTTGCCCTGGCCACGCCCTTTGCGCAGGCCTATGACAAGCCTTGGCTGTATGGGCTGGCTGCCAGCAGCGCACTTGGCCGCTTGCAAAGCCGAGAGCACTGGCTGTCTGACACGGTGGCGGGCGGGCTGCTGGGCTATGCGGTCGGCAGCTTGAGCTACGCGCACCAGCAGGCCAAAAGCCGCGCGCCGCGCATCAGCGTGAGCGACCGCGCGGTAAGCGCGCACTGGAGCTTTTAGCCCCGTGCTTAGCTTTTAGCCCCGTGCTTAGCTTTTGGGCGCGGCGCGCGCGTATTCCGCGCGCTTCATATCCAGATAGTCCTGGCGCGGCAGGTCGTGCAATTGCACCGGGTAGCGTTCGGTTTCGTCAAACCAGCAGGGCGCCATCTGGGCAAAGCGCTGCGCGGGCGCGTCGGTGGACGCGAACCGCAAGGCGCAATTCAGGCCGAGAAAGTAGCGCATGGTGTTGCGCTCAATAATGCCGCGCACGCCCCCGACAAACGCGCTGTCAGTGCCCGGCGCCGCATCGGCAGCCATCTCTTGTACCCTGGAGAACCCCACTTTGCCCCGCCCCAAGGTTTGCAGGTACACCTGGGTGGCCAGGCGGCCAGCCAGGCTGCTGCGGTAGCCGTAGTGCAGATGAACAAAAGATTTTTGCGGCCCCAGCGCAATGGCGCGCAAGCACAATGCGCCGTCTTTGGTGCCCATGGGGCCATCGCTGGAGTTCAGCAGGGTTTCCAGCACTGGCGCTTTTGCGGCTGAGCTTGCGAACCGGAAATCCATCGGCGTGGTGCCGTCCAACGCTTGCGGACCCTTGGTGCCCATGCGCACCAGCAAGGCGGAGGCACCTTCGGCTGTACCGACTGCGCAGTTTTTGGTGTTGCTTATCAGCAGCAAGATTTCGCACCAGCGCACGGGGTCGCGGTTGACCAGTTCCAGACTCGCCAAAGACACGTCTAACACCGCGTAAATGTCGCCGCTGGCGCGGCCTTGTTCCTCGCTCGAATCCAGTACCAAGGGCCTATGGAAGGCGCTTTGGGCCAGGCGGGGCCGCATGCTTTCGTACAGGCGCTGCATCGCGTCCACATCCACACTTTGGGCCTGGACCCCGGACCAAACGCAGCACAAAAGCATATGGAGAAGTAAGCAAGCAGTGCGGTGCATCGATCGTAAAACTCCCGGTAAACGTGGGTCCATGGTAGGCCCGCCTCTGGCGTAGCACATTGCGCTGGCGCACATGATATGGCCGACCTGGCGGTGGGAGCGGCAGTGTCTCAGGGCGTGGTTTGCGATTGCAAGCGCGATTTGTGTTGGGGCGTGTACGAGGCCAGCGGCAGTTTTGCGCGGGTGAAGCTTGGCGTGGCTAGCAGCGGCGCTGTGCCAAAGCGGGTCGGCTTTGACCGCAAGCGCCGCTGGTCATTGGCATGGCTGTGGCACGCCTGTGGCGTGGATTGCGTCAGCGCCGGTTGCCGCACCCCTTGGAACGCGCTGGCCGCGCTATTGAAGAGCTTGCGGTTTCAGCAACAAAAATAAGGCGTTTGCGTCGCCCTGAGGGGCAGGGCGGGTGGCGGGATGCGGGGGTTCTGGTGGTAGGCTCAAAGCCGTTGCCATTTTTTACCCTTTCGCAGCCTTCTACCCAGATAGAGCCCCCGCCGTGCCAGAAAAAGTCATCGTCAAAAACCTCTACAAGGTCTATGGTTCTCACCCTGCGCGTGCGCTAGACATGCTGCGCGCTGGCCAGAGCAAAGACCACATCTTGGCCCAAACCGGCATGGTGGTCGGCGTCACCGACGCCAACTTCACCGTCAACGAGGGCGAGATTTTTGTGCTCATGGGCCTGTCGGGCTCCGGCAAATCCACCCTAATTCGCCTACTCAACCGCTTGGTCGAACCCAGCCACGGGCAAATCTTGCTCGGCGGCCAAGACATCGCGGCGATGAGCAAAAAGGCCTTGATTGCCTTGCGCCGCAAAGACCTGGCCATGGTGTTTCAGTCGTTTGCGCTCATGCCCCACCTGTCGGTGCTGCAAAACACCGCCTTTGGCCTAGAAGTGGCTGGCGTGGACCGCAAAACCCGCGAGCGCCGCGCCATGGAAGTGCTAGACCAAGTGGGCTTGCGCAGCTTTGCCCAGCAAATGCCCGCCGCGCTCTCGGGCGGCATGCAGCAGCGCGTGGGCCTGGCGCGCGCCTTGGCGGTCGATCCGTCCCTGATGTTGATGGACGAAGCGTTTTCGGCTTTGGACCCCCTCAAACGCACCGAAATGCAGGGCCTTTTGTTGCAACTACAGCGCGAGCAGCAGCGCACCATTGTGTTTGTGTCGCATGACTTGGACGAGGCCTTTCGCATTGGCGACCGCATCGCCATCATGGAAGGTGGGCGCATCGTGCAGGTCGGCACGCCTGACGAGATTTTGCGCAATCCCAGCGACGCCTATGTGCGCGCCTTCTTCAAGGGCGTGGACGTCAAAAAATACCTGCTGGCCAAAGACGTGGCGCGCACCGACGACACGCTGGTCATCAGCCCCAGCGCCGATGCGCGCGCCGACATGGCGCAAGCGGTGGCGCAGCTGCGCCAAGCCCGGCGCAACTATGCGTTTGTGGTGGGCCAAGATGCCCGGCTGCACGGCGCGGTGTCCCTAGACACCTTGCTGCGCGGGCTGGAAAACGGCGCCACCAGCCTGGACGGTTTGTACTTGGATGGCGTGGAAGCGGTGCCCGCGTCGCTGAGCCTGCACGCATTGGTCGGGCGTATCGTGCAGCAGCCCATGCCGCTGCCGGTGGTGGACGCGCAACAGCGCTACATCGGCGCGGTGACGCAAACCATGCTGCTGCAAAAAATGGTGGACATTGATGCCGAGGAGGCGGGCCATGAGTGAATTTTTGCCTTTGGGCGAGTGGGTGGAGCGGAGTGTGAAGTTTGTAATCGAGAGCGACAGCGGCGCCATGGAGCGCTGGGGCTCGGTGATTGGCGACTTCACCGAGTCATTGGAGCTGGGCTTGCAGGCGCTGCCGGTGGCCGTAGTGGCAGCGGCCTTTGTGCTGACCGCCTGGTGGCGCCTGGGTTGGCGCTTTGCCTTGTTTTGCGTGGCGTCCTGCTGGGTCATTTTTGAGACTGGCTTTTGGCCCCAGACCATGGTGACCATGGCCCTGATTTTTTCTGCCACCCTTATCAGTCTGTTGATCGGGCTGCCCCTGGGCATTTGGGTGGCGGCCAGCCGCCAGGTGGCAGCCGTGGTGCGCCCCACGCTGGACTTTATGCAAACCATGCCGGCTTTTGTCTATCTGATTCCGGCTGCCATGCTGTTTGGCCTGGGCCGCGTGCCCGGCGTGCTGGCCACGGTGATTTTTGCCATGCCGCCGGTGGTGCGGCTGACCAGCCTGGGCATTCGGCAAGTGAACAAAGAGCAGGTGGAGGCGGGCATCACCTTTGGCTGCACGCCCTTGCAAGTGCTGCTCAAGGTGCAAATTCCGGGAGCACTGCCGTCCATCATGGCAGGCATCAACCAGACCATCATGATGGCTTTGTCCATGGTCATCATCGCCTCCATGGTGGGGGCGGGGGGCTTGGGCAATGACGTGCTGTCAAGCATTCAGCGGCTCGATATCGGGCTGGGTTTTGAGTCGGGTTTAGCCGTGGTGCTGTTGGCCATCATGCTCGACCGCATTACCGAGACCTTTGGCAGCGCGCAGCCACGGCTTAGCTGGCGCGCCAAGCTGGGACTGGGCGGGCGCCCTACGGGTGCTGACAAAGCATGACTGTGCCGTCCAAGACGGCCATGGACGCATTGCCGGTGCAGCGCTTTGTCTTTTTAACGCTACCCAACTATTCCCTCATAGCGCTTTCCAGTGCGGTGGAGGCCTTGCGCATGGCCAACCGGGTGGCGAAAAAAGAGGTCTACCAGTGGGCGCTGGCCAGCATGGGCGGCGCGCCAGTGGTCGCCAGCAACGGCCTGTCCATGGCGCCCACGGTGGCGCTGGCCGACGCGGGTGCGGCGCACATCGTATTTGTGTGTGGCGGCGTGGACATTGAGGACGCCTGCACCCCCGACGTGGTGGCCGCGCTGCGACGCTTAGCCCAGCGCCAGACGGCCCTGGGCGCTTTGTGCACCGGCGGCTATGTGCTGGCCAAGGCGGGACTGCTAGACAAGTACAAGGCGGTAGTGCACTGGGAAAACATGTCGGCGTTGGAGGAGCAGTTCCCGAAGGTGATTTTTTCGCGGCAGTTGTTCGCCATAGACCGCGACCGCTATACCTGCTCGGGCGGCGTGGCGCCGCTGGACCTGATGCTCAACATCATCCAGGGCCACCTGGGGCGCGACGTGGCGCCAATGATCTCGGAACAGTTCATCTTGGACCGCATCCGCAACGACCAAGACCGCCAGCACGTGCCCTTGATGGCGCGCGTGGGCCTGTTCCACGAAAACCTGATCGAAGCCGCCGCCCTGATGGAGGCCAACCTGGAAGAGCCGCTTTCCCTGGACGAGATCGCCTCCCTGGTGGGCGTGTCGCGCCGCCAGATCGAGCGCCTGTTCAAGCGCTACGTAGGCGAGGTGCCCACCAAGTACTACCTGGACATGCGCCTGCGCCGCGCGCGCAGCCTCTTGCTGCAAACCGCCATGTCGGTGATGGAAATTGCCGTGGCCTGCGGCTTTCAGTCGCCACCGCACTTTTCCAAGTGCTACCGCGACCTGTTCGGCCACACCCCCAGCGCCGAGCGGCGCAACAGCCGCCTGGCCTTGCTGGCACCGGTAGCCTCCAAAGGCAGCACTCTGTAAAGCTAGTTTTCGCGTACACTAAAAATCCCATAGTGCACACGAAGTCCCTCGCCATGCTACGTAACATCACCCTCACCGCCGAAGACGCGCTGATTGACCGCGCCCGCGCCATAGCCGCCGAAAACCACACCACGCTCAATGTCGCGTTTCGTGACTGGCTGGCCGCTTACGTGGCCGGGCAAGACCGAGCTGCGGTAGAGCGCTTTCGGGGCGTCATGGCGCAACTCGGCGCCACCGACGCCGGGCGCACATTTAGCCGCGACGAAATGAACGAGCGCTAAGGTGTCCGTCTACGAGCTGCCCGACGGGGCCCAGTTCTTTCTTGACACCAACATATTTGTCTACGCCTTGCTCGCCACCGAGGCACGCAAGAAGCAACGCGCGCTGGAGCTGATTGAACTTGCCCTCAACACCCGCCGGGGCTGCGTCAGTTACCAAGTGGTTCAGGAATTTGCCAATGTGGCCACGCGCAAGTTCGCAAAGCGCTTTAGCGCAGCCGAATGCCAGCAATTCATTGACGCGGCCATGCAGCCCCTCAACCGCGTAGCCTCCAGCCCCGAGCTGCTCGCGCAAGCCCTGGCCTTGCAAGAAGAATCGCACTACAGCTTTTACGACAGCCTGATGCTGGCCGCCGCCCTGCAGGCCGGTGCTGCGGTGGTGTACACCGAAGATTTGCAGCACCACCAGCTACTGCGCGGCAGTCTGCGCATCGTCAACCCGTTTTTGGACCTGGCTCAGGCGCCGTAACTTTCCTTTTTGTCAGCCCTACAGGGTGGTTTCTTTCCCCGCCACACCCCCCAATCCCCTCTCCTCCCCAGCGGGGAGGAGAGGGGGAGCCAACAGCCACATTTGATTTCGTCGCCCCGGCTAGGGCACCACCGGGACCTGCCCGTTGGCTAAAGGCGGCGGAGCTTGGTAATGAGGGCGCCTAGCCCCGAATCTTCGTGAAGCTTGGAGCGCCCAAACCCCGTAAGCCGTCGCGGCGACGGCGCCGTTCCTAGGTACTGCTGGCCAACCAACAGGTGCTAGGCCAGTAGAAGCCCAGCCGAAGCGCAGAAACCAAATTCGGACTTTGACTCCCCCTTTCCACCCCGCCGGGGTGGAAAGGGGGTTGGGGGGGATAGGGGGGGAAAACCCCGTAAGCCGTCGCGGCGACGGCGCCGTTCCTAGACGTCGCAGGCACACCTACAGGTGCAAGGCCAGTAGAAGCCTGGCCGTTGCGACAAAATCAAATGCGGCTGTTTACTCCCCCTTTCCACCCCGCCGGGGTGGAAAGGGGGTTGGGGGGATAGGGGGGAAACCCCGAAAGCCGTCGCGGCGACGGCGCCGTTCCTAGGTACTGCTGGCCTACCAACAGGTGCTAGGCCAGTAGAAGCCTAGCCGAAGCGACAAAATCAAATGCGGCTGTTGGCTCCCCCTTTCCGCCCCGCTGGGGTGGAAAGGGGGTTGGGGGGATAGGGGGGAAAACCCCAGTGATACCCTAACCCCGAATTTCCGCAAAAACCCCAGCGCCCAAACCCCGAAAGCCGTCGTGGCGACGGCGCCGTTCCAAAGTGTCGCAGGCCTACCCACAGGTGCCACGCCAGTAGACGCCTAGCCGAAGCGACGAAATCAAATGCGGCTGTTTGGCCCCCCTCTCGCCCGCTGGGCAAGGGGTTGGGGGAGAGTGGGGAAAAAAGCGCTGCAACGCCGATGCAACATCCCACCTCGGCAGGGCGTCAATGTTCACGCCATCGCAAGCAAGCGAAGACCAGAAACACCTACGCTGTTTCAGCGAAACACCACCGTCCGGCTGCCATTAAGAAACACCCGCCGCTCAATGTGAAAGCGCAGCGCGGTCGCCAGCGCCCGGCATTCCGAATCGCGCCCGGCCGCAGCGAGCTTTTCCGGCGTGTAGGTGTGGTCCACGCGTTCGACAAACTGCTCAATGATCGGGCCTTCGTCCAGGTCCGCAGTGACGTAGTGCGCCGTGGCGCCTGTGAGTTTGACGCCGCGCGTGTGTGCCTGGTGGTAGGGCTTGGCGCCCTTGAAGCCGGGCAAGAAGGAGTGGTGGATGTTCATGGCGCGGCCACGCAGGTTGCGGCACAGTTCGTCGGAGAGCACTTGCATGTAGCGCGCCAGCACCACCAGCTCGCTCTGCGTTTCTTCCACGATGGCCAACAAGCGTGCCTCTTGGGCCGCTTTGGTGTCCGGTGTGACCGGCAGGTGAACGTAGGGGACGCCGTGCGATTCCACCAGTTGCCGCAGGTCTGGGTGGTTGGACACCACGGTGGTGATGTCCATATTGAGTTCGCCGGTGC
This sequence comes from Comamonadaceae bacterium, assembly GCA_947442105.1. Classification (GTDB taxonomy): domain Bacteria; phylum Pseudomonadota; class Gammaproteobacteria; order Burkholderiales; family Burkholderiaceae_C; genus Allorhodoferax. The sequence continues at coordinate 48,854 of CANEVH010000019.1, read as the reverse complement.
GCTGGCGGTACAGCAGGTCCACCAGGCAGTGGTCGAATTTGGACACCATGATCAGCACGCGCGGCTTTTTGGCGCCGTCGTAAATCGACCAATCCATCTGTTCGGCGGTGGCAACCTCTTCAAATTGGGCGCGCAATTCTTCCGGTGCAGGCGTGTGATCGGGGTCGCCGTAAAAGGTGACGCGCACAAAAAACCGCTCGCTCAGGATGTCGTCAAACTGCTGCATGTCGGTGATGTAGCAGCGCCGCGAGGCCAAAAACCCCGATACCGCTGCCACCGTGCCCAAGCGGCTGGCGCAACTGGCGTTCAAGATGTAATGCGGCTTGCCTTCGAGCGCGACGGTCATGGGCGGGGTCTCCTCGGGTGTGGGGTCTGCGCCGGGGGTGCGGCGGCTGGGTTGACTGCTAATTCAGGATGGTTGCAGTCTATGGACTGCCATGCGGCAATGTTATCCAAGGGCGACGGCAAATTCCCTTTGAACGACCCTCACCGGGGGCAGGGCGCCAATTGTTTGCATTGCATGCACAGCCCTCACGCCTGTCGTATGCCGACAATCCCGAGTCGCTAAACTGTCATCCACGGTGCGGAGCGAACCGTACATTGCAATCAGTTGCGCGCGCCGCCCAAGGCGCCGCGCAGAACCAACCCCAAAGGAGTTAGACGTGGCCGAAGAATTTGATGACCTGGACCTGAGCACGCTCAACGACGAAGAGCTGACAGAGCAGGTGCATGACGACCTGTACAACGGCTTGCGTGACGAGGTCATCGAGGCCACCAACATTCTGCTCGGCCGTGGCTGGACCGCCGCCCGGGTGCTAGACGACGCCTTGGTCGAAGGCATGCGCATTGTGGGCGTGGACTTTCGCGACGGCATTCTGTTTGTGCCCGAAGTGCTGCTCGCTGCCAACGCCATGAAGGGCGGCATGGAAATTTTGCGCCCCTTGTTGGCCGAAACCGGCGTCGAGCCGATTGGCAAGATGGTGATTGGCACCGTCAAAGGCGACATCCACGACATTGGCAAAAACCTGGTCGGCATGATGATGGAGGGCGCAGGCTTTGAGGTGATTGACCTGGGCATCAACAACCCCGTCGAAAAATACCTCGCCGCCTTGGAAGAGCACAAGCCGGATATTTTGGGCCTGTCCGCCTTGCTGACCACGACCATGCCTTACATGAAGGTGGTGATCGACACCCTGAAAGAAAAAGGCCTGCGCGACGACTTCATCGTGCTGGTAGGCGGCGCGCCCCTGAACGAGGAATTCGGCAAAGCCGTGGGCGCCGACGCCTATTGCCGCGACGCCGGTATTGCGGTCGAGACGGCCAAAACCCTGATCGCCGCCCGCCGCGCTGCGGCTGCCGCCTAAGGCGCAGTCGCGTCTTAACGCCATGGCTGCAGCGGCAAACACCTTGGTGATTGCCTGCGGCGCTTTAGGCAAAGAGATCGTTACGCTGCGACAAGCGAACGGCTGGTCTCCTATGGACGTGACTTGCTTGCCCGCAGAGCTTCATAACCGCCCAGAAAAAATCCCAGCGGCGGTGCGTGAAAAGATTCAGCGCTTTAAAAGCCGTTATGCCCACCTGTTTGTGGCCTATGCCGACTGCGGCACCGGTGGCCTGCTGGACGCGGTGCTGGCCGAAGAGGGCGTGGAGCGCATCGCCGGAGCACATTGCTACGAGTTTTATGCCGGAGCCAAGGTGTTTGAAGAGTTGGCCGAGCAAGAGATTGGCAGCTTTTACCTGACCGATTTTTTGCTGCGGCACTTTGAGCGCCTCATCATCCACGGTCTGGGCATTGACAAGCACCCGCAGTTGCTGGCTGTGTATTTTGGCAATTACAAAAAGCTGGTGTACCTGGCGCAGGCCCCCAGCACGGAAGGCGAGTTGCTGGGCCAGCGCGCCGCCGACCGCCTGGGGCTGGCATTTGAATACCGCGTAACTGGCTACGGCGAACTTGCCAGCAGCCTGAGTCAAGTCAATGAGAAAGTAATCCAATGGCAAAACTGATTGTGATTTCGTGGCGCGACATTCCCGCGCAAGTGGTGGTCAAGCGCGGGCGCGAGACCGGCAAGGTGCAGCTTTCGCACCGATTCCAAGAAGCGGTGGACCGCGCCGCCATGCGTGCGGGCAAGGCCAGTTCGGGCGACTACCTGGCCGACTGGAAGCGCAGCGACCCCGTGGAGTGCGGCGACGACATCCAGGCCGAGGCCAATGCCTGCGCCCAGCGCTTGGAGGCGCAATATTCCGACGACGATTTGCTGCGCATCATCCGCGCCCACGGCGTGGACGCCAATTTGGCGGCGCCCACCGTGATTTCGCCGGAAGAGGCCAACGTGCCGCTACCCGAGGGAGAGGTCTGATGTACGCGGTACGCCGTTGGTCGGTGCGCCATGCGCGTGGACTGGAAATTTTTTACCAGGGCTTTGAGCGCGTCTTTGTGGCCCTGCACCCGCTGTGGAAGGCGATTGGCTACGAGCGGCTGGAAAAGCCCGTGGCCGTGGTGGAAAAAGCCGTCAAAGGCCTGCTGTTTGACTGCCAGATGTGCGGCCAGTGCGCGCTCAGCTCTACCGGCATGTCCTGCTCCATGAACTGCCCCAAAACCCTGCGCAACGGTCCCTGCGGCGGCGTGCGTGCTAACGGTAATTGCGAAGTGAAACCTGAGATGCGCTGTGTGTGGGTGGAAGCCTATGCCGGCAGCCAGCGCATGGTGGAAGGCAAAGAGGCCATCAAGGTCGTGCAATTTGCGGTGGACGGACGCCTGAAGGGCAAGTCGTCTTGGCTGAAAGTGGCGCGGGAGAAAAACGCATGAGGAATATGGCATGAGATTCGACGACGAACCGGTCCCCGGCTACCCGCTGCCCATCCTGCCCGGCCACACCTCGCCCGGACGGCTGGAGCGCGTGCTGCGCAGCGGCGCTTTTGCCATTACCGCCGAACTGGAGCCACCAGACTCCGCCAACCCTGAAGACGTGTACCGCCGCGCCCGCGTGTTTGACGGCTATGTGGACGCCATCAACGCCACCGATGGCAGCGGCGCCAACTGCCATATGTCCAGCCTGGCGGTGTGTGCTTTGCTCACCCGCGTGGGCTATGCGCCGGTCATGCAAATATCCTGCCGCGACAAAAACCGCATCGCCATCCAGGGCGACATCCTGGGCGGCGCGGCCATGGGCGTGTGCAATATGCTGTGCCTGAGTGGCGACGGGGTGCAAACCGGCGACCATCCGCAGGCCAAACCGGTGTTCGACCTGGACTGCATGTCGCTGCTCGAAATCGGCAAGGGTATGCGCGACGCGCACCGCTTTCAGAGCGGGCGCAAAGTCACTTTTGCGCCGCGCGTGTTTTTTGGCGCAGCGGCCAACCCCTTTGTGCAACCCTTTGACTGGCGCGCCGAGCGCCTGGCCAAAAAAGTGGCCGCAGGCGCCCAGTTCATCCAAACCCAGTATTGCTACGACATTCCCCGCCTGCGCACCTATATGCAGCAGGTGGAAGACCTGGGTCTGCTGGACAAAGTGTTCATTCTGGTGGGCGTAGGCCCCATGCGTTCGGCCAAGGTGGCCGAGTGGATGCGCAGCAACGTTCCTGGCGTGCACATTCCAGACGCCGTCATCAAGCGCATGGCCGGGGCCGAAAAGCCGGCCGCGGAGGGGCGCAAAATTTGCACCGAGATCATGCAAGAGGTCAAAGACATCAAGGGCGTGGCTGGGGTGCACATCATGGCCTACCGCCAAGAAGATGCGGTGCCCGAGATGGTGCAAAATTCTGGCGTCTTGCAAGGCCGCGTGCCTTGGTTTCCGGGGCGCGATGGCGCTGACGCCGAACTCCGTTACACGCCCGCTCCCTCCGAGCTGCTTGCCCCCCAATAGGCCCGACGGCCCCGCCTTTTTCTTATTCCCCGTTTCAACCTCAAGGATTCAGCGTGACCGACACCATCATCAGCTCTGCCACCCGCGAAGTCATCATCGGCTTTGACCGCCCCTTCGTCATCATCGGCGAGCGCATCAACCCCACGGGCCGCAAGATCATGGCCGCAGAGATGATGGCCGGCGACTACAGCCGCGTCATTGCAGACGCGCTGGCGCAGGTGGCGGCGGGCGCCCACATGCTGGATGTGAATGCTGGCATTCCCCTGGCCGACGAGCCGGGCATGCTGGCCAAGGCCATCCAGCTCGTCCAAGGCGTGACCGACGTGCCTCTGAGTATTGACTCGTCCATCGTCGCCGCGCTCGAAGCCGGTTTGGCGGTTTACAAGGGCAAGGCGCTGGTCAATTCCGTGACGGGCGAGGAAGACCGCCTGGAAACCGTGCTGCCGCTGGTCAAAAAATACGGCGCCGCCGTGGTGGCCATTTCCAACGACGAAACCGGCATTTCGCAAGACCCGGACGTGCGCTTTGCTGTGGCCAAAAAGATTGTGGAGCGCGCCTCGGACTACGGCATTCCGGCCTGCGACATCGTGGTGGACCCACTGGTCATGCCCATTGGCGCTATCAACCAAGCGGGCGTGCAGGTCATGCGCCTGGTGCACCGCCTGCGCACCGAACTCAAGGTCAACACCACTTGCGGCGCGTCCAACGTGAGCTTTGGTCTGCCCGAGCGCAACGGCGTGAATTCCGCGTTTTTGACCATGGCGATTGCTGCGGGCATGACCAGCGCCATTACCAACCCCATGCACGAAGAGGTGGTCAAGGCCATCATGGGCGCGGACGTGATGATGGGCCACGACCCGGATTGCATGCGCTGGATTCGCAAATTCCGCGTCGCCCCCACCATGGGTGCCGACGGCGAAATGGGCCGCGGTCGCCGTGAAGGCGGCAGCCGCCGCCGCGCAAGCTGATCGTATTTCCCTCCTTTCAACCGATATTTCATTGAGAGCCTGTTTTGAGTGCACCTGACGCCTTGGTAGTTTTCACCCCCTCGGGGCGGCGTGGCCGTTTTCCGCTGGGCTCGTCCTTGTTGCAAGCGGCGCGTTCGCTGGGCGTGGACATCGATTCGGTCTGCGGTGGCCGGGGCATTTGCGGCCGCTGCCAGGTGCTGGTGGCCGAGGGCGAGTTTTCCAAGCACGGTGTCAGCTCCAGCGTGGACAACCTGTCACCCGTGTCGGCGGTGGAGCAAGAATATTGCGCCACCCAGCCCATGGCACCGGGGCGGCGCCTGTCGTGTTCGGCCCAGGTGCTGGGCGACTTGGTGATTGACGTGCCGTCCTCTAGCCAAGTGCACAAACAGGTGGTGCGCAAGGCCGCCGAGGCCCTGGACATTGAGCTGGACCCGCTGGTCCGCCTGCACTATGTGGAAGTGCAAGAGCCCGATATGCACGACCCGTCCGGCGATTTGCGCCGCCTGGAGGACGCGCTGGACTTTGAATGGCAGCTCACCGACCTGTCATGCGACGTGCTGGTGCTGCAGCAGCTGCAAACCGCGCTGCGCGCTGGCGCCTGGAAAGTGACCGTGGCGGTGCACGCGGGCAAGCAAATCATCGCGGTGTGGCCCGGCTTTAAAGAGCATGTCTACGGCCTGGCGGTGGACGTGGGTTCGACCACGATTGCGGCGCATCTGTGCAATTTGGCCTCTGGCGAGGTGGTGGCCTCGGCCGGGGTGATGAACCCGCAAATCCGCTTTGGCGAAGACCTGATGAGCCGCGTGTCCTACGTCATGATGAACCCGGGCGGCGAGGTAGAAATGACCGCCGCGGTGCGCGCAGCGCTCAACGAGTTGGCAGTGGACGTGGCAGCGCAGGCCGGTATTTCGCCCAAAGACATTTTGGAAGCCACTTTTGTGGGCAACCCCATCATGCACCACCTGCTGCTGGGTATTAATCCGGTGGAACTCGGTGGCGCGCCCTTTGCGCTGGCCACCGACCGGGCGATCACGCTGTGGGCGGTGGAGATTGACTTTGCCATCCACCGCAACGCGCGCATTTACGTGCTGCCCTGCATTGCGGGCCACGTGGGCGCGGATACGGCCGGCGTGATTCTGGCCGAGCGGCCGGACCTGAACGACAAAATCACCTTGCTGGTGGACGTGGGAACGAATGCCGAAATCGTGCTGGGCAACAACCAGCGCCTGCTGGCCTGTTCCAGCCCCACCGGCCCGGCTTTTGAGGGTGCGCAAATCAGCTGCGGCCAGCGCGCCGCGCCCGGTGCCATTGAGCGCGTGCGCATCGACCCCGCCACCCTGGAGCCGCGCTTCAAGGTGATCGGCTCGGACCTGTGGTCCGACGACCCCGGTTTTGACGCGGCTGTAGCCGCCACAGGCGTGACCGGTGTGTGTGGCTCGGGCATTATTGAGGCGCTGGCAGAGATGTACCTGGCGGGCGTCATCCGCCACGACGGCGTCATCAACGGCGATCTGTCGGCACGCAACCCGCGCATTCAGCCCGACGGGCGTACTTTTTCGTATGAGCTGTACCGCGCCACCGCGGCTGCGCCCCCGCTCAAAATCATGCAAAACGACGTGCGCGCCATCCAGTTGGGCAAGGCCGCGCTCTACGCCGGGGTGCGCCTGCTGATGGAGCGCATGGGCGTGCAAACTGTGGACCGCATTCGCCTGGCCGGCGCCTTTGGCAGCCACATCGACGTGAAATACGCCATGGTGCTGGGCATGATTCCAGACTGTGTGCTGAGCGAAGTCAGCTCGGCGGGCAACGCCGCAGGCACGGGTGCGCGCATTGCGCTGCTCGATCAGCGCGCGCGCGGCGACATCGAGGCGCTGGTGCGCCGGGTGGAAAAAATTGAGACCGCAGTGGAGCCCCGCTTCCAGGAGTTTTTTGTCGAGGCCATGGCTTTGCCGCATTTGACAGACCCGTTTGTGGAGCTGCGCAAGGTCGTCACGCTGCCAGAGCGCGTGGCCATCCACAACGAGCAAAGCGCGCGCAACCGCCGCGCCCCCCGCGCGCGCTCGGCGCAGTCGGCGGACTGAGTGCGCGCAGCCGAGCATGCTGGCCGACCGCCGCCTGAAGCGCTTGCCATTTCAGGTATAAAGACACAGCCCGTGAGGGCTGTGACGCAATGTGATGGTTTCTTTCAATTACCAGGAGTAAATATGACAATGATGAAAACGGTTGCAGTGGCTGCTTTGGTGGCATTGGGTGCGCAAGGCGCTTTTGCGGAGGAAGCCAGTTGCAAGACCGTGCGTTTTGCCGACGTGGGTTGGAGCGATATAGCAGCCACCACCGGCATGGCCTCTGTGGTTCTGGAAGGCCTGGGCTACAAGCCCACAGTGACCATGGCCTCCATCGAGATTGCTTTTGCCGGCATGAAGAAAAAGCAGATCGACGTTTTCTTGGGCTACTGGAACCCCTCCATGACGCCCCAGATTGAGCCCTTTGTCAAAGCGGGCGACATCAAGGTTCTGCCTACGCCCAATTTGGTGGGCGCCAAGTACACACTGGCCGTACCCACGTATTTGTATGACAAGGGCCTCAAGACCTTTGCAGATATCGCCAAGTTTGAAAAAGAACTGGGCGGCAAGATTCACGGCATTGAGCCAGGCAACGATGGCAATGCGCTGATCGGCGGCATGATCAAGGACAACAAGTTTGGCCTCAAGAGCTTCAAGATGGTCGAGTCCAGCGAGGCTGGGATGTTGATCGAAGCCCAGCGCGCCATCAAGAAGCAAGGCGCCATCGTCTTCCTGGGCTGGGAACCCCACCCCATGAACGTGCAGATGAAGATGAGCTACCTGGCCGGTGGTGACGACGTGTTCGGCCCCAACCTGGGCGAGGCCAAGGTGTACACCGCCGTTCCCACGTCGTACGAGGCGCGCTGCCCCAATGTCGGCGCCTTCCTCAAGAATCTGCAGTTCACCACCGACATGGAAAACCAGGTCATGGGCCCCATCCTCAAAAAGACCAGGCCCAACAAGGCCGCCAGCGATTTCCTCAAGGCCAACCCAGCGGTGCTGGACAAGTGGCTCAGTGGCGTCAAGACTTTTGACGGCAAAGACGGCTTGCCCGCAGTCAAAGCGGCTTTGAAGATCTAAGCCATCCGCTTTGCCGGGTGTGGCCTGCAAAGGCCACGCTGGTGACGCAGTGGCGGGGCCACAAGCAGTTTTGGCCCCATGGCAACTCCGACTCAACATGCGTGGGGTCGGGGTTGTTTTTTTGGTGCAACGGTAATGGAAACGGCGGGCGGATATGAGTGAAACAAGCATCCACAGTTTTGTAGACGGCAAGCCCTTGCAAGGGCAGGGCGCAGCGTTTACCTCGGTCAATCCGGCCACCGGCCTGGTGTTTGCCCACCTGCGCGAGGCCGATGCCGCCGACGTGGACGCCGCCGTGGCCGCTGCCCAGCGCGGTTTTGAAGTCTGGTCGGCCATGACGGGCACCGAGCGCGGGCGCATTCTTCGCCGCGCTGCTGATTTGCTGCGCAGCCGCAACGTGGAACTCGCCGCCCTTGAGGTGCAAGACTGCGGCAAACCGCTGCAAGAAGCCTTGGTGGTGGACGTGCACAGCGGCGCCGACTGCATCGAATACTTCGCCGGTGCCGCCGCCACCCTGACCGGCCAGCAATACCCCCTGAAAAACGCCTTTGCCTACACCCGCAAAGAGCCACTGGGCGTTTGCGTGGGCATTGGCGCCTGGAACTACCCGCTGCAAATTGCCTGCTGGAAGTCGGCCCCTGCCCTGGCCGCAGGAAACGCCATGATTTTCAAGCCCTCAGAGCTAACCCCCGCCACGGCGGTAAAGCTGGCCGAAATCTACCTGGAGGCCGGTGTGCCGCCCGGCGTGTTTAACGTGCTGCAAGGCCGTGGCGCCACTGGCGCGCTGCTGGCAGCGCATCCCGGCGTGGCCAAAGTGTCGGTCACCGGCTCAGTGCCCACCGGCAAAAGCGTGATGCAAACCGCCGCAGGAACCCTGAAGCGCGTGACCATGGAGCTGGGCGGCAAATCGCCCTTGCTGGTGTTTGACGACGCCGACCTGGAACAAGCCGTGGCCGCAGCCATGATGGGCAACTTCTACACCCAAGGCGAGGTCTGCACCAACTGCACGCGCGTGTTTGTGCAGCGCGGCATTGCCGATCGATTTTTGGCACGCCTGAAAGAGCGCACGCTCTTGCTGCAAGTGGGTGACCCCATGGATCCGGCTATCGAAGTGGGCGCGCTCATTTCTGAGGCCCATACCGCCAAAGTGCTGGACTACATCGCCAGCGGCGTGAATGAGGGCGCCACTCTGGTGTGCGGCGGCGCGCGTGTGGACGTGCCCGGCCAGAGCGGCAACTTTGTCGCCCCCACCATCTTTGCCGATTGCACCGACAGCATGCGCATCGTGCGCGAAGAGATTTTTGGCCCGGTGCTGTCCATGCTTACCTTTGATACCGAAGAGGAGGCGATTGCCCGTGCCAATAACTCCCGCTTCGGCTTGGCCGCTGGTGTGTTCACCACCAATATGCAAAAAGGCCACCGGGTGGCGGCCAAGCTCAAGGCGGGCATTTGCTGGATCAACAACTACAACATCACGCCCATCGAGATGCCTTTTGGCGGCGCAGGCGAGTCTGGCATTGGCTCGGAGAACAGCATGGCAGCTTTTGACCATTACACCCAGCTCAAAACCGTGTACGTCGAGTTGGGCGAGGTCTGGACGGATTACCGTTGATTGCTTGATGACTTTTACCTGTTTGTTGCCGCTTAAGTACGGTTCTCTGAGGGCACGGTCGCCAGTGGTTGGCGGACGCAGGGCGCCATGGCACTCAGCTCCGTTCGTGTCCTCCGCCCTGCGGGCTCCCCCTTTACCTCACTGCGCTGAGCGCCATACCGCCCTGCGTCAACAGGTGTTGTTTGCGTACCAAGGCGATTCAGACATTGCGCGCCAACATCGCAGGATGCCGAGGGAGTTGGGGTGAATGGTGCAGCGAGGTAAAGGGGGAGCCCGCAGGGCGGAGGACACGAGCGGAACCATTCACCTCAGCTCCTTCGGCGTACAGAACCATCCCTAGCCCACGCACAATCTAGTCCCTAAGATAAAAGCAGCTTCTAAAGAGCCACAATAAAACCATGCAAACAGAATACGACTACATCATCGTGGGCGCCGGATCAGCCGGTTGCGTGCTGGCCAACCGCCTGAGCGAAGACGGCGAGGTGCAAGTGCTGCTGGTCGAAGCCGGTGGCAACGACCACAGCATCTTCATCCACATGCCCTCGGCCCTGTCCTACCCCATGGCCAACAAAAAATACACCTGGATGTACGAGTCTGAGCCCGAGCCGTACATGAACAAGCGCCGCATCCACTGCCCGCGCGGCAAGGTGATTGGCGGCTCCTCGACCATTAACGGCATGGTCTACATCCGGGGCAACGCGCTCGACTACGAAGGTTGGGCGCTGCAAAACGGTATGGAAGACTGGTCTTACGCCCACTGCCTGCCTTATTTCAAGAAGTCTGAGACCCGTGCCAAGGGTGGCGACGCCTACCGGGGCGACTCGGGTCCGCTCCATGCGAGCACCGGCGCGGCCCGCAACCCCTTGTACAACGCCTTTATTGACGCAGGCAAGCAAGCGGGTTACCCGGTCACCCAAGACATGAACGGCTACCAGCAAGAAGGCCTGGGGCCCATGGACATGACCACGCACAAGGGCCGGCGCTGGAGCACCGCCATGGCCTATTTGCGCCCGGCGCTCAAGCGTAAAAACCTGACGCTGAAAAAAAACAGCTTTGTCACCCGCGTAGTCATTGAAGGTCCGGTTGGCAACCCGCGTGCCGTGGGTGTGGAGCTATTGAGCGACGGCCAGGCACAAACGTTGCGCGCGCGCCGCGAGGTGATCTTGTCGGGCGGCGCCATCAACTCGCCTCAGCTTTTGCAGCTCTCGGGCATTGGCAATCCGACTGAGTTGCAGGCCCTGGGTCTGGACGTGGTCGCACCCTTGCGCGGCGTGGGCGAAAACCTGCAAGACCACCTGGAAACCTATGTGCAGTTCGCCTGCACCAAGCCGATCACCCTGTATTCGGCCATGAATCCGCTGGTCAAGCTCAAGATTGGTATCGAGTGGATCTTGTTTGGCAGCGGCCTGGGTGCGACCAACCACTTTGAATCGGGCGGCTTTATCCGCAGCGAGGCGGGCGTCAAGCAGCCCGATTTGCAGTACCACTTTTTACCCATGGCGGTGCGCTACGACGGCAACTCGCCCGCCACCTGCCACGGCTTCCAGGCCCATGTAGGCCCTATGCGCCCCACCAGCCGGGGGCATGTGAAGCTGCAAAGTGCCGACCCGCTGCAAGCGCCGCGCATTTTGTTCAACTACATGGGCACCGAGCAAGACCGCCGCGAAATGCGCGCCGGGGTGCGCCTGACGCGCGAAATCTTTGCCCAGCACGCGTTTGATGAATTCCGGGGCGAAGAGCTGTCGCCGGGGCCTCAAGTGCAAAGCGACGCCGACATCGACGAACACATCCGCAACAGCGCCGAGACCGCCTACCACCCCAGCGGCACCTGCCGCATGGGCACCGACGCCCTGGCCGTGACCGACCCGCAAGGCCGCGTCCACGGCGTGCGCGGCCTGCGCGTGGTGGACGCCTCCATCATGCCTTTGATCGTCAGCGGCAACCTCAACGTGCCCACCATCATGATGGCGGAAAAAATCGCCGACCTGATTCGTGGCCGCACCCCGCTGCCCCCGTCAGACGCACCGTATTTCGTGCACCCCAACTGGGAAACGCAGCAGCGCTAGGGGCGGGATGGTTTTTACGCCCCTGCGCTAAAATCCGGCGCTTCCGAGGAGCGTTGCAGTTCACATTGATGAACGAGGCTCGGGGCGACTGGCGCAATGCCGGTCGGATGTAACGGCGCTCACCCACGCAACTGGTGCGGTGAATGCAAGTTTTTCTACCCTCCGCTGCGTGGCCACCTTTTTTTAGGAGTGAGCCATGACGACCTTTGTTTCTTCGCCTGTTCAAGACACTTCCAGCAACCGCTTTACCCATTTGCTGGCCACGCGCCCCTGGCTGCTGGCCGATGGCGCCACTGGCAGCAACTTGTTTGACGTGGGCCTGATGTCGGGCGACGCGCCCGAGCTGTGGAACACCGAGCACCCCGAGCGCATCACCAAGCTGCACCAAGACTTTGTGGACGCGGGGGCCGACATTATTCTGACCAACAGCTTTGGCGGCACCGTTTACCGCCTCAAGCTGCACAACGCCCAGGGCCGCATGGCCGAGCTCAACACACAGGCCGCGCAAATTGCCCGCCAGGTGGCCGACGCCAGTGGCCGCACCGTGGCCGTGGCCGGCAGCATGGGGCCTACCGGCGAAATCATGGAACCCATTGGCCCGCTGAGCTTTGAGCAGGCCAAAGCCGCTTTTGCCGAACAGGCGCTGGCGCTGGCCGCCGGTGGCGCCGATGTGTTGTGGATAGAGACCATGTCCTCGCGCGAAGAGGTGGAAGCCGCCGTGGCCGGTGCCGCTGTGGCGAATTTGCCCATTGTCTGCACCCTGAGCTTTGACACCAATGGCCGCACCATGATGGGCATCTCGCCCAGCGACTTCTCTGGCATCGAAAAGACCCTGAGCCCCCGCCTGGCCGCTTGCGGCACCAACTGCGGAGTGGGCGCCTCCGAGGTGGTGGCCTGCATCCACAACCTGGCCGAAGCCATGGGCCCCGAGGTGGTGCTGGTGGCCAAGGGCAACTGCGGTATTCCCCAATACGTGGACGGCGCGATTTGCTACAACGGGACGCCCGAGATCATGGCCAATTACGCCCGCATGGCTCTGGACGCGGGTGCCCGCATCATCGGCGGCTGCTGCGGCACCTCGGCCAAACACCTGCGCGCCATGCGCGAAGCGCTGGACGCCCACACAAAAGGCGCCAGCCCCACGTTGGAGGCGATTGTCAGCACGCTGGGCGAAGTGTCCACCGGCGCGCGCGCGCAGTGGGGCGGTGAGCAAAGCCGCCTGGGCGGCGCGGCACCGGGCGCCAATTTGGCGCGCGGTCGGGGTGGCCGCAGTCGGCGCAGCGGTGGCGAAGGCGCGGCAGACGGTGCCGGGGACGCCACGCCACAAGGCTAATTCGCCCAGGCCAATTCACCCAGGCATTCACGCCGCGCGCCGCAAAACTGCGGTGGGTTAGAATGCCAGGCTTGCCTAAAAATGGCCCCAGGGGCTCTGAAACATGTTTCTGTCCCTGTTTGGACGCAGTTTTTTTAGGCAATGTGCACGTTTGCAGCAGTTCCAGCCGCAATCGCAAGTTCAAATCATTCATCAGGAAATTTACAAATGATCGCATCCAGCATCAAAGCTGCAGTTGTCAAAGACAACGCCCGCCAAGCCGGTGATACCGGTAGCCCCGAAGTGCAAGTCGCGCTGTTGACGGCCCGTATCAACGAACTCACCCCCCACTTCAAGACCCACGCCAAAGACCACCATGGTCGCCGGGGTCTGTTGCGCATGGTGAGCCGCCGCCGTAAATTGCTCGACTACCTCAAGGGCAAAGACGCGGACCGTTACACCGCATTGATCGCCAAATTGGGCCTGCGCAAATAAGCGTCTGGCACAGAACAAGCGCCTGAGTTAGGTCACTAGCTCAGGCGTTTTTTACTTCGGAGACGGCTAAAACAGTACGAAGCTGTGTCATTCCAGCGCAATTTTTGCCAAGTGGCGCTGGAATGGCATCGTGGACTGTGAAGCGGAATCCGGGCTTGGGCGAGGTGGCCTGCACCTCCCGATGACTCCTGATGGGCCTTTGTGGGCCCGCTGACAAACCGAGACACACCATGACAATGTTCAAAAAAGTAAGCAAAACCTTCCAATGGGGCCAGCACACGGTCACCATGGAAACCGGCGAAATCGCCCGCCAGTCCACCGGCGCCGTGCTGTTGGATATGGACGGCACCGTGGTCTTGGCGACCGTGGTCGCCAAGACCGAAGGCAAAGCGGGCCAAGACTTCTTCCCCCTGACGGTGGATTACCTGGAGAAAAGCTACGCCGCAGGCAAGATCCCCGGCAGCTTCTTCAAGCGCGAAGGCCGCCCCAGCGAATTTGAGACGCTGACCAGCCGCCTGATCGACCGCCCGATTCGCCCCTTGTTCCCCGAAGGCTTCTTCAACGAAGTGCACGTGGTGGTGCATACCGTGTCGCTCAACCCGGAAGTGGATGCCGACATCGCTGCCCTGATCGCAGTGAGCGCAGCCCTGTCAGTGAGCGGCGTGCCCTTCAATGGCCCCATTGGCGCGGCCCGCGTGGGTTACGTCAACGGCGCCTATGTGCTCAACCCCGGCCAGACCCAGCGCAAGGATTCCATTCTTGACCTGGTGGTGGCCGGTACCGAAGCCGCCGTGCTGATGGTGGAGTCCGAGGCGCAGCAACTGTCCGAAGAAATCATGCTCGGCGCCGTCGTATTCGGTCACGAGCAAGGCAATATTGCGGTCAACGCCATCCACGACCTGGTGCGTGACGCTGGCAAGCCGCTGTGGGACTGGAAAGCCCCGGCCAAGGACGAAGCGCTGATCGCCAAGATCGACGTGCTGGCCAAGGACAAGCTGGTTGCCGCCTACCAAATCCGCAACAAGCAAGCGCGCACCCAGGCGTGCCGCAGCGCGTACTCCGATGTGATGTCGGCCCTCAAGGCCGAAGGCGCAGCGTTTGACAGCGTGGCCGTCGAAGGCCTGTTGTTCGAAATCGAAGCCAAGATCGTGCGCAGCCAAATTCTGGCGGGTGAGCCCCGCATCGACGGACGCGACACCCGCACCGTGCGCGCCATCGAAATCCGCAATGGCGTGCTGCCCCGCACCCACGGTTCTGCCCTGTTCACACGCGGCGAAACTCAGGCACTGGTCGTTACCACCCTGGGCACCGAGCGCGACGCGCAGCGGATTGACGCCTTGAGCGGCGATTACGAAGACCGTTTCATGCTGCACTACAACATGCCTCCGTTTGCAACAGGCGAAACCGGTCGCGTGGGTACGCCAAAACGCCGCGAAATTGGCCACGGCCGTCTGGCCAAGCGCGCGCTGGTCGCCTGCTTGCCTTCCAAGGAAGACTTCCCTTACACCATGCGTGTGGTGTCGGAGATCACCGAGTCCAATGGCTCCTCGTCGATGGCTTCGGTCTGCGGCGGCTGCCTGTCCCTGATGGACGCAGGTGTGCCCATGAAAGCGCACGTGGCTGGTATCGCCATGGGCCTGATCAAGGAAGACAACCGCTTTGCGGTGCTGACCGACATCCTGGGTGACGAAGACCACCTAGGCGACATGGACTTCAAAGTGGCCGGTACCACCAACGGCATTACCGCCCTGCAAATGGACATCAAAATCCAGGGCATTACCAAAGAAATCATGCAAGTGGCGCTGGCCCAGGCCAAAGAAGCGCGCATGCACATTCTGGGCAAGATGCAAGAAGCCATGGCTGAGGCCAAGACCGAAGTGTCCAACTTCGCGCCCCGCCTGTTCACCATGAAAATCAACCCCGAGAAGATCCGCGACGTGATCGGCAAGGGCGGCGCCGTCATCCGCGCGCTGACCGAAGAAACCGGCACGCAGATCAACATCGAGGAAGACGGCACCATCACCATTGCGTCGAGCGACCCGGCCAAGGCCGAAGAAGCCAAGCGGCGCATCGAGCAAATCACCGCCGAAGTGGAAATTGGCAAGACCTACGAAGGCCCGATCACCAAGATTTTGGACTTCGGCGCGCTGGTCAACCTCATGCCTGGCAAAGACGGTTTGCTGCACATCAGCCAAATTTCGCACGACCGTGTGGAAAAGGTCACCGACTACCTGACCGAAGGCCAGATCGTCAAGGTCAAAGTGCTGGAAACCGATGAAAAAGGCCGTATCAAGCTGTCCATGAAGGCGCTGTTGGATCGTCCTTCACACGGAGGCAACGGCCACGGCGACCACGCATAAATTGCGCTTGAGCCACTGAAAAAACGCACGCTGGCGCAATCCAAAAGCGTGCGTTTTTGTATGGAAGCCTATGAAAGCCATTGAAATTTCCTCCTTTGGTGCCCCCGAGGTGCTGCGTGTGGCCGAACGTCCCGCGCCGGTTGCCGGGATGGGCGAGCTGCTGATAAAGGTCAGCGCCAGCGGTATCAACCGGCCCGATGTGTTGCAGCGCATGGGCCTGTACCCCGCGCCTGCCGACGCATCGGACATTCCGGGACTGGAAGTGGCCGGTGTGATCGTCTCCGGCGACGCGCAGGCACTGGCCGTCGCCCATTTAAAGGTGGGCGATCGGGTGTGCGCTTTGGTGGCGGGCGGCGGCTATGCCGAACTCTGTGTGGCGCCGGTGGCCCAGTGCTTGCCCGTTCCGCAGGGTTGGACGGACATAGAGGCGGCGGGCCTGCCCGAGACCTTTTTCACGGTGTGGAGCAATGTGTTTGACCGGGGGCGTTTGCAGCCGGGCGAGACTTTGCTGGTGCAAGGGGGCTCCAGCGGCATTGGCGTCACTGCCATTCAGCTTGCCAAAGCGTTTGGCGCGACCGTGATCGTGACGGGAGGCAGCGACGCAAAATGCGCCGCCTGTGTAGCGCTGGGTGCGGACCACGCGATCAACTACAAAACCCACGACTTTGAAGCCGAGGTGCTACGTCTCACGCAAGGCCGGGGCGTGGACGTGGTGCTGGACATGGTGGCCGGTGCTTACGTGGCCAAAGAACTCAATTGCCTGGCCGAAGACGGCCGCTTGGTCATCATTGCCGTGCAAGGCGGCGTGCAAGCCGAGGTGAACGCGGGCTTGGTGATGCGCAAGCGCTTGACCGTGACCGGTTCGACCCTGCGCGTGCGCCCGGTGGCCTTTAAGGCGGCGATTGCCCAGGCGCTGCTGCGCCAGGTTTGGCCGCTGCTGGCCGATGGGCGCATCAAGCCGGTGGTGCACGCGGTGTTTCCCGCAGCACAGGCCGCAAAGGCGCACGCCGCCATGCAAGCCAGCGAGCACATAGGCAAGATTGTTCTGGATTGGAAGCAGGCATGAAAAAGCTGATTGCGGGCAACTGGAAGATGAACGGCAGCCTGGAGGCCAATGCCCCCTTGGTGCAGGCGCTGCTGATGGATGCAAGCGGCTGGGCTTGCGATGTGGCGGTGTGCGTGCCACCGGTCTACTTAGCGCAGGTGCAAGCTCTGGTCCATGGCAACCGTCTGAATCTGGGTGCGCAAGACGTTTCCACGCACGAAGCGGGCGCGTTCACTGGCGAGGTTTCTGCCGCCATGCTCAAAGACTTCGCTGTGCGCTACTGCATCGTCGGCCACTCGGAGCGGCGCCACTACCACCAGGAAAGTGATGCCACCGTCGCCCTCAAAGCGCAGCGCGCGCTGGCTGCCGGCATCACTCCCATCGTATGCGTGGGTGAGACGCTGGCGCAGCGCGAGGCGGGTTTGACAGAAGAGGTCGTCAAGCGCCAACTCGCCGCCGTGGTGCACACCAACGGCCATTGCATCAGCGAAATCGTGCTGGCCTATGAGCCCGTGTGGGCGGTGGGCACTGGCAACACCGCCAGCCCGCAGCAAGCGCAGCAGGTGCACCATGTGCTGCGCACGCAGTTGCAGGCCGCCAGCCAGCATGCCGACCGGGTGCGTATTTTGTACGGTGGCAGCATGAATGCTAGCAATGCGGCAGGCTTGCTGGCGCAGCCGGACATTGACGGCGGCCTGATCGGAGGCGCTGCATTGCAGGCTGCGGCCTTTTTATCCATTGTTGCGGCGGCCGGCTAAGGCCTTGCGCAGTATTTCCCCTTTTAGGAGTTAACAGATGAGCTACTTGGTTACGATTATTTTGACGGTGCAGATGCTGGCGGCCATTGCCATGATTGGCTTGATTTTGGTGCAGCACGGCAAGGGCGCGGACATGGGCGCGGCTTTTGGCAGCGGCGGCTCGGGCAGTCTGTTTGGCGCCAGCGGCAGTGCCAACTTCCTGTCCCGCACCACGGCAGTCTGCGCCACCGTGTTTTTTGTCTGCACCTTGGCACTCGCGTATTTTGGTAATTTGCGCCCCACGGGCAGCTCTAGCGTATTGCAGGACGCCACGGTTGCCGCACCAGCGCCGGTGGCCAGCGCCCCGGCGGCGCCTGCTTCCGGCGCAGCGCAGATACCCGCGAACTGATCCACAGATTGCACAGGTCCGTCAAATGAGACGGATAAACTGATGGCCCATTGAGGTGGCGCTGGATGAGCCGCTTCGGTTTTAGACGCAACTTTGAAAGCGACCAGCGCAATGGCAAAAGGAATGATTTTGGCGGCGGGGCAGGGCACAAGAGTACGCCCTTTGACACGGGACCTGCCCAAGCCCATGGTGCCCATTCTGGGCAAGCCGGTGATGGAATACCTGATCGAGCACTTGGCGCGCCACGGTATTACGGAAATCATGGTGAACGTGGCCTACCACCACCAAAAAATTGAAGAGTATTTCGGTGATGGCAGCCGTTGGGGCGTCGAGATTGGTTATTCCTACGAGGGCGTGCGTGACCACGGTGACGTTGCACCGCGACCCATGGGCTCAGCCGGCGGCATGCGCCGAATCCAAGATTTCAGCGGCTTTTTTGATGAAACGACGCTGGTGCTGTGCGGTGATGCGCTGATTGACCTCGACATTACCGCCGCGATTGCCGAGCACCATGCTAAAGGCGCGGTCGCGAGTTTGGTGGCCTTGGACGTGCCCTTGGCCGAAGTCAGCTCTTATGGCGTGGTGTTGGCCGCCGCCGATGGACGCATCGAATCCTTCCAAGAAAAGCCCCTGCCCCAAGACGCCAAGTCCACGCTCGCCAGTACCGGCGTCTATATCTTTGAGCCCCAAGTCCTTGACCTGGTGCCGCCCGGTCGGGTTTACGACATTGGCGCCGAGCTGTTTCCCCAACTGGTGGCCCATCAACTGCCCTTTTTTGTGCAGAACCGGCCGTTCAACTGGATAGATATTGGCCGCGTGAGCGATTACTGGTCGGTGCTGCAACGTGTGCTCAAGGGTGAAGTGGCGGACATGCGCATGCCGGGCAAACAAGTCCGCCCTGGGGTGTGGGTGGGTTTGAACACCTCGATTGACTGGGACCGCGTCAAGATTGAAGGGCCGGTGTACATCGGTTCTAGCGTTCGCATTGAGGCGGGGGCAAGCATCACGGGCCCAGCTTGGATTGGCAACGGCAGCGTGATCCGTTCGGGCGCGCGCATTACGCGCAGCGTCTTGTTTGAATACACCCGCATTGCCGCCGACATGCATTTCAACGAAATGATTGTCTCGCGCCACTATTGCGTGGACCGCCATGGAGACACCATGTACCGTGGCGACGACCATACCCAGCTGCGCTGGGGCGACGCGCGGGCCTAAGCGCCGCTGTAGTTCGCTGAATAATGGCGCTAATGCGGTCCCCGAATTTGCTGCCAAAGCGACCATTCGCGCTCAGACAGGCCTTTTTGCTCGCAAGCGATTGCCTGGAACTGCGCCTTGTCAGTAAGTAGGGACAGCTGCCGAATTTGACCTAGGAGCGACTTGTAATGCTCCACCGCAAACTCCGGCCGTTCGGCAATCTTGTGGATCGAAAGTTGGCTGAAATTGGCCTCGTTTTCCATCTTTTGCTGAATTTGCGAAATCAGCGCGTTGACCTCTTCCTCACTCAGGTGGAGCCGTTTGGCCTCCGTGCGGATGATTTGCACTTCTTCCGCGTCGATCTGACCGTCTTTCATCATTTCATACAGTTCGCGTTTAAGGGCCTCACGCTGTTTGACGAGTTCGTCGCTGAAAGCCGACGAGAGCAAAGCCGCAGGAATCGCGAAGATGCCGATGCCTATGAACGCCAGCACCACCGTCATGAACCGGCCCGGAACGGTGATGGGCGATATGTCGCCGTAGCCCACGGACGCCAGCGTCACAACCGCCCAGTAGATGGCGGTGGGAATGTTTTCAAATTTGTCGGGTTGGGCGTCGTGCTCGAACAAGTAACCCAGCGATGCGGTCAATACCACCAACAAAATCATGATGAAAGCCGCCGCGCTAATGACCGGCCACTCGCGCTTGATGACTTTGGCCAATATTGCGCTTGCGTCGTTACCGCGCGTGAGCTTGAGCAAGCGCGACAAGCGAAACACCCGCAAGAAGCGCAAATCGAGCAAATGGTGCAAAAACACTTCCAAGAAAAACGGCACTATCGCTAATAAATCGATAATGGTCGCTGGTACGGTCGCTTGCTTGAGGCGGCCTGAAATGGCGTGTTTGAACCCCGGCTCCTCTACGCAAGAGTACAGGCGCATGCAGTATTCCAGGGTAAATATGCCAACAGCCACTGCATCCAAAATAGCAAACTCTGGATTGAGCAGGTACGACACGCTGTGCACCGACTCCATAATGACGGCCATCACCGATACCATCACAAACACGCCAATGAATGCGTCAAAAAGCTCTTGCATCTTGCCGCCATACGGACTGACAAATACCAGGGCGTGGACGCGTTGCCGAAAACTGCGCCCAGCGTTTGCAACAACAAACTGTTGGTAGGCTGGAATAACAATGCGAAACAGTTTGAGCATCCGCAACAAGCGCAAAAACCGCAGCACCCGCAAATCTACCGGAATAATCGCTTGCAGGTAAAACGGCGCTATGGCCAACAAGTCAATAATGGCAAAAGGGCTAGAGACAAAGGCGAGTCGGGAAAATTTCTTAGCTTTAAATTCTTCGTCTTCGGGGGCGAGATAAAAACGCAGCAGATATTCCACGGTGAATACCGCCACAGAAAATACGTCAAAGCCATGAAACCAATGTTTGTAGGGCTCAAAAACTGCGGGCACGTGCTCGAAGAGCATGACGCCCAGGTTCAAGACGATCAACAAGCCTATCCACTTGTCCACTGTCTTTTGCAAATTACCCGCAATCTTCGGATTGAGCAGCCATGCGTACAGCCACTGGCGCAGCGGTAAATCGTTGGCAATATGGGCCCGCTCGCTTTCCTTGCCCAACAGTGTCTTGGCGTCGATTTCTTTCAGCGAGATATAAATTTTGTTTTGCATGCCAAGCTTAGAAATCGAACTCGGCAATTTTGACAAGGTCAGAGCCTTTGTCGCATATAGAAATTCGCAATTGCATTTTCTCTGCGACGCTATCGCTTGGGGCCAATGGAGAACTCACAAAAGCCAGGGCTGATCCAGCGGGTGTGGCAACCAGTTTTTCGATCAATATGCTGCCCGGTAAGCGTTTGTCCGCTGCTCTGCACGCAGTTACAAATGTCGGCGCCGTGCCGGAAAACGGGTTGCGCATTGTTGCGAATTGGGGAAGCGCCATCACTGTTTCTACACAGCCGCCCCAGGTGGCATCGGCTCTGGCCGGGGGCTTGTCTTGCGCAAGCAGTGTGACTTGCACACCACGTTCCTGCGCCAGGCCCAGCGCGGACTCATCCAGCGCTGGCGCTGCTTCGGCTTGGGCGGCAGCACCAAGCTGGGCCACCTGGTGACCACCGGCACAGGCGGACAGTTCAAATTCTGGCTCGAAACGTTGCGCGCCTGCCGTGCTCAACCAAGCGACCAATGCTTCCCCGTTTCGCTTGGTCTCTTCGGTTTTCATGGCCACTTCATAGCTCAATATCCCGATCCAGACGACCGATACCAGAACCACGCACATGAGCAAGATGAACGCAATGTCGCCCACGCCAAGGGCCAATCCAGGTGTTGCTGCGCGCTGTTCGGTGGGCGTGTCCATGGGCGATTCAGCGGCAGCGTTATGGCGTAGGGGTATGGGAATGGGTAGATAGCGTCTCTTTGCAGAACAATGATATTCGCAAAAGTCATGTTTTTAACTTTGAATTCATGATTACGAGACTTTTGTACCAAAACCTAAGTTGGGTCCTCCTTTGTATCTGCTTCGTTTTTCCGCTGGTCAGCCGCCTTGCGATCCCCGGTGCGCCCAACCGGTGGTGCGCTTTTCGATAAAGCTGAACAACTCGTACATGCCCATGGCCATGGCGCCCACCACTACCAAGCCGGCAAAGGCCAGTCCCATTTGCATGGCTGACCCCGCAGAAATCAGCAAGTAGCCAATGCCTTCGTTGGCCGCCGTCATCTCGGACACCGTGGTGCCCACAAAGGCAAGCGTGATGGCTACCTTGAGAGAGCCGTAAAAGTAAGGCATGGAGCGCGGCAGGCCGACTTTGACCAGCACGTCCCAGCGTTTTGCGCCTAGCACGCGCAGCACGTCTTCTAGCTCCGGCTCCAGCGTGGCCAGGCCGGTGGCGATGTTGACCATGATGGGAAAGAAGCTGATCAAGAACGCCGTCAATATGGCTGGCCCCGCGCCAATGCCAAACCACACTACCAAAATCGGCACAAACGCCGCCTTGGGCAGCGCGTTGAACGCCGTCATCAGCGGATAGACCGCCGCATAGGCCAGGCGTGAGCTGCCAATCACAAATCCCAGCAACACGCCCACCACGATGGCAATGCCAAAGCCCACCATGGTCACCCAAAACGTGCGCCAAGCGTGGCCGCCTATCAGGCCCTTGTATTCCCAAAACTGGCTCCAGATGCGCGCTGGGCTGGGGAAGATGAATTCAGACACCGCAAATACGCTGCATATCGCCTGCCACAGCAGCACCACTGCCACCAGCAGCACCCAGGGCGACCAGGTTTCCAGTTGTTTTTGGTTCATGGCGCGCTCCCGGCGGGCTGGGCCGCATTGTTTTGGCGCGTGGCGCCGATGTGGCCACGCAGTTCATGCACGATATCGGTGAATTCGCGCGTGTAAGTGAGTTCCAGGTCGCGCGGGCGCGGCAGGTCGATGGCGCGCTTGACGACGAAACGCCCCGGGCTTTTGCTCATCACACACACCGTGTCGGCCAGAAACACCGACTCGCGCAGGTCGTGGGTCACCAATATCACGTTGAATTGCTGCTCGGTCCACAGGTCGCGCAAGATGCACCACAGGTCTTCGCGGGTAAAGGCGTCCAGCGCACCAAAGGGCTCGTCCAGCAGCAGCATCTTGGGTTCATGGATTAGCGCACGGCAAATGCTGGCACGCTGTTGCATGCCGCCCGAGAGCTGCCAGGGAAACTTGTCCTCATAGCCTCCCAAGCCCACTTTTTGCAAGAGCGCACGGGCGCGTTGCTCGTACTCCTTGCGCTTGGCCTTGAACTGGCTGCGGTAGGGCTCCACGATCTCTAGCGGCAGCAGCACGTTGTCCACCGTGGTGCGCCAGGGCAGTAGCGACGGAGCCTGGAAGGACATGCCCGAGATCTTCAGCGGCCCGGTGACGGGCGCTCCGTCGATGGTGATGCGGCCCTTGGACGGCATTTTCAGCCCCGTGGCCAGCTTCATAAAGGTCGATTTGCCGCAGCCCGAAGGCCCCACGATGGCGATGAACTCGCCCTGGCGCACTTTCAGGTCAATCGCCTCGACGGCAAAGTTGTTTTGCGCCAGCAACTCAGGGTTGTAGGCCAGCCACACATCCTCAAAGTTGACAAACCAGCCGGGGTCGGGAGTGCTCATGCGGGGCCTTTGTAGGGTAGTGCGGTTACTTCTTGGGTAGGACGTTGAGTTCGGCCTTGGAGGGCAAAAAGCCGGGGTTCCACACGGTGTCCGGGTTGATGCGGGTTTTGGTGTTGAAGGCGTCCGACACCTGAGACGCCATTAGCGCCAGGCGCGGGCCATTGGCTTGGCCGAAGCCCTCGGCGCGGGCGTTGGCGCTGTTGATGGCGGTGTCAATCGCCAGTTGCAGTCGGCGGGTTTCCAGTTCGGCGTTGATGATGCCGTCACGCGCCTTCACGTCCGCCACGGCGGCGGCCGGGTTGGCGATCACGTCTTTCATGCCCTTGGCAAAGGCCGACAAAAAGGCTCTGACCGCAGCGGGGTTTTCTTTAAGCAGTTTGGGCGAGGCGATGATGGCGTTGCCATACAGCTTGACGCCATAGGCCGGGTAGGGCAGCACCACCACGTCTTCTGCCTTCACGCCGCGCGCTTCTAGGTTCAAGAGCGAGGTGAAGGTAAAGCCGGTGATGGCGTCCACGTCACCGCGCGCCAGCATGGTTTCGCGCAGCGGCGGGTCCATGGCGGTCCATTGCACGCCGCTGACGTTGTTGGCCTTGGCAAAAATGGGGAAAGCACGCCGACCGGCGTCAAACACGGGTGCACCCAGCTTTTTGCCATTCAGATCGGCGGGGGTTTTGATGCCGGATTTTTTGAGCGCCATGACTGAGGCTGGCGTGTCGTTGTAAACCATCATCACCGCCACCGGCTTGTTGGGCGCGTCGGGGTTGTTGGCGTGGAACTCCATCAGCGCGGCGGTGTCGGCAAAGCCCATGTCGTAGGCGCCAGATGCGACGCGGGTGACCGTGCCGCCGGAGCCGTTGCCCGCGTCAATGGTGACGTCTAGCTTGGCGTCCTTGAAATAGCCTTTGGCGGCCGGCGTCAAAAACAGGGCGGCGGGGCCTTCAAAGCGCCAGTCGAGCTGAAACTTGATCGGCGTGGTTTGCGCCATGGCCAGGCCTGCGCCCAGCAAGGCAGAGGCAAGTGTCAGCTTGCGGAGAAAAAAACGATATGGCATAAAAGTCCCTTGCAGATTGTCAGATGGATACCGTTTATACCAAAGCAACTTTGGTGCCTGTAGACGCAGCAGCCGGGGCGAAAAAGTGGAGTGGCTGGCGTAGCCCGGAACGCGAGGCTCTGGCCGCGCCAAAACACCCATAAACTGCGCGCGTACCCAGACCACCAAACACCACGATTGAAGGAGAGCCCAATGGGCCTTAGCACCCACGTTTTAGACACCATGCACGGCACTCCGGCAGCGGGAATGCGGGTGTCTCTGTACACCACCGGCGGCGCCGAGGGCCAGGCCCACAGGGTCATCTCACTGGTGCTCAACGCCGATGGCCGCAATCCCGATGGTCTGTTGTACGACAGCCAAAGCCTCAAGGTGGGCACCTACCGGCTGGTGTTTGAGGTGGCTGCCTATTTCAAGGCGCGTGGCGTGGACCTGCCAGAGCCGCCGTTTTTGAACCAGGTGAGTTTGGACTTTGGCGTCGCCGATCTC
This sequence comes from Comamonadaceae bacterium, assembly GCA_947442105.1. Taxonomy (GTDB): domain Bacteria; phylum Pseudomonadota; class Gammaproteobacteria; order Burkholderiales; family Burkholderiaceae_C; genus Allorhodoferax. The sequence goes on along the minus strand of CANEVH010000019.1, from coordinate 23,950 downwards.
ACCCAGCACTACCACGTGCCCCTGCTGGTGAGTCCCTGGAGCTACTCGACCTACCGTGGCTCTTGAAGCGCAAGCGCGCCCGAGTGCACACGGGGGCGGCAAGTGCTCAGAGCTGGCCCTCAGACAAGGTGTCGAGCTGAAAGCGGCCAGTCTTGTGCCACAACCAGGTGTCGGTGTAGGTTACGCCTTGCATTCGGATGGGGGCCGGGTAGGGCGCCGCAGCGCGCACCGTGCGTTCAATTTCGGCCATCACCGCTGGCACATGGCTTGGGGCGCGCATCCAGCGCACATCGGTTACCGCGCCGTTGCGGTCAATGTCGACCTGCAATACGCCTACGGCGTGCAGCAGTGGGGGCATCTTGCCCTTGTAAATGCGTTCAGCGACTTTGCCATACAGGTGGGTGGCGGCGTCGCGGCGGTAGTCCTTGGGCGTGGCGGCTTGCGAAACATAGCTAGGCTGTACCACCACCGGTGCCGGCGGGGCGGGGGCGATGACCACCGGTGCGGGGGCAGGGGGTGCAGGCGGGGGGGCGACCACCACCGGAGCGGGTGGCGGTGGCGTGGCGCAACCGGCCATGATGCAGGCAATGGCCAGCCAGGTCAGCGCCTTGCCGCGCGGGGTGCGCCACCCGTGGCGGCTCGAAAAAAGGGTCATAAAGTGTCTCCAATGGCAGTTGTCGTTGTATGTGGTCACATGCTTGGGCCAAGAAATTCCCGATGCAGAACCTGATTGCGCCATTTTTAGCGCAACTGGCGCACGGTAACGCCATTTTGGTAAGCGTGCAAGCCAGCCAAGGCTCGGTGCCCCGCGAGGTGGGTGCCTGGATGGCCGTGTTTGCCTACCATACGCTGGCCACTGTGGGCGGCGGTCGCCTGGAGCTCGATGCCATTGCCCACGCGCGAGCGCTGCTGCGCACCCCCAGCCTGGCGCGGGTGCAGCGCTACGCCTTGGGCCCCAGCCTGGGCCAGTGCTGCGGCGGCCAGGTGACCCTGGCGTTTGACCCTGTGTCGCAAGCGGATGTGCCCACGCTGGCGCAGCGCCTGCAAACGCCTTTGATGCCGGTCGCCTTGTTTGGCAGCGGCCATGTGGGCGCCGCGCTGGTGCGCGCCTTGGGCCTGCTGCCGGTGGACCTGTCTTGGTTTGACAGCCGCGACCAGCCTTTCCCCGCAGACACGCCGCAGCGCGTGCACTGCGAGCATTCCAATCCAGTGCAAGGCGCTGTACCCGGTTTGGCGCCGCAGTCGCGCGTGCTGGTAATGAGCTTTAGCCACGCGGAGGACCTGGACATCGTCGCCGCCTGCTTGCTGCGCCAGCGCGTTCAGGGTGACCTGCCGTTTATCGGGCTGATTGGCAGCAAAACCAAATGGGCCACGTTCAGCCACCGCTTGCTGGCCAAAGGCTTTAGCGCCGCCGAGCTTGCCCAGGTCACCTGCCCGATTGGAATACCCGGCATTCAAGACAAGCGCCCCGAGGTGATCGCCGCGTCGGTGGCGGCGCAGTTGTTGCTTCTTTGGGCCTGAAGCCGCGCAGCCACCTAAGCGCAGCCACGTAAACCTAGCCATCGAATCCCCACCATTTTTACAATCGCCGCCACTGGAGACATCCCCCATGGAAACTTATTTGCTCGACTGGGCCAACCTCCTCTTGCGCTGGGCGCATGTGGTTACCGCCATTGCCTGGGTGGGCTCCTCGTTTTACTTTGTGTTTTTGGACAGCAGCCTCACCCCGCCCACCGACCCCGACCTAAAACGCCAGGGTGTGAGCGGCGAGCTCTGGGCGGTGCATGGTGGGGGCTTTTACCATCCCGTCAAGTTTGCAGTGCGCCCGCCCCAGCTGCCTGGCCATTTGCACTGGTTTTATTGGGAGAGCTACAGCACTTGGCTGACCGGCTTTTCGCTGTTCACCATCTCCTACCTTTGGAACGCGGGCACCTATTTGGTGGACAAATCGGTGATGGACTGGTCGCCCCAGGCGGCGGTGGCTGTGGCGCTGGGCTTTTTGGTGGTGTTTTGGCTGGCGTATGACGCGATTTGCCGCGTGTTTGGCCAGCGCGAGGGTGGCGACCGCATTGTGGGCGCGCTGGTGGCGCTCTTGGTGTGCGCGGCCGCCTGGCTGGCCTGCCATTGGTTTGCCGGGCGCGCCGCGTTTTTGCTGGTGGGCGCCATGGTGGCCACCACCATGAGCGCCAATGTGTTTTTCTGGATCATCCCCGGCCAAAAAACCGTGGTGCAAAGCATTCGCGACGATCAGCCGGTAGACCCCATCCACGGCAAGCGCGGCAAGCAGCGCAGCGTGCACAACACCTATTTCACCCTGCCGGTGCTGTTTGCCATGCTGAGCAACCACTACAGCTTTACCTACACCAACGCCCACAACTGGCTGGTGCTGATTGCCATGATGTTTGCGGGTGCGGGCATTCGCCAGTTCTTCGTGCTGCGCCACGGCTTTAAGCTGGCACGCAACCCGCACCCCTGGCCGTATGCGTTGGCCGGGCTGCTGGCCATTGTGGGCGTGATCGTCGCCCTGGCGCCTGCGCCGCGCGCGCCTGTGGACGCCGCATCACTGGCCCCCGTGGGCTACGGCACGGTGCAGCCCATATTGGCGCAACGCTGCTACCCCTGCCACGCGGCGCAAGTGCAAATGAAGAATGTGCGGCTGGACTCGCCCGCGCAAGTGGCCGCGCACGCCCAGGGCATTTACCAGCAGGCGGTGCTAAGCCGCATCATGCCCATGAACAACGCCACCCAAATCACCGAGGCCGAGCGCGACACCCTCAAACGCTGGTTTGAGGGCGGGGCGAAGGTGGAATGATTGTTGTGCGGTGCTTATCCCACCGCGCAAAGCCCTCAGGCCGCTGCTGGCCGTATGGACACCACGTTCAAGCCCAGCGCCGCGCCAAGCCCTAGCCACTGCCGGTCTGCGGTCAGCACCGGGGCTTGCAGCCGCTGCGCTGCAGCCAGACACAGGCGGTCGCTCAGGCTTAAGGCACTGGTTCGGGTGGCGGTGCGCAGCCATCCGGCTTGCGCGCCGTCTGCAGCGGTGCAGTCGATGACCTCATAGCCCAGTTCGCCCAACAGATGCTCTATGACCGCACGCTCACCACCCCGGTCCTGCGCACGGCTGATGACCTCCGCCTGATTGGCCGCCGTCACCAGGCAGCGCTGCGACTGTAAGGCCTGGGCTACTGTTTCTTCCCCCGGCTCCCCTTGCAAAAATGCCAGCACTGCCGAGGCATCGAGCACTACGGTGCCGCTCATTCGCTGTCCGCCACCCTGCGGCGCTCGGCGATGAGTTCATCGGCCACCGAGGGCGAGCCTTGGGGCGCAAAGCTTTGAAACAGTGCCTGCGCTTTGCGCAACTGGGCGCGCCGGGTGGTCACCAGCAGGGCGTCGCCTTGCACGCTCCAGACCAACTGGTCGCCGTCTTGAATACCGAGCTGCTGCCGAAAGCCAGCCGGTATCACCGTTCTGCCGTGCGAGAGATTGCTTATCAGGTTCATGGCAAATTTTGGGTTTGTGGACTAGCGTGCCATTATGGATAAAAACCACTCTATTTGCCATTTTCCGCCAGTTTTCCGGCATACATCTCGGCCAGTGGTTCTGGCGCCAGACCCTATTGCGCTACTGGCCAAGCCCACACCGCTGGGGGGCGGCGGCGGGGAGCCACGCCGGTGCGCCCGGCGGCAACCAAGCGGATGCCTTCGTCGTTAAGGCTCACACCAAACGCGCGCCACACGTCTTGGGTGGCTGCGCCCGCAGACTGCTTAAGTGGCCGAAGCCGTCAGCTCGGCCAGTGATGCCAACAAGTCGCCAAAGCGTTCGCCCTGCACCACGATGTGGCCATGTAGGGCCTGGGCTGCGGCCTGGGCGTCGCCCGCAGTAATCGCCTGGACGATGGCCTCATGCTCGGTGAACGAGCTGCCCATGCGGTCGCGCACCCGCAGTTGCAGGCGGCGGTAGGGGCGCAGGCGGCGGTGCAGTTGCTGCGCTTGCTCGCTTAAAAACTGGTTGTGGCTACCGGCGTAAATGGCGGCGTGGAACAGCTCGTTGCAATAGAAATAGCGGTCGGTGTCGTTCGCGGCGCGGGCTGCTTCGCAGTCTTCATGGGCTTTGCGCAAGGCTTTGCGCTCGCCTTCGCTCATGCGCCGCGCGGCCAGGCGGCCGCACATGGACTCCAACTCGGCCATCACCTCAAACATTTCAATCAGCCGCGCCGGGCCAATGCTGGTGACCACGGCGCCGTGGCGCGGGCGCATTTCGATCAGGCCTTCGGTGGCGAGCTGAATCATCGCTTCGCGCACCGGCGTGCGTGACACGCCATGGGCTTCTACTAGGGCGGCTTCGTCGAGCGTGCTGCCCGGCGGCAACGCGCCTGTGGCGATTTGCTCTTCGATTTTTTCACGGACCACATCAGAAATTTTCATTCGCTCAGTATGGCACACGTATTCATCATGGGTCCCTATGGTATTTGCTAGTACAACTTAAAAATACACTGGCTATAATTTACGTATACATAAATGCGCCTCTGAGTGCTTTGTGCCCCTCGCGCCGCGTGCTACACCGGTTGCGGCTGTCGTGATTCTTGTCCACCAAGACCTGAGGAAACGGTTCCATGAAAAGAGGCCATCTTTTGAAACCTGCAGGCGCTCTGTCGCTGGCGGCCGCCCCTTTCACCGCCCCATTTACTGCCGCTTTGGCCTCCAACACCACGCTGAAAAATGCGCACCCGCTCCCCGGCGGCACCGCCAGCGAGGGCGATTTCCGCGACCGCCTGGTTCGCCCATTTGCCGCCGACGTGGATAAGCGCACGCGCGGCGCGCTGAAGATGGAGATTCACCCTGGCTCGGAAAGTTCTTTCACCTTATGTCGGGGGCCAGTTTCCAAGTGTCAACAGCGGTGCAATGCCCGCTCGGGTCCGCTCCTGCGCCCAGGGCTATGGCTCCAAGACCGCGCGGGTGGGCTTGGGCATTGTTGTGATCAAAAACGTGGCGCCCCAGCGTGCGCTCATACACGCGATTCGAGGTGGAGCGCCTCGCGCCGCGCTGATGTTCGTCGCCGTGTTCTTGCTGTGCGCCTTTCCCGGCATTGCCACCGGCTTGCCCAATATGGTGATGGGAGCCGAGTGATATGAACGCACCCCAGGCCTTGTGGAACCTCCAAGCTCAGGGCCGCGCGCGGCGCTTGACACGGGCCGCGTCGGCGCTGGGGCCGCAGTTGCGCGGCAAACGGCTGGACACGGCAGCGGCGGTGCAGTTGCTGTCCGCCGTCATTGAGTCGGGTGACCGCGTCTGCCTGGAAGGCAATAACCAAAAGCAGGCCGACTTTCTGGCGCGCAGCTTGACGCAGCTCGACCCCGCGCAGGTGCATGACCTGCACATGGTGCAGTCGGTGGTTGCGCTGCCCGAGCACCTGGACCTGTTCGAGTTGGGTATCGCGTCCAAGCTCGACTTTTCTTTCTCCGGCCCGCAAAGCGCACGCCTGGCGCAAATGGTGTCCAAGGGCCAGATCCAGATTGGCGCCATCCACACCTACTTGGAGCTGTTTGGCCGCTACTTTGTGGACCTCACGCCCCAGGTCTCTCTGGTGTGCGCCCAGTCGGCTGACGCCCAGGGCAATTTGTAAACCGGCGCCAACACCGAAGACACCCCGGCCATTGTGGAGGCCACGGCGTTTAAGAGCGGCATCGTCATCGCCCAGGTCAACGAATGGGTGGACCAGGTGCCGCGCGTGGACATTCCGGGCGACTGGGTGGACTTTGTGGTGCTCTCGCCCAAGCCCAATGTGATCGAGCCGTTGTTCACCCGCGACCCAGCGCAGATATCTGAGATTCAGGTGCTCATGGCCATGATGGCCATCAAGGGCATTTATTCCGAATACGGCGTGCAGCGCCTGAACCACGGCATCGGTTTTGACACCGCAGCCATTGAGCTGCTGCTGCCCACCTACGCGGAGTCGCTGGGCCTCAAGGGCAAGATCGGCAGCCACTGGGCGCTCAACCCGCACCCGGCGCTGATTCCGGCCATTGAGGCGGGGTGGGTGCGCTCGGTGCATTCTTTTGGTTCCGAGCTGGGCATGGAAAACTATGTGCGCGCCCGCCCCGACGTGTTCTTTACCGGGCCCGACGGCAGCCTGCGCAGCAACCGCGCCATGTGCCAGGCGGCCGGCCACTACGCCTGCGACATGTTCATCGGCTCCACCTTGCAAATTGACTTGCAGGGTCACAGTTCCACCGCCACCGCCGGACGCATTGCCGGTTTCGGCGGCGCCCCGAACATGGGGGCCGACGCGCGCGGACGCCGCCACGCCACGCCCGCTTGGCTCAAGGCCGGCGCCCAGGCGCGCCAGGGGCGCAGCGGCGTGCACGCCATGCCGCGCGGCCAAAAGCTGGTGGTGCAAATGGTGGAGACCTTTCGCGAGCACATGCAACCTGCCTTTGTCGAAACCCTGGACGCCTGGAAGCTGGCCGAGCAGGCCAAGATGGACATCCCGCCGGTGATGATTTACGGCGACGACGTGACCCACATCCTGACCGAAGAAGGCATTGCCAACCTGCTGCTGTGCCGCAGCGACGAAGAGCGCGAGCAAGCCATCCGCGGTGTGGCCGGTTACACCCCCATTGGCCTGGGCCGCGACCGCAGGGTGGTGGAAAACCTGCGCGACCGCGGCATCATCCTGCGCGCCGAAGACTTGGGCATTGACAAGCGCGACGCCACCCGCAGCCTGCTGGCTGCGCGCACCATGCGCGACCTGGTGCGCGCCTCCGGCGGCCTGTACGACCCGCCCAAGCGCTTCCGTAACTGGTAAGACACTGCCGACTACTTTCCCCACTTTATGACCGACACCAACAGCATGGAGAGCCTCCATTTCGCGTTCGACGGCCTGCACCCGCGCGCCCACTTCGTGCCCATCTTGGTCGGCGTGGTCGGCTCGGGCAACCTGGAAGTGCTGCTCGAACCCCTGGCGGGCAGTGGCCGCTGCGAGATCGACATCCGCACCTCGGCGCGCGGCTTTGGCGCTATCTGGGAGGCCGTGGCGCGCGACTTTCACGGCCGCCATAGTCTGGCGGGCGTAGCCATTTCCATCAACGATATGGGCGCCACCCCGGCCGTGGTCAGCCTGCGCCTGGACCAGGCAGCAGCCAGCCTGCCCGCCGCCCCAGCCGGCCCTACCGGAGCGCAGCCATGAACCGCAGTTTTGCCGAATCCACCGCCCGCGAGCGCCTGCACGATTTGCTGGACGCGGGCAGTTTTGAGGAAATCCTAGGCCCCGGCGCGCGCGTGGTCAGCCCGCATTTAGCGCTCTTGGGCGTGCCCTCGGCGTTTGATGACGGCGTGGTCGTGGGCCGCGCCACGCTGAACAGCCAGCCCGTGCTGGTGGCCGCGCAAGAAGGCGCTTTCATGGGCGGCGGCGTGGGCGAGGTGCACGGCGCCAAGCTGGTCGGACTGTTCCAGCGCGCCTTGATTGAAAAACCCGCCGCCGTGCTGTTGCTGGCCGAGTCGGGAGGCGTGCGCCTGCACGAGGCCAATGCGGGGCTGATTGCGGTGTCGGAGGTGATGCGCGCGCTCTTGGACGTGCGCGCCCAGGGCATTGCGGTCGTCATGCTCATAGGTGGCGAAAACGGCTGCTTTGGCGGCATGGGCCTGATTGCCCGCTGCGCCGACGTGGTGGTGATGAGCGACATTGGCCGCCTGTCCATGTCCGGGCCCGAGGTGATCGAGTCCTCACACGGCGTGGAAGAGTTTGACGCCCGCGACCGCGCCCTGGTGTGGCGCACCACCGGCGGCAAACACCGCTATTTGATGGGCGACTGCGACGTGCTGGTGGACGACGACGTGGCCGCGTTTCGAAGCGCCGCTATTGCCGCGCTGCCTGGCGCGCACGCCCTGACCTTGGAGGGCCTGGAGCGCGAACATGCGTTGCTGAGTGCGCGCATTACCGACTTTGGCCACTGCCGCGACAGCGCCGACATCTGGCAGGCCATGGGCGTGCAGGACCCCATGGCGGTGGCCGAGCTGGATGCCCAGGGCGTGCGCGACCTCCAAACCGCGTGCGCAAAGGAGCTGGCATGAACTGGCAAGACGTAGTGGGTGGCCTGTTTGGCAGCGCGCACACCGTGGTGCGCACTGGCGACTTGCTCAGTGGCACCGGCGTGGTGGACGGGCAGACGGTGGCCGTGATTGGCACCACCGACCACGCGCCCATTGGCGTGGAGCTTGCGCTGGCGCAGGCGCGCTGCGTGCTTGACACGGTCAAGAATCACCCTGGCCGCGCCATCGTGCTGCTGGTAGACACCCAGGGCCAGCGCCTGCGCTACCGCGACGAGATGCTGGGCATCAACCGCTACATGGCGCACATGGGCTGCTGCGTGGCGCTGGCGCGCCAGCGCGGCCACCGGGTGATTGGCCTGGTGTACGACCAGGCGCTCTCGGGCGGCTTTATTACCTCGGGCCTGATGGCTGACGCCTGCTACGCCTTGCCCGAGGCTGAAATCCGCGTCATGCGCCTGCCTGCCATGGCACGCGTCACCAAAATCAGCGAAGCGCGCCTGGAGCAGCTGGCGCAGTCCAACCCGGTGTTTGCCCCCGGCGTGGAAAACTTTGTCGCCATGGGCGGCATCCGCGCGCTGTGGCGTGGCGACCTGGCGGCGCAGCTGGCGCAGGCCTTGGTTGACGCGCCCCAGCACGACGAACGCGCTGCCGACGGCGCGCAGCGCGGCGGTCGCCAGCTTGCCGCCGCCGTAGCCCAGCGGGTGCGCACCGAGGCCCGCGCGGCGCTGCCGGTGGCCTGAGCGGCTTTCATCTGTCGCTGCTTTCTTTCCCCTGCTAGCGTCGATCGCCCGTCCCTTCATGCCGCCGCTGTCGATCCGCAACCCAGACCGCCGCGCCGCCGCGCCAACGCCCGTCCTACAGCGCAACACCCTGGTCTGGCTCACGCCCGAAGCCTGGCGCACGGTGCACGCCCAATCGTGGGAAACATCCGCCCAAGAGCTGCTGCGCCACTGGCAGGCCTGCCACTTGCCCTGGGTGGTGGCGCGCCAGCGTCCCGAGGTGCCGCAGTCCGCCGTTTGCCTGGGCCTGCCCGCACCGCAGCACTGGGATCGCCGCCGCCTGGCCGCATCGGTGGCTGCCGATGGAATTGCCTTGCAAGGCCAGTTTCCTCGCCTGCACGAGGTGGCGCAGTCCAGCCCTTGGGGCGTCGGCGCCGCCGCGTGGCTGGCCCAAGGCCAGACGCTCAAGGCCGAGGTGCGGGTGTATGGCTCCTACGGCTGGCAATTCTTGACCGGTATGCCCTATGTGCGCGCGGGTTCCGACCTGGACCTGAGCGTGCACGCGCCCGATTTGCACGCCGCCCTGCAAGCGCTGGACTGGCTGGCCCAGACCCTGCCCCTGGGCGAGGCGGGCTCTGGCGGTCGCGCGCCGTCGGCGCGCTTGCCGCTGCGGGTGGACGGCGAAATCGTGTTCCCCCAAGGCCAGGCGCTGGCCTGGCGTGAATTCCAGCAACTGCGCCAAGGCACGGTGGCGCAGGCGCTGGTGAAAGACCGGCACTGCCTGCGCCTGATGGACTGGCCTGCCTTGGTGGCGCTGGCGCAGGCGGCTGCTGACTCGCCGCCAATGTGCACCGCCTCGACATCGGCGGTGGGCCGGACAGCCGCCCTGGTCTGACACCCCCCGTCATGTTCACTACCCCGACGCTGTGCCCCAAACCGGCCTTGAGTGCTGTCCACTTGCAATCCGCCTTTTCAGCCCCCGCCCTGGCGCGCGCCGCCGTGCGGGCTTTGTACGTGGAGGTAGCGCTCGAACCCAAGCCGGGCCTGGTGTCCTTGCGCGACAGCGGCAGCCACAGCGACATGGACGCGGCCACTTTTGTACGCAGCCTGTTTGCCTTGCGCCACTACTTTGCCCAAATCGCGCAGGCGGGTGCGCAGGGCGCCGATTTGCCAGGCCTGCAAGCGCTCGGGCTTGCAGCCGAGGCGCGCATGCTGGCGGCCACTGGGGGCGTCAATACCCACCGGGGCGCGGTATTCGGCCTGGGGCTGTTGTGCGCGGCGGCCGGCCGCGTAGCCGCGCTGGGCCAGGCGCCCCGTGCGGCGCTGGTGCGCAGCGCCTTGCAAAGCATCTGGGGCGAGGCTTTGGCCGCGCGGGCGCGGGCCGCGCGTGAGACTGCGCCCGTGTCCCACGGCCAAAAGGCGGCCCAGGCGCATGGCTTGCGCAGCGCGCTGGACGAGGCGGCGCTCGGCTTCCCCACCGTGTTTGAAGTGGCTTTGCCCGCTTTGCAAGCCGCGCTGGCCGCAGGCCTGGGTGAGCGTGCGGCGCGGGTGCAGGCACTGTTTGCCACCATGGCCGTGCTGGACGACACCAACCTGGTGCACCGGGGCGGCATCGCAGGCCTGCGCTGGATGCAGGCCCAGGCCCGGGCATTTTTGGCCGCAGGCGGCGTGCAGCAGCCCGACTGTCTGGTGCAGGCGCGCGCGCTGCACTTGGCCGCTGTGCAGCGCAGGCTCTCCCCCGGCGGCAGCGCGGACGTGCTGGCCAGCGCCTGCTGGCTGGTGGCGCTGGACGCGGACGGCGGTGGCGAATTCGCCGCCGCGCCCGCTTTTGCCGCCAGCGCGCTCTCGGCCCCGCTCACCTTTAAGGGATAACACCGCCGCCATGGCTTACGCGCTGTTGTTTTCGGGCCAAGCCAACCAGCATGCGGACATGCTGCCCTGGCTGGAGTCGGCCCCCGCAAGCGCGCCCGCCTTGCGCTGCATGGAGGGGTTGATTGGCCGCGACTGGCGTGCCACGCTTGCCGATCCGCAGCGCCGGGGCGACAACGGTTTTGCCCAGGTGCTGATCACCGGCACGGCCCTGGCCGCCTGGGCGGCGCTGCAAGCCGCTGGCGCACCCGCACCCAGCGTGGTGGCGGGCTACAGCGTGGGCGAATTGGCCGCGTTTGCCGCCGCCGGGGCCTTGGCGCCCGAGGATGCCATTGCGCTGGCGCAAACCCGCGCGCGCTGCATGGACCAGGCCGCTGGCGACGTGCGCTCCGGCTTGCTGTCCGTCAGCGGTATGGAACGCGCCAGGGTGCTGGCCCTGTGCCCCGGCTTGGCACTCGCCATCGACCTGGGCCCGGAACAAGGCGTGTACGCGGGTTTGGACGCGGAGCTGGTGGCGGCCTTGCCGCTGCTGCAAGCGCAGGGCGGCCAGTGCCAGCGCCTAGACGTGCGCCTGGCCTCGCACGCAAGCTGGATGCGCCCGGCGCTGGACGGGTTTGCGGCGGCCTTGGACGCCGTGGAATGGCACGCGCCGAGTTACCCCGTGGCGCTCAATGCCAGCGGGTCCTTGAGCCGCCAGACCGCTGCCTTGCGCCCCGCACTGGCGGCGCAAATCGCCAGCACCGTGCAATGGCAGGCCTGCATGCAAGCCGTGGCCGAACGCCAGCCGCACTGCGTGCTAGAAATCGGCGCAGGCGCTGCATTGGCGCGCCTGTGGAACGCGCGCTACCCCGCCATTGCCGCGCGCGCGCTCGACGAGTTCAAAGACCTATCCGGCGCCTTGCGTTGGCTGGAAAGGAACGGGGCGGGGGAGTGATTGCCGCAGGTTGCGCATTGCCTTCGCACATCGATTGCCAGATGGTGTTTTCTGGGCACCTGGGACTGGGGTGGCCGCCTGGTTTGGAGTCACGATTTTTCAGCATCTTGCAGCCATGGCAGAGCCATGCGCCTTCTCGTGCCAAGGGCTTAAAGCGCCCAGTGCCAACAAGTGCCTTAGGCCCCCAGCACCAGCCTGAGCGCCAGGCCCACGAACACCACGCTGGCCAGTCGGTTAAGCGCCACTTGCGCGCGCGCGGAGTTTTGCAGCAACTGGCCAAAGCGCCCTGCCAGCAGGGCAATAGCGCCAAAGGTGAGCAAGGTGGCCAGCATGAACACGCCGCCTAGCTGCAAAATTTGCAGCGCCACTGGGCCTCCCCCAGATTCCACAAACTGGGGCAAAAAGGCCAAAAAGAACAGGCCCACTTTGGGGTTGCTGATGTTCATGAGCACGCCGCGCAGGTAGGTTTGGCGCGCGCCCAGTGCGGCCATGGATTCACCCTTGCCCAAGCCTGCTGGGGCGCGCCACGATAGCCAGGCCAGCCAGAGCAAATAGGCCGCGCCCAGGGTCTTGAGCGCAGTCAACGCTGCGCTGGACGCCGCCAGCAGCGCCGCCAAGCCCAGCGCCACGGCGGCGGTGTGAAATAGCAGCCCGCTGCACAGCCCCAGCACCACCAGCAGCCCGGCGCGTGCGCCGTGCACCGCTGCGTGCAGCAGCACAAACACATTGTCCGGCCCTGGCACCAAAGCCAGCAGCACAGACGCCGCAAAAAAGGCGAGGGCGGTGTGGGCGCTGAGCATGGGGCGCTGTTTAATGTGGAAGAACTTTCATGATGGGGCTGCTCTGCACCTTCATGAAAGTTAACGTGCCGCCCGCGCCAGGTTTTGGGCCATGGCGTTGTGTTGCTCCAGAAGCGGCCCCAGGTCCACGGTGGCAAGCTGCCCGTCGGCTACGACGACGCGGCCATGGACGACGGTGAAGGCGGCGTTGGCGCTGGCGCACAGCAGCAAGCTGGCAACCGGGTCGTGCACCGCAGCGCCGGCAAACTGCAGGCTGCGCAGGTCAAACAGCGCCATATCGGCGCACATGCCGGCCTTGATTTGGCCGATGTCGCTGCGCCCTAGCACTTCGGCGCCGCCGCGTGTGGCCAGGGCCAGGGCGTCGCGCGCGGTCATCTCCAGCGGTGCGGTGTCGCAGCCAAAGCGCGCATGGCCCAAAGCGTCTACCGTGGGGGCTTCGAGCGATTTGCGCAGGCGCGCCAGCAGCATGGCTTGGCGCGCTTCGCTGAGCAGGTGGGCGCCGTAGTTGCTGGCGCTGCCGTCCACGCCCAGGCCCACGGGCACGCCTTTTTCCAGCATCTTGCGCACGGGTGCAATGCCGCTGGCCAGGCGCATATTGCTGCATGGGCAGTGCGCCACGCCGGTGCGGGTGGCGGCAAACAGGCTGATGCCTTCGTCGTCCAGCTTCACACAGTGCGCGTGCCATACGTCTTGGCCCAGCCAGCCCAGCTCTTGCGCGTATTGGGCGGGCGTGCAGTTGAACTTCTCGCGGCTGTAGGCGATGTCGTGGTCGTTTTCGGCCAGGTGCGTGTGCAGGCGCACGCCGTATTGGCGCGCCAGCTCGGCCGATGTTTTCATCAGGTCGCGGCTCACGCTAAAGGGCGAGCAGGGCGCCACCGCCACCTGCGTCATCGCGCCCCAACCGGCGTCGTGGTAGCGCGCGATGACGCGCTGGGTGTCTTCCAGAATGGCGTTTTCGTTCTCCACCAGGTGGTCGGGCGGCAGACCGCCTTGGCTTTGCCCCACGCTCATGCTGCCGCGTGTGGCCACAAAGCGCATGCCAATGGCGCGCGCGGCTTCGATGCTGTCGTCCAGCGTGACGCTGTTGGGGTAGATGTATAGGTGGTCGCTGCTGGTAGTGCAGCCCGAAAGCAGCAGCTCGGCCATGGCCACTTGGGTACTGGTGTAAATCATGTCGGGCGTCAGGCCGGCCCAGAGGGGGTACAGGCCGCGCAGCCAGCCAAACAGTTCGGCGTTTTGCACCGCCGGAATCACCCGCGTGAGCGACTGGTACATATGGTGGTGGGTATTGACCAGGCCGGGAATGAGCAGGTGGTGGCGCGCGTCGATCACCACGTCAGCAGTGTGCGGCAGGGCGTGGACCGGGCCTACGGCGGCAATCAGCCCGTCGCGCACCAGCACCGAGGCATGGCGCAACTCGCTGCGCGCGTCGTCTTGGGTGGATATGGTGTGGGCGTTGTGGATAAGCAGGGTAGACATGCGGGACATTGTGCCGTAGCCCCAGTGGAGTCAAAGCGGCGCAAAAGACCTGCGTGGCGCCGGTGGCGGTGTCCATTACCGGGCAAATGCTCACGGGGTAGCGCGCAACGCCAGTGCTGTCGATGTTGCTGCGCATGGTCAGGGTGCACAGCGTGGCGTGCACAAGGTGGCGTGCACAAGGTGGCGTGCACAAGGTGGCGCTCTGGTGCGCGCGCTCCCAGCCTGAGAGTTCCAGGAAATAGGCGCTCAGCGCTTTTTCGCGCTCGTAAAACGGCGCTTGAAGCTGCCGCGCGCAGATGCGTACGGTTCGCTGCGGTGCAAACCAAGGAAAGTAAACAAATGTGTATCGCATCATTTTTGTTTCACTACAAATATGTTGTGATAAGATTTGGAAAACTTTGGAGAGCGCCGTGAAACTTGGAAACATCGCCACCGGGGACGACTTTTACGACCGCCAGACTGAATGCGCCGACCTCTGGCGCTATCTGGCAAACGACCACGTCGTTGCCAGCGGCCCGCGCCGCCTTGGCAAGTCATCCATCCTGAACCGCCTGTGCGAACAATCCACTGAAAGAGGCCTGCTCGCGCGGCATGTTGACGTTCAAGGGGTCGAGAGCGCCCAGGCCTTTATCGACCAGGTGTCGGGCCACTTTCCCGATGCATCGGTGAAAGGCTACCTAGCCGCCTTGGGAAAAACCGCAAAAGCTTGGCTCTCAGCGGTCAAAAAAGTGGAGCTCAAGGGGCCAGGCGGAGTCGGCGGCGCAATCGAATTGCAGGCTGGCACCAGTCAAGCCTGGCACAGGTCAGCCACAGAGCTGCAGACCCGTTTGACGAACGTTCCGGCCTTGATTTTTATCGATGAGTTCTCCGTTTTTCTCCAGAAGCTATTGCTTCACGATCCCAAGGAGGCAGAAGCCCTGCTGGCATGGTTGCGCGCCTGGCGGGTGACCCCGGGACTGGCGTGCCGGTTTCTTTTCACGGGGTCCATCGGGCTCAATGCCCTTTTGGCAGCCCATGGGCTCAGCGCGCAGTTCAACGACTGCCATGAATACCCCATTGGTCCATTCAAACCCAGCGCCGCGCGCGAGATGGTCACGGCCTTTGCACTGCGCGGCGACTGCTTGATGCGCGACGGGGTTGCTACCCACCTCTGCCAGCGAGTCGGATGGCTGTCGCCTTACTACCTCTGCCTTTTGTTGGATCAAACCATGCAAGCCGCGCGTGACCGGCTCGATGAGACTCCATCCACAGTGCCAGCCGCAACACAAAAGGAGCTGATAGACGCCGATGTTGATAACGCCTATGAACGGCTGCTTTCCTCCCGCTCACGGTTTATTCATTGGGAGGAGCGCATCAAGCGCGATCTCACAGGCATTGACCTCGCGTTTACCCTGCGCGTTTTGACTGCCTTGTCGAAAAGCTCGGACGGCTTGACCCTAAGGCAACTCAGCGCACGCCTGGCCAAACTGGAGCCCGACCCAGACCTGCGTGCCGCCCGTCTTCAGCGCATCGTCATCAAACTGGAGGAAGAGGGGTACATTGGCCCGCCTGACGCGACAGGCCGCGTCGCTTTTCTGTCCTTTCTGCTACGTGACTATTGGGCGCGCAACCATGTCTGAAACGGCTTCAAGCACAACCGGATCGTACTGGGCGAACCGCAGCGGTATCGCCGCTACGGCCAAATACAACCCCCATTTGTGGAGCGCCGACGAACTGCGCGCCATTTTTGTCGCGCGACAGCGGGAGCTGGAGACGATTTTGCAGGTCCTGCGAGCAGCAGCCCCTGACAGCGCCCCCCAGCATCTGCTGATCACCGGCCAGCGTGGTATGGGCAAATCGACGCTGCTGCAGCGCGTGGCGCTTGCGGTGGAGGATGACCCGGGCCTTCAAGCCGACTGGTTGCCCTTGCGCTTTCCAGAGGAGCAATACACCGTCAGCACACCCGCCGAGTTGTGGACGAACGTCATTGGCGCGCTCGCCGACGTGCAAGAACGCCTGGGCAATACCACCTCGCAGATTGACGCGCAACTCGCGCAGCTGACTCAACTTCCGGCTGAGGAAAGTGAAACGGCCAGCTTGAACTGGATCCAACAATGGTGCGAAAACCACAACAAACGCCTCTTGCTGCTTATTGACAGCACCGACCTGTTATTTGCAAACCTTGCGGGCGGTGAAGCGAACAAGCGCAACGCCAAGCAAGGCGGCGGCGCCTCTGCACTGTGGCGCGTGCGGCGGGCACTGTTGCACGCGCCGCACCTGTTATGGCTCGGTGGCAGCTACCAGCCACTGGAGGCGAACGGCATGTACAGCGATGCCTTTTTAGACTTCTTCCAATTGGTCGAGTTGCGCCCCTTGACGCTGGTGGAAATGCAAACCGCCATACGGGCCATGGCGCGTGTTTTTGGCGCCGGTCGCGGCTTGCAGGGAGATGATGCCGAGGTCGAAGTAAAGCGCCTGCTCGACGCGCGCCCGGAGCGCCTGCGCGCCATGCGCCAGCTCACCGGCGGCAACCCCCGCACCACCGTCATGTTGTACGAGCTGTTTGCGGCCGGTGGACGAGACAGCATCCGCGCTGACTTGGAACGCTTGCTCGACGCCATGACCCCGCTGTACAAAGCCCGCCTGGAAGTGCTGGCGGACCAGCCCCGCAAGGTGTTCGCCCACGTGATGGAGCACTGGGCTCCTGTCTCTGCCAACGCACTCGCACAAGCCGCCCACCTTACCGTCGGCACCGTCAGTACCCAACTCACGCGCTTGGAGCAGGAAGGCCTGGTCGAGAAGACCGCCCTGGGTGGCACCAAGCGCGCGGGCTTTCAGGCCAGCGAGCGCTTTTTCAACATCTGGTACCTCATGCGCAACGCCACGCGGGGTGCCCGTTCGCGTGTCGGTTCACTGGTGGCGTTCATGCAGCTCTGGTACAGCAAGGACGAACTCCAGGGCCTGGCACGCGAGCGCTGGGACGAACACCGTCAGGGTGCGCACTGCGGTGGCCCGGACCTGGAGTATTCGCGCGCCATCGCGCGCGCCATGCCCCGTGACGCACAGGACCGTCGGCAGCTCGATTGGGTGGTTTTTCAGCAAGCCAGAAAAGGCCCTGCGTTCAACGAACTATTTGATTTGCAAGGCGAGGATGTGGATTACTCCACGTCCGACGCCTACCTCCAACGACTGGAGGCCTTGCGCGGCGCGCTGAGTTTGACACCAATGGCAGAAGACCAAAAGTCAGCTTGGGTAGACGAAGTGCTCTGCGCACTGCACCTGACACTGCCTGAAAAGGAAGAACTAGCGAAAGAGTGTGAAAACGCGTCCATGCGCAAGATCGCGGAAATCCGCTTGGGACTTTCCGAAAGACGGAAATTGCGCGTTCAGACGTTTGGCCTGGATGGCGTTGCTGTAGTCGAGGGCGCCGTCGGCAAGGGTCAATTTTTTCCCGATTGCCCAGACTCGGCGCTAGCGCTCACCCAAATGCTCGAATCCTTTGAAAAGCACCCTAGCGCATTTGTGGTCGCGCTTAGTTGCTTAGTAATCAGCCGAAGCGACGCCACCGTGGAGACCGCGTGCAGAAAAGCAATCGAGTTAGCGCCAAAATCGGCAATGCCGTGGTACGACTTGGGCGATCTGCTGCGTCAACTCGACCGCAAGGAAGAGGCAGAAGCTGCCTACCGCAAAGCCATCGAGCTCAATCCGAAATGGGCTGGCCCGTGGGGCCGATTGGGCGATCTGTTGTGCCAATTCGACCGCAAGGAAGAGGCAGAAGCCGCCTACCGCAAGGCCATCGAGCTCAATCCGAAATGGGCGGCCCCTTGGGGCGCCTTGGGCGATCTGCTGCGTCAAATCGACCGCAACGAAGAGGCAGTAGCCGCATGCAGTAAGGCCATTGAGCTCGATCCGAAATGGGCAACACCGTGTGTCGACTTAGGCAACCTGTTACGTCAACTCGACCGCAAGGAAGAGGCAGAAGCCGCTTACCGCAAGGCCATTGAGCTCGATCCGAGATCAGCATTTCCGTGGGGCGTCTTGGGCGATCTGCTAATCCAACTCGACCGCAACGAAGAGGCTGAGGCCGCCTACCTCAAGGCCGTCGAGCTCAATCCGAAATGGGCGGGCCCGTGGGGCGCTTTGGGCGATCTGCTAAGTCAACGCGACCGCAAGGAAGAGGCAGAAGCCGCGTACCGCAAGGCCATCGAGCTCAATCCGAAATGGGCGGGTCCGTGGGGGGCCTTGGGCGCTCTGTTGAGTCAACTCGACCGCAACGAAGAAGCAGAAGCCGCCTACCGCAAAGCCATTGAGCTCGATCCGAAATCAGCAATGCTGTGGGTCGGATTGGGCAGCCTGCTACAGGATCGATTCAAGCGTTTCGGGCCGGCTGAGGAAGCCTACCGTAGGGCGATCACGTGCGACAAGCTCAACCCGTTTGCTATCGCAAACTTGGCACGCCTGTTGGCCGTGGCCAAACGTGATGACGAGGCCAGCGACTTGTACAGGGAAACCCTGAAACTGGCCGAAACCAGGGACAACGACTTGCGACTGCAAGCGCACTGCTGGCTAGGCAATTTAGATTTGGCGATGCAGGCGCTGGACGCGCTGGCTGAAGCTGCCAGCAAGAACAATAGAACGGCCTTTCTCGAACTAAAAGAGCAATGCTTCGAGTGCTATGCGATTGGCCTAGCTAAGCCCTTGGTCGCGTTGATGGAGCGCAGCCGCTTCGCAGACCTTTTGCAGCCGTTCGCACTGGCTTTGCGCGCGGCAAGCGGTGACCAGGATGCGCTGCTGGACGTGGCAGTGGAGGTGCGCGCAGTGGCCGAGGAAGTGCTACAGCAGATCAAAAGCTGACTCTGGCTGACGGAAAAAACTGAGCGAAAGAGCGCCGCGCCAGATGCGCCGTGGGACGCTTGGGCGGCGTACCTACGACCGCCCACCGCCCTTCAAGACCTCGGCTTAACGTTCTCGGGGTCGTACAAAGCGGCGTAACCCACCGCTTCCACCTTGACCGGATAGACATCGGCAAAGTACTGAATTTGCAGTTCCCGCCCCACTTGGCAGTAGTCGTGCGGCAAATAGGCCAGCGCAATGTTTTTGCCCACGGTTGGGCCAAAGGCGATGCTGGTGGTGTACGAACGGCGACCCAGCGAATCAATCAGTGTGGCGCCGGTGGCGGGGTCCATCACCGGGCAAATGCCCACGGGGTAGCGCGCTACGCCAGCGCTGTCGATGTTGCTGCTCATGGTAAGCGTGCACAGCGTGGCCGGTTGGTGCGCGCGTTCGCGAAACGCCATGTGCGCGGCCTTGCCGTGAAAGTCGGCAGCCTTGACCTTGGGGCGGGCCAAATCGGCTTCGAACAGGTTGTATTCGGTCAGCAAGTCACCGTTTTGCAGGCGCAGGCTTTTCTCCATGCGGCGGCTGTTGGCGTAGGTTTCCACGCCCACTGGCGTCACGCCCAGGGCATAAAGCGCGTCCCACAAGGCCAGGCCGTCCTCGTATTTAAAGTGCAGCTCCCAGCCTTGCTCGCCCACATACGAAATGTGGAAGGCCAGCACCGGCACGCCTGCAATTTTCAAATTGCGCAGGGCCGCAAATGGAAAGGCGTCCGGGCTCCAAGCCTCGGGCTCGTCGGCAATCTTCTGGATGGTGGTGCGGGCGTTCGGCCCCCAAACACCCAGGCAGCCGTATTCGGTGGTGGTGTCTGTCACGGTGACGTTCGCGCCGCGGTCCTGGGCCATGCGGCGCACCCAGGTGAAGTCGCGGTGGCCGGCGTCGGCGCCGTCCACAATGCGGTAGTGATCCTGGCCGAGGCGCAGCACCGTCAGGTCGGCGCGCACGCCGCCTTTGGCGTCCAAAAAGTGGGTGTAAACGCCTTTGCCCACCGGCGTGTCGCCGCCCACTTTGGCCACGCAGATGTATTCCAGCAGGTCGGCCGCGTCCGGGCCCACCACGTCAAACTCGGCAAAGTGAGACACGTTGATCATTCCCACGTCTTCCGACATCTTCAAATGCTCGGCGTTGGACACGCGCCAGAAATGCCGGTTGTCCCACTCGTTGGCGCGCACGGGCACCTTGTCGCCGTAGACGGCCAGCAAGTGCTCGTTGCTGGCGTAGCCATGCGCGCGCTCCCAGCCACTGAGTTCCATAAAGTAAGCGCCCAGCGCTTTTTCGCGCTCGTAAAACGGGCTCTTGAAGATGCCGCGCCCAGCGCTGTAGGGCTCGCGCGTGTGCACTGGCGGGTTGTAGATTTTGAAGGCGCCTTCGTAGCAGCGGTCGTGGATGTACTGCTCTTGCTGCTGGTAGGGGTAAAAGCGCGCCACGTCGATGCGGGCATGGTCCAGGTGCGTGGTGCCGTCGGTCATCCAGTCGGCTACCAGCTTGCCCACGCCGGGGCCGTCTTTCACCCACACGGCTTCGGCGTACCACAGGCCGCGCACTTTGCTGGATTCACCAATCGACGGGTTGCCGTCGGTGGTGACTTGCAACAAGCCGTTGAAGGAGTATTTGTCGTCATAGCCCAGCTCGGCCAAGATGGGCGTGAGTTCCATCGCCCGCTCCAGCGGCGCCATGATTTGCTCTAGCTCCAGGTCGCGCTGCGAGGGGCTGAGGCGCGCCTGTTCTTTCTCCAGCAAATCGCGCGGGTGGCACATGCGCGGGTTTTTCTCTTCGTAATAGCCCCATTCAATTTGGCCGCCCTCGGGCGTTTTGGGGTCCCCGGTGTCGCGCAGATAGGCCGAATTGCCCTGGTCGCGCAAGAGTGGGTAGCCAATGTCTTTGCCGGTACCGGCAAATTCGAGGTAAGGTTTGAAAAAAGTGAGCGGGTGGTCCACCGGCATGATGGGCAGGTCTTCCCCCGCCATGCCCGCAATCAGGCGGCCCCACAAGCCGGCGCACACCACCACGTAATCGGCCGCGATATAGCCCTTGGTGGTTTCCACGCCCTGAATGCGGCCGTTCTCCATGCGCAAGCCGGTGCAGGCGGTGTTGGCAAAAGACTGCAATTTTCCCGTGGCCACCGCAGCGTCCACCAACTCGCCCGCCACCATTTGCGAGCGGGGCTTCACCAGGCCGGCATCCGGGTCCCACAAGGCGCCCTGGATCATGGATTCTTCAAGCAGCGGAAACTTCGCTTTGGCCTCGGCGGGCGTAATCATCTCCACCCGGTTGCCAAAAGCCTTGCCCGAGGCCACGCGGCGCTGCAACTCCACCATGCGCTCGTCGTCGCCCACGCGGGCCACCTCTATGCCGCCTATGCGCTCGTAGCGACCCAGCTTGTCGTAGAAGTCGATGCTGTACTTGGTGGTGAAGATCGTCATCTGATCGTGCATCGTGTTGAAGCAAAAATCAGAGGCGTGGGCCGTGGAGCCAATGTCCGTGGGAATGGCAGACTTGTCGATGCCGACGATATCGCTCCAGCCGCGTTCAATCAGGTGGTGCACCACCGACGCGCCGACGATGCCGCCTTGACCAATGATGACGACCTTGGCTCGTGCAGGAAATGTGGCCATGTTGCGCTTAGCTCCTAGGGATGAAATGGTGGAAAGTTCAAAAGAAAGTGTATTCCCCCTTGGGGGGGTAAAAACGGTGAATGCGACTAGCGTTTTTCTAATAACGGCGGGAAGGCGAAGGTCGCCCCTGGCGGCATAGGCAGGGCGGTTGGGTCCGAGGGCAGGGTAGGCGGCACGCTCTTGTACGCCATCGGCGAAGTGGGATGCATGGTTTGGGCGCGGTCGGCTTTGATGTATTTGGCCGGGCAAGTATGAGGGTTTGGCGGCGGGTTGTAGTGCGACTGGCACAAGTACTGTGGCTATGGCGCGGAGTTGGGGAGGTAAGTGACTAATGACCCGATTGGGTGCGAGGGGGATTAATCGGTATAGCCATGTGAAAGGGAATCCGGTGAGCTGTGTCAACGCACTAGGCCTAAATGGCGAAGGATGCGGATTTTGGGGCAAATCTTTTAGTTGGTGTGACGCTAACAGTTAACAGTTAACCGACGAGAATTTGCGATAAAGCCTGTGACAAAATTGCAGCGCATTGTAAAAAGGCTATCGCACCCACTGCTGTGACATGGGCACTCCTCACGTCGCACCCTGCGTGAAGTTGACCGAGGAATTCAAGAATGTAAAAAAAGAAAAATGCGACGCCGAAGTCGCTATGTACGATATTTCTAAGAATCGAGCCCAATTTATGAAAAAATTAGTTGCCTCAGTGCTTTTTTCAAGCGGAGTGCTTATATCTTTTGCCGTCGGTTTTTTGTTCGGGAAAGAGCAGACACAGGAGCTACGTTATTTCCACGCTAATACGGTTGGTATGCAAATAGTTGAGGTAAATCGACTCTATGAAAAAATGAGCAACAGTGGTTTAACCGTAGCTACTGATTGGGATAGGTACAACCAAGATATGCTTTTACTCATAGACTGCGGTAAATTGTTGGATGGGATTGATGGTAATCGATTGGATAGTTCGCTCAAGCCTTTTGTAGACGGCCTCGATTTATCTTGGAATATGCTTAAAAAACGAGGCGTGTTGAAGGAGAAGTTGAATCTATGCAGCGGCGGAATTAGGTTGTGGATGGCGGATTGAGTATGGTGTGGAGTTGTGGAGTCCAATTGTCCATTGCACCTGCGCCAGAGCCCAGGTTGTGCACTTTCACCTCTGGTAGATTTTTTGCGCGGGCTCCACGAGAGCTAGCGGCCTGCTTCACTCTTTATCCTCAAAAGAAAAAGCCAGTTGCTATTATAAATAGGGCCAAGCCTTGTATCAATGTGAATATTACTTGCAAGTTGGAAGTTTCGGTATTCCTCTGGGTTGTATTTTGAATGTGAAACGGCGAGCAGTAGCCTGCATTCTTGACGATAGATTTCCAAAATCAAACGGATGAATTCAATGAAAAGCTTACCGTCATTTATTGTTGTGATTATTTCAGGATTCATTCTGGCCTTTTTATCCGTCCCACTGACAGCCTTTACATTTCCTGTGATTTTTTATGTTTTTGAAGATGCATCCATTTACGTTTCATGGGTCGCAGGCGCACTTGTCGCAAGTTTTTTCGTAGTATTTCCACTGGGATAATTCATCGTCACTTCAAGGCCTTGGCGCTTCGGCTTCTTAGTTGGTGCAGTTTCGGTAATACTTCTCTTGGGCATTCAGTTTATTGACCGTTTCACACCAGAAAATCTGTTTTTCACAGAGTATGGCGCACTTTTTGTTTTTTCTGGATTGGCGTCTGCGGTTGGTTTTCAAATTCGGCGCTTTGCAGACAAGGCGAGATGATACATTGAGAAGAATCACTGGATGGCAGGAAATAGCGGTCTGATTCCACTTAGATTATGTAAAAAATCACTCGACGATGAAAACAGAGATATGCATTGGGGTTGTATCCGCACTCATTGGCGTGTCGCTAGTGATCTCTGGTCGTCAAATGTGTCGAGGAACTTGTTGGATTGACGATGTTTTCAGGCTCTTTTTGCCGTTCTCCTTTGAACATTGGGCAGGTGGACTTCCTTGGTTGTTGATGGGTATAGCAATAATCCTGTATGTGCTTTGGAATGATATTTGGAAAAAGAAAAAGGGGCCAGGTTCAGATTAAACTTGAAACTTTGGTCATAATTTTCTTTCGCTGCTCTTTCGCAACGGTGAAAGCTGCTTAGATTTGTCCTAAGCGAGTTGGCGGCTACTTCCAATATTTATCATCAAAACAAAAAAAATCAGTTACCTCTGCCAGCCGCTAAAGCTGCTGGGCTCCAGTGGCTTCGTCTTTCTGCCGCTCTCTGGCCACTCAGCGCGCCATTTCAATCAGCTCAATATCCTTCCTGAGCAAATCATTAATAAGCGCTGACAAATCCACCCCTTTAGCACTGGCCAATGCGGCCAGGGTGGTTTGCACCTGCTTGTCCAGGTACACCGGTAAATTGAGCTGGGCGCCCGCCCTGAAAAATTGGCCGCGCTTAGCAGTCTGCTGAAATACTCCACGCAAAAGTGTGGCGCCTTGCTCGGGACATTTGATTTCCACGCAACCCTTTCATATCGTGAACTCCCGACGCTTTTCGAGGCTGATTTCATCGGTTTGAGCCTCGTTTTCCCGCATTTCCCGCGCCTCACACTGTCTGCAGACGGATT
>CANEVH010000018.1 GCA_947442105.1 Comamonadaceae bacterium | reverse complement strand
CCACTGCGACTGCGCGACATGCGTTCAAGTTCGGCCATTACATCCGCCGTACACGACAGTGCCACAGCAACTCGTGCCATCGCATTCTCCTATGACTGAACATAGGGGTATCATAATACTATCGTCAATAAATGCAATTAGACACTAGCTGGAACGAAGACGAATTCAAGAAAGCCACGGAGGCCGCTTTAAAGCCGTTTTGGACATTTCCGCACGGACTGCCCGTCACCACGCCCGAATGGCGACACCGCGCCGCACGCATAGCCCAGCGCCTACAGGCATACGCCAGCAAAGAACAAGCCAACGAGGTCATGAACAACCCGTTTGTGCTGCATTTAAGCCGCCTGTGCCTGATGCTGGCGGACCACCATTACTCCCGTCTGGAACTGACCGACGGCAAGCCCGCCGCAGGCCGGGTTACGGTGAAAAATGCCAGCCCACTGGTGGCCAACACCCGCGATGGCGGCAAAGCCAACCAAACTTTGGAC
Organism: Comamonadaceae bacterium; assembly: GCA_947442105.1. GTDB lineage: Bacteria > Pseudomonadota > Gammaproteobacteria > Burkholderiales > Burkholderiaceae_C > Allorhodoferax. The sequence goes on along the minus strand of CANEVH010000018.1, from coordinate 68,686 downwards.
GAACACCTTGTGGGGGTGGCCCAGCATGGCGCCGAAGTGGCCCGCTTTCTGCCTCGGTTTGAGCAACACCTGCCGCGCCTGGGCAAACACCGCAAGCTCAAGCAACGCGCCACGACCGAACGCTTCCGCTGGCAAGACAAAGCGGCCGACATCGCCGCCAGCGTGCGCGTGCAAAGCGAGGCCCATGGCGCTTTCATAGTGAACATGGCATCTACCGGCTGCGGTAAAACCCTGGCCAACGCCCGCGTGATGTATGCCCTGGCCGACCCAGCACAAGGCATGCGCTGCGCATTCGCCATGGGCCTGCGCACGCTCACCCTGCAAACCGGGCAGGCCTTTCGCCAGATGCTGGGGCTCGACGAGGAGGACTTGGCCATTCGCGTCGGTGGTAGCGCAAGCCGCGCGCTCTTTGAACACTTTGAGGGTTTGGCCGAAGCCAAGGGCTCGGCCTCAGGCCAGGCACTGCTGGACGAAGACGGCCACGTGCTCTTTGAAGGCAGCATCGACCAGCATCCGCTGCTACAGCGCGCCGTAGCCGACCCCAATATTCGCAAGCTGCTGCTCGCGCCCATCCTTGTCTGCACTATAGACCACCTCACGCCCGCCACCGAGAGCCAGCGCGGTGGGCGCCAGATCGCACCCATGCTGCGCCTGCTCAGTGGCGACTTGGTGCTCGACGAACCGGACGACTTCGACCTGAAGGACTTGCCTGCACTGACCCGGCTGGTGCATTGGGCCGGGCTGTTGGGCGCGCGGGTGCTGCTGTCGTCGGCCACCTTGCCGCCCGCGCTGGTGCAAGGCCTGTTTCAGGCCTACGCCACGGGCCGCAGCCAGTTCCAGGCCAATCGCGGCCCGCGCCCCGTGGAGCCCGGTACACCCGCGCCTATTTGCTGCTTGTGGATTGACGAATTCAGCCAGCACCACGCCCGCTGCGCCGAGCCGACAAGCTTTGAGGCGGAGCACCACAATTTTGTAAACCAACGCGCCCAAGCCTTGGCGCAGCAGGCCCACGCGCCACGCCGCAGGCTGGCGCTGGTTCCATTGGAAGGCCTGGGCAAGCGGCGGGATGAAGCTTGCGCAGCGCTGGCTAGCGCCATCCTGCAATCGGTGGCTCGTTTGCATGCGCAGCACCACAGCGTGGACCCGCAGACGGGCAAGCGGGCGAGCTTCGGGCTGGTGCGCATGGCCAATGTAGAGCCGCTCATCACCGTGGCGTTGGCGCTTTTTGCGCAAGGTGCGCCACCGGGCCTGCGCATTCACCTCTGCGTGTACCACGCGCGCCACCCACTGCTTATCCGCTCGGCCATTGAGCGCCAGCTCGACAGCACCCTCAAGCGGCATGTCCCCGACGCCGTGTACTCGCTGCCCTCGGTGCGCGAACGGATTGACGCAAGCGTGGAAGATGACCACCTGTTCATCGTGCTGGGCTCACCCGTTACCGAAGTGGGCCGTGACCACGACTACGACTGGGCGGTAGTGGAACCGTCCTCGGGGCGTTCGCTGATTCAACTGCTGGGCCGCGTACGCCGCCACCGCGCGGGCGACTGCGGCAGCACCAATGTGCACGTGTTCACCCGCAACTTGCGCAGCTTCACCCATCCGACCGAGGCAGCCTTTCGTTGGCCCGGCTTTGAGACCAATGACGGCGCGCACCGCCTCAAAAGCCACGACCTGCGCACCCTGCTAGAAGCCAACGAACTCGCCACCTTGGACGCCCGCCCCCGCATCCTCTGCCCGGCGGTGGATGCGCTCAAGCCGCAAGAACGGTTGATGCACCTGGAGCACGCCCGAATGCGCGCGCAAATGCTGCCGCAGCCAGCGGTGCCAGCGCCGACGGGCGGACGCAATTCGCGTGGCCCGCTCGGCGCCGCGCCGCCGCCAAAAGCCAACGCCAGCACCTGGTGGAAGTTGCCCCCCAAAGACGCGCTGCTAACCGGCTTGTTGCAGCAAGAGCAGCCTTTTCGGGACGATGCCGGACAACGCGAAGTTGCGCTGGTGCTGCTGCCGGATGAGGATGGGGAGAAAGAATTTCTGCACCAAGTGTTCAAGCTTGAACCAGGCGAGCGAAGTGCAGTTTCGTACCCAAAAGTAGACATTCAGTTTCATACGCGCCTGCCAAACGAAGCCACGCAGGGCGATCGCATCACACCCTGGGGCGTCACCGACTACATGGCTGAACTGCAAGCATTGGCAGAGTCCATGGACATGGACCTGCTGCGCTGCGCACAGCGGTTCGGAACGGTCAATGTCATCAAGCACGAAGCGGGGTGGGTGTCCCATCCTGCGGTGGGATTCTGGAAAAGGAGGTAAGCGACACACATGGGCAAGCAGTGGCTATTCGCAACTAAACAACCAAGGAAAAAATGTCTGAAGAAATCCCCACCCAAAGAACCAGAGCGGCGCAAGTCGTAGTAAATGCTCATCTAGCCGAGCGTCGCGCTGAGGCTCTTTCAAAAATCAAAGGTAGTGACACCAAGGCTGAGAACCGTAGAGCTGACATTCACAGCAGCGAAAACTATCAGCTACCAGCCTTGATCAACACGGCAATTCAGTCGGCGGGGCAGATTCAACTAGCGAGTCACCTGTTGAAACCAACTTATCCCGATGCCAAGGTACGGCTCACAACCAATTTAAAGGTTAGGCCAAGTTCGCTGCCGAAAACCCTTGAAGTTGGTTCACACGTACTGAACGACGATACACACTCGGACACCACTGGAAACGGTGCATATGTCAAAAAGATCTACGAATTGGAACGCTTGCTATCGGCACAGTTTGAGAATCGGAGTTTCCTGGATTGGCTAATGGATAACGATGTGGAGGTCGCTATTGCGCTGGGTTGCGTTGGCGACAACGCGTCGTCTACCCGTGCAATTTTGATCGCCCTGTTTGACGCCCGATGCGAGGCGTCTGCTTCACATCGAATGGCAAAACAGTTTTATTGGTTAGTTGGCAACGATGCGCACGACGATCACGCTTTTCACTTGCTCGCGCCACTGTATCCAACCTTGCTTGTACACCGCGTCTACCAGCAGCTACAGGACGACCGCTTTAGCGCCGATGCCAAAGCGGCACGTGCTGCACGCAAGGCGGGCACTTACCATGGCCGCCCGGTGCGCGAGTACCCGCAAATGGCGATTCAGAAACTGGGCGGCAGTAAACCGCACAATATCAGTAACCTCAACAGTGAACGGGGGGGCGATAACTGCTTGTTGGCCTCCATTCCGCCTATCTGGAAGTCGGAAGATGTTCGGCCACTGCTGCGGGTCAGCTCCTTGTTCAAGGTCTATGGCCGTCGTCGTGCTGTGGCCCAGCAGGTGCGGGCCTTGCGGCTCTTCTTGCAAGGTAATCCGCCCCGGAACGAAGCCACCCGGCGACAAGTACGGGAGTGGGTGCAAGGCCTGATTGATGAACTGGTGCTGTTTCAGGCCGAGTTGTTTACGCTAGCGCCTGGCTGGAGCCAAGCAGACGACTGCCAGCTATCGGTAGACCAGCGCGCATGGTTAGACCCGCAGGAGGAAGCAATTGGCACCATGGACCAAGACGATGTGACCGACGCCGTTGCTGTCGAATTTGCGCGCTGGGTGAATGCCCAACTGAGCGACCCGTTGCCTGTAGGTGACCCGGAGTTTTTGTACTGGCGCAAGCTGGCGCGCGAGCAATTTGCCGCCTATGAACGGGAGGCCGCATGAGCAGCGAAACTCTGAACGCGGCCGTCCTGCCGCATATCCCCGCGCTATTGCTTTTGCCTCGCATCCGCGTGCAAAACGCCAACGCCATATCCAGCCCCATGACCTGGGGCTTTCCGGCTATGACGGCTTTTTTGGGCTTGATGACGGCTTTGGAACGACGCTTGGGGCGCAACGCGGGCATTGCATTCCGCGCCGTAGGCGTGGTGTGCCACGGCTTTGAGGCGCAAGTCACCACCGAGGGCTACACGCGTGCCTTTCATCTGACCCGCAACCCAGTGCTGGCGGATGGCAGCACCGCAGGCATTGTGGAAGAGGGCCGTGTGCACCTGGAGCTGAGCCTGGTGTTTGACGTGCTTATCAGCGCGGACAAGCTGGGCGCAGCAGAGCGCCAGGCGCTGGTGGACCTGGTGGCGCACGCCTTGGCCGGCATGCGTTTGGCCGGTGGCAGCGTCATGCCCGCGCTGCCCATGGCGCAGGCCCGGCGCGGCAAGCCGACGTTGGAATTGGAAGCCCAGGACGACGAGAAAAAGGCCCAACAATTCCGGCTACTGATGCGCCGCTGCCTGCCGGGGTTTGCGCTGGTGTCGCGTGACGACCTGTTGCAGGAGCGACTGGTGGCCCTGCAAGTAGAGACGCCAGAAGCGAGTGCCTTGGACGCTTGGCTAGACCTGTCGCGCTGGAACCACCGTGCCACCCCTGGCCAGGACACGGCCGAAGGCAACCCGACCCACTGGAAAACCGACGCACGCCCCGGCTGGACCGTGCCTATTCCGGTGGGCTATGCCGCTCTGTCGGATTTGCAGCCGGCGGGCAGCGTTACCAACGCACGCGATGCCCACACGCCGTTCCGGTTTGTGGAAACGCTGTGGTCCATGGGGCAATGGGTTAGCCCGCACCGCCTCAAAAAGCTGGATGACTTGCTCTGGTACGCCGAAACGCAAGGCGACGCGCACGACGTCTACCGCTGCTGCAATGACTATGCCCCCGAAGTTTTGGCCGACTTGGCCACCACCCCCTGACATTCATCTCATTCAAAGGAGTTTTCAAAATGGCTACTACAACCAACACCCTCAAGACCGCAACCGTTTTGGCTTTTGAGCGCAAGCTTGACCCTTCGGACGCTGTGTTCTTTTCTGGCAGCTGGAGCGCGCGCGCTAACGCAAGCGGCTGGACGCCAGTAACCGTGCGTGAGAAGTCGGTGCGCGGCACCATATCCAACCGCCTCAAAACCAAGGACCAAGACCCCGCCAAGCTGGACGCGGCAATTGAAAACCCCAACCTCCAAACTGTTGACGTGGCTACCTTGCCCGCCGAAGCAGACACTTTGAAAGCTACCTTCACCCTGCGTGTGTTGGGCGGCGCAGGCACGCCCAATGCCTGCAACAGCGCTGCGTACCAAACCAAGCTGCTCAGCACGGTGCAGGCCTATGTGCAAGGCGTTGGCTTTGGTGAGTTGGCATCACGTTACGCGCACAACTTGGCCAATGGCCGCTTCCTGTGGCGCAACCGCGTGGGTGCGGAGCAAGTGGAGGTGCAAGTGCAGCATCTTGTCCAAGGCCTTGCGCAAAAAACGTGGACGTTTGACGCGCTCAGCCTGTCGCTGCGGAACTTTGGCACCGATGGCGCAGCAGATGCACTTAACGAACTGGGTGGGCTAATCGCCCAGGGTTTGGCCGGCGCCAGCCATGTGCTGCTGCAAGTGACGGCGTTTGCGCGCATGGGTGCAGGGCAAGAGGTCTACCCATCACAGGAGCTGATTTTGGACAAGGGCAGCAGCGGCAAAAGCAAAACGCTGTACGTGGTCAACGGCGTAGCTGGCATCCACTCGCAAAAGCTGGGCAACGCCATTCGCACCATAGACACCTGGCACCCCGACGTGGAAGAGCTTGGCCCCATTGCGGTGGAGCCCTACGGTTCGGTGACCACTTTAGGCAAGGCCTGCCGCCGCCCCACGGACAAGCTGGACTTCTACAACCTGTTGGACGGCTGGATACTTAAAGACAAAGTGCCCGCCGCCGAGCAGCAGCACTTTGTGATGGCGACCCTCATCCGTGGCGGGGTGTTTGGCGACGCTGGTAAGGAGTAAAGACCTATGTCGCATTACTTGGACATTCTTTTGCGGCATGACCCCGAAACTGCGCCGCACCAATTGATGGCCGCACTGTACGCCAAGCTGCATCTGGCGCTGGTGCAGCTAGATAGCAGCACTCTGGGCGTGAGCTTTCCGGGCTATACAGAAAAACCTGCCAGCCTGGGCAATAGCTTGCGCGTGGTGGGGCCGGAGGCTGACTTGCTTCGGCTTCTGGCCTTGCCATGGCTGGGTGGCCTGCAAGACCACCTTCACACATCGGCCGTGGCCGCCGTGCCGCCACAAGTGGGCTACCGGCGCTTGAGCCGCGTGCAGGCCAAAAGCAACCCCGAACGCCTGCGCCGACGACAAATGAAGCGTCACGGTCTGACCGAAGACGAGGCACGCGCCCGCGTGCCAGACAGTTGCGCCGAGCTGCTGGCACTGCCCTTTGTGGTGCTGCGCAGCGCCAGCACCACCCAGACGTTTCGCTTGTTCCTTCGTTGCCAGACCGCCAGCGCCCCAGCCAGTGGCACGTTCAACACCTATGGCCTGAGCGCGACCGCCACGGTGCCGTGGTTTTGACCCTTTTTTTGCGGGGCCGCGTAAGTGCTTGATTGATAAGGACTTGCGCGCCTGTAATTTCAGATGGGGTGCAGGGGAAAAGCCGGAAAAATGTTTCTGGAACAAGGACTTAGCGGACAAGACGGCTAGTTCACTGCCGCGTAGGCAGCTTAGAAAGTGAAGGCGCTCAGACAATGACGGGGGCGGCAGTTCACTGCCGCGTAGGCAGCTTAGAAATGCGTGAGGTACCGGGCTCCGCTGTAGCCAACGTTCACTGCCGCGTAGGCAGCTTAGAAAATACGCATCGTGCTGCAAATTTTGGGGACTGTGTTCACTGCCGCGTAGGCAGCTTAGAAAACAGCGGCGACGTGCAGAAGATGATGCTGCTGGTTCACTGCCGCGTAGGCAGCTTAGAAAAACTTGAGAAAGTAGCGCAGACCGGCTCGGGCGTTCACTGCCGCGTAGGCAGCTTAGAAATTCAAAATCAGCGCACGGGCAACAGCCCAAGAGTTCACTGCCGCGTAGGCAGCTTAGAAAATAATGAGGGTTAAAGCCGACATAAAAAGAAGGTTCACTGCCGCGTAGGCAGCTTAGAAACAAAGCACGGGCCACCCAGCAGGCGCCACTGGGTTCACTGCCGCGTAGGCAGCTTAGAAAACCCAAAGGCCCCGGCCATGAACATGACTCGAGTTCACTGCCGCGTAGGCAGCTTAGAAAATAAACGAAAAATCATTTCCATAATGAGGGTTGTTCACTGCCGCGTAGGCAGCTTAGAAAAACGGGGACAGGCTCACAATGTCCTCGCTTGTGTTCACTGCCGCGTAGGCAGCTTAGAAATGGGCGCAAGGGCGCGGGGCTGGCGGGTGAGCGTTCACTGCCGCGTAGGCAGCTTAGAAAGCGCCGGGTCTACCTCAAATACGTCGCTCACAGTTCACTGCCGCGTAGGCAGCTTAGAAAAAAAGTCGATGAAGGAGTCGGTTCACAGGCTGGTTCACTGCCGCGTAGGCAGCTTAGAAATATAAAAATATTGTTTTTTTGCGCTTGGAAAAGTTCACTGCCGCGTAGGCAGCTTAGAAAGGAAAGCTTTGCGCCAGGCCAGCGACCCGATCGTTCACTGCCGCGTAGGCAGCTTAGAAATTTGGTGCGGGCGCCGCAGTCATGCTGCCCTTGTTCACTGCCGCGTAGGCAGCTTAGAAAATCACCGAGCCCATCATCGCCTGGCTGCCCGGGTTCACTGCCGCGTAGGCAGCTTAGAAAATCTTGCGGCGCACGCCAAAAGCCGTGGCAAAGTTCACTGCCGCGTAGGCAGCTTAGAAAGCTATCGGCAAATGAAGCCCAGCGTGCTTATCGTTCACTGCCGCGTAGGCAGCTTAGAAAGCACGGCAAGACCAAGGACCAGGTGCTGCGCTGTTCACTGCCGCGTAGGCAGCTTAGAAAATGGCGCGCGATGCTGACAAAGCAGGCGCAATGTTCACTGCCGCGTAGGCAGCTTAGAAAATGGTGGCAGCGCATGCCGCCACCATGGCCGCGTTCACTGCCGCGTAGGCAGCTTAGAAATTGATCTCGCCCTGCATGCGTGGCGGCTCAGCGTTCACTGCCGCGTAGGCAGCTTAGAAATTAAAAAGCGCTTTCCGCGCGTGAAATTTAGCGTTCACTGCCGCGTAGGCAGCTTAGAAATTAAACACACCGCTGATCCGGATCGACGGGCTGTTCACTGCCGCGTAGGCAGCTTAGAAAACCGCGAGACTACGGAGGGGGAGAAGGGCGAGGTTCACTGCCGCGTAGGCAGCTTAGAAAAAACTCAAAGGCACGTTCGCAGAAATAGCGCCGTTCACTGCCGCGTAGGCAGCTTAGAAAATTAGGCAGCTTGCCTCCACCAGGGCGACCGAGTTCACTGCCGCGTAGGCAGCTTAGAAAAATCCAGAAACTGCTATGTGGGTGCGGACTGGGTTCACTGCCGCGTAGGCAGCTTAGAAAGCACCCGCATTAAAGAGGGATAAACACCCATGGTTCACTGCCGCGTAGGCAGCTTAGAAAACATACCAGCCCCACCAAGCCCCAAGGCGCATCCATCACTGCGCGGGTCATGCGCGCCCCGCAATATGTCGCTCGTGGCGTCCCGCACGATGGCGCCAGGGTGGCCCATCAATGGGCTAAGCGCTGCGACCGTGCTGATGGCGTGTCCGCGCGTGGCCAGGTCCTCGCGCACCGCCAGGGGCACGTCGTCTTCTAGCTTGAGCGAGTCGCGCGCGTCCGAGAAGGTTTTGCCCAGCAAAAAGCGCGGCTGCGCCAGGGCAGCGAGCGGGTCCATGCCGTAGTCAATCAGTCGGGTTAGCACTGCCGCCAGCGTTTGCGGCTGGCCGTCGGCGCCTTGGGTGCCGTAGACCATGCGGGTGCGCCCGTCTTTGCGGTAGATGCCGGGGTTCAGGGTATGAAAAGGGCGCTTGCCCGGCGCCAGGCGGTTGGGGTGCTGCGGGTCCAACGAGAAGGATGCGCCCCGGTTGTGCCACAGCAAGCCGGTGTCGCCCACCACCACGCCGCTGCCCCAGTCGTAATACACCGTGGCCAGCAGCGACACCGCGTTGCCATGCGCGTCCATGGCGCCCACGTAAACCGTGTCGCCGGTCTGAAACGGTTGCGGCCAGGGCAGGGCCTGCGCCATGCGGATGCGCGCGGCCAGGGCGTCCAGGTGCTGGCGTGAGAGCAAACGTGCGCTGGGCACGTCCACAAACTCGGGGTCTGCCAGGTAGCGATTGCGGTCCATAAAGGCTTGCTTGGTGGCCTCTACCAGCAGGTGGTAGTGGTCGGCGCTGCCTTGGGCGATTTTTGACAGGTCAAAACGCTCCAGCACGCCCATGATTTGCAGCGTGGTCAGGCCCTGGGTGGGGGGTGGGTGCGCCAGCAGTGTGCCGCCCCGGTAGTCCACCGCCAGCGGCGCTTCTACGCGGGCGCGGGTGCGGGCCAAATCGGCCAGGGTCAGGGGCGAGCCTGCATCGGCCAGGCCTTGGGCAATGTGCTCTGCCAACCGGCCCTCGTACATCGCGCGCGGGCCGTGCGCGGCCAGCTTCTCCAGCGTGCGCGCCAAAAGCGGCTGTTTGCGCACCGCGCCCGGCGGAGGGGCCTGCCCGTGCTCAGAAAAGGCGCCAAACACGCCGGCCAGCGCGGCAGCTTCGGGGCGGCGAAAGTCCAGCCAAAAGCGCTCGGACGCGGTCACTTCAAAGCCTTCACGCGCCAGCGCGATGGAGGGCGCGAGCAAGTCGGCCCAAGTGCGTGTGCCGCCCCACGCCTTGCGGCTGATGTCCAAGGCCTGGCCCAGTGCGTCGGCGGCGCCCGCCGTGGTGAGCGCCGAGCGTGGTCCGCGCGTGGGGATGGTGCCGCTATAGCCATGCACGTTTTGCGCGGCCTGGCCAATGCCCGAGATGCTTTGCACCTGGCCCTGCGCGTCGGCCACCAGCATGAGCACGTCGCCGCCCCAGCCGCAAAAGTGCGGGTAGGTGACGCCCAGGCAGGCCACGGTGGCAATGGCGGCTTCAATGGCGTTGCCGCCGCCGCTGAGCACGTCCACACCGGCCTGCGTGGCCAGCGCGTGCGGGCTGGTCACCATGCCGGTGCGGGACTGGGCGCTGGCGCTGGTAGGGGCAGGAGGACCCGGAGGGCCAGTCTCAGCTGGCGTGCGCGCGCTCATGCCAGCACGGCCTGCGCGTGCTGGCAAATCTGGCCCGGCGTGGCAAACCAGATGCTGCCCGCGTCGCGTGCGCGCGCCAGGTGGGCGAGCGCGGTGCGCAAATGCAGCAGGCGGTGCGGCTGGCCCACGATGTAGGGGTGCAGCGCAATGCCCATGACCAAAGGCTGGCGCGCGGACTGGCGCAGCATCTCGTCAAAGTGGTCGGTGATGAGTTCGGCAAAGGCGCGACCCTCCATCAGCCGCCCCATGACCATGGGAATGTCGTTGACTTCTTGCGGGTAGGGAATGGACCACAGCGCTTGGCCCGAGCGGGTGTGCATGCGCGTGGGCTGGTCGTCGTGGCACCAGTTCAGGGTGTAGCGATAGCCCGTCTCTGCCAGCAGGTCGGGGGTGTGCAGGCTCTCGGAAATCCAGGGCGACAACCACCCGGCGGGCGCCACGCCACTTTGCTGCAGCATGCGTGCGCGGCAGCCTTCCAGCAGGGCGCGTTCGTCGGCCTCGTTCAGGTCGGACTGGCGCATGGCGTTGCTGTGGCCGTGGCCAATCAGCTCGTCGCCGCGCTGCACCAGGGCCTGCACCAGCGCGGGGCAATGGTCGTAGAGCGCGGTGTTGATGAGTGCGCCGGTAGGCAGTGCGAGCTGGTCAAACAGCTCCAGGCAGCGCCAGGCGCCCACGCGGTTGCCGTATTCGCTCCACGCATAGTTCAGCACATCGGGCTGGGGCGAGGGCGGCCCCAGCGACGCGCCCATGCCGCTGCCAAAGGCGAAATGCTCCACGTTAAAGCCCAGGTAAACCGCCAGGCGCGCGCCATTGGGCCAGCAGTAGTCAGGGCGGGTGGTGATGGGCTGGTAGGCAAAGCGGCCGTTGTCGGCAATGGTGGGGAATGCGCTGCTGGGCGCTGCGGGTGCGCTGGCGCTCATACCGCGTCCCGTCCTAGCACAGGCCAAGAGGGGGCCAGTCCGGCGCGCACCAGCATCCATTCGGCGCTGTCGTTCCACACGTCCATTTGCACGATCAGGCCGTAGCGCACCAGGTAGCGGTCTACGTAGCGGTTGCCCTCAAACAAGGTGCCGTCGGGCCAGGCGCCGTCGGGCCAGGCGCCGTACAGCGTGCCGGTGTTGTAGACCACGGCCTCGCCCTCGTGCACGCCGGGCGCCACATCGGTTTGCTCAAAGCGTTTTTTCACCCAGGCGTAGCGGCTTTTGTTAAAGGCGCTGCACTCGGTGGGGTCGCGCATTTCGCGCCCGCCGGTGAAGCGAATGCGCAGGTTTGGCGCCACAAAAGCGCGCGCGCCCACGGGGTCGGGAACCATGATGGTGTGCAGGAATTGTTCAACCAGTTCTTTGGGGGAGAGCGCGTTGGGTGGGGGCATGTTTGCAGGCTCAGGTGTGATGGGCCAATGAATTTTTTGTCGACACCGGTCACGAAGGCAAATCAACAAGAAAGCGACGTGGCTACGGTGCGCGTCGCAGTTTAGCTTTCAGTCCGTGTGCCTCATTTCCCCTACCGGAGCGATGGACCGCATCCGCTTGCGCAAGCGGGCAAATCAGGGTGTCAAGCAGGGTTGCTGGAGTGATTCAGGGCCGGGGGTCGCAGGAGTGCAGAGGGAAATTTGTTCCCTTTTGCTTGGAAAACCCTTGAAGTGAAAACCACGCCGGATTTTCCATGGCGTATTTGTGAGACTTCTTGGGCAGGATTAAATAGATTTATATGTTAAATAAAGTAAAAATATATTTTAAATAATTTTAATGTTAAATAAGAAACAAGTACACGTATGTATGTTTTTATGATTTAAATTCTAATTTTTAAGATATTTATATTTTTTATTGCTATTGGGTCAAAACTTGATAAAAGTCATGCCATCGCTCGCATTGGGTCCATAACATGGCCTCAAAGGAGTAATTCATGATCAACAACAACCTGGGGCTTCGTTTCCCTAAGCTCGATTCCGGTGTTGCATCACCGACCTGTGCCAGTTGTCAGCTAAAGGCGCGCACCGCCATGGAGAGCGATGGCTCAGCGCAGTGCGGGTACTTGGAGCAGGTGGTCACCACCCGGCGCCGCGTCAAGCGCGGTGCCATGCTGTACAACGGTGGCGACAAATTCAGCGCACTGTTTTATGTGCGAACCGGTTTTTTTAAAACCTGTGTGAGCGCCAAAGACGGGCGCGAGCAGGTGACAGGATTCCACATGCTGGGCGACATCTTGGGCGTGGACGGCATCTCCAGCGGCCAACTCACCACCGATGCGGTGGCGCTGGAGGACTCTGAGGTCTGGAGCATGTCTTTTGACCTGATTGAGCAGTACTCCAACGAATGTGCCTCGCTGCGCTTTTACTTTCTGAAAACGCTGAGCAACGAGGTGGTGCGCCTGCAAAACCTGGCTTTGCTGCTGGGCAGCTTGCGCTCTGAAGAGCGTGTGGCGGTGTTTTTGATTAACTTGTTGGAAAAACTCAAAAGCCGGGGGCTGTCGCAGTCCGAAGTGCTGCTGCGCATGTCGCGTGACGAGATTGGCTCCTTCCTCGGCATTCGCCAAGAAACTGTGAGCCGGCTGCTGCGCCTCTTTTCAGAAAAACGGATTTTGCAGGTCGATAACCGGCATATTCGGGTGCTTGACAGTGGCGTGCTTCGAAACGTCGCCGAAGCCCAGGGCGCCTTGCACTGAAAGCCCCGCACGCAGAAGTCTTTCCCAGAGCTTGCACATTCGCTTTTGCCACGCGAGTGAGTTTTCGAAAGGTATTTGCGTCGCCCCCAGCCCACCGGGCCGCGTGCTTGCGGGTTATAGCTTGCTTGCCAGCGCGGCCTTTGTGCTGCCTCTGCCTCAGGGCAAAACGGGCGTGTGTGTCATGTCCAAGTGCAGCATCGTTCCCGTATACGGGTGGGCGCGGGCCACGTCTTCGTCCAGCTCCACCCCCAGACCGGGCGCGGTGGGGGGGATGATGTAACCGTCTTGCCACTGGATGGGTTTTTTCAAAATTTGGCTGTGAAAACCTGTCCAGTCCAGAATGCTTTCCTGGATCAAAAAATTGGGGCTGCAAGTCGCTAATTGGATGTTGGCCGCACCCACCACCGGGCCGCAGTACAGGTGCGGCGCAATTTGCACGTGGTAGGCCTCGGCCATGGAGGCGATTTTTTTGCCCTCCAAAATGCCGCCCACGCGGCCCAGGTTCATTTGCAAAATGGCGGCCGCGCCTTCTTCCAGCACGCGCACAAACTCCCACTTGGTGGTCAGGCGTTCGCCGCAGGCCACCGGAATAGTGGTGCCGCGCGCCACCTTGGCCATTTCGCGCTGGTTGTCGGGTGGAATGGGCTCCTCAAACCACAGCGGGTCGTACTTTTCCAGGCGCCGCGCCAGGCGGATGGCGCCCGCCGCGCTCATTTGCCCGTGGGTGCCAAACAGCAAGTCGGCCTGGCTGCCTACGGCCTCGCGCAGCAGGCGGCAAAAGGTCTCGGAGCGGTCTAGCTCGGTGAGTGACAGTTGGCGTCCGTCGTAAATCGAATAAGGACCAGCAGGGTCAAACTTCAGGGCGGTAAAGCCCATCTTCAGGTACTCGGCGGCGCGCTCGGCAGCCAGCACCGGGTCGGCGTAGACGTTGGTTTGGTCGCCGTCTTTGGGGTAGATGTAGGTGTAGCTGCGCAGCTTTTCGTGCACCTGGCCGCCCAGCAGCTTGTAGACGGGTTTGTTCACGTCTTTGCCCACAATGTCCCAGCAGGCCATCTCAATGCCGCTCAGAATGCCCATGGTGGAGATGTCAGGCCGCTGGATAAAACCACTGCCGTACACGCTGCGCCAGATGCGCTCGGTGTCATACGGGTCTTTGCCAAGCACGCAGCGCTCCACTACGTCCTTGACCATCTGTTCCACGATGGCGGGATGGTAGGGCAGGCTGTAGACCTCGCCCAGGCCTTCAATGCCCTCGTCGGTAATGAGCTTCAAAAACACAAAGTAGCGCCCGCCAAAGCCGGGCGGCGGGTTGCCTACGACAAAGGTTTTTACGTCGGTGATTTTCATGGTGTCTCCTCGTTTTTATAGGCGCTGGCAAGTGGGCGCCGTTCAGGCGGCGCTGTTGATGACTTTGTATTCCAGGTAGTCCTGCAGTCCAAAGCGGCCCCATTCGCGCCCGTTGCCGCTTTGCTTGAAGCCACCAAAAGGCGAGCTGTAGTCTTGGCCCGTGCCGTTAATGGATACGGTGCCTGCGCGCAGGCGGCGCGCCACGCGCTTGGCGCGCGCCACGTCGGCGCACTGGATGTAGGCGGCCAGGCCGTAAGGCGTGTCGTTGGCAATGGCGATGGCGTCTTCTTCGGTGTCAAAGGGAATCATCACCAGCACGGGGCCGAAAATCTCTTCGCGCGCGATGCGCATCTGGTTGTTCACGTCGGCAAACACCGTGGGGCGGGCGTAAAAGCCCTTCTCAAACCCCTCAGGCCGCCCCAGGCCGCCGCACAGCAGGAGCGCGCCCTCGTCGATGCCAATCTGGATGTAGCGCTGCACGGTGTCAAATTGGCGCTTGGACGCGAGTGGGCCAATGCCATCACCCTTGTCTGACGGGTGAATCACCTGAACAGCCGCCCCGGCTTGCGCAGCAAATTCCACCGCCTGGGCATACACCGAGCGCTCGACCAGCAGGCGGGTGGGCGCGTTGCAGCTTTGGCCGGTGTTGCTCATGCATTTGTTCACGCTCCAGCGCACTGCCTTGTCCACCTTGGAGTCGGCAAAGATGATGTTGGGCGACTTGCCGCCCAGCTCTTGCACCACGCGCTTGACCGTGTCTGCCGCGTGCTTAGCCACCGAAATGCCTGCGGCCGTAGACCCGGTAAACGACACCAGGTCCACATCCGGGTGGCTGCTGAGCACCGGGCCGATCAGCGGGCCGTCGCCGTAAAGCAGGTTGAAAACGCCGGGGGGGTAACCCGCCTCGTGCACAAATTCGGCCACCAGCTTGGCGGACAGGGGCGCGTATTCGCTGGGCTTGAGCACCACGGTGCAACCGGCCAAGAGTGCGGGCGCGAGTTTGGAGACGATTTGGTTGAGCGGCCAGTTCCACGGCGTAATGAGCACACACACGCCAATGGGCTCGCACACCAGGTCGCCGTTGGGGCCGCTGCGGGTCTCCCAGGGGTAGTCTTTGGCGGCGTCCAGCGTGGCCTTGATGTGGCCGGGGCCGCATTCGGCCTGCGCGTCATAGGCCCAGTCCCAGGGCGCGCCCATTTCGGTGCTCAGGGCTTGCGCCATTTCGGTGTAGCGGCGCTCAAATGCAGCTTGCAGTTTTTGCAGCAGTTCGGTGCGGTGCGCCAGCGTGGTTTGGCTAAAGCCCTCGAAGGCGCGGCGGGCGGCGGCCACCGCGCGGTTCACGTCGTCGGCGCTGCCCATCATCACCTCGCCCACCACCGATTCGTCGCCGGGGCTGACCACCGGGTGCACCGTGTGCGCGCCCACAGGCTCCACCCAGGCGCCGTCAATGTAGAAGTTGCAATGTGTCATGGTGTTTTTGCTCCCAAAAAAGATGTTTGCCGCACTTAGGCCAGGCTGATCCAGGTGGACTTGGTTTGCAGGTAAGACAGCAGGCTGTCCTTGTGTTTGTCGCGCGAGTTGCCGCTTTGCTTGTAGCCGCCAAAGGGCTGCGTCATATCGCCGTCGCCAAAGCAGTTGACCCAGACCACACCGGCCTGCAGCGCGGCGCTCATGCGGTGCGCGGTTTTCAGGTCGGCGGTCCAGACGCTGGCGGCCAAGCCATAGACCGAGTCGTTGGCCAGGGCGATGGCCTCGGCTTCGGTGTCAAAGGCCTGGACGGACGCCACCGGGCCAAAGGTTTCTTCTTGGACTATGGCCATGTCTTGGCGAACGTGGGTGAACAGGGTGGGCGCCACGTAGGCCCCAGCAGCGTTCAGGCCTGCGGCCAAGGGCGGCAGCACCTGGGTCGCGCCTTGCTCTAGCGCGCGGGTGATGCGGGCTTGCACATTGGCGCGCTGCGCCTGGCTCACCAAGGGGCCCATGGTGGTGGCGGGGTCCAGCGGGTCGCCGGGTTGGTAGAGGGCGGCGGCGCGCTCTACAAAGCGCGCCACAAAGCGGTCGTGGATGGAGCGGTGCACCAGCAGGCGCGAGCCCGCGTTGCAGACCTGGCCCGCGTTGTCAAAAATGCCGCCCACGGCGCGGTCCACCGCCGCGTCAAAGTCATACAGGTCGGGCATGAAGATTTGCGGGCTTTTGCCCCCGGTCTCCAGCGCCACGCGCTTCATATTGCTCTGGCCCGCATAGCCCAGCAGCAGCTTGCCCACGGCAGTCGAGCCGGTGAAGGTGATCTTCTCCACGTCCAAGTGCAGCGCCAGCGCTTTGCCCGCCTCGGCACCCATGCCGTTGACCACGTTGAACACGCCGGGCGGGCCACCCGCGTCCACAAACAATTGCGCCAGGCGGGTGCGGGTCAAAGGCGCCTGCTCGGCGGGTTTGAGCACCACGCAGTTGCCTGCGGCCAAGATGGGTGCGAGCTTCCAGACCGCCATCAGCATGGGGTAGTTCCAGGGCGTAATCGCCCCCACCACACCCAGCGGCTCGTGGGTAATGGTGTGCAAGGCGCTGGGGTCGGTGTGGGTGACGGCGCCCTCGGTTTTGTCGATGCACTCGGCAAAGTAGCGAATGGTTTTCAGCACCTCGGGCAGGTCAATGTTGAACATGTCCGAAATCGGTTTGCCCATGTCCAGGGTTTCTAAGAGCGCCAGCTCTTCGCTGTGCGCTTCCACCAGATCGGCCCATTTCAAGAGCACATCGGCGCGTGCACGCGGTGCCTGCTTGGCCCAGCGGCCATCGCGCCAGGCTGCAAGGCCGGAGGCCACGGCGCGGTCAATGTCCGCCGCCTGGCCGCGTGCCATGTGCGCCAGCAGCGCGCCCGTGGCGGGGTTGATGCAATCAAAGGTGTCGCCGCCCAGCGCTGCCACGTACTGGCCGTCGATGAACAGGCCGGTGGCAATGTCGATGCGCGCGGCGCGGTCTAGCCAGTCTTGGTGGGTGAGGGCGGTGGACATGGTGGGGCCTTGCTAGAAAAAAGTGTGGGGCTTATTCCGCCACCAGCTCGGTGGGGTAGCCGGGCGCGCGCAGCTCCAGCCCGCAAGCGGCTTCTATCATGCGCACCACTTCGGGCGACTGGGCCTGGCTGCCGTACAGACCGCGCGCGCGGCGGAAGATTTGCTGCGCCATGCTGCCCAGCTCTAGCGGCACGCCAATTTTTTCGGCGATGTTGTTGACCAGCCCCAGGTCTTTGCAGGCCAAGTCCATATTGAACTTGACGTTGTAGCTGCCCGAGAGCACCAGCTTGGATTCGGTCTCGTGCACAAAGCTATTGCCTGAGCTGGCGCGAATGGCGCGGTAGGTGGCGTCCGGGTCCACGCCGTATTTGGCCGGCAGCATCATGGCTTCGCCCGCTGCAATGAGGTGGATGAAGGCCAGCATATTGGTCACCACCTTGACGACCGAGGCGTTGCCCATCTTGCCCATGTAAATGATCTCGCCGCCCATGGCCTCCAAAATGGTTTGTACGCGCTCAAACGTGCTTTGCTCGCCACCCACCAGCACCGTGATCTCGCCCGAATTGGCCAGGTGCACGCCGCCCGTCACCGGGCATTCCAGCACGGTAATGCCCTTGGTAGCTGCCACATCGGCCAGACGCAGCAGGTCTTCCATGTCGGTGGTGCTCATCTCGATCCAGGTGCCGCCACTTTTAAGGTTCTCGAACACGCCGCCCGGGCCTTCGACCACTTTGCGCGACACGGCGGGCGAGGGCAGCACGGTGATGACCACGTCCGCATCCCTGCAGGTGCCAGCCACATCGTCCGCCCACTGCGCGCCCGCAGCCAGCAGGCCCTTGGCTAGGTCTTTGTTCAGGTCATTGACGGTGACCGGAAAGCCGGCCTTGACCAGGTTGGCGCACAGGCCTTCGCCCAACGCGCCCAGGCCGATAAAACCGATACGAAGTTTTTGTCCGCTCATGCTGAGTCCTTATGTTTTGAAAATTAAAAAATAGAAAAGCCGGTTTACCGGTTGACGTCCACCACCACGCGCCCGCGCGAGGTGCCGGCCATAAAGTCTTTGGCCAGGGCTACCACCTCGCCCAGGCCCACCACGCGCTGCATTTGCGCTTGCGCTGGGGCGGCAAATTCGGTGGCCAAGCGCTGCCAAGCGGCCATGCGCCGCGCTGTGGGGCACATCACCGAGTCCACGCCCAAGAGGCGCACGCCGCGCAAAATAAAGGGCATGACCGTGGTGTCCAGGCCAAAACCACCGGCCAGGCCGCAGGCGGCCACCGCGCCGCCATAGTCGATTTCGCTCAGCATGCGCGCCAGCACCGTGCCGCCCACCACGTCCACCGCGCCTTGCCAGCGCTGGCTGCCCAGCGGGGCGGGCTTTTCTTTCCATTCGGGGCCGCCGATCACGTCTTTGGCACCCAGGCCCAGCAAATAGTCGCGGTTCTCGTCAGGCCGCTGGCTCAGGGCGGTGACTTCGTAACCCAAGCGCGCTAGCAGGCTGATGGCCACGCTGCCCACGCCGCCATTGGCGCCGCTGACCAAAATCTTGCCGCTCTTGACGCCCGCATCCTCCAGCGCCATGACGCACAGCATGGCGGTGAGGCCCGCAGTGCCAATGGCCATGGCGCTTTGGCTGCTTAAGGCAGCGGGTAGGGGCACCAGCCACTCGGCCTTGACGCGCTGCATTTGGCTGTAGCCACCCCAAAACCGCTCACCCACGCTCCAGCCGGTCAGCACCACTTTGTCGCCTGCCTTGTAGTCGGCGCTGCTGGACTCGACCACCGTGCCCGCAAAGTCAATGCCGGGCACCATGGGGAAGCTGCGGATGATCTTGCCCGTGCCGGTGAGCGCCATCGCGTCTTTGTAATTGATGCTGGAGTAGTCAATGGCCACCAGTACATCGAGAGCAGGCAGGTCGGCCTGGGTGATTTGTTTGAGCGAAGGAACGGGTTTGCCATCGACTTGGTCAACAACAAGGGCTTGGAAGGTGGTGGTCATGGTGGGGGCTTGAGGAATGAAAGAGGGTTCAATTAAACGACAAGGCCGCGCTCAGGCGTTGTCTGCCAGCACCATGTCCGCGCCTTTTTCCGCCACCATGATGACGGGCGCGTTGGTGTTGCCGGAGGTCACGGCTGGGAACACCGAGGCATCTATTACCCGCAGGCGGCGCATGCCGTGCACGCGCAGGCGCGCGTCCACCACGGCAGTGGCCGAGTCCGGCCCCATGGCGCAGGTGCAAGACGCGTGGTAGACCGAGCCGCCGCGCTTGGCAAAGTCCGCAAAGATCGCTTCCTCGCTCTGTACGCTGGCGCCGGGCAAGTGCTCGCTTTCCACAACGTCGGCCAGCGGCGCGGTGGCCGCAATGCTGCGCACCATGCGCGCGCCTTCGACAATGTCCTGGCGGTCGTGCTCGGTGCTCAGGAAGTTGGTGGTAATCAGCGGCTTGTCTTGCGGATTGGCCGATTGAATTTGCACGCTGCCCCGGCTGGTGGGGCGGCAGGTGTTGAACGAGATCAAAAACGCGGCAAACGGATCCGGGTTTTGCAACTGAAAGCGCTTGCCCACGGGCGCGGTGTTGGCGGTGTAGCTGATGGGGTTGAAATACAGGTGCAAATTGGGCTGCGCCAGGCCAGGGCGGCTGCGCACAAAGGCGCCGGCCTGGTTCACGCTCATGCCCAGCGGGCCTTTGCGGTCCAGCAGATAGCGCATACCGGCCCAGACCTTGCCGTACCAGGGGCCCAGCGTGTTGTTGAGCGTGGGCACCTTGGACTTAAAGAAATAAGACACGCACAAATGGTCTTGCAGGCCCTGGCCTACGCCGGGCAGGTGGTGCACCACGGGCACCCCTTTCGCAGTTAGCAAGGCCGCGTCGCCCACGCCCGAGAGCTGCAAAAGCTGAGGGGAGTTGATGGCGCCGCCGCACAAAATGACTTCTTTGCGGCTTTTGAAGCGCTGCGTGGCGCCGCCCACCACGCATTCCACACCCACCGCTTCGCGCCCTTGCAGCAGCACGCGGTGCACTAGCGCGTCGGTCAATACCGTTAAATTGCTGCGCCCCATGGCCGGGCGCAAAAAGGCGTTGGATGCCGAGGCGCGCACGCCCTTGCGTATCGTCATTTGCCACAGGCCAAAGCCTTCTTTGCGCGCGCCATTGAAGTCTTGCGTGCGGCCATAGCCCAGCGCCTCACCGGCCTGCAAGAAACGCTCGCACAGAGGATGCACCTGGTCGGCAAAGTCGCTGACCGTGAGTTCGCCGCCTGCGCCATGGTGTTCGGAGGCGCCCCAGACGTGGTATTCGGACTTTTTGAAGTAGGGCAGCACATCGCTCCAGCCCCAGCCGGGGTTGCCCGCGTCGCGCCATTCGTCGTAGTCGGCGTGCTGGCCGCGCATGTAGACCATGGCATTGAGCGAGCTGCTGCCGCCCAACACCTTGCCGCGCGGCCAAAACGAGGTGCGCCCGCCCAAGGCCGCATCGGGCTGCGTGGTGTACATCCAGTTGTATTTGGGGTCAGAAAACGTCAGGCCATAGCCCAGCGGCACCTGAATCAGCGGGCTGCGGTCCGAGCCACCGGCCTCTAACAGCAGCACCCGGTCTGTGCCGCTGGCGCTCAGGCGGTTGGCCAGCACGCAGCCGGCCGATCCGGCACCCACGATGATGTAGTCGTATTCGTTCATGGGCACAAAGGTAGCAGAAGCGGGGGCGGTAAATGGGTGAGGAATAGCGCACTGGCGAAAGCGAAGCACATACTATGCAAGAGGATTGGATGCCAACAATGCGTTCAAATCAAGTAATTGCCCAGAAAATGACGCCCCATGTCCTTTGAACAACTCATCTCCACCGCCAGCCTGGGCGATGGCAGCAAGCCCAAGTACCAGTCCATTGCCGAAGACCTGGCGCAGGCCATTTTGAACGGCCAGGTACCCATGGGCGAAAAGCTGCCGCCCCAGCGCAACCTGGCGCACCGCCTGGGCGTGACCACCGGCACCATCAGCCGCGCCTACGCCATCCTAGAGCGCCAGGGCCTGGCCACCGCCCGCGTGGGCGACGGCACCTATGTGCGCTCGGCCGAGCACGTGCGCTCCAGTGAGTCGCCCGACCAGCAACCCATCGACCTGGCGCACAACGTGGCCATGGTGGGGGATGAGTCCGCCGCGCTGCAAACAGCCTTCCAAACCCTGACCACCGACCCCGAACTCATGCGCCAGGTGCTGAGCTACCAAAGCGAGACCGGCATGCGCCGCCACCGCGAGGCGGGCGCCCAGTGGCTGCGCCGCTTTGGCACCAGCGGCCAGTGGAGCCGGGTGATGGTCACCCACGGCGCCCAGCACGGCCTGGCCTGTGTGCTGCGCACCGTGGCACGCCCGGGCGACGCGGTGCTGACCGAGTCGCTGAGCTACCCCGGCTTGCAGGCGCTGGCCCGCTCCATGCGCCTGCAGCTCATTGGCATTGAGACGGACGAACACGGCATGGTGCCCCAGGCGTTGGAGCGCGCGGCCAAGACCTTTGACACCAAATTTGTCTACTGCGCGCCCACGCTGCACAACCCTACGGCTGCCACCATGCCCATGGCGCGGCGCGAGGCGGTGGCCGCTGTGATGCGCACGCATGGCCTGTTCATTATTGAAGACTGCGTGCACGCCGCCATGCAGGCAAACCCCTTGCCTGCACTGTCCACCTGGCTGCCCGAGCAGTCGTTTTTGCTCAGCAGCTTTTCCAAAGTGCTGGCGCCGGGCTTGCGCGTGGGCTATGTGGAAGCCGCCCCGGCCTGGCTGAGCAAATTTGCCGCCAGCATGCGCGCCGACAGCTGGATGGTCGCACCCCTGCTGCCCGAGATTGCCACCCGCTGGCTGGAAAGCGGCACCATGGAGGGCCTGATTGCCCAGCAGCGCCAAATGACCGCCCAGCGCCTGGAGCGCGCCCGCGCCGTGTTGCAGGGCCTGGACTTCAAGACCGACCCCGAGTTCCCGCTGATCTGGCTGCCCCTGCCCGAGCCCTGGCGCGCCGGCCAGTTTGCCGCCGCCCTGCGCCAGGCCGGCGTGCTGGTGCGCACCGCCGACCACTTTGCCGTAGGCCGCTCCCCCGCGCCGCACGCCATTCGCATCAGCCTGAACGCTCCGGCGTCGGTGGAGCAGTTGGAGGGTGGCTTGCAGATTTTGAAAGCGCTGATTGACAGTCCGCCTTCGGCGGCGATGGATCCGTAAAGGCGGCCGGGTTTGCTTGTCAGGCGTGTTGATGGTTGAAAATCAACCATGGGACGGATGATTTCACTTGAGTTACTTAGGCTATTTGCGATGTGCGTTCATCGCCCTCGACATCTCAGCCAGCGCTGCACCCGTGCAGGCGGTCAAAAACGGCATCGCATTTTTGACACAGGCGCCGTTTGCCTGTGCCACGTCTGTGATGTCGCTGGCGCGACAGCAAAACCCAAAGAGGCGCCACGCGCACCGTTACTTGGAGGTGGCAAATTGAGCGATGACAGCCACCCCAGACATAACAAGCGCCAATATTGAAATGCCTAGCGACCAGAGCTGTCGACGGTGCTCGAGATCGTGGTTTGCAAGAAGAGCTGCAAGATACGGGAAGTTGACCCCGTGGCGCTTGTCGCCTACCTTCATAGCAAACAGGTGAACCGCAACGTCCTCCGCTTGCTTGTACCGGTGCTTCGCATCAAGGTGGAAATACAAGTAGCCAAACAGGAGTTCGGGTTTGCATTTGAGCTTCGATGCCACGGCAGACATGTCAACGGAAATGTATGGATCGTTTTCTCCGCGACCCCCACCAGAAGGATGACCGGGATAGGATGACTCGTACATCTCGTAGATGCAACGCAGGACTTCGCGCTCAGACGGAATTCGGCTCATGACGCTCAACGTTGGCGCCGTCCGGCACGCAGAAAGCGGCGCGAAGCGGCAAGCTGTTGCTGGGTGTCCGCGACGCGCAACCTGTTAAACCGAAGCGTCACGGAAGGCCCTCAGAACTGTGTTGATGCGTGTCTGATAGCCAGCCCCCTGTGCTTTGAACCATTCGAGCACATCTTGATCCACGCGAAGTGAAATAGATGCTTTGGCGGGTAGCGGCTTTAAACCCTTGCGCACCAGGCCGCGAACAATGTGCTTTACGGCTGCCTCAGGGTGTTCGGTTGTCGGTTTCGCTTCACCTGCGCCGGACTTCAGGCGTGCCCAATCAGTTTTGGATTTCATCGAAGTAGATTTGCGACTCGCGCTTGCTTGCTCTTCGGAAAGAGATGATGCGGATTTCATGTTGACTCTCCGTATGTACGACTGAAACAGGGATGCCAGCGAGCAAGCCCAGCGTAACAAAGCGTTGCTCGCCGTAGGAGAAACGGTCATCTTCGAAAGTAAATGTTACGCCTTCAAAAACGCTCGTGGCATCCAGGAAATCAAGGCCATGGGCTTTGATATTCGCCGCGCGCTTCGTCTCAGACCAAGTGAACTCCATGGGCGCAGTGTATGTACAAAACGTACTGGCAGCAACGAATATCGCTTTTGCGGGTCAACGTTGGCCGTGAGGGGCGCAGTTGGGGCGGCTTGCATATTCTTAAAGCGCTGATTGATAGTCCGCCTTCGGCGGCGATGGGTCCTTGAATGTTTGCATTAGGCGACTGAAGTCAAGTGGGTCAGCGACTGGAGCGATGGCCCTCCCTCGCGCCCGGCCATTGATTTGGCAATGCAGCGGTGCTTTTGCCACTTTGGCGCAAGCCCTTGCGCATTATTCGCAGACCTGCGATTTCATGTGTCGACAAAAACTGAGAACGTAGACGCGTTGTCTTAACATGTCGATGGCATCGACACATGCCCATTTTGCGGTGAACAAATCAACAAATATCGACATGATTGATCCAATCGCCGTTTGGCGCGCTGACAAACCCTGGAACCACTTGCCTCCTCTGCCCCCTATGGCAGACCTGGAAACCAAGGCTGTACTCAAGCAATGCATCACCGCCCGTGCCGCTCTGGCAGAACTCAAGCAGGCCGCAGAGTTGATTCCGAACCAGACCATGCTGATCAATACCATCCCACTTTTGGAAGCAAAAGACAGCTCGGAGATTGAGAACATCGTCACGACGGCAGACCAGCTATTTCAGTACGCCCAGGGCGGTGATAAGCTGGCCAACGCCGCCACCAAGGAGGCATTGCGCTACCGCACAGCGTTGTATACGGGATACCAATCACTGGCGGCACGCCCGCTGTGCACGGCCACCGCCGTCGAAGTCTGCCGCACCATCAAGGGGACTAACCTAGACGTTCGCCGTACCCCCGGCACCCAACTCATCAACGACCGCACCGGTGAGGTCATCTACACACCGCCCGAAGGTGAGGCCTGCCTGCGTGAGCTGCTGGCCAACTGGGAGCGCTTTTTGCACACTCAGACGGAGCTGGACCCGCTAATCCGCATGGCTATAGGCCATTACCAGTTTGAGGCGATTCACCCCTTTGCCGAGGGCAACGGCCGCACGGGCAGGGTGCTCAACATTCTGTACCTGATTCAGGCCGATCTGCTGACGCTCCCCATCCTCTACCTCAGCCGTCACATCATTGCCCACAAGGCCGACTATTACCGCCTGCTACTGGACACCACCCGCACCGGCAACTTAGAGCCTTGGGTCATATTCATGCTGCAGGCCGTGGAAGAAACGGCCCAGTGGACCACGCGCAAGATTGCCTCCATTCGCACCCTGGCCGAACACACTACCGCCCATGTGCGCGAGCGCCTGCCCAAGATATACAGCCGCGAACTGGTGGATGTGATCTTTGAGCAGCCCTATTGCCGCATTGGCAATCTGGTCGAAAAAAACATTGCCCAGCGCCAGTCCGCCTCGCGCTACCTGAAAGAGCTGGTCGCCATCGGCGTGCTGCGCGAAGTGCAGGCTGGCAAAGAAAAGTTGTTCATCCACCCCAAACTCATGCAATTGCTTGGCCGAGATGGCAATGAGTTCACACCCTACGATTGACGCTAACTAGGGTTTTTGGCAGCCCCTTGCGCCGAGGTGAACTGATCGACAGGCCTACGCCGTCACCTTGCTCGCAAAAAACTGCATAGAGCTTTCGCAGCCCTGCGACTTTGCAGGTCAACAAGAATGCACGTATTCTGTAGGCGGTCATGACCAAGGGGCACGCCTGGGATGCCATGCACGCAAGCATAAAACCCTGCTGGTCTCAAACTTACAAACAAAGTGATTTCTTGCCAAGCGTGATTCCGATGATGCAGTAAACGAGTCAGACCGGCGCTGGGCAAGCCCGACTAAGCCCTTGTGGCATTCGATTGGAAATGACCACGGGAACGGAATGGGGCCCTGCCGAGCGGTTCGTATCTGGGCCCGCGCCCACCAAGGCGCAACAAGGCCGTCTGTAGATGTGCAGTCTGTTCCCGTTGTATCGCACCATCCCCGTCACGCCAGCGCAAGAAAGCCGTCAAATGAAGAACTGACGCCTGCGGTGCTTGACTACGTGGGAAGTCCCTGTAAGGGGTTAGACGTCCTCGCGCAGCCAAGCTTCAAATGACTCTCTGGCAACGTTGGTAAGTGCGCGGCTGAATACTTCCTTGTCCCCAAGATACAAGCAGTGGCGCATAACAGTGTACGGGTTGAACCTATCAGTTGCACTGCGTTTCTCGAAGAACTGCTTGTAGCGCTTTACGCGCGCAATGTTCTCGCGCATAAAGAAGTTGAACTTAGATCTGGTAGTGCCCGGCGACCATTCATTGATGGCATGAACGAATCCGTCAACCTTGTGTGGCTCGAAATCAAAGTTACGAAAGAAGTGCGAGGCGATCTTAAGAAAGGTGAACGCGTTGAGGTCTGCCCCCGCGCCGGATTCGATGGCTGGTTGTTGCGGCCCAACTTCTGCTTGTTCATTCGCCGTCTCATCAGGTGCGCGCCGCAGTTCGGCTTCTGTAGAGTCGCGAATCTGGAGGAACTCTCTGTCTGCAAGCTCAAAAAGTGCTGACAGGACGTTAATCCGACGTTTAAGTTGATTCGGAATCGACTTCTTGTACTTGATCTTGTGATCCAAGACGCTCCATGAGTCTTGAATGATTGTTCGGACCTGAAGCTCGAATCGAAACGGCGCGTACGCAGCGTACTCCGGCAGGTCGCGGCGTGTCGCATTGAGCGCCAGATCCATGTGAAGTCCTTTGTAGCCAAAGGAGCCTTCGGTACTTTCAACCGCGGCAAC
Organism: Comamonadaceae bacterium; assembly: GCA_947442105.1. Lineage (GTDB taxonomy): Bacteria > Pseudomonadota > Gammaproteobacteria > Burkholderiales > Burkholderiaceae_C > Allorhodoferax. The sequence continues at coordinate 42,469 of CANEVH010000018.1, read as the reverse complement.
TTTGTCTGTCACCTCAATCACGTCAAAGTGCTCTCGGATAACCAGAGCAACTTTCTCCAATTCGTCCTCGTATAGGCAGACGATCCGAAGTCCGATTAAGTCGGATATGTGGGGCTTAATCTCATAGGGTGTGCTAGAGGCTTCAAGCTCTGGCCTGTACTTGCGCGAGAACTTACGAATGCACTCCTCCTTCTCCTTCACGCGACCATCCACCTTAGCGACCTCAATGTTTCTTGAGTGTGTAACCAGCGCGGTAAGAAGTGCGATAAATGAGGCGGTAGCGTCTTGCAGCAGCGGTAGGTTCTGCTCGTAGAAGGTGCGGAAGTCGGCCTTTTCAACTTCGAAATCAAGTGAGGGCATGCGTGGATCTCGGTTTAGGACGCCTAACGCCGAGTTCAGCGGCGCCGGAGCGAAGCGCAGGGCACCAACAGCGAAGCTGTTGGCGTCAGCTGCAACGTAATGCTGGGGCGCAAAGGCACGATTGAGCAACTTCACTCCTGATGCGTTAGGTTCGGGTGCTCACAAAAGTCGAGCAAGCGCCTGAAAGAGCCTTGAATTTCGAGTGCGCGCTTAATGAGTTTCATTTTTCACGACCCCACAGTTGATCGTGAATTCTTCCATTAAAAATCTCAAGTTCATCACGTGCCGCATGGATGTATTGAATATCCGCCTCCATTTGAGCGGGTTCAAACTTCTTATAGCGATGCAAGATGCCCAGCTTTTTTGACTGACTCTTTACGCGAACATAGACGTCTTGCTTCATGCCGATCCAGTCCGCGTGCGCATACTCATTTCTTCGTTTAGCGCATTCAAGCAGTAGTTTTTCCAGTTCATTCAGATCATCGTGGGTGTACTTGATGTCGCAGCTTGAGATCATCTGACCATAGGAATGCATGAGTGCCTTGCACTTCCCGGCAAAAAGCATGTCCGACAAAAAGACGTCGAGCCGCTCATCTTGAATAGGATCGCGAAGGAGCGCTTCGCGTAGGCAGGCGGCGATTGTGTCTTCCAGGGAGTTGAAGTAGATAATGATCCATCCAATGAACGGTGCAATTTCCTCTAGATATGCACGCAAATCGTCTTCGGAGTCCACGGTCTCCAATGTGTCCTCTGCTTCTCTTGTTGTTAGTGAACGTTCTTGCATAGAAGGCCTAACTTTGATGTAGCCCGCAAACCACCGAATACCTCCGGCGCACCACGAGACGACAGGCCCGCAAAAAATTCAAAAAATCTTTTGACATCAACAGCTTAGCCCAATGATTTGTATGAAAGTACATGCATTACAAACTTGACAAAGTCCACAAATATGCGCTTGCTTCAACGCCTCTGCGGGCCAGGTTTGCGAGCGTGTTCTGAGCATGCACTATAGCCTTGGATGGCAATAAATATTGCCAATACGGCGTCCAATTTTTCGTTCGCTGGAGCGCTGGTTAAGCTGGAGGTAAAGCGCTTACCACCCTCCCCCTTGTATGGAGATGAACCCACGAATCCGTGATTCAGACCCCGCCAGCCCACCAAACCGACATAGGCACCGCCCACAGGCGATCGCCAAAGGGCACCACCTCGCGCCCCGTGTAGAGCACGATGCCGCTTTGAAAAATGGCGCCCTCGGTGTCCTGCAAATGGCGCAGACCTTTGAAGTCTTTGCTGTCCACGGTGGCGCTGGCTTTGACTTCGATGCCGGTGATCTGGCCTTGGCGGTTTTCTAGGATGAAATCTACCTCGATGTGGTTATGCGTGCGGTAGTGCCACAGTGTGAGCCGCTGGGCTGAAAAGGCCACGTGCTTGAGCAACTCGGTCAGCACCCAGGTTTCTACCGAGCCGCCAGGCAAACCCGGCAGTGCGGCCACGCCCTGCGTTGTGTGCCCGAGCAGGTAGCTTAAAAGTCCGGTATCGGGCAAAAACACCTTGGGCGCCTTCACCACCCGCTTGCCTGCATTGCGTTCCCAAGACGGCAGGCGCACTACCAAAAACAACATTTCCAGCAGCGCAAAGTAGCGCTTTAGCGTGGTCTGAGGCAGTCGGGCGGTGCGCGAGAGTTCGGCCAGGTTGAGCAAAGAGCCGCTGCGCGTGGCCAGCAGTTGAAGCAGATTGGGGATTTCGGTGAGTTGTTCGATGTGGGCCAGGTCGCGCACGTCCCGCTGCAGCACGGCTTGCACGTAGCTGCCAAACCAGGCCTCCCGGCGCTGCGGCGCACTGCGTGCCACAGCCTCAGGAAATCCACCGCCAAGCAGCCGTGCCGCCAAGTCGGCCCGGTCGCACGGCGGTATCTGTAGCGCGGCCCAACTGCCGTCAAAAAACGCATCCGCGCGGTTCATGCTGGGTGCGTCGGCCCGCTCTGCGCTTGACAGCGGCCAGAGCGAGAGCACCTCCATGCGCCCGGCCAACGAGTCTGCAATACCGGGCATCAAAAGCACATCGGCCGACCCGGTGAGCAAAAAGCGACCGGGTTCGCGCGCGCGGTCCACGGCGGCTTTGATGGGTAAGAACAATTCGGGTGCGCGTTGCACCTCGTCGAGCGTGACCGGGCCTTGCAAGCCATTGATGAACCCGGCGGGGTCGCTCTTGGCAGCCGCCAAGATGACGCTGTCGTCTAGCGTGACGTAACGCCGCGCTGCTGCACCGCTTGCGGGGGAGCCTGCGGCTTGCACCAGCGTGCTTTTGCCACTTTGGCGCGCGCCGTTGACCAAGACCACCGGCGTGTCCTGAAGCGCGGCGGCAAGCAAGGGTGCGATGTGGCGGGTGTGCATTTGGGGTATTTTGGTGGTTGAAAATCAACCATTCTACGGACGATTTTTCGCATATTGCGGGGCTGCTATCCTCAAAACCCCATCCCACCAAAACACCCAATATGCACCCCATCCCCAAGATCGCGCTAGTTACCGGCGCAGGCACCGGCATAGGCCGCGCCGTGTCGCTGGCGCTGCTGGCTGACGGCTACACCGTAGTGCTGGCCGGGCGGCGCCTGGAGCCGCTCGAAGAGGTGGCGCAGGCGGCGGCTAACGGGCGCGCCCACCCCTTTAGCGCCGACGTCGGCCAGCCCGAGGCGGTAGACAGGCTGTTTGCCATGGTCAAAGAACGCTTTGGCCGCTTGGACCTGCTGTTCAACAACGCTGGCGTCTTTACCCCGGCGGTGCCCATGGAAGACCTGCCTTTTGCGCAATGGCAAGCTGCGCTCAGCGTCAACCTGACCGGCTCGTTTTTGTGCGCCCAAGGCGCCATCCGGCTGATGAAAGACCAGACGCCCCAGGGCGGGCGCATCATCAACAACGGCTCGATTTCGGCGCACGCGCCCCGGCCCAACTCGGCGCCTTACACATCCACCAAGCACGCCATTACTGGCCTGACCAAGTCGATTTCGCTCGACGGGCGCAAGTACAACATTGCCTGCGGCCAGATTGACATTGGCAACGCCATGACCGAGCTGGCCGCCCCCATGGCGCGCGGCGTGCCCCAGGCCCATGGCGGCGTTGCCATTGAGCCGATGATGGACGTGCGCGAGGTGGGTGACGCGGTGTTGCACATGGCCAATCTGCCGCTGTCTGCCAACGTGCAGTTCATGACCCTGATGGCCACCAAGATGCCCTATGTGGGGCGCGGCTAGGCGCGCCGACACTGTGCGCGCACCCTATGGATGAGGCGATAAAGGCGCCACTGGCAACACAGGCGCACCAAGCACCGCATATTCCCAAAGTTCAGCCGCCACCCCACGCGGTGTCCCGCCTGCGTGCCGAGCGTCTGGCGCGCAGTTCCAAGCCATTTTTGGCGCGCGGCGGCATCAAGGGCGTGCGCTGCCCGGGCTGCCGGCTGGTGCCTAGCCACTGCCTGTGCGGCCTGGGCTTGCTGCAAAGCACGCGCGCTGGCGTGTGCCTGCTGATGGCGGACATCGAACCGCTCAAACCCAGCAACACCGGCTGGCTGGTGGCCGACGTGGTGGCCGACACCTTTGCCTTTGGCTGGTCGCGCACCGAAACCGACCCGGCGCTGCTGGCCCTGCTGGCCGACCCGCAGTGGCAGCCCTATGTGGTGTTTCCGGGCGAATTTGTGCGGCCTGAGCGCGTGGTGCACACGGTGGATATGGTGGATGTGGCGTCTCACGCACAGGACGGCGGGCTGCCGAGCAAGCGCCCACTGTTCATCTTGCTAGACGCCACCTGGGCCGAGGCGCGCAAGATGTTTCGCAAAGGCCCCTACCTGGACGCGCTGCCGGTGCTGAGCCTGCACCCGGCGCAAATTTCGCGCTACCAGCTGCGCCGCTCGCGCCGCGACGACCACTTTTGCACCAGCGAGGTCGCTGCCCTGTGCCTAGAACTTGCAGGCGACGTGGCCGCTGCGCACACGCTAGAAGCCTACCTGGACGTCTACACCCACCACTACCTGCGCGCCAAGCAGCAGTTGCCGGCAGACCGCGCGGGGGAGGCGCATGCGCGGCTGCGGGCGGGGATGGTGTGACGTACTTAAGCGTTCGGCGCGGCGTAACCCTGCTGCACGCTCTGCTGCCAAATGTGGCGATACACCAGTTGGGCCACTTGGGCTTTCTCATCGGGCGTGTATGGCGGCTCGGGCAATGAGAGGTAAACCTGGTCCAGGATGAAGGTTTCTACTGCAGCCTGGGTTTGCGCCTTTTCGGTCCAGCGATCCAGCGGCGCGATTACCGCCAGCACGCCATCCAACAATTCCCGACTCGCCTGCTTGATGCGCTCCCGGTCGGTTTTAGACAAGTCTTCACGTTTCACCAAATCAAAGAGCGCCAGTTGGTCCTCGCTCAGACCTTCCTCCACGGCACGGTTCTGCTCCACATCCAGTGCTGCTATCACGTCTAACAACCTGGCAAACGTGTCTTCAACCGTAGCCCGGTCTTTGTCCTGGTTGTAGGCGGCAATGATTTCTTGGTACTTCTTCTCGTAGTTCATGCGCAGCGGATTGCGGGCCAGCATCTGGGCCAACTTTTCTTCCACAATTTGGCGGATGTCTTCAATCACCGCGGCCTTGCGTTTCACCTTCTTGGCAAACTCATCGCGCAGCTTTTCCATGTTGATCTGCGACAGGTCCACCGTCAGCCCGTTGGCTTGGTCACCACCTGCGCCGTGGGATGCAATCGCGGTGTTGACGATACGGTGTAGAACCTTTAGCAATTCACTGACATCAGCCGTGTCGCGCCGCTCACTCAATTTTTTGTAGATGGCTTCAAGGTTGTCATGGCGCTCCGTGTAAATCAAGGCAGAAGGTTCTACCAGCAGCGCCTTGAAGCGGCTGAACACCACGCGGCACAAGATTTCATAGCGGCGCTTGGCTTCATCGCTGGCGTAAACCGCTTCCACAGCGTCGGCCAACCGCTCAATACGCTTGAAGCCCTTGGTGCCTATCAGGGTGGCCGCGTCAAAGCCCAAACTGTGCAAGTGCGCTTCGGTTAAGGCGATGGCGTCGGCCAGCGCGGCCACCCGCTCTTCGATGGGGGCTACGATTTCAGCCTCGCCACCATCGTCACCCAAGGCGTACTGCGCCAGCGCCTCGCGCAAGCTCTTGAGCATGCCGTTGTAGTCCACGATCAGGCCAAAGTCTTTGCCGGGGTATACGCGGTTGGCCCGCGCAATGGCCTGCATCAGCGTGTGTGCCCGCATGGGCTTGTCGATGTACAGCGTCGACAGGCATTCCACGTCAAACCCGGTGAGCCACATGGCGCACACCATGGCAATGCGAAATGGATGTTTGGGGTTCTTGAACGCGGTTTCTACGTCCACGCGCTGGCCGTCTGCCGTCTCGAACCCCAGCTTCATCACTGAGCGGTGGGGAATGATGTCAAAACCCCACTTCTTGAAATCAAGCACCTCGTTTTGGGCCTCGCTGATGATCAGTTCGATGATGGTTTCGTCCATCCATGCGGCTTTGGCCAGCAGGCGGTCGCGCTGTGCATGCAGTAGCTGGCGGGTTTCGTCATCGGTCGCTACGGCAATGGCTGCCAGCTTGCTTTGTGCCTCCACGCGCACGGCGGTGGCCTTGGCGGTCCACTTGGGGCCGATCAGCTTGAGCATGCGGGCGCAGGTGATCTTGTCGATGCACACCATCATGGTCTTGCCCGCTTCCCAGCGGGTGCTGCAATGCGCCACAAAGTCGGTGGCGATGCGGTCCAGCCGCTCGTCGGCGGTAATGATCTCGTAGTCGCGGCCCAGCAGATTTTCCAGCAAAGCGGTTTGGTCGGGGTCCAGGTCCGCAGCATCCACGGCGGCGGATATGCGGTCGTTCAAGTCCAGTTTGGCCAGCCCCAGCTTTTCGCCCCGGTTCTCGTACACCAGCTTGACGGTGGCGCCATCTTCTTCGCTGCGCTTGAAGTCGTAGCGCGACACATAGTCACCAAAGATGCGTTTGGTGAGCTGGTCGTGTTTGAAGAGCGGCGTGCCGGTAAACCCAATGAAGGCTGCATTGGGTAGCGCCATGCGCATGTTGCGGGCCAGCTTGCCGGACTGGGTGCGGTGCGCCTCATCGGACACCACAATGACGTCGTCGCGCTCGCTGTAGGGCGCTTCAAGTGAAACATCCTGGTTGAACTTGTGGATCAGGCTAAAAACATAGCGGTGGTTTTGGGACAGAAGACGCTGCAGTTCTCGCCCTGAGCTGGCGCGCGGAGTCTGCGCATCGGCCACGCCACAGCCGACAAAGGTCTTGTAAATCTGGCTGTCTAGATCGTCCCGGTCGGTCATCAGCACAAAGGTGAAGTTGCCCGGCACCGTGCGCCGCACTTTCTCGGCAAAGAACGCCATGGAATACGACTTGCCGCTGCCTTGCGTGTGCCACACCACACCCAGGCGGCCCAGGTCGGGGTTGGCACGTTCGATGATTTGCAGGTACTGCGGCACCGGCTCGGCCGCCATGGGATAGGGCGCCAAAGCATCGTTTGCTGCTTTGTCTGTCTCCGCATACGGTAGTTCAATCGTGCGGTGGGTCAGGCGCTTGCCAGTGGGGAACTCACGCTTGAGCGCCTCTTGCCGCACCACCGAGTCCACCGCCTGGTTCACGCCCAGTAGCTGGTGGTTGCGTGCCACCACCTTGCGCACGGCACCGGCCTTGCTGGCATCGAACAAGATGAAGTTTTCTAAAAGATCAAGCAAGCGGTCTTTGGCCAGCATTCCGTTGAGGAGCACCTCGGCGGCCACGCTGCCGCTGTCGGTCTCGTGCAGACGCTTCCAATCGCCGAAATGTTCCCACGTACTCGTGATAGAGCCAAAACGCGCGTTATGCCCGTTGCTGACGATCAAAAACGCATTGTGGTGAAAGGCATGCGCCACCACGTTCTCGTCCATGTAGTCCCGCAGATTGCCGTCAAACCCGGCGCGGATGTTTTTGTACACCGCCTTCAGCTCGATGAACACCAGCGGCAGACCGTTCACAAAGCACACCAGGTCGGCCCGCCGGTTGTAGTTGGGTGTGCGCAGGCCAGTCAGTTTCAGCTCCCGCACCACCAAAAACCGGTTGTTGTTAGGGTTTTGAAAGTCAATCACCGTCGCCTGTGCGGGGGTAAGGTGGCCCTGCGCATTGTGGTAGCTCACCGGCACCCCGTCGCGCAACAGCGTGTGAAAAGCTTGGTTGTGCTGCAACAGCGACCGCGAAAAATCGTGGTGTGTGAGTTTGGCAATCGCTTCTTCAATGGCCGGTGACGGCAACTGCGGATTGAGGCGGACCAGCGCCGCGCGCAAGTCGCGCACCAGCACCGCGTCGCGCTCACTCATGCGGCCCAAGGTGCCGGTGGAGCCAAAGGTTTCCTGGTTCCAGGCGTAGACGCTGTCCCAGCCTAGTGCGTGTTCCAGATGCTCTGCAAAGTTGGCCTGCACCAGGCGGTCTTCGCTGTTGATGTCGGTGTAGGCCATGGGTGCTATGGGACAGAGCCGCGGGCCGCAAAGGACGGCGTCAACGCCTTTCCTTTATAAAAACCATTACAAATCAACCATTTAGAACTCATGCGCGGCTTAAAGCCATTCTTTTTCATGAAACTTCCCTCCCTTTTGTCCTTTATAACGATCACACGTCAGACGGTAAAACCGCTAGTAGCGATTCTTCAAAAACCGATACTCAACGCCGCCGCCTAGGGATGCTGACGGGCTTGGCAGGTTCATATGCTTTTAAACCCGCGTCCCCGGTGAGTATTTCGACGTGAAAACCGGCGCCAGCGTAATACTCTGCGACATCCTTAATCGTGTGGTCGCCAATGGATGTGCCACCAGCGGCCAGTGCGGGCCAGGTGTCAGCTAGGTTCCGCAAATTTTCGCTTTGCCAAAGTGGTGACTGGTCCGTAAATGCGGCCCAAGGCGACTGTGCATTCGCTGCTTCTCTCAAACAAATCGCCAATCCATTGGCTTTTTCAAACCGCTGTATCGGTGCTTGTGCAATATGGTTGCCCGTTTCGATAAGGGTGGCAATTGGTAAAACAAATGTGCTGTGCTTTACCCGTTCGGACTCCAACAGCGCATTGATACGTGCGTAGTCCCATTGGTCGGTGACGGGGCCAGCCTTGTCTTTTCCTGGTACTTGCAACCAGCAGCACAACACCGTTGTATCCAAAATCAGAATGCGCTTACTCAAAACCCAGCTCCTTTTGCGCAGTAGCCGTTTGGGCTTCTGAAATCGTTTTTTCTATTAATCCTTGACTGGAAAGCCGCCCCACTGGACCTTGTGCGAGGAGCTTGGGCAGTTGCTCAATGTCTTCCAGAAGTGTTAATACGCTATGACCTGTTGTGGGATCACGGTTTACAACGGTAATAAAGGGCACCATCGCTGTACCCATCGCATCCAGCAAAGCAGGATTGTGAGTTGTGACCAGCACATCGACACCCCGCTCGGTACCAACGGCTTTCAACATCTCCAACAGCAACTTCGCACGTGATGGATGCAGCCCGTTGTCAACCTCTTCAATGACCAAAAGACTTGCACGTGGGCGGGTTAGCAGCGCCGTCAGAATGGCAAGAAAACGCAAAGTGCCGTCCGACATTCCACGCGCATCGACCGTGGGTGGTGGGCCGTCGGCAAGCCAATGCTCTTCGCAGTACAACATGGCATCCGAGTTGAATTTCCCCACTGTCTCTGCGTAGACTCGGCGAATGTCACGCTCTGGCAATTGGCTTGCGTACTGGGTAAGTACTGCTTCAATTTCTTTTTGTTTTTCCTTTGGCAATGCAGCCAATACACCGGCAACATTCCAAGCATCAGATTCGAGCTTGTCTGATAGGGGGGAAAACCGCCGCATGTGCGATGGGATCGGATCGAGAATAAAAATCTCACGTAATGACGTGATGACTTCCACCACGCCGTCATTAATTTCCTGTCGCAGCTTCTGCCCGACAAGTTGAAATAGCGCGGAATGCGCACGACTAAGCTGTCGTGGCGTACCTTGTTTCTCGTTGTAGAGGCGCGCAACAATTGTTGGAGCGTTGTCGATGCACGGGTCAGTGCGCAACAATTTAATAAGGCCCGCTTGTGATTTTCTCAACCCATCCTTTCCGGGGCGGTACTTGATGCGGGTAAGTTGTTCGGAATAAAGGTCGCACCGGTTTTCGGTGATGTGGCATTCCAGACGGTATGCATAGTCCGTGAGTTCATCAGCGCGGCAGACCACGCCCAACGCAAACAGCGAACCGGGTTGACGCGCAGCCCATTCAATGCCACCACGAACGGGTGACTGCGCACCTTCGCCCTTGATGGCTGACGTAAGCATAGCGCCAGAGGCAAGGCGGTTTAGCAGCAGAAAGGCATCAAGCGCATTCGATTTGCCGCTGGCATTGGTTCCCACCAATACAGACAGCGGGTCGATATGCAACGACGCTTTCTCGTAGCTTTTCCAATTTTCCAACTGCAACTCGGTAATCATGGGCAAATACTCCACAATGTAATGTGATCCATAGGATAGGTCATGCCGCCAATTCTCCGCTCATCAGGCGGGGTAGCAACAGGTCGCGGGCGGTGCGGAGTTTTTGGTTGGCGAGGCTGATGGATTTCAGCTGCTCAACTATCGGCTGAATCACCCCGTCAAAATTGCTTAGCAGGCCAGACGGCGGCAGCGGTACGGAGTACGCCTTCATCTGTTTCCAATCAGCGCGGGGCATTTTGGAGCCCTCTTTCATCTGTTGGGCGGTGACGGCGACAAACTCATCGCTGGACATCGTCATCAATACCAGGCCATGCAGTGTGTCGGCAGCAGGGCGCACGACGATTGAATCGGAGGAAGCGACACCGTCAACGAATGCAACGCCCACTTTGTGGAAGTAGGGGCGAATCTTGCCGAAAATGATTTCACCGGCTTTGAAGCGGCTCTTGCTGCTGGTCACTTGCTCGGCGGTTCCCCATTCATTAAGGGATATGGAGCGCCGGGGGATGTGTTCGAGACCAATATAGGGGGTGTCGGGTTCCAGGGCTTCGGGCAACACCATGTCTCGAATCTCGCTGCACAGGTCACCCAGCGTCTTACGCTCCCACCCCTGCGGCACGCCATCCACGATGGGCGTGTGTTCATAACCGGGAAAGCGCAGGCGGACGAACCATTCGCGGTAGAGCAACCGGGCGGACTCTTCGAGCAAGGCCATGCGGCGGCGGTTGTTTTCGATGAGGGTGTCGTACGGCGCGAGTAAATCAACAACCGCTTTCTGGACCTCAATCGGCGGGTATCCAACTTTTAGTTCGGCAAGTTCACTTGCTCGAATACCGGCTTGTGCGCATTGCTGAACGATCGTCGACATACCGGAGAAAGGCGACCGAAAGTAGTAGTGATAGAAAAGAGGTATCGCTTTGGCTTGATCGAGGCGGACACGGATTAGATGTGACTCGAACGTGGTCGGCTCTGGTAATGAAGCAACATAGCTACATTGCCCCGCCCCTTCCAAGACCAAGGACTGACGCGCAAAGAGGAGGTCGCTTTCGGCAAGTGACGAGTTTTCGAGTTCACGCTCGTTCATCGGAACCCGCTCCATGGGGATGTCGCCGATTAGTTGGTTGGCAAACAACTCGCCCATATTCACCATCTTCACGCCTTGACCCCGCACTCGCGAAGGCCGCATAAGTCCATTTCTCGATGGAATCATGTACAGATCACCAAAGCGGATTTGTTGCCAGCTCATGGTTGCTCGGCTCCTGCAGAGTGCCTTACATGGAAAAACAGCCTGTGGCCCTCGTAGAACGTGCGCAAGCAGCTATCAAAGGAATAGCGACTGGTGGCCCTCATACCCCCAACGCCTCAAAGTTGGTCTGAATCCTGGCGGCCAAGTCCACAGCCTCGCGGTTCAAATCGGCCAGCTCCAGGTGAATGTCGCGCAGGGTTTGTTCGAAGTCGAAGTCCGCATCCACTTCGGCCGGGGCCACACCCACAAAACGGCCAGGGGTCAGGCTCCAGTCGGCGCCCTCAATATCTGCGCGGGTGACCACTCTGCACAGGCCCGCCACATCGGCCATTTCGGCCTTGGGGAAGCGGTCTTGCAGCCAGACGATTTGGCGGTGCAGGTAGGCGCAGTCTTTGAGCTGTTCGACGGCGGATTTGCGTTCTTCGTCCAGCTGCTTGATGAGCTTGCCGATGGCGCGGCGGTCGTAAAACTCGGCAGCCTCGTCGCTTGCGGCCAGTTCTTGCGCCAGTTGCGCGGCGCGGGCTGCCAGTTTGTAGAGCAGGTCAAGCTGTTTGACCAGACCACGTAAGGATTCGGCCAGGGGCTCGAAGGCTTGGCGGGCGGTGTGCTGGGCTTTGTTGGTCAGCACCGGTTTGACCATCGACTTGCAGAATGCGGCCAGGCCGGTGACCAGCGCGGCGCGGTCGGCGGCATAGGCCGTGGCGGCGCTGGCCCATTCGGTCATGGCGTCTATCAAGCCCTTGCGTTTGTCTTGCGGCAGGGCTTTGATGTCTTTCACGCTGTCCACAAACGCGGCCAATGGCGTGCGGCTGGCGGTCAGCGTAGCTTCAAACGCGGTTAGGGCGGCATCTACGGTGGCAGCCTCTGCCCCCAGGCGGGTGATGTAGCTTTGCACCAGCCCCAAAAACCGCGCTTGCTGGCCCCGGTAGAGCCAGACGATGGCGGTCAGGTTGGCCTGCTGTTCGGGCGAAAAGTCGTAAATCTTGCGGGTGACTTTGCGGTAGAGATTACGAGCATCCAGCATCAGCACCTGGTCTTTGCGCTCTGGTGGTTTGGCGCGGTCAAAGTGCCACAGCTCGCAGGGCACGGTGCGGGTGTAGAAAAAGTTGGAGCGGATCGCAATCATCACGTCCACATCGCCGGTCTCTACCAGCTTGCGCCGCACTTCTTTCTCGCCATGGCCGGCGCTGCTGGCCTGGGACGACATGACAAAGCCCGCCCGCCCGGTGGGGGACAGGTAGCTGTGAAAGTACGAAATCCACAGGTAGTTGCCGTTGGACACCTGTTTGTCTTTGTTGACGCCGGGCAGGCCAAAGGGCAGGCGGCGGTCGGTCTTGATGGAGTCGGCGTCCACTTTGTCCACATTGAACGGTGGGTTGGCCATCATGAAGTCCACATGGCCCCACAGTGGTTTGCCGTCTTGCAGGCGGTGCTTGTCTTCGTAAAAGGTGTTGGCCTCTTGAATGTCGCCCTCCAGACCGTGCACAGCCAGGTTCATCTTGGCCAGGCGGATGGTGGTGGGTGTTTTCTCCTGGCCATAGAAGGTGACGCGCTTCATGGTCTCTTGGCCGGTTTGCTCGATGAAGTGGCTGCTTTGCACAAACATGCCACCCGACCCGCAAGCCAGGTCCGCCACCACGCCATGGCTGGGTTCGATCACGTTCACCAGGGTCTGAACCAGTGACGGCGGCGTGAAAAATTCGCCGTTGTCTTGCGCGCCCTGCATGGCGAACTTCATCAAAAAATACTCGTAAATGCGGCCAAACACATCGCCTGTGGCGGTGCGCAGGGCTTGGGAGTCAAAGCAGCGCAGCAGGTTTTCAAGCAGTCGGTTGTCAAAGCGGTCGTAGTCTTTGGGCAGGCTGCCCGCCAAAGGCTCAAAGTCGGCTTCAATAGCGTTCATGGCAGCTACCAGCGCCGCGCCCAGGCTTGCGCCGGAAGCCAGGCTTAGCAGGGTGTCGTACCGGGCCGCCTCGGGCAACAGCAAGGCGCGGCGTTTGATGAAGTCGGCCTTGCTTAAAGGTCGTTTGGGCATGGTGCCCGCCGCTTGTTCTGCATGGATGGATTGCAGGGCCGTTTGATAACGGTTGGTGGCGTGACGCAAAAAGATAACGCCCAGCACCGGCATGGCGTACTCGGTGGCAGTGAGGTTGGAGTTGGCGCGTAGCTGGTCGGCGGCATCCCACAGGCTGGACTCGATCTGGGTAATGTTGTGGAATGCGTTGGCGGTCATTGTGGTGCTCGTCTGGTGGTGGCGCGGTGGGCGCAGCGAGCGTGGTGCTCGCTGCCTTCCTCAAATTAGGCACCCACCTCGGCAATCATCTCAATCTCCACACACGCGCCCATGGGGATTTGCGCCACGCCAAAGGCGCTGCGGGCGTGGGCGCCTTTGGCGCCAAAGATTTCGCCTATCAGCTCGCTCGCGCCATTGGTCACCAGGTGCTGCTCGGTAAAGCTGCCGGTGGAATTGACCAGGGACATGAGTTTGACGATGCGGGTGACGCGGTTGAGGTCGCCCACGGCGGCGTGCAGCGTGCCAAGCAGGTCTATGGCGATGGCGCGCGCGGCAAGCTTGCCTTCGGCCGTGTCCATGGTGGCGCCCAGCTGGCCGACCCAGGCCTTGCCGTCTTTCTTGGCAATGTGGCCGCTCAAAAAGACCAGGTTGCCGGTCTGCACAAAGGGCACGTAGGCCGCTGCTGGCGTGGCCACGGGGGGTAGGGTGATGTTCAGGGCGGCGAGGGTGTCGTAAATATTCATGGCAGTGGTGTATACAGAAAGAGGGTGGAAATCGGCTCGTGCGAACCAGCGCCACACCGCGTGCAGCGCGCCTTGCATTGTCACCTAGGCAAGGTGGCGCTCAGAGGGCGCAACGGTGAAGGGCTGGCCTGTGCACAGGCTGCGCGTGCGCAAACCCGGCCGATAAGATCAGCCCATGACGCTTGCCAATTCGAGGGTGAATGACCGGTCGCTGGCGCTCGGGTGGCAGGCAATGGCGGCGCTTGGTGGGGTGGCGGCGCAGTTGCAGCAAGGCCAGTTATGGGCGGTGGCGGACTATGGCGGGCTATTGCTTGGGTGTTTGGTGGCCGCGCTGTGCTTGGTATGGCGGGCCCGTGTGCTGCACCGCAGTGGCTCGAATGGCTGGGTGCAGGGCGCGCAATTAGTGAGTTGGCGGCGCATTGTTGGCGCAGCGCGGGTGCAGCGTATGGGCGCCGCCGTGCGCGGCGCAGCGCTGCTGCTGGCGTGTGCGGGTGCGGCCTTTGCCTTGGTGGGCCTGCGCGCCTGCCTGTTTGACACCCAGCGCCTGAACCCCGCGCTAGAGGGGCGCGACGTGCAGGTGGTGGGCGTGGTGCGCGACCTGACGCAAAGCAACGCCATGGGGCTGCGCTTTCGGCTGCAAGTGGAGTCTGCCAAGTTGGACGGCCAGCCCGTGCTGCTGCCCCCGCGCATCGATGTGGCTTGGTACAAAGGCCCAGCGCCTCGGGGCGCGGGCGCCGATCTGCCCGACTGGGAGCTACAGCGCCAGCCGCAAAACCTGCAGCCCGGCGAGCGCTGGCAGCTCACCCTGCGCGTCAAGGCGCCGCACGGCAGCCGCAACCCGCAGGGCTTTGACTACGAGCTGTGGCTGTGGGAGCAGGGCGTGCAAGCCACCGGCTATGTGCGCTCCGGCGCGCGCGACGCCCCGCCCGCCTTGCTGGCCAGCACTTGGAACTACCCCGTTGCGTCGCTGCGCCAGCAGGTGCGCGCGCGCATTCTGGCCCAGGTGCCTAACGCGCAGGCGGCGGGCTTGATTGCGGCGCTGGTGGTGGGCGACCAAGCGGCCATTGAGCGCGCCGACTGGGACGTGTTTCGCGCCACCGGCGTGGCGCACTTGGTCAGCATTTCGGGCCTGCACATCACCATGTTTGCCTGGGGCGCGATGGCGCTTGCGGCTTGGGCTTGGCGGCGTTCGCAGCGCTTGTGTTTGTGGCTGCCCGCCAGTTCGGCGGCGCTGTGGGGTGGCGTGCTGCTGGCCGTGGGCTACGCGTTGTTTTCCGGCTGGGGCATACCGGCGCAGCGCACCTGCGTGATGCTGGCCACGGTGGCCACCTTGCGCTTGGCCGGCCTGCGTTGGCCCTGGCCGCAGGTGTGGCTGCTGGCTTTTTGCGCGGTGGTGGCCAGCGACCCGTGGGCGCTGTTGCAACCGGGGTTTTGGCTCAGTTTTGTGGCGGTGGGTGTTTTGTTTGCCAGCGACCCCGGTGGCCAGCGTGTGGCGCAGGTGCAGCTCGGTCTGGCAAGCGGCGCAGAGGGTGGGCCTGCCACCGGTTCAGACCCCCGCGACCAGCTTGACACCGTGCAACTTCCACCCCCGCCCGAGCCCAGCGTTCTGGCGAAATGGCAGCAACGCCTGGCCGCAGGCGCGCGGCGCCTGGGCGCTGGCCTGCGGGGGTTGCTGGGCGAGCAATGGACCATCACGCTCGCCCTGGCGCCGCTGACCCTGCTGCTCTTTGGACAAGTGTCGGTGGTCGGTTTGGTAGCCAATCTGTTTGCCGTGCCCTGGGTCACGCTGGTACTCACACCGCTGGCCATGCTGGGCGCGCTGCTTCCTTTGCTATTGCCTGCTGCGGCGTGGGCGGCAGACGTGCTGATGGTGGTGCTGCACGCCATGGCGGCCTGGCCGGGTGCCGTGCTGGTGTTGGCCGTGCCGCCGCTGTGGCTGGCGGTGTTGGCGGTGCTGGGTGGCTTGTTGCTGGTGGTGCCTGGCCCGTGGAGCCTGCGCCTGCTGGGTTTGCCCTTGCTGCTGGCCGTGCCCCTGTGGCAAAACCCCGCGCCTGTAATGGGCGAATTTGAATTGCTGGCCGCCGACGTGGGCCAAGGCAACGCGGTGCTGGTGCGCACCGCCACCCACGCGCTGCTCTACGACGCTGGCCCGCGCTACAGCCTGGAGAGCGACGCCGGCCACCGCGTGTTGGTGCCGCTATTGCGTGCCCACCAAATCCGCCTGGATCGCCTGGTGCTCAGCCACCGCGACACCGACCATGTGGGCGGCGCCGCCGCCGTGCTGGCCATGCAGCCCCAGGCTGATGTGCTGAGTTCGCTGGGCGCTGATCACCCGCTGCTGGCCGGGCGCACCGCAGCGCGCTGCGAGGCGGGCCAGCGCTGGGTGTGGGACGGCGTGGAGTTTGAAGTCTTGCACCCCCACGTTCAGGACTACGACATCACCCCACCGCCCAAACCCAACACCTTGTCTTGCGTGCTGCGCATTGCTACGGCCACGCAAAGTGCCTTGCTGGTGGCCGACATTGAGCGCGCGCAAGAGGCGGCGCTACTGGCGCGGGCGCAGGCCGAAGGCGGCGTACAGACGCTGCAATCGACGCTTTTGCTGGCGCCGCACCACGGCAGCAAAACGTCTAGCAGCGCGGAGTTTTTGGCAGCAGTGCAGCCGCACGTGGTGGTGGTGCAGACGGGCTATCGCAACCGCTACGGCCACCCGGCGCCTGAGGTGATGGACCGCTACCGGGCGCTGGGCGCGCAAGAAGGCGCTGGTCAAGCCGCGCGCATCGTAGATTCGCCCCATTGCGGTGCATTTATCTGGCGTTCGGACCAGCCGCGTAAGGGAGCGTGTGCCCGCGCACAGCAAAATCGCTACTGGCACCACCGCGTACCATGAGCGTTCGGGTCCAATGCCAGCGATTACAGTGGTCCAAGTCTTGCTTCAACCCCTGCACGGAGCGATAAATGAAGGTCAGAACCTATGCATCAATTTGACGAAATGGTGGCAAATTTGCCCTATGCGGACCTGGCCAACACGGCCCATGTGCGCGAGCATTACCAGGCCTATGCCCAATGGCTGGCCCGCCAAAGCTCCGAGACCATGGCGCACCGGCGTGAAGAGGCCGAGATGATCTTCCGCCGCGTGGGCATCACCTTTGCCGTCTACGGCGAAAAAGACGAGGACGGCGCAGGCACCGAGCGGCTGATACCGTTTGATTTGATTCCGCGCGTCATACCGGCGCACGAGTGGCGCTCTATGGAAAAAGGCCTGGTGCAGCGTGTCACCGCGCTCAACCGCTTTATCCACGACGTCTACCACGAGCAAGACATCATCAAAGCGGGCATCGTGCCGCGCGAGCAGATTGAGAACAATGCCCAGTTTCGCAAAGAGATGGTGGGCGTGTCGGTGCCGCACCAGATTTATTCGCACATCTCAGGCATTGACATCGTGCGCGCACCCAACGCGCAAGGGCAGGGCGAGTACTACGTGCTAGAGGACAACCTGCGCGTGCCCAGCGGCGTGAGCTACATGCTCGAAGACCGCAAGATGATGATGCGATTGTTCCCCTCGCTCTTTAACAGCCACCGCGTAGCGCCCATTGCGCACTACCCCGACTTGCTGCTGGAGACCTTGCGCGCCAGCTGCCCCGCCAGCACGGCCGAGCCCACGGTGGTGGTGCTCACGCCCGGCATGTACAACAGCGCCTATTTTGAGCACGCGTTTTTGGCCCAGCAAATGGGCGTAGAACTGGTCGAAGGCCAGGATTTGATGGTCAAAGACAATTTTGTTTATATGCGCACCACGCGCGGAGCGCGTCGGGTGGACGTGATTTACCGCCGTGTGGACGACGACTTTTTGGACCCCACGGTGTTTCGCCCCGGCTCTACCCTGGGCTGCCCCGGCTTGCTGAATGCCTACCGCGCAGGCAATGTGACGATTTGCAACGCCGTGGGCACCGGCATTGCCGACGACAAATCGATCTACCCCTATGTGCCGCAAATGATCGAGTTTTACCTGGGCGAAAAGCCTATTTTGAACAACGTGCCCACCTTCCAATGCCGCAAGCCCGAGGACCTGGCCTACACGCTGGCGCACCTCAAAGACCTGGTGGTCAAAGAAGTGCATGGCGCCGGTGGCTACGGCATGCTGGTAGGGCCAGCGGCCAGCAGCGCCGAGATTGAAAACTTCCGCCAGGCCTTGCTGGCCAACCCCAGCGGCTACATCGCCCAGCCGACACTGAGTCTTTCGACTTGCCCCACCTATGTGGAAAGCGGCATTGCGCCGCGCCATATTGACCTGCGGCCTTATGTGCTGTCGGGCAAAACCGTGCAGATGGTGCCTGGCGGCCTGACGCGCGTGGCCTTGCAAGAGGGCTCGTTGGTGGTGAACTCGTCCCAGGGCGGCGGCACCAAAGACACTTGGATTCTGGAGGACTAACCATGCTCAGCCGCACCGCCGACCATTTGTACTGGATGTCGCGCTACACCGAGCGCGCCGAAAACACCGCCCGCATGCTGGACGTGAACTACCAGACCGCCCTCTTGGGCCAGACCGAAGCCGCCGAGGAGCGCAGCTGGCGCGGGCTGCTTAGCATCAGCGAGCTGCTGCCCGCCTATACCCAGCGCCACAAAGCGGTACGCGCCCGCGAGGTGATGGACTTTATGGTGCGCGACGAGAGCAACCCGTCGAGCATCTTGTCCTGCCTGGGCGCGGCACGCGAAAATGCCCGCGCGGTGCGCGGCACGCTCACCACCGAGGTGTGGGAGACGCAAAACCAGACCTGGCTAGAGGTCAAACGCATGGCCGCGAGCGACAGCTTTGCGCGCGATCCGTCGCAGTTTTTTGAATGGGTGAAGTTCCGCTCGCACCTCTCGCGCGGCGTCACCGTGGGCACCATGCTGATGGACGAATCGCTGCATTTCATGCGCCTGGGCACCTTTTTGGAGCGGGCGGACAACACCGCGCGGTTGGTGGACGTCAAGTTCCATGGCGGCGCCACCGACTTTTTGGACACTGGCATTGCCAAAGACCAAGAGGGCGACTTTTACCACTGGAGCGCGGTGCTGCGCAGCGTCTCGGCGTTCGAGATTTACCGCAAGGTGTACCGCGACGTGATCCGCCCCGAGCGGGTGGCCGAGTTGCTCATCCTCAAAGCCGACATGCCGCGCTCTTTGCACGCCTCGCTGGTAGAAGTGCTCAACAACCTAGAGCGCGTGACCAGCGACCCGCAGAGCGAAACCCTGCGCCGCGCGGGCAAGCTGCGTGCGCAGTTGCAATACGGTCGCATCGACGAGATTTTGGCCACCGGCCTGCACGCCTTTTTGACGCAGTTTTTGGACCGCGTCAACGACCTGGGCGTACACGTAAGCCGCGAGTTTTTGGTGCCGGTGACCTGATTCGCAGGTCCGCTAGGGCTTGGCCTGCGCTGGGACGGCGGCGCTATCGCGCTGCCACGCGGTTTGCACTTCATGCCCCAGTTCAATCACCGACATGGCGTAAAAGCTGCTCCAGTTGTAGCGGGTGACGGTATAGAAGTTGTCGGTGCCCGCCACGTACTGCGTGGGCGCGCTGCCGTTGGGCAGTTCAATCAAAGCCAGCAAGCCGGGGTGGCGCTGCCCGGCTTCGTCGAGTTCCGCACCGCGTTCCCGCATGGCTAAGGGGCTCATACTGGGGACAATGTCGTTTTGCAGCAGGGCGGGTAAATCTAGCGTTTGTGGGTCCAGTTGCACCGCGTAGTGCGTAGGCATCCCAGGCTTCCAGTGAAACGCCGCCAAGTAGTTAGCCACCGAGCCTATGGCGTCCGCGCGGCTGCCAAACAGGTCAATGCGGCCGTCGCCGTCAAAGTCCACCGCGTACTGGCGCCAGCTTGACGGCATGAACTGCGCCATGCCCAGCGCCCCGGCGTAGCTGCCGCGCACCTTCAAGGGGTCCAGACCCTGCGTTTTGCACAGGCGCAAAAACTCCTCCAACTCTTGCAAAAAATAGGCGGCGCGCTGGGCCGCTTTGGGGTGTACGGCAGGAAAGTCAAAGGCCAGCGTGCTTAGCGCGTCAATCGTGCGGTAGCCGCCCATGTGCTTGCCGTAAATGGTTTCCACGCCCAATATGCCGACGATGACGTTCGCCGACACGCCGGTTTCACGCTCGGCACGCGCCAGCGTGTCGGCGTTGCGCTGCCAAAACTGCACCCCAGCCTGGATGCGCAGGGGCTCCATCACGCGGCTGCGGTAGAGCGCCCAGTCCCGCGCGGCCGAGGCCTGGCCGGGCGTGACCGCGTTCACCACGGCGGGCAGGCGCTGGGCCTTGCCGATCACGCCGCGCACCGAGGCCGGACGCATGTGCAAACGCGCGGCCATGGCGTTGGCGGCAGCCATGGCGGCGGGGTTGCTGCGGTAGGCGGCGGGCTCGGTGCGCGCTCGCTTGGCGGCGGTGGCCGGGTTGGCCGACAGCAGCGCCACAAGCAGGGCAAAGGTAAAAAAATGGGGTGTCAAAGCGCAGCTTTCAAAGGACCGAGAGCGGTGCAGGACCGCAACAAGAACGTGGGACCAGCCGCGTTGCCAGTGCGCCAGCGCAGGCCAAACAGCCAGTTTGAAAGCGGCGAGTCCATGGCCGTGTGATGTCCGTGTGATGTCCGCGTGACGGCCGGGCTATGGCCGGGCCATGACCAGACCATCACGAACGTGTGGCGGGTGGCGGCAAGGGCGGCTCGGGTCAGGCGGCTGTTCGGCCAAGGGACTGGCGCATTCGCTGCACTGCCCACAGCAAAGCCACCACCACCGCGCCCGAAAGCAGTCCAGCAGCGCCTTCTAACCCGAGTGCTACCGCCGGTCCAACCCAGCCCAAGGTGGCCGCAAAATCCTCAATGCCATGCCCTACCAAAGGTACGCCATGAACCAAAATGCCGCCGCCCACCAAAAACATGGCGGCAGTGCCCACGGCCGACAAGCCCTTCATCAGCCAGGGCGCCGTCCACACCAGGGCGGTGCCGATGGCCTGCTTCCAGCGGGCGGCTTGGTTGCAGAGGTGCAGGCCGGCATCGTCAAGCTTGACGATGGCCGCCACCAGACCATACACGCCCACCGTCATGGCGATGGAAATACCCACCAAAACCGATATGCGCTGGCCCATGGTGGCCTCGGCCACGGTGCCCAGGGTAATGACAATGATCTCGGCCGAAAGAATAAAGTCGGTGCGCACCGCGCCTTTGATTTTTTCCTTCTCAAACGCCAGCATGTCCACCGCCTCATCGGCGACCGCTTGGCGCAGTTCCTCGTGGTGCTGCGCGTTGGAGGAGCGGTGCGCCAGCAAGTGCATGATCTTCTCGGCACCTTCAAAGCATAAAAACAAACCGCCCAGCATCAGCAAGGGCGTAATCAGCACGGGGACAAAAGCACTGATGAGCAGCGCCACGGGCACCAAGATCGCCTTGTTCACTAAAGAGCCCTTGGCCACGGCCCAGACCACCGGGAGTTCGCGATCAGCACGCACACCTGCGACTTGCTGCGCATTGAGCGCCAGGTCGTCCCCCAGTACGCCGGCGGTTTTTTTCGCTGCCACTTTGGTCATCAGCGCCACGTCATCGAGCAGGGTGGCAATGTCGTCTATCAGGGCAAACAAACTGGAGCTGGCCATGGTCGGGTCCTCGGTAAAAATGGGTGTGGCATCCTGCGGGGCGGGTCAGTAGGCACCTGTGCCTGGTCTTCCTGACTGGCAATCAGGGCAAAGCGTTGCATTGTGCCTGTGCGGCATCGCGCCTTTCTTAGGGTTTACTGCAGGCAGCTTAGGCTGCGGGAGGTCGCGGCTCCAAAATGGCAGCCGGGCGCATGCCGAGGCGGCGCGCTTGTCAATTTAATGACGTAATTTTGAAATATGCAGGCAGTAAAAACCTAACGCGCAGGCGAATCCTTCGCTACCTTAACCAACCCGAAGAAAGAAACTATGGCCAAAGACTTCTCTACGATGGAGAACAGCAACCGTTCCTCCAATGCCAGCATCCATGACGTTTGCGACCCGTCGCGCCGCACAATTTTGCGGGGTGGCCTCGGTGCCCTTGCCAGCGGCCTGCTGGCGCCCCTGAGCGCAGTGGGCGGTGCAGCCGCTTTGACGGCTTGCGCCACGAATGGTGCAGGCGGCGGACCTTTGCTCGGATTTAAGAGCGTCGCCATCTCTTTGGCCGACACCATCGTCGTGCCTGAGGGCTACTCCGCTCAGGTCATCGCGCCCTGGGGCGACCCGGTGGGTCTATCGGGCGAAGACCATGCATTTAAGGACGATGCCAGCAACACCGCAGCCCACCAAGAGACCCAAATCGGCATGCACCACGACGGCATGCACTACTTTGCACAAGACGGCTCCAAAAGCGGCCTGCTGGTCATCAACCATGAATACACCGACGAGGGCCTGTTGTTCCCCGACGGCATGGCCACCTGGACCGCCGAGAAAGTGCGCAAGGCGCAGGCGGCCCACGGCGTGTCGGTGCTTGAAATCGAAGACAAGGGTGGCAAGTGGCAAGTAGTCAAGCCCTCGCCCTGGGCGCGCCGCATTACGGCCAACACCCCATGCGAGCTGAGCGGACCGGTGGCCGGCCACGCCATGGTGAAAACCGCTGCAGACGCCGCCGGTCGCCGGGTGTTGGGAACCCTCAACAACTGCGCCAGCGGCATTACGCCATGGGGCACCTACCTTACGGCGGAAGAAAACTTCATCAACTACTTCAGCGGTGGCGACGCCTTGAACGCGCACGAAAAGCGCTGGGGCATGAAAAAGGGCGGTGGCGGTGGCTACCGCTGGCACGAGCACGATGCCCGCTTTGACGCCGTTAAAAATCCCAACGAACCCAACCGCTTTGGCTGGATTGTGGAAATTGACCCCGCCAACCCCAGCTCTACGCCCAAAAAGCGCACCGCCATGGGCCGCGCCTCGCACGAAGGTGCCACGGTTGCCATGACCAAAGACGGCCGCGCCGTGGTGTACATGGGCGAAGACGCCCGCTTTGAGTACATCTACAAGTTTGTCAGCCGTGACACCGTCAAGCCCGGTGGCGCTACCGCCAACAGCAGCTTGCTGGACCACGGCACGCTGATGGTGGCCAAGTTCGATGCGGACGGCAAAGGCCAATGGATCGCCTTGACCCACGGCCAAGGCCCCTTGACGGCGGCCAACGGCTTTGCCGACCAGGGTGAAGTGCTGATTAAAGCCCGCCAGGCCAGCGACCTGCTGGGTGCCACCAAAATGGACCGCCCCGAGTGGATTGACGTGGACAAGCAAGGCTGGGTGTACTGCACACTGACCAATAACAGCAACCGCGGCATGGACAAGCAGCCGGTGGTGGACGCCGCCAATGCCCGCGCCAACAACACCATGGGCAACATCATCCGCTGGAAAGAAGACGGTGATTTCAACGGCACCACCTTCGTCTGGAACCAGTTTGTGTTGGCCGGTGACCCCTCCTTGGAGCGTGCAGAGGCCAAGGGCAATGTTAAGGGCGATATGTTCTCGTGCCCAGACGGTTTGTGGACCGATGCGCGCGGCGTGCTGTGGATTCAGACCGACATGTCTACCTCTGCCATGGGCAAGGGCGACCTGAAAAACATGGGCAACAACATGATGCTGGCGGCTGACCCTCGCACTGGCGAGATTCGCCGCTTTTTGACCGGACCTGCGGGCTGCGAAATCACTGGCGCCACCAGCACGCCTGACGGTAAAACCATGTTTATCAACGTGCAGCACCCCGGTGAGAGCCCCTCCGAGCGCAGCGACCCGAAAGCCCCCGGCGCGATTTCTAACTGGCCTGACAAAAAGCCAGGCGGTCGTCCCCGCTCTGCCACGGTGGTGATTCGCAAAATCGACGGTGGCGTGATCGGAACCTAGGCGGGGCACAAGGTGCGCGACCTCGCAGTGCAAAAACGTCCTGAGTGGGGGTGTTGCGTACCTTGATCAACGTTAACTTTCATGATGGCGCGCGGCGCCCCCATGAAAGTTCTCCCATGTTAAGCACGGTCGCTGTGGCCCACGTCGCTTGAAGGGGAGCCCCAGTGACCATTGCCTTGATCGGGGCGCCGCCGCTTCTATGGTGCGTGTTAAGCTAAAACGCATCTAAAGCCTGCCGCTGGCGGTCGGGGGCAGGGGCCGCTGTCGACCCGGCCTGAAAGCCAGCGCACCCCGCGCGCAATCGTTCTGCTTATGCACAAAACCGGTTTTTTCTCACACCCCGCGTGCCGCAAACATGAAATGGGCGCGGGCCACCCAGAGTGTCCTGAGCGGCTGGACGCCATCAACGACTGGCTTTTGGCCACCGGCGTGCTGGACGCGCTGGAGCAATGCGAGGCGCCGCAAGCCCCCTTGGCAGACCTGGAACTCGCACACGGGCGCATGCACATTGCTGCGCTGCGGGGCCTCACCGACGGGCTGCGTGACGAAATAAATGCCGGTGGACCCACCCACGCGCAAATTGACCCCGACACCAACCTCAATATCCACACCTGGGACGCGGCCCTGTTTGCCGCCGGTGCCGCGCTGGCAGCCACCGACGCGGTGATGGCGGGCGAGCTAGAAAACGCCTTTTGCGCGGTGCGCCCGCCCGGCCACCATGCCTGCCGCGACAAGGCCATGGGTTTTTGCTTTTTCAACAACGTGGCGGTAGCCGCGCGCTATGCGCTGGAGCGCCACGGCTTGGAGCGCGTGGCCATCGTCGACTTTGACGTGCACCACGGCAATGGCACCGAAGACATCGTCGCCGGCGACCCGCGCATTTTGATGGCGAGCTTTTTCCAGCACCCCTTCTACCCTTATGGCGGCGCGCAGTCCGACGCGGCCAACTTGCTCAACGTGCCGCTCCCGGCCTATTCCAAGGGCGACGCGGTGCGTGCAGTGGTGGAGCGTGACTGGTTGCCGCGTCTGCACGCCTTTGCACCGCAAATGATTTTTATCAGCGCCGGTTTTGACGCCCACCGCGACGACGAGCTGGGGCAAATGGGACTGGTGGAGGCGGACTACGCCTGGATCACCCGGCAACTCAAGGCGTTGGCGCAGCGCCACGCCCAGGGCCGCATCGTCTCGTGCCTAGAAGGCGGCTACCAGCTCGACGCCCTGGCGCGCAGTGTGGAAGCCCATGTGCGGGTGTTGGCCGATGTGTAGTCTTGTACCTGCGAAGGGTGTGACGACATGGCTGTAGGAGCGCACCGGGCCGCGCCCCAACCGATTGATGACTTTGAAGGTTGGCTCGCAGCCTTTGCCCAGCCCACGGTGGCGCTGGAGCTGGCCTCGCTGGCGTTGTGCGTGTTGCTGGCCTGGGGCTTGGTGCGGGCTTTGCGCCAAACGCTGGGGCGCGATGAGGGCTCTATCTGGTTTGGCCGCAAAGACATTGACGGCGTGCTGTTTCCGCTGCTGCTCTTGTGCCTGGGCTTTGGCGCCCGTGCGCTCTTGGACCGCTATGTGAACGTGGCGGTGCTGCAACTGGCGATTCCGGTCTTGCTGGCGCTGGTGGCCATTCGTACCGGCGTCAAAGTCTTGCAGATTGCTTTTTCACAAGCCCACTGGGTGCGCGCGCTGGAGCGCACCATTTCTTGGCTGGTCTGGCTGGCTTTGGTGCTGTGGGTCAGTGGCTTGCTGCCTATCGTCCTGAATGCACTGGACCAGGTGAGCTGGAAGGTGGGTACCGCGCGCTTGTCGGCACGCAATATTTTGGAAGGCCTGCTGACCGCCAGCGTGGTGTTGATCCTGGCCTTGTGGGCGTCCGCCGGCATTGAGACACGCTTGCTGCGTTCGGCTACGGGCGGTGAACTCTCGCTGCGCAAGGCCTTAAGCAACGCCACCCGCGCCTTGCTGCTGACCCTGGGTTTGATGGTCGCCTTGTCTGCGGTGGGTATTGACCTGACCGCCTTGTCGGTGGTGGGTGGCGCCTTGGGCGTGGGCATTGGCTTTGGCCTGCAAAAGGTGGCGGCCAATTACGTCAGCGGCTTTGTGATTCTGACCGAGCGCAATCTGCGCATTGGCGACTTCATCAAGGTGGAAAGCTTCGAGGGCGCCATCACCCAAATCAACGCCCGCTACACCGTGGTGCGCGCGCTGACCGGTCGCGAATCCATTGTGCCCAACGAGATGCTCATCAGCAGCCGGGTGGAAAACCTGTCTCTGGCAGACCCTTTTGTGGTGCAAACCACGCAGGTGCAAGTGGGGTTGGACAGCGACCCCGAGCAGGTGATGGCGCTGCTCAAAGACGCGGCTTTGGCCCAGCCCCGCGTGCTCAAAGAGCCGGGGCCGTCGGTGCAGCTGTCGCAGTTTGTCCCAGACGGACTGGAATTTACGCTGATTTATTGGATCAGTGACCTGCAAAAGGGCCAGGGAAATCTGCGCTCGGACGTGAATTTGGCGATATTGCAGACCTTGCGCGCCCATGGAATCCAGATGATGGCACCGGCGCGCGCGGCTCCGGCGCCCGGTAGCCCCACGGTCCCCTTCGCCGTTTGACACCACGGACTGGTCATGGTCCGCAATCAACAGTACACTAGTGTATTGTTCCCGTTTTTTGAACCACAACCACTGGCGCGAAGGCGCCCCCCCATGATGGAGTTGCTATGACTGATTTGGTAGTGAGAAAACTGTTGGTGGACTTGAACACCCCATTTGCGGCGCGTTGGAATGGAGGCGATGCGTTTCGCTCTGCCTTTTTCAGCGCCTTGTCCATGAGTTTCCCGGTGGGCGAGCAGTTCTTTATGGACTCGGTGCGTGCCGGCCTGAAAACTTTGCCCGAAGAAAAGCGCGCCCAGTTTGCGGCAGAGGTGCAGGGCTTTGTCGGCCAAGAGGCCACCCACCGCCGGGTGCACGCCCTGTTCAACGGCCACCTAGAGCGCATGGGTTTTGCCAACACCATTGAAAAGCGGTCCTCGGCCCGCATCAAAAAGCAGGCCGGCATGGACCCGCGCATCCACGTGGCCGCGACCGCCGCCACCGAACACTTCACCGCGCTGTTTGCCGACTGGATGCTGCGCCACCCCGAAGCCCTTGAAGGCGCCGAAGAACGCTTGCAAACGATGTGGCTGTGGCACAGCGCCGAAGAGTCCGAGCACCGCAGCACGGCCTTTGACATTTACCAGGCCATGGGCGGTGGCTATGGTTGGCGTTTGCGGGTTTTCCGCGTCGTGAGCGTGATTTTCATCACCGATGTGCTTCGCCAAACGGTGCGCAACCTCTGGCACGACGGCGCCTTGTTTCGCCCCAGCACCTGGCGCAGTGGCGCCAAGCTATTAATGGCCAAAGACGGCCTGATCCGGGGCAATGTGGGCATGTGGCGCGACTATTTGCGCGAAGATTTTCACCCTGAGCAGCACGACGCCAGCCGCTCGCAAGCCTGGCTGCGCGACAACACTCGGCATTTTGTGCCGGTGGGCAGCACGGCTGCGGCCTGAGCTGCTTCAGCGTTTTCGCTGGGAGGGGTAAGCCCGCACTGCCGGGCCTCGGCGGCACCCACCCACGCCACAGCCAACGGTTTTGCTGATTGACCGTCTGGCGCTTCACCCCAAGCTTGCGCCCCGCGTGGCGCGTAGAGGCACCTATGACAAAGCAAGCAAAGTTTGGTATCGCGGTGGCGGCATTGATTGTCTTGGGCGCGCTGGCCTACGCCAATCGGATTTACGTACTGCAGTACTCGCTGGGCTGGTACACCGACTTCGCGCATCCGCGCGATGCTTACCAAGCCGTGCCCTGGCTTGCTGGCCCCGAAACCGCAGCCACGCCGCTGGCGCAGCGCCCGCCCAACATCATTGTCATCTTGGCGGACGATTTGGGCATCAACGACGTGTCCACGCATGGTGCCGGCTTTACCGCCGAAGGCGTGCCCACGCCGCATATTGACGCCATCGCCCGCGAGGGTGTGCGTTTTGACCAGGGCTATGCCGGCAGCGCCGTGTGCACTGTGTCGCGCGCCGCGCTGATGACAGGCCGCTACCCGTGGCGTTTTGGCGTGGAGTTCACACCCACGCCGGGTGCCATGGCGCGGGTCTCTGGCGAGTTGTACAAGGACACGCAACGCGCACACCCGGTGCTGATCGACCAGGCGGCGGCCAAAGCAGCCAAGGACTTCAACGACTTGGGCATGCCCACCTCGGAGGTGACCATGGCCCAGGCGCTCAAAGAGCGTGGCTACCACACCATGCACATTGGCAAGTGGCACTTGGGCAGCACGCCCGAGATGCGGCCCAATAGCCGAGGTTTTGATGAGAGCGTGTTCATGGAAAGCGGCTTGTACCTGCCGCAAAACGACCCGCGCGTGGTCAATTCCAAGCAAGAGTTTGACCCGATAGACAAATTCCTTTGGCCCAATATGCGCTTTGGCGTGAGCTACAACGCTGGCCGCTGGTTTGAGCCTAACAAGTACCTGACCGACTACTTTACCGACGAGGCCGTCACCGCCATCCAGCGCAACAAAAACCAGCCGTTTTTCCTGTACCTGGCGCACTGGGGCGTGCACACGCCGCTGCAAGCCAGCAAGGAAGACTACGACGCGCTGGCGAACATCCCCGACCACCGCCGCCGTGTGTACGCCGCCATGGTGCGCGCGGTGGACCGCAGCGTGGGGCGCGTGCTGCAAACCCTCAAAGACGAGGGCCTGGACCAAAATACCTTGGTGGTTTTTGCCAGTGACAACGGCGCTCCCAACTACATCGGCATTCCCGACGTCAACCAGCCGTATCGCGGCTGGAAGTTGACCTTTTTCGAGGGCGGGCTGCGCGTGCCTTATGTGGCCAAGTGGCCGGGCCATATTGCGGCGGGCACGCAGTACCAAGCACCCATTTCCAATATCGACATCATGCCTACGGTATTGGCCGCAGCGGGCGGCAAGATGCCCAGTAACCGGCCGATTGACGGTGTGAATTTGCTGCCTTTCCTGGGCAAGCAGCCGCAGGCGCAGCCCGAGCGCGCGCTGTTCTGGCGTGACGGCCCTTACCGCGCCATGCGTGACCGGCAGTGGAAGCTGATTTCTGCGCAGTTGCCGGCCAAAGACTGGTTGTTCAACCTTGCCAATGACCCGACAGAAAAGGTGGACCTGGCCACCCGTGAGCCCCAAAAGCTGGCCGAAATGAAGGCAAAAATGGCCGCCCACCACGCGGACATGCCGCCCGCGCTCTGGCCATCGTTTGTCAAACTTCCTGTCAACATCGACAAGACGCTGGACCAAGCCGACGCGCCCGGCGACGAATACACCTACTGGTACAACTAAGCGACGCTGATCCGCAGGCCACCTATCCCCAGGCCACTGCGCCCTGAGTCGACAATCGCCGCCATGCAATTGCCCTTTTTCACCACCCGAGCGTGCGCTTGGCTGGGTGTGTTAGCGCTGTGTGTGCTGGCCCTGGCAGGCTGGTTGTGGTGGTCTGCGCAGCGCAGCGAGCGCCACCTGCGCCAAGAGCCGATGGCCTGCGCGCTGCCCGCAGCGGCGGCAAACGCTCCGCACCCGGGCATGGTGTGGGTGCCAGCGGGCACTTTGGCCCTGGGGGACACGGTGTACGCCGAGGAACTTCCCTTGCAACAAGTCGAAGTGGCCGGTTTTTGGCTAGACCGCACCGAGGTTACCAACGACGAATTTGCCGCCTTTGTCAAAGCAAGCGGCTATGTCACGGTAGCCGAGCGGGCGGTAGACGCCGCAGCCCACCCAGAGTTACCCCCCGAGATGCGCAAGCCCGGCGCGGTGGTGTTTATCAGCCCCACCCAATTGTCTGGCCAGGGCAGCCCCACCCAGTGGTGGCGCTACGTGCCGGGCGCCAATTGGCGCCATCCTGGTGGTCCGGGCACCTCTATCGAAGGCCGTGGCGCTTTTGCCGTGGTCCAGGTCACCATCGAAGACGCCCAGGCCTATGCGCGCTGGAAGGGCAGAACCCTGCCCTCAGAAGCGCAGTGGGAATGGGCGGCGCGCGGCGCGAAAAACCAGGAGCTGCCCGACCACGCGCAGCCTGCGCAAGCCAACACCTGGCAAGGCCTGTTTCCGGTGGCCAACTCGGCGGACGACGGCTTTGTGGGTCTGGCGCCCGTGGGCTGCTTTGCGCCCAATGCACTGGGCCTGTTTGACATGATTGGTAACGCTTGGGAACTTACCCGCGACGCTTATACCCCCAGCCACGCGGTGCTGGTGGGCCAAGCGGAAATCGACCCACCCCCCAGCAGCGCACGCCCCGCAGGCGCCAGCCCAGTGGGCCAGCATGTGATCAAAGGCGGCTCTTTTTTGTGCGCGCCCAACTATTGCATGCGCTACCGCGCGGGCGCGCGCCAGGCGCAGGACGATGACTTGGCGGTCAGCCACCTGGGCTTTCGCACGGCGCTGGTGGCACCGGGGCCTTGACCGATGCGGGTGCGGTAGCGGCCCTCAAGCGCTCGGCTTAGCGCCGAAACTTACCGTCCACCGTGATGATGGACAGGTCCGAGAAGTCCAGCCCAGTGTGGTCTTCGGGTGAAAAGTTCACCTCCAGCCCGCCGATATCAAAATTGCGCAGGCCTTCTAGGGCGGCCTGGAATTTTTGGCGGGTAGGTTTTGCCCCGGCGCGGCGCAGGCCCTCGACCAAGACTTTGGCGGCGCAAAAGCCTTCTAGCATGGCGGGGCTTAGGTCACCACCGCCTTGGGCCTTTAACAGTTTCTGGGCTTCAGCGACAAGGGCATAGGAGACGGAGCGCTCGTAGGGAAAGACCTGCGTGACGATGACGCCGCGCCCCTGCTCGCCCAGGCTTTTGATAAACCCGCGGGATGCGTTGTTGGACAGCGTCACGATCTGGGCGCCTGAGCCCGCCGCCCGAAAAGCTGACAGGCCGTCGACCACCGCTTGCGCAGAGGCGATCATGATCACGGCCTGCGGGTTGGACTGTTTGACCTTGCTGGCAATGGGCGCAAAGTCGGGCGTGGCGCGGTTGAATTTTTCCGTCAACACGGGCTGGAGGTTGGCGTCTGCCAAGCCTTTTTGCGCGCCTTGCATGCCATCGGCGCCGAAGCTGTCGTCGGCATAAACCAGGCCAATGCGCGATATGCCCATGGCTTTGAGCTGGCTTACCGCCTTTGCCGCCTCGCGTTGGTAGGTGGCCCGTACGTTAAACACATATTTATTGACCGGCTGGTGAAACACCATGGCACCGGTGGATGGGGCAAGCAAGGCAACACCATGCTTATCGAGCAGGGGAAGAATGGCCTGGGTGTGGGGCGTGCCACGTGTCAAGAACAGGGCCAGTACGCCCCGGTCCTCAATCAGGATGCGGGCGTTTTCGCTGGCCAGTTTGGGATCGAACTGGTCGTCCAGCGAGATCAGCTCAATGGTCTTTCCATTGACTCCGCCCTTGGCGTTGACGGCGTCCAGGTGCAGTTTTGCGCCTTCAAGGGTTTCTTTCACGCCCGCCGCTACGGCGCCTGTAAATCCTGCGGTTTGGCCGATCAGAATTTGTGCCTGGCCCCCCTGCGCAATGACCAATAGCAAGCATGCAGTGCACCAACGCGTCAGGTTGACCATAGTAAATTCCCTTTATAGAACAATATTTTACGTACGGTACCTGAGAAAAAGTCTAAGAAAAACCAGTACAGGGGGTAAAAGGCGCTGCCGCCAAGCGCAGTCGCTGCACCGGTCTACGTGGCTTGCTGCTTGATCAAGTAGCGGCCAATGATGTCTTGCAGGTACTGCTTGGTGGGGTGTGCAGCCTTCGGGCGACTCAGGGCCTGGAAGCTGCCCACAATGGCCAGGTAAAACAGCGCGGCCAGGTCTGTGGCGGTCTTGGCGTCGGGCGCAATGCGCGCAAATTTGACCGCAAACAGCGCCATGCGCGCCTGGTCCACCTCCAGCAGCATGGCTGCCACGGCGGCGTCGCGGCGACCCAGGCTGCGCAGGGCCAACTCAAAGCGCATATTGCCAAGGTCCGCTCCACCGTGGGCCAAAGCGGCATCGAGCAATATCTCCAGGTCTTCTACGGGGTCGGGGCTGGAGGGCTGTTGCATATGCTGGTTGCCACGCGTCTCGCTGGCGTGCCAGCGTTGCAGCAGTGCGGAAATCAGGTCGGCGTGGTCTTTAAAGTGCCAATAAAAACTGCCACGCGTCACGCCAAGCGTGTCGGCCAACACCAGTACCCGCACGCCGTCAAATCCGTGTTCCACTGCAGCCTGGAAGGCGGCGTCCAGCCAGTCGTCGCGCTTGAGGCGCGCGCCCGTTTGGCGCGCTGGCGCCGGTTCTTCTGTGCTGCTCGGGCTGTCTGCCATGGCGTTCCGTGTGGGGTTTTTCGCAGCACATTGTCGCCCAACGGATAGCGGTGTTTTTCCAGCCCCGGTCTGCGTGCTACATTGGCTAAAGTACAGCAGTGTATGGTGACGCTGCGAACGCGTTGTTGCGCTGTGTCCCAAAGGAGATAGAGAATGAAAGTAGCGACAAGCCATGCCTTGGCGGTCGGCGTGCTGGTCATGGCGCTGGGGTTTTCATGCGCCGTGTGGGCGGCAAGCCCGGTAGCGGCAACGGCGCCGCAGCGCCCCAACATCGTGGTGCTGGTAGCTGACGATTGGGGATTTACCGACTTGGGCGCCTTTGGGGGCGAAATCGACACCCCCCACCTGGACGCGCTGGCCAAGCGCGGCACGCGCTTTTCTAACTTTCATGTCGCGGCCTCTTGTTCGCCCACACGTTCCATGCTGCTCACAGGGGTGGACAACCACCGCAACGGCGTGGGCAACCTGCGCGAGGCCATGCCTACCGAGCACCTGGGCAAGCCGGGTTACCAGGGCTCTTTGGCGCCCACTGTGGTGACGGTGGCCACCCGTTTGCAAGACGTTGGCTACCGCACCTATGTTGCAGGCAAGTGGAATGTGGGCTCCGAGCCCTACAACCTGCCCAACCGGCGCGGGTTTGACAAGTCCATCGTGCAGGGCGATACCGGCTCGGACAACTGGGAGCCGGCCAAGCAGTACCTGCCCCACGTGCCGCAGGTCTACTGGTTTGAAGACGGCAAAACCGCCACCATGCCTGCCGAGTTCTATTCCTCGGAGTACTTCGTGGACCGCACCATCGGCTACATCGACGCCGATACCCGCAAGCAGCAGCCGTTTTTTGCCTATGTGGGTTTTCAGGCCAACCATGTGCCGGTGCAGGCGCCCAAGGCCTATGTGGACAAATACAAGGGCCGGTACCGCGAGGGCTGGACCGCTTTGCGCCAGCAGCGCTTGGCCCGCGCCATCGCCTTAGGGCTCGTGCCCAAGGGCACCGCCATGACCACCATGTCCACCACCAGCGACTGGAACGCCCTGCCCGAAAAAGAACGCCTGCACATGGAGCGCCAGATGGAGGTGTACGCGGCCATGGCCGAGGCCATGGACCACCATGTGGGGCGCTTGGTGGAGCACCTCAAAAAGACGGGGCAGTACGACAACACGGTGTTCGTCTTTTTATCGGACAACGGACCCGAGGGCTCGGACTACCACGAGGCCCAGCCCTGGCTGTGGTTCCACTACAAGCAAGACACCGAAACCCTGGGCGCCAAGGGCACCTACGGCATCACCGGCCCAGCCTGGGCCAGCGCTTCCGCGTCTCCCCTCTACAGCTATAAGTTCTGGTCGGGCGAGGGCGGCATCCGTGCGCCCATGTTTATCTCGGGGCCGGGTGTTGGACAAGGCGGCGGGGTGCAAGGCGCCTTGACCCACGTGACCGACATTGCGCCCACGCTGCTGGCGCTGGCGCACATTGAAGCGCCAGGCGCCAGCTACCAAGGTGTGCCAGTGGAGCCGCTGGTCGGCCACAGTTTGCTGGGTCTGCTGCAAGGCAACGCAAGCGCTGTGCGCGGGCCCGAGCTGCCGCTAGGCTACGAGCTGTCGGGCAACGCGGCATTGTTTAAAGGCAGCCTCAAGCTGGTGCGCAATATGCCGCCTTTGGGCGATGGCCTGTGGCACTTGTACGACCTGTCTACCGACCCTGGCGAAACCCAAGACCTGAGCGCCAAGCTGCCCCAAGAGTTTGCCGCCATGCAAGTGGATTACGCCCACTACGAGAAAACCAACCAAGTGCTGCCCATGCCAGAGGGCTACACGCCGCAAAAGCAGGTGTTCATCAACTCCCTTTCGCGCTACTGGTGGCCGGTGTTTGGCAAGCAAGCCGCCGCCGTTTTGATCGGTCTGCTGGCGCTGCTGACCTGGTGGCTGGTGCGCCGGCGCCGCAAGTGAACGCCGCTTACTACCCCAGCCCCTGGCCGGGCGAGGACGGTGGGCCGCAGCGTCTGCAAGCCGCGCGCGCCCCATCCGCCCTGAACCTACAGCCCGGCGAAAAACTGGCCTGCGTAACGCGCAACACGCTGATGTCCACCATGACGGTGCTGGGTGACCCTGGCGAGGTGTATTTGCTCACGCATTCAGCGCTGCGCTCCAAGCTGGGCATGGCCACGACGGCGTGCGTGGAGCTGATCGACCCGCACAGCCTGCGCACACGCAAAAGCTCGCAGCGCTTGCCCGGCGGCCCCATGTGGCCC
This sequence comes from Comamonadaceae bacterium, assembly GCA_947442105.1. Taxonomy (GTDB): domain Bacteria; phylum Pseudomonadota; class Gammaproteobacteria; order Burkholderiales; family Burkholderiaceae_C; genus Allorhodoferax. Next base: position 8,155 of record CANEVH010000018.1, on the reverse strand, counting down.
GGCGGCATGGCGATTCACCGCAATGGCGACATTTATGTGGTGTACGGCCGCTACGCGCACCGCCTGGACCGCGCTTGCGGCTTGAAGGCATCACTGGAACTGCCGCTTGCGCAGGCCTACAACTCTTTTGTCATTTTGGACAAGGGGCTGATCGTTGCCAAAAATTTGTCTGACACACAAGCCGCCAGCCTGAGCGTCATCCACCCCGAGACCCTGCGCCCAGCTTGTGCGCCCGTGGTCTGCCCCGAGCCATCCATCGCCCGCCTGAGCGCGGTGGGCAACACCGTCTACGTGGTGGGCGTGCGCAGCATTTTTCGCTACCACTGGGACGATGCGGCGCAAACCCTGCGCCTGGACCACGGTTGGCAGTGGGACTACATAGGCGCCACCGCCCATAGCTATGGCTGGGACCCCGTGATCGATGGCCAAAACGCCTGGTTGATGGACAACGGCCTGCACCGCTACCGCATCCATATGCTGGGCGCGGGCGTGCGCCCCAGCGCCAACCGGCTGCTGCGCGTCTCGCTTACCGACGCGCGTGACCACGCCAGCCTGGATGTGAGCGGCTTGCCCGGCGGCAGCATCACCAATCCGCCGCTGGTGGATGTGCAGCGGCGCATCGTGGTCGCCTTTGACTCGGCGAACAAGGTCTTGCGCGCCTGGCGCATAGGCGCTGGCCACACGCTGGCGCCCTTGTGGACCCAAAATGACTTCGGCGTGGCCAGCCACTTGCTGCTCTACCCGCAGACCGGCGAACTGGTGGTCAACGACTACCGCCGCTGGGGCGAAGAAGTGGTGGTGCTTGAGGTGGAGACGGGCAGCGAGCGCGGCCGGGTGCGCAGCGGTGGCATCACCCAAGGCGTGGTGTTTCCCAGCGTGGGCTGGGAGCGCGACCTGTACTGGTGTTCTATGGGTCGGCTGGCACGTATCTTTGTGGCATGAGCCTGGAGCACTTTGACACCCTGATTGTGGGCGCGGGCCTATCGGGCATTGGCAGCGCGGTGCACTTGCAGCAGCGCTGCCCGGGTCGGCGCTTTGCCGTTTTGGAAGGGCGCGAGCGCCTGGGCGGCACCTGGGACCTGTTTCGCTACCCCGGCGTGCGTTCGGACTCGGACATGCACACCCTGGGCTATGCGTTTAAGCCCTGGACCGATGGCCAAGCGATTGCCGACGGCCCGTCCATCTTGCAATACCTCCAAGACACCGCCCGCGAGCGTGGCCTGCTGCCACACATCCGCCTGGGCCACCGCGTGGTGGCAGCGGCCTGGTCCAGCCCGCAGGCACGCTGGTTGCTGACCATAGAGCGCGGACCGGCCAAAGAGCGGCTGCAATTGAGCTGTAGTTTCTTGTGGGTATGCAGTGGCTACTACAACTATGCCCATGGCTACACCCCCGATTTTCCGGGTCTGGCGCAGTTCAAGGGGCGTGTGGTGCATCCGCAAGACTGGCCGACAAACATGGATTACCGTGGCCAGCGTGTGGTGGTCATCGGCAGCGGCGCGACTGCCATGACGCTGGTGCCCGCCATGGCCCCTGAGGCCGCGCAGCTGACCATGCTGCAGCGCTCCCCCACCTATGTGGTGGCGCGCCCGCGCCGCGACGCGCTAGCCAATGCGCTGCGCCGGGCGCTGCCAGAGCGGCTGACCTATGGGCTTACGCGCTGGAAAAACGTGGCCCTGGGCATGTTCTTTTTTTGGCTGGCCAAGCACCGGCCCGAGCGCGTCAAAGCGCGCATTGTGGGCGCCGTGGCAGCCGCACTGCCCAAGGCGTTTGATGTGCCAACCCATTTCACCCCGCGCTACAAGCCCTGGGACCAGCGCGTGTGTTTGGTGCCCGACGGTGATTTGTTTGCTGCAATCCAAAGCGGCAAGGTCGCTGTGGTGACCGATACCGTGGCCGCCTTCGAGCCCCAAGGCATTCGCCTGGGCTCTGGCGCATTGCTCGAAGCGGACCTGGTAGTCACCGCTACCGGGCTGGACTTGCTGGGCTTTGGCGGTATTGCGATCAGCGTGGACGGCCGGCCGGTAGAGATCGGTAAGACCATGAGTTACAAGGGCATGATGCTCGCGGGCGTGCCCAACCTGGCCTATGTGGTGGGCTATACCAACGCATCGTGGACGCTCAAGAGCGACCTCACAGGCGGCTTTGTGTGCCGCCTGCTGCGCCACATGCAGCGCACCGGCGCCGGTGTTTGCACCCCAAAGCTGCCCACGGCCAATGTGCAAGCGCAGCCCTGGGTGGACTTCAGCTCGGGCTACATCCAGCGTTCGCTGGACCGGTTTCCAGTGCAGGGCAGCAGCACGCCGTGGCGCCTGAACCAAAACTACCTGCGCGACCTGCTGGCGCTGCGCTTTGGCACCCTGCAAGACGGCGTACTGCAGTTTTCCAAGCCGGCCAACTTTTCTGACGGTGCGCAGCACCCCCAGTCATGAAAGTTCTCGCCCTTTAATCAGCGCCAGGCCGGGGCTGTCGCCCCCGCTACAAGACCCGTCGCCCAGCAGCCAAGCCATGCCTGGGGCAGGGTTAGAATTAAAAAAGCACGGTCGTTCTTTTCTTTGCGCTGTGGGCTGCCAAGGCGGCGGCCCACAGGGGGCGCATAGAATCTAAGGTTGACGTGCACGTAAAGTCCCTGCGGCCCTGTTGTGCCTTTTTCTATCTTTTCTGGAGTGGCAGTTATGAAAATTTTGGTACCCGTAAAACGTGTGGTCGACTACAACGTCAAGGTGCGCGTCAAGTCCGACGGCAGCGGCGTGGACATTGCCAACGTCAAGATGAGCATGAACCCGTTTGACGAGATCGCCATTGAAGAAGCTGTGCGCCTGAAGGAAAAAGGCGTGGCCACCGAAATCATCGCCGTGTCCTGCGGAGTGACCCAATGCACCGAGACCCTGCGCACCGCCATGGCCATTGGCGCCGACCGCGCCATTTTGGTAGAGACCAGCGAAGAACTGCAACCGCTGGCGGTGGCCAAGTTGCTCAAGGCGCTGATGGACAAAGAGCAGCCTGGCCTGGTGATTTTGGGCAAGCAAGCGATTGACGACGACTGCAACCAGACTGGCCAGATGCTCGCCGCCCTGAGCGACCGTCCCCAAGCCACCTTCGCCAGCAAGGTGGAAGTGAATGAGGGCAAAGCCCAAGTCACCCGCGAAGTGGACGGCGGCTCCGAGACCTTGAGCCTGAGCCTGCCCGCCATCATCACCACCGACCTGCGCCTCAACGAGCCGCGCTACGTCACCTTGCCCAACATCATGAAGGCCAAGAAAAAGCAGCTCGACACCTTCACCCCCGCCGACCTGGGCGTGGACGTGAGCCCACGCATCAAGACCCTCAAGGTGGTGGAGCCTGCCGCCCGCGCTGCGGGCATCAAGGTGGCCGACGTGGCTGCCCTGGTGGACAAGCTGAAAAACGACGCCAAGGTCATCTGAAACAAACAAAGGACATTTCCATGAGCTCTCTCGTCATCGCTGAACACGACAACAGCAGCATCAAGCCCTCGACCCTCAACACCATCACCGCCGCCGCCCAGTGCGGGGGTGACGTCCACGTGCTGGTGGCTGGTCATAACGCAGGCGCGGCTGCCGCTGCCGCCGCTCAAATCACCGGTGTGGCCAAAGTTATCCATGTCGAAAACGCCGGTCTGGCCCACGGCCTGGCCGAGAACGTAACGGCCCAGGTGGTCGCGCTGGCCTCGGGCTACAGCCACTTGCTGTTTCCGGCCACGGCCTATGGCAAGAACATCGCGCCCCGCGTGGCTGCCAAGCTGGATGTGGGCCAAATCTCGGACATCACCAAGGTCGACAGCCCCGACACCTTTGAGCGCCCCATTTACGCGGGCAACGCGATTGCCACGGTGCAAAGCAGCGACGCCATCAAGGTCATCACCGTGCGCACCACCGGTTTTGACGCCGCAGCCAGCACCGGCGGCAGCGCCAACGTGGACGCGCCCACTGCGGCCAGCGACAGCGCCGACGTGAGCTTCTTGGGCTCGGAGATCGCCAAAAACGACCGCCCTGAGTTGACGGCGGCCAAGGTCATCGTCTCTGGTGGCCGCGCCCTGGGTTCGAGCGAAAAGTTCATGGAAATCATGACGCCGCTGGCTGACAAGCTGGGTGCGGCCATGGGCGCCAGCCGCGCTGCGGTGGACGCGGGCTACGCGCCCAACGACTGGCAGGTCGGCCAAACCGGCAAGATTGTGGCGCCCCAGTTGTATGTGGCCTGCGGCATCAGTGGCGCCATTCAGCACCTGGCTGGCATGAAGGACAGCAAGGTCATCGTGGCCATTAACAAGGACGCCGAGGCCCCCATCTTCAGCGTGGCCGACTACGGCTTGGAGGCCGATTTGTTTGTGGCAGTTCCAGCGCTCGTTGCTGCTTTGTAATCGGGCTAAAAAGGCACCGCGAGGTGCCTTTTTTTCGTCCACTGTGTTTGCCACATTGGCTATTCCTGTTCCATTTTTTTAGAAATCCGCCATGAGCTACATCGCCCCCGTCAAAGACATGCTGTTCAACATCGAACACCTGGCTGGCATCGCCCAGATTGCCCAACTGCCCGGTTTTGAGGACGCGGACCTGGACACGGCGCAGGCGGTGCTAGAAGAGTCGGCCAAGTTCAACGAAGGCGTGTTGTCGCCACTGAACTGGGCCGGTGACCAAAACCCCACCAGTTGGAAAGACGGCGTGGTCACGGCCACGCCCGGCTTCAAAGAAGCGTTCAAACTGTTTGCTGAGGGCGGCTGGCAAGGCCTGCAACACCCCACCGAGTTTGGTGGCCAGGGCCTGCCCAAGACGATTGGCTCGGTGTGCGGCGAGATGCAAAACTCCGCCAATATGAGTTTTGCGCTGTGCCCCTTGCTCAGCGACGGCGCGATTGAGGCGCTGCTGACCGCAGGCTCGGACGAACTCAAAGCCACCTATCTGGAAAAGCTGGTCAGCGGTGAGTGGACCGGCACCATGAACCTGACCGAGCCCCAGGCCGGCAGCGACCTGGCCATGGTGCGCACCCGCGCCGAGCCGCAGCCCGATGGCACCTACAAGGTGTTTGGCACCAAGATTTACATCACCTGGGGTGAGCACGACATGGCCGACAACATCGTCCATCTGGTGCTGGCCCGGGTGCAGGGCGCGCCGGAAGGCGTCAAGGGCATCAGCCTGTTTGTGGTGCCCAAGTTTTTGGTCAACGCTGACGGCACTTTGGGCGCGCGCAACGACGTGCATTGCGTGAGCATCGAGCACAAGATGGGCATCAAGGCGAGCGCTACGGCGGTGTTGCAGTACGGCGACGGCATGGCGGCGAGCATTGCAGACAGCACCGGGCCCGGTGCTGTGGGCTATTTAGTGGGCCAGGAAAACCGGGGCCTGGAATACATGTTCATCATGATGAACGCCGCGCGCTACGGCGTGGGCGTGCAGGGCATTGCAATTGCCGAGCGGGCCTACCAAAAAGCCGCCAGCTTTGCCCGCGACCGGGTGCAAAGCCGCCCGGTGGACGGTTCGATCAACGCCAGCGCGCCCATCATCCACCACCCCGACGTGCGCCGCATGCTCATGACCATGCGCGCCTATGTGCAGGGTTGCCGTGCGCTGGCCAGCGTGGCAGCGTCTGCGTTTGACGTGGCGCACCACCACCCGGACTCCCAGGCGCGCAAAGAGCAGCAGACTTTTTATGAATTCATGGTGCCGCTGATCAAAGGCTTTAGCACCGAGATGAGCCTGGAAGTGACTTCCATGGCAGTGCAAGTGCACGGCGGCATGGGCTTTATCGAAGAAACCGGCGTGGCGCAGTACTACCGCGATGCCAAGATTTTGACCATCTATGAAGGCACGACCGCCATCCAGGCCAATGACCTGGTGGGGCGCAAAACCTCGCGCGACGGCGGCCAAGCGGCCAAGGCGATTGCAGCGCAAATTGCGGTCACGGTAGCCGATCTGCGCGCCAGCGGCACGCCCGACGCGCTGGCCGTGGCCCAGCGCCTGGACACGGCGCGCGCCGCCTTGGTGGACGTGATCGAGTTCGTGGCCGGCAGCACCAAGGCCAGCCCCAACGCTGTGTTCTCAGGCAGCGTGCCCTACCTCATGCTCGCGGGCAACGTGATGGCGGGTTGGCAAATGGCGCGCGCCCTGTTGGTGGCGCAGCAGGCGGTGGCCGATGGCAAGGAAGTGGCCTTTATGCAGGCCAAAGTGGTGACGGCGCGTTTTTACGCCGACCACATTCTCACCAAAGCCCAAGGCCTGCGCGACAGCATTGTCGAAGGCGCGGACAGCGTGACCGCGCTGGCCTTGGACGCGTTTTAATTTTTTCGTTTTTCGGTACCACCGCATGTCCAAACTCCCTGCCGCCTTGGCGCACCTGCCGTTCCCGGTGATCGGCTCGCCGCTGTTCATCATCAGCACACCAAAGCTCGTCATTGCCCAGTGCATCGCCGGTGTGGTCGGTTCCATGCCCGCGCTCAACGCCCGCCCCGCCGAACAGCTGGAAGAGTGGTTGATCGAAATCACCGAAACCTTGGCCGCCTACAACCTGGCGCACCCCGATGCGCCCGCCGCGCCCTTTGCCATCAACCAGATCGTGCACAAGAGCAACGACCGGCTGGAGCACGACATGGCCATGTGCGTCAAGTACAAAGTGCCCATCATCATCACCAGCCTGGGCGCGCGCGAAGACATCAACGCCGCCGCCCACTCCTACGGTGGCGTGGTGCTGCACGACGTGATCAACAACAAACACGCGCACAAGGCGATTGAAAAAGGCGCCGACGGCCTGATCGCTGTGGCAGCGGGCGCCGGGGGCCACGCCGGTGTGAAAAGCCCCTTTGCCCTGATCCAGGAAATCCGCCAGTGGTTTGACGGCCCCGTGGCGCTGAGCGGTTCGATTGCCACCGGCGACGCGGTACTGGCCGCACAGGCCATGGGCGCGGACTTTGCCTACATCGGCTCGGCCTTTATTGCCACCCAAGAGGCGCGCGCCTCCGAGGCCTACAAGCAAAGCATTGTGGACAGCGACTCGGACGACATCGTCTACAGCAACCTGTTTACCGGCGTGCACGGCAACTACCTGGCGCCCAGCATCCGCAACGCCGGCATGGACCCCGCCAATTTGCCCGAAAGCGACCCCAGCAAAATGAATTTTGGTGGCGACAAAACCAAGGCCTGGAAAGACATCTGGGGCTGCGGCCAGGGCATTGGTGCCATTACCCAGGTGCAGACCACCGGTGACTTTGTGGCCCAGCTCAAACGCGAGTACGCGGCGGCCAAGGCGCGCATCGCCTAGGGTTGGTTTCAGCGCGCCGCTGGCGCTGTGTCACGCGCAACACCCGGCCAGACCGGGTGTTTTTCCATCGCCGTAATAAACGCCGCCGACATTTCAAAGTCCGCCAGCCAGCGCGCCAAGACAGGCCAGTCTTGCTGCGCAAACCAGGTTTTGTCGGTGTGCGCAAACTGGCGCACGAAGGGTGCAATGGCTGCGTCGGCAAGACCAAAGCGTGGTCCGCTTAAAAACCCGCCGTGCGCTAGGCGCGCTTCAAGCTGCTGCAAGAATCCCCGCGCCAGTTCCCGGTGTGCCGCACCGTCGGGCAGGCCGTAGCGGTGGGGGTATTTGTAGCGGTCCAGGTGGAACTTGAATTCGCCATCGTTTTGCGCAATCAGGCCCGAAGCGTCTTGGCGGCTTGCTTCGTCGTCCCCCAGCCATCCATCCGGGTCATTGCGCCCCAAAGCCCAGCGCATGATCTCCAGACTTTGCTCCAGCACCGTTGCATCTGCCAGTACGAGCACGGGCACCGTGCCTTTGGGCGAGGCTTGCAGCATTTCGATGGGTTTGTTTTTGAGCTCGATTTCGCGGTGCTCCACCGCCTGCCCCGCCACGCGCAATGCCAAGCGCGCTCGCATGGCGTAGGGGCAGCGGCGAAAGGAATAAAGGATGGGCAGGGGATTCAGCGGGGATGCTTCAGTGGTCAGCATGGGGCCAAGTATGCGGTTTCCGGCTACGGGTCGGCGTTACGGCTAGCCAGGCCTCTTAACAGGCTGCTGAAATACCTTCCGCCCTGTCCACGTCGGCAGCCTCTGAAGCGTTCTAGGTAAATACCGAATCACTGACCCATCCAGAGCCCACCATGCGCGGATCCGACACCTTCACCGAGAGTCTGTTCACCCTGCGCAAGCTG
>CANEVH010000017.1 GCA_947442105.1 Comamonadaceae bacterium | reverse complement strand
CGCGCTCGGGTCAAACCCGCCGGGGTAAGTGAACATGGGCAAACTCCAGGTAAGTTGAGGGCAACATGCATCACAATTGAGACATGTGCCTACAGCTTACGAATTTACCGACTGGGGTTCCACTCCGCGTAGCGGCTTCGTCCAACCCTGCGTTCGAGGCGACCTGCGCGAAAAGTCGCGCAGGCGCCTCAACTCCACGTTAGGCCCCCTAATGACCATCTTCGAGGCGCGGCGCAGGGAAAACACGTATCGCAAACGTTGGCACTACCGCCTTTGCGCTTGCCCGGAAGGCGCACCGCCAAGACACAATAGACAGACATAGGGAGGATACGCATGTCCAGAGTTTTTCTCTCACACAGCTCATTTGACAAAGACTTTGTCGAGAAAGTGTATGCGGACTTAGGAGCAGGCCGCTGCGTCTACGACGCAAAGACGTTTCAAAAGAACGGCGATCTGCCAGCGCAAATTCGGGACGGTCTGGAAGATTGCGACGTCTACGCCCTTTTCTTATCTGCGAGCGCGATTCAATCGAAATGGGTAACAGCGGAACTGGATTTAGCGCTTGAACTCAGAACTCGGTGGAAGATTCGGAAGTTCCTCGTCTTCCAACTAGATGATACGAAATGGGATACCTTGCCGCAATGGATGGGCCGTTATTTCGTTTCCTGTCCGCCGTCACCGCGCCAGGTAGTGCTCCGCCTAATGGACGAACTGGATGATAAGGGTGCAGACGGATTCGAATGCCACGGAAGAAGCGAAGACGAGAGAAGAATAGTAGACCTGCTCTCTGAGCTAGAAGTACCACCAAGTTACCTCTATATCTCGGGACCAAATGGAATTGGTCGCAGGACTATTGCGTCAAAGGTATACAAGTCATTCTATCCGCACATCTCAGCCCACAAGATCGAGATCACTGTCGATCAGGTTGATGACACCCTTGACATATATAGAAGAGCACTCGCCTATAGTGCTAACTGGCGCGCGAGCGACTACAAGCACGAGTTAGATCGCTTTATACAATTGAGTCCCGTACTCAAGTCGCGAGAACTCGCAGCCCTATTAAAAAATATTACGACCACTTTCGGACAGGTCGTAGTAATAAATCTGGGAACCGCTGCACTCACCGAAGAGGGGAAGCCGCAGAATTGGTTCTCCACTCTCACAAAATATCTAATACCGGCTGACTATCCATATATTTGGTTCGTCTCCCAGAGATTCTTGAACGGGAACGATCTTCAAAATGGCCTCTTTCTATCCGTTGATTCATTGGATGAAAAGTGGTCAACGTTCCTTTTTCGAGTACTGATAAAGAAGTACAGCGTCTCCATTCCGAGTCGAGACGAGCAATCTCGCATAGAAACAAGCATTTCCGGCCACCCAGGCTTAATAAGCATGGTAGCCAACTATCTCAGGCGAAATCCGCAGTACAAACCGAATCGAACACACAACAACATCGTTAAACTGATCAACGAACAGGTTCAACAGATTCTGTATGACTTTGTGGGAACCAACCCAGACCGCGAAAGAGCCGTCGCTTTCTTCGCAGAGGCAAACATACTTTCATACGCGGAAATCCAGAGCATTGTAAAACTATGGCCTGAGTTTGAAGCGGCGACTGAAGCGCTAATCGATGTTGGGTTGCTAGTTCGAACAGATTCGGACTACTTTCTCGTTAGCTATATTCAGCGTGCAACTGAAGGCCTTGCTTCGAAGCATAGAACCGCCCTAGCCCCTATCAGAAAATCATTGTTGGCCGATTTCGACACACTCAAAGACTCCAGCTATCTTTCCGTTCAACTCTTGGACGCGAGAATCGTTGCCCATATTCTAGATGGCACGCCTATCGCGGGATACCTGTCGAACCTGGTAATGCCGAGTCAGCAGATAAGAGCAGCAAAGCGCCGCTACGACTCTCAGGACTACGACATTTCGCTCAAGTTGGCAAAGCAAGCCTATGATCAGACTGAAAAACTTAGCGACAATGGCCGGCGAGAGGCGTGGCGCCTAATTGGATTGTCAGCTGTGCGAGCGGACTTGAATGATCAATTCAAAATCTTCATTGCAGAATATCCCAAGATTAAGAAGTCGCCACAAACGGACGCCATATTAAACTTCGTAAACGGTTTACGAGAACGACTGAAGGGCAATCTACGTGAGGCCCTTAGCTGGTATAGAAAGATCAAGCAAGACAAATACGCCGATTCGCATGTCTACCGCGAACTTGCTTATATCTATGCGTTTGAGCGAAACTTTGATGAGGCCTATAGTTGCGTCACAAAGGCTCACGACCTAGCCTTCGGAAATCCATACGTGCTGGACATTCTCGCAATGGTTCTACTTGATCGATTTAAAATTGAAAGACGAGGGGTGGCAATCAAAGAAATTGATACTTGCCTTGATCAACTCAAGGCGGCCGACGAGCGTGACGGCACCCACTTCCATGGCGCGAGAGCCAAGATGCGTGAGGTCGTGGTAAACAATGACCTCGGGTCGCTTCACGATCTCTTCACTACGAGAAAGAATCTACCGATTGCAGCAAAACTTGCGCTGTTAAGCATGCTCTCTCTCAAGGAAAAGGATCTTCAGTTCAATGAATTGCATGGTGAACTTACTAAAGCGTTGCGAGAGAAGCGCAATCCACTCGGAAAGATTGAAATGGCGCGAGTTGACTTCGAGCATCATTGCGCACGCAGGCAGTTTGAGCAGGCCGAGACGATTCTCCGAGATAACAGAGCCTACTTTACCCAACACTGCTGTGAGCAACTTGAGCGACTTTTACCGGGCAAGAAGAAGCCTGCCAATTGAGAAAGGCTGCTGGCGCAAGTTTGCGCGCGGGGGCCTGACCCCTTACAGGGACTTTCCACGTAGTCAAGCACCGCAGGCGTGAGTTCTTCATTGTTGACGGCTTTCTTGCACTGGCGTGACGGGGATGGTGCGATACAACGGGAACAGACTGCACATCTACAGACGGCCTTGTTGCGCCTTAGTGGGCGCGGACCCAGATACGAACCGCTCGGCAGGGCCCCATTCCGTTCCCGTGGTCATTTCCAATCGAATGCCACAAGGGGTTAGTCGGGCTTGCCCGCCGCCGGTCTGACCTGTTCACTGCATCATCGGAATCACGTCTGGCAAGAAATCACTTGGTTTGTCGGTTTGAGATCAGCAAGGTTTGATGCTCACGTGCCTGGCATCGAAGGCGTGTTCCTTGGTCATGACCGCCCACAGAATGCGTGCATTCTTGTTGGTCAGCGCAACGACCGCCTTTTGCCATCCTGATCGCTCACGCAGGGCCAGCGCCCATTGGGAGATCGGGGCATCGCGCTTAACATCGAGGAGTTGTCTAAGACGGACTTGGGGCAAAGAAAACCCAGATAGGGCGGCATTAAGAGGCTGAGGCGAGGTGACGCCTGCAGAAGGCGCGCATGGGGCTGAAATTGCGGCAGACTGGGGGCATGCAATCCAAATTCCGGGCATTCGATTTGTATCAGGCGCAACGCCGTGATGTTGCGTGCGGAAACCTTTTACCCACCAACGCCAGCCATCACGCGGTGACTTCTGCCAACTCCAAGCCTGCGCTGGCTTGGCAGTGCACGGCCTGCGCCGCAATGCCCAAAGAGCGCAAGCGCTTGGGCGTGTCAAACACGTCGCACACCAGCAGCAGCTCATCGGCCCCGGTGGCGGCGGCCAGGTGCTGCAGGCCCTCGCGCACCGTGTCAGGCCCGCCCACCACGGCTGCACCCAAAAAGTCGGCAATCGCTGCGCGCTCTTGCGGGCTGCACTGGCGCAGAAAGTCGGGCACCGGGGCCTGCAAGCGCCGCCGGTCGCCGCGCAATATGCCCAGCACGCGCTGGTAGACGCTGCTGGCCAAAAAGTCGGCCTCCTCGTCCGTGGGCGCGGCCACCAGGGGCACGCCAATGGCCACATAGGGCTTGGCTAGGTGCTCGGAGGGCTGGAACAACTGTCGGTACAGGTCCACCGCCTGCATCACGAGGCGCGGCGCAAAGTGCGATGCAAAGGCGTAGGGCAGGCCGCGCTGCGCCGCTAGCTGTGCCGAATACAGGCTAGACCCCAGCAGCCAGATGGGCACCTGCGTGCCCGCGCCAGGCATGGCGACGATGCGCTGGCCACTCTGCGCGGGGGCGAGCAAGCGCTGCAGCTCGGCCACGTCGCGGGGAAAGTCGGCCTCGGTCTCCGGGCGGTCGCGGCGCAGGGCGCGCATGGTGGGCTGGTCGGTGCCGGGCGCGCGGCCCAGGCCCAGGTCAATGCGGTTGGGGTACAGCTCGGCCAGCGTGCCAAAGGCCTCTGCCACCACCAGTGGCGCATGGTTGGGCAGCATGATGCCGCCCGAGCCCACCCGTATGCGCCGCGTGCCCCCGGCCAAATAGCCCACCAGCACGGCGGTGGCCGAGCTGGCGATGCCTTGCATATTGTGGTGTTCGGCCACCCAGTAGCGCTTAAACCCCAGGGCTTCGGCGTGCTGCGCGGTGGCCAGGGCCGTGGCCAGCGCTTGGCCCACGCTAGCGCCTTCGCGCACGGCCACCAGGTCGAGCATGGACAGGGAGAAGGTGGCTTGTGGGGTCATGGTGTGCTTGCTGATAAAGGAGTTGGCGCTGACAGGCGTGTAAGAAGCCAGCGCAGTGTGGCGCATTATGTGCAGCGACAGCGTGGCCCCGGCCACGCAAAAACTCGCCAGAGAGTCACTTCACTGCGAAAACCTGGCCCACCGGGCGAAAGGGCAAGCGCTGGCCCTGCGGCAACAGGTAGGCGTGGTCCATGGCCGTGGTGATTTTGTCTTCGCAATAGCCGTCGGTAATGATGAGCAGCGGCCCCCCGCGCGGGAATTCCGCTTTGTCCGCGAGTTGTTTCAGCAGGTCGAGGCCGGGTTGCAAAATGGTTCCGCCCCGGCCCCGCAAGCTGAATCGGTCCAGCAGCCGTTCGGGTTCGACCCAGCCGCTGTCATAGGCCTGTGCGTCGCAACAAATCAAGCGCACGGCGGCAACGTCGCGCGCCATGGCGTAGCTGGCAATGGCGCCCAGGGCCTTGCCCAGAAGCTGCGTCTCCATAGAGCCAGATGTGTCCAACACCACACCAAACACGCGGCTGCGCCGCAGCTCTTCCGACGGTTTGACCACTGAGGGGCGGGCGACATCGGGTGTGGCGCTCTGGCGGCGCGAGGGTCGGGCATAACTGCGGCGCTGCTCGGGCGGGGGAAAGCGCTCGTCAAACCATTGCGCCAGCTTCACGTCCCAGGCAATGGGCGGCTGGTTCAGGCTGCGAATCTCTTCTATCAAACCTGCGGGTACGAATCCACGTGGGGCGCCATGGGTCAATTGGTCCACGCCCTGTGCCAAGGCCTGTCTGCAATAACGCTCGGCGTCGGTGAACAGCGCGCCCTCGTCCTCGCCAATCAAATCTTGCACGCCCACGCCGCGCAGCGTGGCAAGCTTGCGCGCGCGACGAATATCCTTTGCCAGCGTGTCGTACACCTCTTCGGTGGAATTGCCGGCAAAGCTTGCGTCGTGCAGCAGTCCTACGGGTGCGGCACCGACGGCCATCTCCACCAGCCAGCCGTTGATCACAAAGTCGCACGCGACGTTCCATAGCAAGGGGTCGCGACCGCGCCTGCGCGAGGCGTGGTTCAGCCCGGCGTGCAACAGCTCATGGGCGAACACAAACAGGCATTCAGTGTCTGAGAGGCCTGCCGCCGGGTTCATCCAAATGCGCCGCGCGCCCACGTCAATCGCCGCGATGCGTATGTCATACAGATTGCAAAGTTTGGCATCCTCTTCAATATCAAAACTGGCCGCCAGCGCGCCGAGCAAGGGGTAATGGTCCATCAGCTTGCGCTTGGCGCGCAGCGCGCGGGTCAGCGGCTTGAAAGCCCCGCCAGGGTTATTGGTCTGGGCTGCGACTTCAAGCGCGCGACCGACGCCGCTGGCAATTCCTTCAGCTAAAAGATTCGGCCAGTTGGGGCGGCCCCCCCCATCCCTGCCATTTATTTAGTTGGGGCGGAGCATCAAAGTTAAAGAAAAAACACCGTTCTCCCGCCAAGGATGCATGCCACTTGCGCAGTTCAGGCCCACACTCCGCCACGCAAAACTGGCTTAACAAGGACTCAGCACCACCCGCTGGTAGATGAATTTTTTTGTAAAGCAAGGCTTCGGGCAAGCTGCCCAGTTTGTGTACTTCGCAAAACCTATCTGCAAGGAGCAGGCAGGCGATTTCCCATAAGTCGCTGGGCTCTTGGCGCCGGACCAATCCAAATCCCAGGCTCACCAAAGCCAGCGCAATGACGCGCGTCCACGCGGCGGGCTCTGCTTTGCGTTTTCCATTCAGCCAGATCTCGCCGTTTGGCGACACCGCGATCCAAGCGCGTGGCGACACATATTGCAACTTGGTATCCAAAAAAATTCTGGTTACCTGCGCTAAGTGGCCCAAGATGGGATGCGCCCTTAGCGAGCGGATCACCTGGTCGTATTCGGTATCGTGCCGTTTCATGCGGTCGCCTTTCTTTCCAGCCCCGCCAAGCGCGGCAGGTCGCGCGCTACTTCGATCAAAAACCAAGCGGGCAGCCGTTGGCCCGCCTCATCCTCACCCATCACCGACTGGGCGATTTCTACGCTGATGCGGGCCAGGTCGCGCAGCATGTCTTTGGCCCGAATGCCCAATTGCTGGTGCACCGTGCGAACCGAGGCTTCGTCTGGCGGCAACTCTTTGCACAAATGCGCCCGGAAAGACTGCGCCAGAAAGTACAGCACATCCCGGTCTTGCGGGCCGGTGGGCCAATACGCATCGCCTTTGATGATGGCGTGCAGGGTGTGTTTTTGGTGCACTTGTTTGAGAAAGGCCTTGAAGTGCGCCGCATGCGAGGGCGACAGCAAACCATAGACCAAGGCATCCACCATGCTGTCGCTGATCTGGTCGCCAAAAGAATGCAGGGCGTCTGACACCATGTGCCAACTGCGGGGCGTGGAAAACGCTTCCTCGTGTTTGGGCGGTTCGCTCCAGAGATGGTCGGGACGCAATTGGATGTACTCCACCACCCAAGGATGGATTGCACCCTCGTTGATCGCCCAGTCTAACCACTGGCGGTGGTCGGCGCGCAGATGGATGTGCACCAAGCGGTTGATCAGCGCAGACGGCATGGGTTTGACGATGGCGGCGTCCTTGGCGCGGTTGCCAGCGCCTATCACCACCGTGCCTTGGGGTAAGTGGTATTCGCCCACGCGTTGGTCCAGGATTAAGGAATAGAAGGCCTTTTGGATTTCATGGGACGCGGCGTTGAGTTCATCCAAGAAAAGGACAAAGGCTTGCTTGCGAACAATATTGGCCGGCGGGTAGAAGCGGGAACATTCGCCATCGATCTTGGGAATGCCCAGCAAATCTTCGGGGGCCAACTGGCTTCCCAGCAAGGAGACGCACTCCATGCCGACGGCGTCTGAGAACCGCTGCGCAAGCGCACTTTTTCCGATGCCTGGCGGGCCCCACATGAAAACAGGGCGTACCACTGCAACGTTGAGCAGAAAGTCCATCGCCTGGGTTTGGTTGAGTTCAATGGTGGATTGCATGGTTTTTAAATTTCTGAATGGGCGTCAGGCGCCTTGAATATTTCGGTGAACGACTCGCCGCGAAACACGCGCCCGGCGTTGCCCCGCTCCACCCCGTGGTGCTGTAGCCAGCGCGCGGCGCGGGCGGCTTGGGCGGCGTCGGACGCCAAGGCGGCGAGCTTGTGTTCCAACAGTGCGCGGGCCAGGCGTTTGTTGGCGTGTTGGCTGCGTTCGGTTTGCACTTTCACGCTCAGGCCGCTGGGGATATGCGTGGCGCGCACCGCAGAGTCGGTCTTGTTGACGTGCTGGCCACCGGGGCCGCTGGCACGCAGGGTTTCAAAGCGCAGGTCCTTGTCGCGCAGCGCAGCATGGGCTTCACCGGGCGCTTCAGTTTCAAACACCTCCAGGCCAATAAACCAGTTTTTGCGCTTGTGCGCGGGCCGGTAGGGGCTGGCGCAGTTCCACTGCACGCTGCCGCGCCAGCGCAGCGCCACGCCAGCGGCGGCCTGCCCATCGAGTGCCAGCAACACAGAGCGCAAATTGCCCGGCTTGTCTGCGGGCACTGCTTCCAGCACTTCTACATTCACACCGGCATCCGCACACTCGCGCAGCAAGACCTGGAGCGCCTTGCGCACGGCCAGGCAGCATTCTTCTGGCCCGGTGTTGGCGCTGATTTGTAGCAAGATCATTCGCAGCACTCCCCACGGGTTTTGTAGGTGAGCACCGGTTTGGTCCGTGCCAGCAGCTCTACCAGCCCCGCGCCCACCAGCGCTTGCACCACGCTGTCCACGCCTTTGTAGGCCTGCGGCGCCTCTTCGTAAATCAGCTGCTTGTCATTGCAAATCACGCGGCTGCCCAGGGCGGTGCGGCCCATTTGGGTGGGCGTCATCAGCTTGAACAAGCGGTCTTTGCAGGCCGAACGAATCCACTTGCGCCCCGCGCCATGCGCCAGCGAAAGCAGCGTGTCGTGGCACAGCCGCAGCGGGCGCACCAAGTAGCTGTAGTCCCCGCGCGAGCCGGGTATTACCACCACCCCTTGGTCCGACGGTGTGGCGCCCTTGCGGTGCAGCCACCCGGTTTGATCGTGGATAGTGGCTGGCGCCACAAAGTTGTGTTGCACGTCCAGCACGCACTGGCCCCCAGACCGCACATTGGCCAGCAGCCGCTGCGCCACCAACTGGCGGTTGCAGCGCGCAAATTGCAGGGCCTCATCATGCTGCGCCAAATAGGCTTGCGCCTCTGGCGTATCCGACAGAAGTCCACTGTGGCCAAAGGCGTCCATCTGCTGGCGCAAGATGCGCTCCCCCAAGCCGCGCGAGCCGGTGTGCACCAAGAGCAGCAGGTGCCGCGTGTCAATGCCCAAGTCGGCCAGCGCCTCGGGCTCGTACACCGTGTCCACTTGCTGAAACTCTGCAAAGTGGTTGCCGCCACCCAGAGTGCCCAGCGACGCCTCGCATCCGGTGGGGTGAATGCCAGCGTCAGTTATGGCTTGCGCCACGGCGTGCGTGTCGTGCATCGGGCCGTCAATATTGCCCACCCGCTTTTCCAGTTTGTCGAGCTGTACCGCGCTGGCGCGCAAGTCGGTTTGCCACAGCGCCATGCCGCAGCCAATGTCATTGCCCACCAAAGCGGGGTAGAACTTGTTGTTTGAGAAGAATGCGGCCCCTACCGGATAGCCGCGCCCAGGGTGCAAGTCGGGCATGCCTGCTACGCGCTGCATGCCCTCCAGTTGCGATGTGGTGACGAGCTGCGCTATTGCAGCGTCGTCCATCCACGTTGCGTCAGACGCCACCAAGCAGGCGCGGTCCGACACGTGTTTGACAAAATTGCCCATGTAAATTCCAGAATCAAAAACAAAGTTGAGACTGGACCGGGACAGACGCGCGTGCCTACGCAGCACTGCTTTGCGCTTAAGCGCAAAGCACCGCGCCGTAGAGCGCTAAAAAAAGCGGGAGACGATTAGTTGGTATGTCCCGCCACCGCTGACCCAGTCCACAGAGAGGTCGTTTTGTTTTTCATATTGTTCTCCTGATGGATGGATGGGTGAAGGGAATGCAGAGTTCGCGCAGCGTGTGAGCCGTGCACCGCAAACCGCAGGGCGCGACTCTACGCGATTGGGTGATTTGCTACTACCGCTATTGGCGACATGTTGTTTTTTGGCGACGAAAAAGGGCCTAGACGGGGCTTACTCAGCGCCTTGCCCGGTCGACCTGCCTCACACCGTAGCAGGCCGTCGTCGTCACAATGGGTCATCTAGATTTTGGAAAAGCCATGAACCCCAACCCCCATCCACCCGCCAATGCCGCAGCGCTGCCCGCATCGGACGCTGCTGCCATCGCGGCCGCCAAAGTTGACCGCGCGCAACTCGCGCTGCTGCGGGCCCACCGCCGTGCGCACCGCCACCGGGCCGATGCTGCCTTGCCCTTGCCCAAGCGGGTGGCGCAACACCTGGAGGCGCTGCCGCTCACACGGGGCCAGCGCCTGGCCGACGGGGTGGCGGCCACCATTGGCTCTTGGCGCTTTATCCTCATCCAGAGCACGGCCATCGTGCTGTGGATTACCGGCAATGTGCTCACAGGCAACGGTGCATGGGACCCGTACCCCTTCATTTTGCTCAACCTGCTGCTGTCGTTTCAGGCTGCCTACACAGCGCCGGCCATCATGATGAGCCAGAACCGCCAGTCCGAACTCGACCGCCGCCATGCGCAAACCGACTACGAGATCAACGTCAAGGCCGAGCTGGAAATCGAGCTGCTGCACGAAAAAATCGACATCCTCAAAGAGCAAGAGCTGCTAGCGCTAACCCAGGCGGTGCGCCAACTCTCCGCGCAACTTGAGACCCTGTCCAAGCGCCTGCCCTAGCTTTCACCCAGGCCCGCATTTACACAAGTCCGCCTGGTGCGGGCCTAAGATCACCCCATGCACACCACCGCCCTTGTTTTGTTCTCTGGAGGCCAAGACTCCACCACCTGCTTGGCCTACGCGCTGTCCAAGTACCAACGCGTGGAAACCGTGGCCTTTGACTACCGCCAGCGCCACCACATTGAGCTAGACGCTCGCCTGAACGTGCTGCGTGCGCTGCGCGCACGCTTTCCGGCCTGGGCCGCAAAACTGGGCGAGGACCATTTGCTCGACCTGGCGGTGCTGGGCGAGGTGAGCGACACGTCCCTCACCCGCGACACCGCCATCGCCATGGAAGCCAGCGGCCTGCCCAATAGCTTTGTGCCCGGCCGCAACCTGCTGTTTTTGACGCTAGCCGCCGCGCTGGCCTACCGCCGGGGCCTGCAAGTCATCGTCACCGGCGTGTGCGAGACCGATTTTTCCGGCTACCCCGACTGTCGCGACGACACCATGAAGGCCATGCAACTCGCCTTGTCCTTGGGCATGGACCGGCGCTTTTTGATCGAAACCCCGCTCATGTGGATAGACAAAGCCGCCACCTGGCGCATGGCCCACGACCTGGGCACGCAGGCCGACGCGCAAGGCGGCGGTCAGGCCCTAGTTGACCTGATCGTGGAGCACACCCACACTTGCTATTTGGGTGAGCGCAGCCAGCGGCATGCCTGGGGCTACGGGTGTGGCGGCTGCCCGGCTTGCGACTTGCGGGCCAAAGGATTTGAGGCGTATTGCGAGTAAGTGCCTGTCGCAGGGCATGTGAGTGCGCTATTTATTTTGAATCCCTGCCGGGTGGGTGGGGTTTGCCCACTCTCCCCCAACCCCTCGCCCAGCGGGCGAGAGGGGGGCCAAAGTCCGAATTTGGTTTCTGCGCTCCGGCTAGGCTTCCACTGGCGTGGTACCTGTGGGTATGCCTGCGACATTTACACGCGGCGCCGTCGCCGCGACGGCTTTACGGGTTTGGGCGCTGCGGTCCTCGAGCCGGGCGCCGCATCTAGCTAGCGGGCAGCCCCAGTGGTGTCCGCCTACTAAAGGCGGCAGAGGTAGGTAGCGGCGGCGCCGAAGAACGAATTTTCCAAAAGGCTGCTGCGATCAAACCCCGTAAGCCGTCGCGGCGACGGCGCCGTTCCTAGTTACTGCTGGCCTACCCACAGGCATTAGGCCAGTAGAAGCCTAGCCGAAGCGCAGAAACCAAATTCGGACTTTGGCTCCCCCTTTCCACCCCGCTGGGGTGGAAAGGGGGCCGGGGGGATAGGGGGGGGAAGGCAGTTAAACTTAAAGTTAAAGCACCTTCTCCACCACCTCAAACCGCGCGTCCGCACCGGCCAAAGTGGGCTCCATCACCCAAACCTTGGTGTGAAACGCCGCCACCCCCGGCCGGTGCGCAATCGACACCAGTCCACCGCCGCGCGCCGCCAGCATGTCCACCAGGCGCTGGTACAAGATTGCCTCGGTGGGCGCGTCCAGGGCGCTGGTGGCCTCGTCGGCAAACACCCATTGCGGTTGCTTCAAGAACACCCGCGCCAGCGCCAGGCGCTGTTGTTCGCCGCCCGAGAGCTTTTGCCCCCAGGTGTTCCACTGGTCCAGCTGGTCGGCCAGATCGGGCAGCAGCGCGTCCTCTAGGGCCTTGCGCAGTTGCGCCTCGGTGTAGCGCGTGGGAAGCTCAGGGTAGGCCAGCGCGTCGCGCAGCGGGCCGTTGGGGAAGTAGGGGCGCTGGGGGATGAACATCGCGTCTGGTGGGCGCGACACCTCCCCGCTGGCAAAGGGCCAAATGCCCGCCAGCGCCCGAAACAGCGTGCTCTTACCCGCGCCCGAGGGCCCTTGAAGCAGCACGCGTTCACCGGCGTGCGCACGCAGCGCGGTGTGCGCCAGCAGCGCCACGCCGTTGGGCAGCGCGACTTGCAGGTTCTGGGTGCGCAGCTCGGTGGACGTTTGGACGCTGGCAGCTGCAGCCCCGCTTGCAATGTTCGCAGTACCTGAGGCTGCCAGGCTTGTGTTGGTCGCCGTGTCCGTGTGCGCCCGCATCTGCGCGAGCGACGCTTCAAAACTGGTCAACCGGTCGGTCGTGGCGCGCCAGGTGGCCAGGTTAGGGTAGTTGTCGACAAACCAACTGAGCGCCCCTTGCACCTTGTCAAAGGCACCGGCGATTTGCATCAGCTCTCCGAGCTGAATAGCGCCGCTGAAAAAGCGGGGCGCGGCCACCACAAACGGAAACACCACCGCCGCCTGGCCAAAAAAGCTGGTGAACCAGACCAGGTTCTTTTGCGCCTTGATAAGCCGCAGGTAGTTGTCCAGCACCGCGCCAAAGCGGCCTTCGAGCTGGGTGCGCTCGACGCCCTCGCCGCCGTCCAGGGCAATCGACTCGCTGTATTCGCGTACCCGCACCATGTGGTGACGAAAGTCGGCCTCTACCCGTTGCTGTTCGAAGTTCAGTGGAATTTGGGGTCGGCCAATGCGCTGGGTGATCCAGCTTCCCGCTGCGCAATACAGCAGCGCCATCCAGACCATGAAGCCGGGAATGTTGTATTCGCTGCCCGCCACAGTGAACGCAAAGCCACCCGACAGTCCCCACAAAATGCCCACAAAGACCAGCAGCGTGCCCGTCGAACTGACGAGCCCCATGCTCAGGCCCGTGGTCAGCGCGGTGAATTGGTTGATGTCTTCGGCAATGCGCTGGTCCGGGTTGTCGGGCGCGCCGCCCAAGGCCGGGTCGCTGCCGCCAAAGCGGCCTAGCTCCATGCGGTAAAAGGCCTGATGCGACAGCCAGCGCTGCAAGGTGGTGCGCGTCATCCATTTGCGCCAGCGCATCTCCATCAGTTGCGTCAAGTAAAACTTGTAAACCGCAATCACGATAAAGGCACACGCCAAGTAGCTAAAGCGCCCCAGTTGGGTCCAAAACACCGGCTGGTTTTTTTCTTGCAAGGCGTCGTAAAACAGCCGGTTCCAGTCGTTGAACAGCACCGCCATGTAGACCAGCGCCAGGTTCAGCGCCACGATGGCCGCCAGCAGGCCGCGCGCGGCCCATTTTTCGTCCGAAAAGTAATAGGGCTTGGACAGCGCCCAGACGCGGCGCACCTGTTGCGCGGCGCGGCTCCAGGTGCCGGTGTTGGGGGAGGTGGGTGGTGTTTTTTGCATCAGCTTCTCATTAATGGGTCCAGCGCCGCGTCCCAGGCCATGCCAGGAAACAGCACATCCAAATCTTTGCCGCTCAGCCCTTGGGTCCGCCTTAGCACCTGGGCCACTACGGCGCGGTAGTCGTGGTGCACCGGCAGGTCGCGCCCTTCGTGCAAATTGCCGCTTGCCAAGCCACTCCATTGGCCGTGCCAGCGCCCGCCTTGCATCCGATTGCCCATGAGCCACATCGCATTGCCGTGGCCGTGGTCGGTGCCACGGGTGCCGTTTTCGGCGCAGGTGCGGCCAAACTCGCTGCACACCAGCACCACGTCATTGGGCTGGTCAAAGTCTTTGCGCAACTGCAGCAGCGTGCGGGCCAAATTGCCGAGGCTATTGGCCAACTGCCCGGTGGCAGCGCCTTGGTTGGCATGCGTGTCCCAGTTGCCCACCGACAAAAAGCCCAGGCGCAGGCTGCGGTCTTGGCGCATTAGTTTGCCCAGGTACTGGGCGTCTAGCAGCAGCCCTTGTGCCGGTGGCGCGCCGTTGTTGGCTGCGGCCATTTCCTGCCGGTCTGGTGCCATGGGCGAGAGGCCGGGCGTTTGCTCGCTCAGGCCTTGCGCGGTCTGCATGCGGCTTTCCATGCCGGCCCGAAAAGTGCGGGACATGTCGTCAGGCCCTGCATACAGGGCGAGCAGAGCGTCGCGCGTGCCTCCATCGGCCAGCACGCCGGGTTTGGCAGCAGCGCCACCGCGCGGCACCAGGCGGGTGGGTGCGGCGCCCGACAGGACAAAGGGATTGGCCTCGCCCACGCCCATGGCCGTGGCGCGGCCCAGCACCCGCGCCCTGCTGGGTGGGAGCGCGGCCAGGCGGTTCAGCCAGCCTTGGCTGACACTGGATTTGCCGGGCATGCCCAGCTCCCACTGGTGCTGGGCGTCAAAGTGCGACCGGGTTGGGTCGATCAGGCCCGCTGCGGGCACCACCGCCAGCACCCCTTGCTGCCACACCGCGTGCAGGCTGGCCAGCGCCGGGTGCAGGGCGAAATGCCCGTCCAGGGCGATGGCGGTCTGCGCGCTGCCGTCCGGCGCGGCAATGGCGATGCGGGGCCGCAGCGCGTAATAGTCAGGGTCCGCGTAGGGTACCAAGGCGGAGAGCCCATCGTAGGCGCCGCGCAAAAAAAGCACGACGAGCCGCCCGTCCGCACCGGCGCCATTTTGGGACTGCGCCCAGGCCCCACGCGAAGCCCACGCAGTGCCGCCCGCCAGCAGCCCGCCCAAAACGGCGCGCCGGCGCGGGCCGCCCAGCGCAGGGCTATCCGCAGGGTTGTCGGTAGGGGCGGTCATGGCTGGCATCAAGGTTGGGGTCTCCTTATTTGCGCATGAATTCTGGGCTGGCCAGCAGCAGGCCGTTGCGCACCGGAACGCGCGCCCGCAGCACGGCGGCTTGCGTGGCGCTGCTGAGAAATGGCGCCAACAAGTCCGGCAAGCGCGAGGTGTCGCCGGACTGCTGCACCAAGCGGATGGCGAAATCTGCCCTGCGGGTAAACGCCTCGGGCACCATCCAGGTGGCGGCATCGGTGGTATAGCCATCGGGGGTTTGCCAGCCGTGCAGTGGCTGGCCCGCGCCGCTTAAAAAACCGTTTGTGAGTTGCAGATTGCGCATGTCGGTTACCGCACCGGTCCCCGCCAGCGCGGAGCAGGCAAAGTCCAAGGGCGTTTTGAAGAGCTGATTGCCGGGGTCCCAAAAGTCGCCCGACTGCAGCAGCACGCGCAGCACGGCGCGCATGTCGCCCTCGCTTGCCAAAAAAGTCTGGCGTAGGCGCTCCACCAAGGCCGGGGCCGGGCGGTCGGCCACAAAAAACTGTGCCAACCGGGTGCACACGCGCCGCGCGGTGCTGGGCTGGCGCGCCAGCATGCGCAGGGCGTCTAGGCCCTCGCTCTCACCATAGGCCGGGGCCAGTGTGCTGAAGCTTTGCCCCAGCAAGACCTTGGCCCCGCCCTGGTGCGTGCGCGGCGCAAAACGAAAACCGTCTGGCGCCTCTGGCCCTACCGTCCAGCCGGTCAGAATCATGGCCAGCGCACGCACGTCGTCTTGGGTGTAGCCGCCGTCCAAGCCCAGGGTGTGCAGCTCCATCAGCTCGCGCGCATAGTTTTCATTCAGGCCGCGCTGCCCTCCTTTGGCGTCCGCCGAACCGGGGCCTACGCTTTGGTGCTGGTCCAGGTAGTACAGCATGGCCGGGTGGCGCGCACTGGCCAGCAGCAAGTCCTCAAAGCGGCCCAAGGCGTGCTTGCGCGCCACGTTAATCAGGTAATGCCCCACAAAAACACCCACCTCGCCTTTGCCCGACGACACATTGAAGTGGTTGAACCAAAACTCGGTCATGCGCGCTAGCAGCGGGTTTTCTTCGGCCGGTTGGCTGCAGGCCCGCAAGTGCCAGGCAATCGCTTTTTGTACCTGCAAGCGTTTGAACTCCAGCGGCCCGGCGTCGGTTGAAAAATCAAAAGCCGCTGGCGCTGCTACAGGCTTTGGAGCGGCAGCAGGCTCGGCCATCGCGGGCGTGCTGGCTGGTGCCATGGCGTTTGCGGTGTTGGCTGCGTTCGCTGCGGCGCGGGCTTCGCGCTCGCGCTTCCACTGCGCAAACAGCTCTGGCAGGGGCGCGTTGATTGCCTGCACATCGGGCGCCAGGGCCGGGAGCGTTTGGCTCGCGGCGTGGGCGCGGTCAACTTGTGCCAGTGCCCATTCCTGCGGGTTGTGGGCGGCGTGCAATTCCGCCAGCAGCAGCGCGCTGGGGCCATATCCAATGCGCGACACCGCGCGCCACTGCTGCGCCAACACCGTGTTCGCAGTGCCAGGCGCCAGTTCCGCCGCGTGGCTGGGCGCCACAAAAGGCGCAGCGCTGGCGGCCACAGCCCACCTGCCAGTGTGTGCCAAAAGGGTTCGTCTGCGCATCAGGCTTGCGTCAATTGCGCACGCCACTGGCCACATGGCCCGAGGGCACGTGGCGCGCGGCGGACTCGATGTGGCCGGTCTGGTCGTCAAAAAAGAAGTCGGGCTCAAATTCACGCAAAAACGCGCCCTTGTCCAGCCCGCCCAAAAACATGGCCGCATCCACCTCAATGTTCCAGTCCATCAGCGTGCGAATGGCGCGCTCATGCGCCGGGGCACTGCGCGCGGTGACCAGCGCGGTACGCACGCGCATCTGCGGCTGCGCGGCTTGCTGCAAGGCGTGCAGCGCCACCAGCAGGGGCTTGAACGGGCCGTCGGGCAAGGGCAGGGCGGCTTTGTCCTGCTCGTGCTGCTGAAAGGCGTTCAGGCCCTGGTCTTGGTACACGCGCTCGGCCTCGTCGCTAAACAGCACCGCGTCGCCGTCAAAGGCAATGCGCACCTCATGGGGGTGCGCGCTGCTGGCGTGGGCGGATTGCGGGTACACCTGCGCGGCGGGCACGCCGGCGTCCAGTGCGCTGCGCACGTCGCTCAGGTGCGTGCTTAAAAACAGATTGGCCTTGAGCGGCTTGAGGTAGCGCCACGGCGCCTCACCCCGCGTGAAGGTGCAGCGGATGATGGGCAGCGCGTAGTGCGCCGCCGAGCGCATCACGCGCAGGCCGCTCACCGGGTCGTTGCGCGACAAAATCACCACCTCCACCCGCTGCGAGGCCTCCGTGTTAAAGGCCAGCAGCTTTTTCACCAGCGAAAACGCCACGCCCGGTTTGGCCGGCACGTCCAGGCGTTCGAGTTGCAAACGCATGTAGGCGCGGTCGTCGCCTTGCTCAAAAAGCTGGTTTTCTTCCTCAAAGTCAAACAGCGCGCGGCTGGAGATTGCCACCACCAATTTGCCGTCTAGCGTTACAGCCATGGCGCTTCAGCGTTTGGCGCCTTTGGGCGCGGCAGACGTGGCTAGTGCGGCGGGCGCCGGGTTTTGCAAAAACAGGCGGTACACCGGGTTGTCGGTCTCTTCCACATAGGGGTAGCCCAGGTCCAGCAAAAACTGGGCAAAGGCCTTGTTGTCCGCCTTGGGCACCTGCAGGCCGACCAAAATGCGGCCATAGTCCGCGCCCTGGTTGCGGTAGTGGAACAGGCTGATGTTCCAGCCCGGACGCATCAGGCTCAAAAACTTCATCAGCGCGCCGGGCCGCTCGGGAAAGACAAAGCGCAAGATGCGCTCGTCTTGCGCCAGGCTGGAGTGGCCGCCCACCATGTGGCGGATGTGCTCTTTGGCCAGCTCGTCGTGCGTCAGGTCCAGGCTGGTAAAGCCGTGTTTGCCAAAGCTTTTGGCAATTTTGGCGGACTCGCCCGCGCCTTGCGTGGTCAGGCCGACAAACACATGGGCCTGCGCGGCGTCGCGCATGCGGTAGTTGAACTCGGTCACATTGCGCGGGCCGCCGGGCAGCTCGCCAATCAGCGCGCAAAAGCGCTTGAAGCTGCCGCGCTCCTCAGGAATCGTCACCGCAAACAGCGCCTCGCGCTCCTCGCCCACCTCAGCCCGCTCGGCCACAAAGCGCAGGCGGTCAAAGTTCATATTGGCGCCGCACAAAATCGCGGCATACGTCTGGCCCCGCGCCTTGTTCTTGGCGGCGTACTGCTTGATGGCTGCCACCGCCAGCGCGCCTGCGGGCTCCACGATAGAGCGGGTGTCCACAAAAACGTCCTTGATGGCCGCGCACACCGCATCGGTGTCCACCGTCATGAACTCGTCCACCAGGCCGCTGGCTACGCGGAAGGTTTCTTCGCCCACCAGCTTCACTGCTGTGCCGTCCGAGAACAGGCCCACGTCGGCCAATGTCAGGCGCTTTTTGGCGGTCACCGACTGCATCATCGCGTTGGAGTCATTCATTTGCACGCCAATCACCTTCACCTCGGGGCGCACCGCCTTGATGTAATTGGCCACGCCGCTGACCAATCCGCCGCCGCCAATGGCTACAAACACCGCGTCCAGGCGCCCAGGGTGCTGGCGCAAGATCTCCATCGCCACCGTGCCTTGCCCGGCGATCACGTCCGGGTCGTCAAAGGGGTGGACAAAGGTCAGGCCCTGTTTTTTCTCCAGCGTAAGCGCGTGGTTGTAAGCATCGGTGTAGCTGTCGCCAAACAGCACCACCTCGCCGCCAAAGCCGCGCACCGCGTCCACTTTGAGCTGCGGCGTGGTGGTGGGCATGACGATGAGCGCGCGCGCACCCAGGCGCCGCGCGCTCAGTGCCACGCCCTGGGCGTGGTTGCCGGCAGACGCGCAAATCACGCCTTTTTTCAGCTGCGCCGCGCTCAAATTTGCCATCTTGTTGTACGCCCCGCGCAGCTTGAAGCTGCGCACCGGCTGCTGGTCCTCGCGCTTGAGCAGCACGGTATTAAAAATGCGCTGGCTCAGGGTGGCCGCCAATTCCAGCGCCGACTCCTGGGCCACCTCGTAAACCTTGGCGTTCAGAATTTTGATCAGGTAGTCGGCGGGGGACAAGGCCAGGGTTTGGGGGGCGGTCGGGGTGGCTACAGCGGGTCGCTGGCTTGGTTTGGTGGGCCGCACGGCGCGGGGCACAAGAGTCGTTTTTGGGGTGGTCATGGCAGAGTGTCAGAGGTGTAGCGCATGATAATCGGCACACAGCGCCACAGCGACAGTCGCCAGGCGCGTTGCAGGAGCAGATGTATGGAATGCACAGTCAGTTGGACCGGTAACAGTGGCACCCGCTCGGGCATGGGCTTTGTGGCCGAAACCGGCAGCGGCCACGCGGTGCTGATGGACGGCGCGCCAGACGCCGTCAAGCCCGAGAACGGCGGCCAGAACCTCGCGCCCCGGCCCATGGAGCTGGTGCTGGCCGGCACCGGCGGCTGCACCGCCTATGACGTGGTGCTCATCCTCAAACGAGGCCGCCACGCGGTGCAGGGCTGCAGCGTCAAACTCACATCCGAGCGCGCCGACACCGACCCCAAGGTATTCACCAAAATCCACATGCACTTCACCGTCACCGGCAAAGGCATCCCACCCAATGCCGTGGAGCGCGCCATCGCCATGAGCCACGAAAAATACTGCTCTGCCAGCATCATGCTGGGGAAGACGGCCGAAATCACTACCGGGTTTGATGTGGTGGAGGCCTGAGCGATCGGCCAGCGTGCCGCGCCTTGTCGAAAGGCATTACGAAACTGCGTGCCGGCAAAGCAAAAACCCCACTGCGTCGTCGCAGTGGGGTTTTTTTCTACTCGCAATTCTCAAGCTGGCATCAAGGCCAGCGAGGGAATTAGAAGTTGTAGCGAACGCCAGTAGCGAACTTGGTAGCTTTAACAGCAGTGGTGGAACCCAGATCGGTCGTGTCCGTTGCGCGGTAGCCTGCATAGATTGCTGTTGCTGCATTCCATGCATACACGACTTGCACGCCGGTGGCAGTCATTTTGCCGTCAGACTTACCAGATAGGGTAGTTGACTCAGTGGCGTAACCCAAGGCAGCTGTGGTTGCCTTGTTAACCGGAATCGACACGCCTACGGAAGTACCGCTATCTTTGGCGGACCCAGCAGCGAAGCCGTCAGCCGTCGCGCCTTCAGCAGCAGCATGCACGGTGGCAATACCGAGGTTGTACGAGCCTGCCAAGATCCATGCGTTGGTGTAGCTGCCGGTCAAGCTTGCCAAACCGAGGCCTGCCGCCGAGACTTCTGCAGCGCCTGTCGCAGCGTTGTATGGGGATGCAGTCACATTGTGCACGCTCGTCAAAACTTTCTCGGTTGCAAAATTCACCGAAAGAGGACCATTGGCGAAGTTCACACCCACGCTGGTGTAGTTGGTCGCGCTGGTGCTGGTCGTCGCGTCCGCGTTGGAGCCGTACATAACTACAGCATTCAGGCCCGAGAAGGTTGGAGTGGTGTACTGGAAGCCATTTTTGGAACCACCAGAGCCGTCCATGCCGTTATCGCCATGTGCACCACCGTAGAAGGCGCTGCCCATTGCGGAGAAACTGTTGTACTCCAAAGCGTCATTGAACGCGTTGTCGTAAGGGGTCCACATGCGACCCACGTTGACGGTACCGAAGTTGCCAGTCAGGCCCAAGTTTGCGACGCGGCCAAAGTCTTTGAAAGAGCCATCTGTAGCTCCCAACTTGCCCTCAACTTGGAACGTACCCTTGACACCACCTGCGATGTCGGAGCCACCCTTAACGCCGATGCGGCTGGTTTCGTAGTTGCTAGAACCGAACTGGGCGCCTTGGTTCACGCCGCCGTCTTTAGTGGAAGAAGACACGCCCACGTCCAATTTGCCGTACAGAGTCACCTGAGCAGAAGCGGCGCCCATGGCTGCGATGGCAGCGATTGCGATGAGAGTTTTTTTCATTTTTTGGATTCCTAAGTTGAAAAGTTAAGAAATAAAACCAGCCCAGGCCGCCTTGGAAAAGGATGCTTGGGCCGGCTTGTTCGAAGCGAACAAGGTGAACCGACCGAAGTCAGGTAAAGGGGTTTAGAACGTGTGGTTGATGCCCAGTGCCAGACCCGAGGAAGACGGGTTGGCTGGCGTGCTGCCTGCCACTGTTGTGCCAGCAGCGCCGTTCACGCCAGCAGCGCTATACGCTTTGCCGCCGTCGTTGGTCACCGTGCTGTAAGTGCCATACAACTTGGTGCGTTTGGACAAGGCGTAGTCCATGCCCAGACCGGTCAAGGTGCCCGTGTTGTCTTTGGCACCGGCAGCGCCAGAGTTTTGCGAAGCCGAGGCGTAAGACAGCTTGTAGTTCATCGCGCCAACCGGCACGTTCAAGCCGATCATGTTGGTGACGTTGGTCGATGTGGCAGTCAGCGATGTAGAGGTCGCCGCACCGACCAGTTCTTCACGCGTGCTCAGAAACATCACTTTGGCCATGCCAAAGTCGTATGAGGCGCCAACTGCAGTTTGGGTGTAGTTGCCGGTTTGGGCGAGGGTCGCTGCGGTTACTGCGCCAGTCCCGGTATTTGCGGTCGTGGGAGTTGCAGCCTTTGCCGTACCTTTGGTCTGCTGTTGGCCAACAGATGCGGACAGCGGGCCAGCGGCGTAACCGACTTGAGCCGAGTAACCATCGCCGTCGCCTGCGTTGGAGGCGTTGCTGGTGTTTTCGCCAAAGAAGCTTTGCAGACGCACACGCAGTCCGCCGAAGCTGGGGGATGCGTAACCGACCATGTTTGATGCGTTGGCGGAAGTGGCGACGCCGTTGCGCGCTGCCAGGTTCAAGGTCATGGCCGAAGAGTCGGCCGGGCCATTGGTGCCAAACACGTCGTAGGTGGTGACGGTGAACAAGAAGGTGTTGGTGTAGTCACGGCCCAAACGCACTTCGCCAAAGCCGCCGTTTGCGCCCACATAAGCGTAGCGCCCAAACACCAAGCCTTGGGTTCCACCCACCGAGGTCAAAGAACCTGCGCCGCCATTGGCCGCCTGGTTGCTGGTGTTGGCTGCTTTTCCAACGCCTGAGTCGTTGGCCAGGCCACCTTCGAGTTTGAAGATGGCGTTCATGCCGCCGCCGAGGTCTTCAACGCCGGAGAAGCCAAGTTTGCTGGAGCCGAGTTGAGAATTACCCAAGCCGGTTTTGCTGTTTCCTTCGGAGCTGTACTGGGTTACAGCCGCGTCCACGGTACCGTAAATCGACACTTGGGCAGACGCGCCGCCCACTGCTGCGACAGCAGCCAATGCAATAAGGGTCTTTTTCATTTAAAAATTCTCCAAGGTTAATCAAAGGATGCTGATTCCGTAAATTTGAATCGCCGCACCAGCTTCTGCGAACGGAAGCTGAGTGCATTGCACCAGACCGGGGTGGCTTTGGCAAAGGAAAGCCGGTTCTCAGGGCCTATTTGGCAGTGTGTTGTTGCTACGGCGCAACAAAACGAGGCGCGGGAGCGCAGCGGCGCGGTGCTGGGCTCGCTGGGGCTTGTTGGCGTGGCAGGGCACAAGAGCATGCGCACGAGGCCAGTGGCGCTTTGTGGCTATCCTTGGGGCCATGCTTACCTTTACCGACCGCCTTTTTGCCGCCGCCGACACGGCGCTTCGCACTCTGTTTGCCACGCCGCATGCGTCCAAACCCTGCCGTACGCTGGCCGAAGGGCCGACCACGCTGAGCGACGCTGAGAAGCAACAGTCCGCAGGGCTGATGCGGGTGAACCACGTGGGCGAGGTGTGCGCGCAAGCGCTTTACACGGCGCAGGCCTTGGCCACCGCGAACTCGGCTTTGCGCGCGCACTACACCGCCGCCTGTATAGAAGAGACCGATCACCTGGCCTGGACTGCGCAGCGTTTGCAAGACCTGGGCGCCCGGCCCTCACTGCTCAACCCGCTGTGGTACGCCGGGGCGTTTGGCCTGGGGCTGGTGGCCGGGCGGCTGGGGGACGCGGTCAGTCTGGGCTTTGTGGTGGAAACCGAAACCCAGGTGGGCGCGCACCTGGAAAGCCATTTGCAGGCTTTGCCCACAGGCGACCACGCCTCGCGCGCCATCGTGGCGCAAATGCGTGACGACGAATTGCGCCACGCCGACGCCGCCCGCAGCGCTGGCGCCGCCGTGCTGCCTGCGCCGGTACAAGCCGCGATGCGCGCCATGGCCAAGGTGATGACGACGGTGGCGCAGCGCTTATAGCAAAGCGAAGCGTTTTTCAGTCAAACGCTGCCCAAACACCAAGGCAGCAACCCGAACAAGTTTTTGTAATGCAGTGCAAGCGCTTGCTCAAAACAGGCGCTTTGCCCTTGATCACAGTGGCTTTGCAGGTGCTCTGAGCCATCAAGGCGCCGCGCGCAGTCTGGCGCGGTTCGGGCAGTCTGGCTTGTTGCAGGTAGCGTACAGGCTGAGCGCGTGGTCGGTGATGGTGAAGCCTTTGGAGGCGGCCACGGCCTGTTGGCGGCGCTCTATCTCGGGGTCGTAAAACTCTTCCACCTGCCCGCAGTCCAGGCAGACGATGTGGTCGTGGTGCTGGCCTTCATTGAGCTCGTAGACCGATTTGCCGCCTTCAAACTGGCTGCGGTTGAGGATGCTGGCTTGCTCAAACTGGGTGAGCACGCGGTACACGGTGGCCAGGCCCACGTCGGCGCGCTCTTGCAGCAGCACGCGAAACACGTCTTCGGCCGACATATGGCGCTGCCCGCCGCGCTGAAAGACTTCTAAGATCTTGAGCCGGGGAATGGTGGCTTTGAGCCCGGTGCTTTTGAGTTCGTGAATGTTGGTCATGGCGCTGCGGTCTCAAGGAGTGAAGCAGGGGGCGAGGGTGGGGGGCAAGGCTACAATGATCTGATCTTAGCGCCCCCTTCATTGATGATTTCAACACCCCTCGCCCACCGCCTTTTGGCCCCTGTGCGCCACCATGTATGTCTGTTGGCCACCGTGCTGGCCTTGTCTGGCTGCGCTGGCAACGACGGTTTGGGTAGCTGGGTTCCCACAGCGCTCACTCCCTACAGCATGGACATTGTGCAGGGCAATGTGGTGACCAGCGAACAGTTGGCGGCGCTCCAAATTGGCGCGCCGCGCGCCCAGGTGCTGGCAGTGTTGGGCACGCCTTTGCTGGCCAGCCCCTTCCATGCGCAGCGCTGGGACTACACCTTCACCATCAAACGCCAGGGCCTGCCCCCCCAAGAGCGCCACGTCACCGTGTTTTTCAAGGATGACCGGCTCGAACGCATCCAGGCAGACCCGCTGCCCAGCGAGGCAGATTTTGTGGCGAGCCTGCGCAAGCCCGGTTCACCCCCGCAACCCAAGTCCTTGGAAGCCTCGGAGGCGTCTTTGGCCAAATACCCCCTGCCAGCCCCCACGCAGGCCGGCGCACCGGTAGTGGCGGCGCCCAGCCTGTCCAGTTATCCGCCGCTGGAGCCGCCTACCCGCTAGCCTGCGCCAGGGCGGCAGGCCTTGCAGGGCAATGGGGAGCGGAAGATTTAGCCAAGCAATTCAACAGGGAGCAAGACGGATGGTCCAGACATCGACACACACGGGTGCCATCAAGGTCGCCATCCCGGTCGCCCCCAAGGTCGCAATTTCGGTTGCCATTGCCGGGGCCTCCGGCCGCATGGGCCAGATGCTGGTTGAGGCCCTGCGCGCCGACAGCGCCTTTGCCCTGACCGGTGCGTTAGACATTGCCAGCAGCCCGGCCATGGGCCAAGACGCCGGGGCTTACGCGGGCAAAAGCACTGGGGTGATCATTACCGCCGACCTGCATGCCGGTTTGCAGCACAGCCAGGTGCTGATCGACTTCACCCGCCCCGAGGGCACCATGGCGCACCTGCAAGCGTGTCGGGCCCTGGGCGTGGGCATGGTCGTCGGCACCACCGGCTTTAGCGAGGCGCAAAAGGCCGAGATTGCCGAGGCGGCCCAAACCATTCCCATCATGATGGCGCCCAATATGAGTGTGGGCGTGAATGTGACCTTGAAGCTGCTGGAAATGGCGGCCAAGGCCTTGTCCACCGGCTACGACATTGAAATCATCGA
Organism: Comamonadaceae bacterium; assembly: GCA_947442105.1. Lineage (GTDB taxonomy): Bacteria > Pseudomonadota > Gammaproteobacteria > Burkholderiales > Burkholderiaceae_C > Allorhodoferax. Next base: position 48,929 of record CANEVH010000017.1, on the reverse strand, counting down.
GGCCCACCACCGCCACAAAGTGGACGCGCCCTCGGGCACGGCGCTCAAGATGGGCGAGGTGATCGCCAGCGCGCTGGGCCGCGACTTGAAAGACTGCGCCGTCTACGCCCGCGAAGGCGTAACTGGCGAGCGCGACCCGTCGAGCATCGGTTTTGCCACCATCCGCGGCGGCGACATTGTGGGCGACCACACGGTGCTGTTTGCGGGCACCGGCGAGCGCATCGAGATCAGCCACAAATCGTCCAGCCGCGCCACTTACGCCCAGGGCAGCTTGCGGGCGGTGCGCTTTCTGGCAGGGCAGAAAAATGGCTTGTTTGACATGTTTGACGTGCTGGGGTTGAAATGAATCCAATCGCTGGCCTGATGGCCTTGTTCCAAGGTGACGCGGTGCACAACGCGGTGGCGCTGGTGCTGCTTGCGATGTCCGTGGGCAGTTGGGTGGTGATCGTCTGGAAAACCTTGCTCTTGCGCCGCGCCGTGGTGGACGTGCAGCGCAGCACGGCGGCGTTTTGGCAGGCCGCTGATCTGGACGCTGCCACTGTGGCCATACAGTCCTTTGACCGCAGCGCGCTGATGCTGCCCCTGGTGGCTGCCGCGCAGACGCAGGTGGCGCAGTCTCGCGCGGCGCGCAGCCTGGGCGGCGCGGGCGATGTGGCGGCGCAACTCACGCGCGTGCTGCGCGACGCCTTGCACATCAGCTTGCGTCGGCTGCAATCGGGCCAGGTGCTGCTGGCCACCGTGGGCGCCGTGGCGCCTTTTGTGGGCTTGCTGGGCACGGTGTGGGGCATTTACCTCGCGCTCATCACCATGGCCAGCGCGGGCCAGGTCAGCATCGACAAAATAGCCGCTCCGGTGGGCGAGGCGCTCATCATGACCGCCGCCGGGCTGGCGGTGGCCATTCCAGCGGTGCTGGGCTACAACATATTGGGCCGCGTGATTGCCCGCATTGAGGCCGATTTGGACGGCTTTGCGCGCGATGTGCGCGAGCTGCTGGCCGTGCAGCAAGGCCACGGCGGCGCGGACGCCGCACATTCCAAGGAATAAAGGCCATGTCCTTTGGCCGCATGGAACGCACGCCGGGCAGCGCGCCCATGGCCGAGATCAATATGACGCCGCTGATCGACGTGATGCTGGTGCTCTTGGTGATTTTTATGGTCACCGCACCGCTGATGGTGAGCGCGGTGCGGGTGGAACTGCCTCAGGCCAGCGCCGCGCTCGTGGCCGACGCCGCCACGCCCACGCTGGAAGTGGCCATTGACAAAGCCGGGCTGGTTTATCTGCGTGACAAGCCGCTGGCCGGCGCGGCCTTGGAAGCTGCCTTGCGCGAGGCCGCCGCGCGCGACGCCACGACCGAGGTGCAACTGCGCGCCGACACCGAGGTGCCTTACGGCCGGGTGGTTGAATTTATGGCTCTGGCCAACCGCGCAGGCCTGAGCCGCGTGGGCTTTGTGGCCCAAGAGCCGAAGTAAGGCGCGATTGCCGCCTGCCCAGCAGCGGCACTGCCATTTGGCGCAGGGTGCGCCGCCTAAAATGAAATTCAGCTTCCACCAAACCCCCAATGCAAGACAAGTACCAACACACTGCCATTGAGCAAGCCGCCCGCGACCACTGGGCCCAGCCCCTTTGGAATGGCCACGAGGCCTACCGGGTGACCGAAGACCAGTCCAAGCCGAAGTTCTACGCCTGCTCCATGCTGCCCTACCCCAGCGGCAAGCTGCACATGGGCCATGTGCGCAACTACACCATCAACGACATGCTGGCGCGCTACCTGCGCATGAACGGTCATAACGTGCTCATGCCCATGGGCTGGGACGCTTTTGGCCTGCCCGCCGAAAACGCGGCGCTGAAAAACGGCGTGCCCCCGGCCAAGTGGACGTTCGAAAACATTGCCCACATGAAGCAGCAAATGCAGGCCATGGGCCTGGCGATTGACTGGAGCCGCGAGGTGGCGACCTGCGAGCCGACCTATTACAAATGGAACCAGTGGCTGTTCTTAAAAATGCTGGAGCGTGGCATTGCCTACCGCAAAACCCAGGTCGTCAACTGGGACCCGGTGGACCAAACGGTGCTGGCCAATGAGCAGGTGATTGACGGGCGCGGCTGGCGCACCGGCGCGCTGGTGGAAAAGCGCGAGATTCCGGGCTACTACCTCAAGATCACCGACTACGCGGAAGAGCTGCTGGAGCACGTGAAAACCGGCCTGCCGGGCTGGCCTGAGCGCGTCAAGCTAATGCAGGAAAACTGGATTGGCAAGAGCGAAGGCGTGCGTTTTGCCTTCCCGCACGACATCCAAGACGCCAGTGGCGCGCTGATTGGCGATGGACGTATGTACGTGTTCACCACCCGGGTGGACACCATCATGGGCGTGACTTTTTGCGCCGTGGCGCCCGAGCACCCGCTGGCCGCGCACGCCGCTGCCAGCAACCCCACACTCGCAGCCTTTATTGAAGAATGCCAAAAAGGCGGCACCACCGAGGCCGAGCTGGCGGTCAAAGAAAAAGAAGGCATGGCCACCGGCCTGTTTGTGCGCCACCCGCTGACCGGCGCGCCGGTGGCGGTGTGGGTGGGCAACTACGTGCTCATGGGCTATGGCGACGGCGCGGTGATGGGCGTGCCTGCGCACGATGAGCGGGACTTTGTGTTTGCGAATAAATACGGCATTGAGATTCGGCAAGTGGTGGGCGTTGACGTGGCACCAGCGGCACCGGCAGGCACGCCGGGCGCCCCATACCGCGAGCAGGAATCGTCACCCGGCGCACCTGCCGATGCCGCTTCGCTGGTGTTTGACGCGACGACGTGGCACGACTGGTACGCCGAAAAGGGCCCAGGCGTGGCCGTCAACTCCGGCAAATACGATGGCCTGGCCTTCAAAGCCTGTGTGGACGCCGTAGCTGCCGACTTGGCCGCCCTGGGCCTGGGCGAGAAAAAAACCACCTGGCGGCTGCGTGACTGGGGTGTGAGCCGCCAGCGCTACTGGGGCACGCCGATCCCCATCATCCACTGCCCGGAACATGGCGCGGTGCCGGTGCCTGAGAAAGACCTGCCGGTGGTGCTGCCCATGGACTGCATTCCTGACGGCTCAGGCAACCCGCTGCACAAGCACGAGGGTTTTCATGCTGGTGTCACCTGCCCGGTGTGCGGCGTGGCCGCGCGGCGCGAAACCGACACCATGGACACCTTTGTGGATTCCAGCTGGTATTTCATGCGCTACTGCGACCCGGCCAACGCCGAACAGATGGTGAGCGAGGGCACAGCGTATTGGATGCGCGACCAGGCGCACAAGAGCGGCGGCAGCGGCATGGACCAGTACATAGGCGGCATTGAACACGCCATATTGCACCTGCTGTACGCCCGCTTTTGGACCAAGGTGATGCGTGACCTGGGGCTGGTCACCATCGACGAGCCGTTTACCAAGCTGCTCACCCAAGGCATGGTGCTGAACCACATTTACTCCCGGCGCACCGACAAGGGCGCCAAAGAGTATTTCTGGCCGCAGGACGTGGAGCATGTGCATGACGAAGCGGGCAAGGTGGTGGGTGCGCGCCTGGTCAAGGCTTTGGGCGACTTGCCGGTGGGCACAGCGATTGACTACGAGGGCGTGGGCACCATGTCCAAGTCCAAAAACAACGGCGTGGACCCGCAGGACCTGATTGGCAAATACGGCGCCGACACCGCGCGCCTGTACACCATGTTCACCGCCCCGCCCGAGGCCACGCTGGAGTGGAACGACGCCGGCGTGGAGGGCAGCTACCGCTTTTTGCGCCGGGTGTGGAACTTTGGCTACAAGCACGCGGACGCGCTGCGCGCCGCCACGGCACGCGACCTGAGCAATGCTCCACTGCGCGCCGAGGGCAAAAAGCTGCGCCGGGAAATGCACGTGGTGCTCAAACAAGTGAGCTATGACTACGAGCGCATGCAATACAACACCGTGGTGTCCGGCTGCATGAAGCTGCTCAATGCGCTGGATGATTTTGCCTTTGACGCCAGCGAGGGCGATGCTGCCTTGCGCTGCGAAGGCGCGTCGCTGCTGCTGCGCCTGCTGTACCCCGCCTGCCCGCACATTGCCCACGCGCTCTGGGCTGAGCTGGGTTTTGCGGGCGCGGTCGGCGATTTGCTCGACGCGCCCTGGCCGCAGGTGGACCCGGCGGCCTTGGTGCAAGACGAGATAGAGCTGGTGCTGCAAATCAATGGCAAGCTGCGCGGCGCAGTGGTTGTGCCCTCGGGGGCCACCAAAGAAGCCATTGAGGCGCTGGCGCTGGCAAGCCCCGCGCTGTTGGCCTTTGCGGCCGGGGCGGTGCCCAAGAAAGTGATCGTGGTGCCGGGGCGCTTGGTAAACGTGGTTCTGTAGATTGAAGCGGCGCCAATCCATGCAACACCTCTCGCCCCGCTCGTCCTTAAGCCCCTGCGCCGCCACACTGGGCACGGTTCGCCGGGGCGTGCTGCTTGGCGGCCTGCCACTTTGGGGCGTGGCGCTGGTGCTGGTTTTGGTATTGGGCTTGCAAGGCTGCGGCTTTGCGCTGCGCAGCAGCCAAAACTTTGCGTTCGACACCGTGGCCGTCACCCCCGAGCGTGGCGCGGGCGTGGCGGCTGAGCTGAACCGCTATTTGGGTGAGCGCGTGCGCCCGCTGGTGCCGCCCACGGGCGAGTCGCCCCCAGACGCGGTGGTGGACATCTTGCAAGAGGCGCGCGAAAAAACTGTGGTGGGCGTGAATGCTTCGGGCCAGGTGCGGGAGTTCCAGTTGCGCCTGCGGGTGAAGTTTCGCCTGCGCACCCCCGCCGGGGCAGAGCTGATTGCACCCACCGAAATCGCCTTGCAGCGCGACATCAGCTTTAACGAAACCGCAGTGCTGGCCAAAGAGGCCGAAGAGGTGCTGCTGTACCGCGACATGCAAACCGACATCGTGCAGCAGCTGGTGCGCCGCCTGGCCGCCGTCAAGTCGCTCGCGCCCTAGGCTACACGCCGCCATGCAAATTGCCCCCGCGCAGCTGGCCCGGCACCTGGAACGCGGGCTCAAAAGCCTGTACACCCTGCACGGCGACGAGCCGCTGCTCCAGCTTGAAGCGCTGGACACCTTGCGCGCCCACGCCCGCGCCCAGGGCTTTGGCGAGCGCAGCGCTCACACCGTGGCCGGAGCACACTTTGACTGGAGCGAGGTGCTGGCCGCAGCAGGCAGCCTGAGCCTGTTTGCCGACAAGCAAATCATCGAAATCCGCATCCCTAGCGGGAAGCCCGGCAAGGAAGGCAGCGCCGCCTTGCAGCAACTGGCCGAACAAGCGCAGGGCAATGACAGCACGCTGACCATCGTGCTCTTGCCGCGCCTGGACAAGGCGACCAAGTCCACGGCCTGGTTTATGGCCTTGGAAAACCATGGCATCAGCGTGCAGGTGGAGCCGGTGGAGCGCGCCGCGCTGCCGCAGTGGATTGCCCAGCGCCTGGCCGCGCAGGGCCAGCGCGTGGCCGCAGGCGAGGAGGGCCAGCACACGCTGCAATTTTTTGCCGACCGGGTGGAGGGCAATTTGCTCGCTGCCCACCAAGAAATCCAGAAACTGGGCTTGTTGTTCCCGCCCAGCGCCGAAAACGCCGGGGTCTTGACGCTAGCGCAGGTGGAAAGCGCGGTGCTCAATGTGGCGCGCTACGACGTGTTCAAGCTGTCTGAGGCGGTGCTGGCCGGTCAGGCCTTGCGGGTGCAGCGCATGCTTGACGGCCTGCAAGCCGAGGGCGAGGCCGAGGTGCTGGTGCATTACACGCTGGCTGAGGACATTCGGGCGCTCAAGCGCGTGAAAGACGCCATGGGCCAGGGCCGCCCGCTGCCCATGGCGCTGCGCGAAAACCGCATTTGGGGCACCAAAGAGCGCCTGTTCGAGCGCGTGCTGCCGCGCCTGAGCGCCGCCACGCTGGCCGACTTGCTGCAGTCAGCCCAGGTGGTGGACGGCATTGTCAAAGGCCTCAAGCAGCCCGACTGGCCCGCCAGCGGCTGGCAAGCGCTGCACCGGCTGGCGCAGCACCTGTGCCGTTTGTGCGCAACGGGCAGCGCTGCGGCCAAGCCCACACCTCGCCACTAACTTTCATGATGGCGCGCAGCGCCGCCACTCGTAAAAGTTAACGGGCGATGCATCTTATCCACCGCAAACCGCCGGAGGTCTGTCCAAAGGCCTTGTACATGCAGCATCACGAATAAAATGTTTAAAACATTATTTACATTTTAATTGCTAAATACAAAACATGTGTTAAAATAGGCGCATGTCTTTTGGTTTTACAAAAATTGTTCTAAAGCGGCCACTGGCGACCGCTGCCACACGGCGCGCTTTTGCGGGGCTGACCCTGATCGAGATGATGATCGTCGTCGCGATCGTCGCAATCTTGGCCTCAATCGCCTTGCCCTCGTACAAAAGCTATGTGACCAAAAGCCGGGCACAGGCCGCGACCTCGGACCTGGTGGGCATGGCCCTGGCCATGGAAAACACCTTCCAAAAAACCCTGAGCTACCCGGTGTACAGCGCCTACACCACCATCGCCGGGGGCGCTACCAATTTCACCTCGTGGACGCCCTCGCAGGCCAGCTACTTCACCTATTCCGTCATCAGCACGAGTTCCACATTTACCGTCCGGGCGGTGGGTACGGGCGCTATGAGCAGCAGTTGTATCTTGACCCTGACCCATGCCAACGTGCGCAGCGCGCCAGCCAGCGGTGCCTGCGGATTTACATCGTGGTAAGGCCCCAGGCGATGAGGTCCCGGAGCCTGCAACAGGCATACACCCTGGTTGAATTGATGATTACCCTGAGCATCATGTCGTTTTTGCTGCTGGCGTGTGCACCGTTTCTGACAGACTGGATCTACAGCAGCCAAGTGAAAGACGCGCAAAGCAAGCTGCTTGCGGGCTACGGGCTGGCCAAGGCCTTGGCGCTGCGCAACCCCAACGCAGCGCAAAGCAACCAAGCCGCCGCAGGCATCAAGGTGGTCATTGGCGCGACCTTTAGCACGGTCTATGTGTGCAAGGGCGACCCCAGCCTCGCCGACTGTGCCAGCAGCGGCTCCAACAAGCTGTGGTCGGCAGACTTTCCGTCGGCGGTTGCGCTCACTCTGGGCGGCTCCAGCGTGACGGCCAGCAGCAGTGCCACCGTGGGCCTGAACAACCGGGGCGTGCCGACCACGGGCACGGTACCGAGCTACACCTTGGTGAGAGGAGTGTCTGCCAATGACGCCACTGGTTCCTTGCTCTGAGCGCGCCATGGGCCTGCTCCGTCACAAAGGGGTGGCGCTGCTGGGCCAACGCCAACGCCACCGCCAACGCCAACGCCAACGCGGCAGCATGCTGCTCGAAGCATCCGTGGGCATGGTGCTCAGTGCGGCGCTGGGTTTGGGCATGGCCTACAGCGCGGCGCGTGCGCTTTCTGCGCAGCGCTACCACAGCACACAAACCATGGCCGTGCTCGCCATGCGCGGCATGCTGGCCATGCCCGCCGACCTGGCCGCCTGGTGCACCAGCGGCGCGGGCAGCTTCGAGTTGCGCCTGAACAATGTCAACAGTGCGGGCGGCACGGCCGGGGCGGTTGTGAGCACCCAAAGCGTGCCCTACACCCTGGCTTGCAGCACGGTTACGCCCACCCTCACTGGCGCGGGCCAGGACGCCGCCACCAGCTTGCAAGTCCCCGCCACCCTGGCCACTACGGACGATGGTTCCACCGCCAGCGCGCTTTTCGGTGGCAATGGCGTGGTCTCTTTTGGCCGGTAGCGGGGGCGTAGCGTGGTGATGCCTCCCACCCGAAGCCGCCAAGGCGGTGAATCCCTGATCAGCCTCATGGTGGGCTTGCTGCTGTCTATGGTGGTGGCGCTTGCCATGCTGTCGATGTACAAGGTGAGTGCCCGTTACGGCGGCCAGGCCGGGCAGGACGCTGCGGCTGACTCGCAGCTCACGGCCGCTTTGCTGCGCGCGGGTCTTGCAGTGCAAGACGCGGGCTATGGCATTGCCTCGGCCAGTCTGGATACGCAGCTGGTGGTGCTCTCGGGTGCGGCACTCAACGACACGGCGCTCAGTGGAAGTACGGTGGCCACCGGCACCAGCGGCAATGCGGTGCTCTGGGCCATGAACACCACGGGCACCGCGCAATGCGCCGGTTTGCTGTTCAATGCCGCCAATGGCGGCGGTGGAGGTTTGTTTTTTCTGGGCCCCGTGGCCTGCAGCACGGGCAGCGTCAGCGATTGGAGCGGCCTGAGCTGGACCTCCACCCGCTGGGCCGACCGTCCGGCCAACCAGGCCAGTAACGCTTACGACCAGACCGCCATCCGCTTCAGCGTGGCCAGCACCGCTTGCAAACCCTTTGGTGTGACCGCCAGCAGTGGCAATGTGGTGTGGACCCTGTCCAGTACCAACCGCAGCGGCGCACCGCTGACCGAGCAGCAGTGCTTGTTCAACTTCAAGGCACCATGACACTCTACCTCCCACCCGGTATGCAGCGCCTGCGCCAGCGCGGCGTGGCCACCGTGCTCATGGCGCTGCTGGTGGGCATGGCGGTGGTGGCCAGCACCTTTGCGGTCATGCAGTACGTGCGCACCAGCCAAGACCAAAGCCTGACGGTGCACGCCCAAACCCAGGCGCAGATGAATGCCTGGACCGCCGCAGAGCTGGTGCGCCAGTACCTTGCAGGACTGACCAGCACGCAGCGCGCCACGCTGCTGGCCAGCGTGCAGGCAGGCTCAGCAACCGGCACGGCGCTGACCTTTTCTACCGGCGCAGACACCATGGGCGCGCGCTTAATGAACACCTCCACCGCTACCAACTTTGTGGCCCAGGTGACCGGTACCACGGCGTCAACCATCGATAGAGCTATGGCTACGGCCACCTTGCAGGTCAATTACACCGTGATTCCGGGCACTACAGCCATTGCACCCACTGGGGTTTTTAGCACCGGTAAGGGACTGAACTTCCAACTTGCGGGAAATGTGCAGGTTACTACCCCCAATAACGACGCGGTGTACAACATCGGGGGTGATGTCTTCGCGCCGAACTACCAACAGACGGGCATTAAAACAATCAATGCTTTAGGTACTATAAATATTGCCGGAGGCGGTAGCTTTACCACATTGAACTCCAACTGTGATGTGAATTTGTCTGGTGGGGCGTATGCCACCACCATCAATGCGTTGCGTAATATTTGCTTCGGTAGCACTAGCAGTTCCCATGTGACGGGCGTGGCCACTGCAAACGGCGCGATTCAAGTGGGTACTGCTAACAACAACGAGCTGCGCGCGCGCAGTGACGATGTCAGTGGGCTTACCAGTGCTCCTCACAATTGCCAAAGCACAGGGTTTGCAGGCAATAGCTCGACTGGATTAGCAGCAACTTGCGAGACACCGGATTACATCGGCGTAGATTTGAGTAAAAATTACGCGAGGGTCAATACTGTGCTGTCGCTGACAAACGTGTACCTCAAGGGCACGATCGTTTCGCTTACAGCCGGTGGAAATCTTGTTGCCGTGAATGGGGGGGGCTCGGTAACACGAGGCACAGTGGGCGGCGATAACGGTGGGTTCGTCACTGTAACAAGTGTCAACGGCACCAAGCCGACAATCCCGGAAGTCAGCGCTGTTGTGCAATCCTCAGAAACCCCCTTTAATGCTTGGCAGTTCGGTACTCTCGCAAACTACAGTTTCTACTATGCAAGTACCGTGATCCGTGTCAAGGTTGTAAGTGTTAACGGTATACCGGATGGTGATTACCGGGTGGACAATGGCACAACGATCCGCCTTCCGGGAAGCGATGTGAATTTGTGCACAGACAATTCAGCATGCATAAGTCGTTCCACCGCTTCGGGTGGGTCGGGAAGCACGAGTGACAAGTGGTTGGTGAACACTAATGGTAGTTTGCTTCGCGGCGTCGTCTGGTTCAATGGTGACTTGAATATCCATAACGGTACTTACTACAACACCTTTGTTGCGACAGGCAGCATCACCTCCCAAAACGCAAACGCTACGATTTATGCCCCAAATTGGTCTCCAAGTACCAAGATGTGTTCGGGAGTGACCAATTACCCGACGAATTTTTGCGGAGTCAATAACAATATGTATAACAACAATGCTGCCGCAGGCGTGGGAAGCTATGTCTTCGCTGCGGGCAGTTATGGCAATGGATCAATCACGGCGAATGGAAATTCGGCGGGTACGATTACTGTCGGAACCTATGATCCCGACAACTACGTTGGGGGCAACATTACCATGGCAGGCTCAATTAATCTTTACGGTAATATTTTGGCAGGGCACGCCTTCTCTACAGGAACAGGCAATGGAACCATCCATGGTTCAATAAATTCACAGGGGTCTGGCCTGTCCACCGACTCTCAGACCAATACATTCGCAACCCACGGCTCCTCAATGCCAATCGACCTCACAGGTGTGCCAAGCACGATGAACAATAGCGGGTTGAACCTAGATTCGAGTTCTAGCAGCACATTAGTAGAAATGTCTTCAGCACGCTACCTGTAGCATTAATTCGGCAGCGTTGGCCCAGGCGTTGGGCGCCGACGTTCTTCATGCCTGCTGCTTCGCCCATGCCGCTCGATATCCATCACAATGTCCGCCTATGACTCAAATTACCCTCTCTGACACTGCATTGACCCTGGGCACCCAGGCCAAAGCCGCCAGCGCCCTGATGGCCGCTGCCAGCACCGCGCGCAAAAACCAGGCGCTGACCCGGCTGGCCGCCCTGCTGCGCGACAACACCGCCGCGCTGCAAATAGAAAACGCCAAAGACCTGGACCGCGCAAGCGTCGCAGGACTTGCCGCGCCCATGGTGGACCGCCTGCGCCTCACTCCCAAGGTGCTGGAAACCTGCGCCCAGGGCTGCGAGCAGCTCGCCGCCATGGCTGACGTGATTGGTGAGATCCTCGGCATGAAGCAGCAGCCCAGCGGCATCCGCGTGGGCCAAATGCGTGTGCCCATTGGCGTGTTTGGCATGGTGTTCGAGAGCCGGCCCAACGTCACCATTGAGGCCGCGAGCCTGAGTATCAAGAGCGGCAACGCCTGCATCTTGCGCGGCGGCTCGGAGGCGATTGACTCCAACAAGGCGCTGGCGCTGCTGGTCGAGCAGGCGCTAGTGGAAAGCGGTCTGCCCGCGCACGCGGTCCAACTGGTGCAAACCACCGACCGCGCCATGGTGGGCGAGCTCATCACCATGCCGCAGTATGTGGACGTGATCATTCCGCGCGGCGGCAAGGGCTTGATTGAGCGCATCAGCCGCGACGCCAAAGTGCCCGTGATCAAGCACCTGGACGGCAACTGCCACACTTACGTGGACGACCCTTGCGACCTGGACATGGCCGTTACGGTGGCTGACAACGCCAAAACCCAAAAATACAGCCCCTGCAACGCCAGCGAAAGCCTGCTGGTGGCGCGCGGCGTGGCTGCCGCGTTTTTGCCCCGCATAGGCGCGATTTACGCCGCCAAAGGCGTGGAAATGCGCTGCTGCCCCGAATCGGAAGCGATATTGGCAGCGGTGCCCGGCGCCAATGTGCAGATTGCCAGCGAGCAAGACTGGTTTGAGGAATACCTGGCGCCCATCATCAGCATCAAGGTGGTGGACGGCGTGGACGCAGCTATTGCCCATATCAACCACTATTCCAGCCACCACACCGACGCCATCCTCACCCGCGACCACATGCACGCCCAGCGTTTTTTGCGCGAGGTGGATTCGGCCAGCGTCATGGTCAACACCAGCACCCGATTTGCCGACGGCTTCGAGTACGGACTGGGCGCAGAAATCGGCATTTCTACCGACAAATTCCACGCCCGTGGCCCGGTGGGAATTGAGGGGCTGACCTCGCTGAAATACGTGGTACTGGGGCAAGGGGAAGTGCGGGGCTAGGGTTTGGGCGGGAGCCCCGTCTTGCCCTTAAACCCACAAACTCCAGCAACCGCACACTGGCCGCACTGCGGCGTGCGCGCTTGGCAGACGTAGCGGCCGTGCAATATGAGCCAGTGGTGGGCGTCCACCAGGTATTTTTTGGGGATGCGTTTGAGCAGTTTGAGTTCGACGGCCAAGGGCGTTTTGCCTGGCGCTAGGCCGGTGCGGTTGCCCAGGCGAAACAGGTGGGTGTCGACCGCCATGGTGGGTTCGCCAAAGGCCACATTCAGCACCACGTTGGCGGTTTTGCGGCCTACGCCGGGCAGGGCTTCGAGCGCCTCGCGGGTGCGGGGCACCACGCCGCCGTGTTGCGCGACCAAAATCTCGCAGGTTTGCAAGAGATGGCGCGCCTTGCTGCGAAACAGGCCTATGGTTTTAATCTGCGCTTCCAGGCCCTCCAGGCCCAGCGCGATGATTTTTTGCGGCGTATTGGCCACCGCAAATAGGCCGCGCGTGGCCTTGTTCACGCCCACGTCGGTGGCCTGGGCCGAGAGCAGCACGGCGGCCAGCAGCTCAAACACGCTGGCGTAGTGCAGCTCGGTTTGCGGGTGCGGATTGGCCGCTTGCAGGGTGGCGAAGAAGGTCTCGATCTGGGTGGCGTTCATAGGGTGGATGGTTGGGCGGGCGGATTGAAAAGAAGACAATAGCGGCAAAACCACGAGGACAAGATACACCATGCCCCTGCAATTTGCCGACCGCCTGCAAAACATCGAAACCTCCGCCATCCGCGAACTGTTCAAGCTGCTGGGCAAGCCCGGCATCATCAGCTTTGCCGGGGGCTTTCCAGACCCCGCCCTGTTCGACGTGGAGGGACTGCAAATGTCTGCGGATGCGGTGCTCTCCCACAACCCCGGCCCGGTGCTGCAATATGGCGCGACCGAAGGCTGGGGCCCGCTGCGCGAGCAGATAAGCCACTTTATGGCGGGCAAGGGCGCCACCGTCGCACCAGACGGCCTGATCGTTACCACCGGCAGCCAGCAAGCGCTGGACCTGGTTGGCAAGACCATGATCTCGCCGGGCGACAAGGTCATCGTTGAAGCGCCCACGTTTTTGGCCACCATCCAGTGCTTTCGCCTCTACGGCGCGCATTTGATCGGCGCCCCGATTGACGCCCACGGCGTGGACGTGGACCGGCTGGGGCAGTTGATTGACGAGCACAAGCCCAAACTGGTGTACCTGATTCCCACCTTTGGCAACCCGAGCGGCGCCACTTTGAGCCTGGAGCGCCGCCTGCGCGTGCTGCAAATGGCAGCGCGCACCCACACCCTGATTGTGGAAGACGACCCGTATGGCGAGCTGTACTTTGACCAGGCTCCTCCTCCCAGCTTGTTGGCTTTAAGCGACCAAGTGCCGGGCAGCCGGGAATACTTGGTGCACTGCGGCAGCCTGAGCAAGGTCTTGAGCCCCGGTTTGCGCGTGGGCTGGATGATTGCGCCGCCGGAGCTGCTGGCGCGCGCCACCATGTGCAAGCAGTTCAGCGACGCGCATACCAGCAACCTGACGCAAGCCATTGGCGCGCACTACCTCACGCTGGGTCGGCTCGACACCGCGCTGGCGCGGGTACGCAGCACCTACGCCGAGCGCGCCCGCGTGATGGCCGCCAGCCTGCAAAGCACCCTGGGCGAGGCCATTTCTTTCGACGCGCCCAAGGGCGGCATGTTTTTCTGGGCGCGGCTCACGGGCGCCGAGGGCGGCCCTGCTAACGCCGCTGAATTTGCCAAGCGCGCCATTGAGCGCTTGGTGGCCTTTGTGCCGGGCGCGCCGTTTTATGCACATGACCCGGACCCCGCCACCCTGCGCCTGAGCTTTGCCACGGCGGATGTGGCCAAGATTGAAGAGGGCGTTACCCGTCTGGGCCACGCTTTGCAATGACGCTGGGCCTGACCGACGCCCAGCGGCCCGCAGGCGCCAACGTGCCCTTGGGCGTGGTGTTGTGCTTTGTGGCCGGGGCCGCCAACGCGGGTGGTTTTTTGGCGGTGGGCATGTACACCTCGCACATGAGCGGCGTGGTGTCCGCCATGGCCGACAACCTGGTTTTGGGCCACGGGCTGACGGTGTGGATTGGTTTTGGCTCGCTCATCGCCTTTATGGGCGGTGCGGTCACCACGACCATGACTGTGGAATGGGCGCTGCGGCGCAATTTGCGCAGTGCTTACGGTGTGCCGCTCTTGGTGGAGGCTGCCTTGTTGCTGGTGTTTGGCTTGTTTGGCGCCGCCATTGACGCGCGCAGCGTGGCGCTGGTGCCCTACACCGTGGTGCTTTTGTGCTTCATCATGGGCCTGCAAAACGCGCTGATCACCAAAAAGTCCAACGCTGAGATTCGCACCACGCACATCACCGGCTTGGTGACCGACATCGGCATTGAGCTAGGGCGCCTGTTTTATGTCAACCGCAGTTTTCCCCATCACCCACGGGTGCTGGCCAACCGCAACAAGCTGCGGTCGCACAGCCAGCTTTTGCTGGGTTTCATCACTGGCGCACTGACGGGCGCTTGGGGCTTTAAGGCCGCAGGCTATGGGATGACCGTGCCCCTGGCGCTGCTGCTGGTGGTGTTGGTGACGCGGCCCCTGGTGTTTGACTACCACACCTGGCGCAGCCGGTCTGCACGCTTGCCGCCATGAATCGCCGCGATGCATTGCTTTGGGCCGCCGCAGCCAGCCAGGGCCTTTGGCTACCGCGCAGCGCCCAGAGCCAAACCCCTGCCTTGGACTATCCCTTTTATTGCGGCGTGGCCAGTGGCTCTCCCACCGCAGACGGCGTGGTGCTCTGGACCCGGCTGGACCCCAAAGCCCTGCGCCCTAAGCCTGAGGGCACGGCCGCAGTGTGCTGGGAACTGGCCCACGACGCGCAATTTGCCCGCGTGGTGCAGCGCGGCCACAGCCTGGCCAGTGCGGCGCTGGGCTGGTCGGTGCACGTGGAAGTGGCCGGTCTGGAGCCTGCGCGTGCCTACCACTACCGCTTTTTGCTGGGCGATGCCGTCAGCGCCACCGGCCAGACCCGCACCTTACCCGCGCCTGGCAGTGCGGTGGCGAGCCTGCGTCTGGCCTACGCCTCCTGCCAAAAGTGGGAAGACGGCTACTTCAGCGCCTGGCGCCACCTGCTGGCCGATGCACCCGACCTGGTGCTGTTTTTGGGCGACTACCTTTACGAATACCCCGGCACTGGCAGCAAGCTGCGCAAGCCCGGCGGCGGCTGGGTGCTGACGCTGGACGACTACCGCGCCCGCTACGCCTTGTACAAAAGCGACCCCGACCTGCAAGCCCTGCACGCCGCCTGCCCCTGGCTCATCACCTGGGACGACCACGAAGTGCAAAACGACTACGCTGGCCCGCAAGCCGGTGACGGCCTGGTCAGCGCGCCGGACTTTGCCGCGCGCCGCGCTGCCGCCTACCAGGCGTATTACGAGAACATGCCGCTGCGCGCCAGTGTGCTCACGCAGGCCCTGGGCGGCCTGGGGCAGGGCGCGGAGATGCGGCTGTATGGCCAACTCGCCTACGGCAATCTGGCTAGTTTGTATCTGCTAGACGCCCGCCAGTACAAAGACCCGCAGGTTTGCAACGCGGACGGCAAAACTGGCTCGTCCATCGTGCGCCCCGAAACTTGCCCGCCCTGGAACGACCCCGCGCGCAGCTTTTTGGGTGGCGCGCAAGAAAAGTGGCTCTCGGGCGCGCTGGCCGCATCGGCATCTGGCGGCACGCGCTGGAATGTGTTGGGCCAGCAAACCCTGTTCGGCCCGCGCGACTTTGCGCTGGGCCCGGCGCAAAAGTTCTGGAACGACGGCTGGGACGGCTACAACGCCGCGCGCACCCGCCTCACCGCCGCGCTGCAACAGCCCGGCGTGGCCAACCCGGTGATTTTGGGCGGCGATGTGCACGAAAACTGGGTAGGCCACGTGCTGGCTGACTACACGCGCCCGGGTAGCAAAAAAGTAGGCGTGGAGTTTTGCGGCACCAGCATTACGTCCAAATCAGCCAAGACCGATTCCACCCTCGCCGCGCTGCTGCAAGAAAACCCGCACTTTGTATTTGCCAACGCGCAGTACCGGGGATATGGTTTGGCTGATTTCACGCCAGGGCAGTTGAATGTGCGGCTGCGGGTGCTGGACGATGTGCAGCGGCAGGACAGCACTGTGCGTACGCTGGCGGCGTTTGCCGTGGAGGCGGGGCGAGCCGAAGTTTTGTCGGGCTGACTTTTATGCAGCCGCGGTGGGGCTTGTTTCATTTCAGCTTTTCTTTTCCCCCCCCTATCCCCCCGGCCCCCTTTCCACCCCGGCGGGGTGGAAAGGGGGAGCGAACAGCCACATTTGATTTTGTCGCTTCGGCCAGCCTTCTACTGGCTTAGCACCTGTGGGTATGCCTGCGACACTTGGGCGCGGCGCCGTCGCCGCGACGGCTTTCGGGGTTTGGGTGTAGCGGTCTTTGCGGAGATTTGGGGCTGGGGCATCACTGGGGTTTCCCCCCCCTATCCCCCCGGCCCCCTTTCCACCCCGGCGGGGTAGAAAGGGGGAGCGAACAGCCGCATTTGATTTTGTCGCTTCGGCTGGGCTTCTACTGGCTTAGCACCTGTGGGTATGCCTGGCGCACTTGGGCGCGGCGCCGTCGCCGCGACGGCTTTCGGGGTTTGGGTGCTGCGGTTTTTGCGGAAATTCGGGGCTTGGGTACTACTGGGGTTCCCCCTATCCCCCCAGCCACATTGCATTTCGTCGCTCCGGCTAGGGCACCACCGGGACCTGCCCTTTGGCTAAAGGCGGCGGAGGTTGGTAGCGGCGGCGCGGAGCCGCGAACCTTCGCAAAGACGGCAGCGCCCAAACCCCGTAAGCCGTCGCGGCGACGGCGCCGTTCCTAGACGTCGCTGGCGTACCCACAGGTACCAGACCAGTAGAAGCCCAGCCGAAGCGCAGAAACCAAATTCGGACTTTGCTCCCCCTCTCCTCCCCGCTGGGGAGGAGAGGGGGTTGGGGGGTGTGGCGGGGCAAAGACCCCAGCACCCAAACCCCGAAAGCCGTCGCGGCGACGGCGCCGCGCCCAAGCGGCAGGCCTACCGACAGGTACCACGCCAGTAGTAGCCTAGCCGAAGCGCAGAAACCAAATTCGGACTTTGCTCCCCCTCTCTTCCCCGCTGGGGAGGAGAGGGGGTTGGGGGGTGTGGCGGGGCAAAGACCCCAGCGCCCAAACCCCGAAAGCCGTCGCGGCGACGGCGCCGTTCTAAAGTGGCGCAGGCCTACCCACAGGTGCAAGGCCAGTAGAAGCCTAGCCGAGGCGACGAAATCAAATGTGGCTGTTTGGCCCCCCTCTCTCGCCCGCTGGGCGAGAGAGGGGTTGGGGGAGAGCGTGGGGAGTTACACCAGCACCTCAAGCAGTCGATCCAAGCCGCCAGAGTTGATGGCCACCATCGCCTGTGCCCGCACCGCCGGTTTAGCGTGGTAGGCCACCGACAAGCCGGCAGCGCCCATCATGGGCAGGTCGTTGGCGCCGTCGCCCATGGCAATGGCCTGCGCGGGGTCGATCCCCATCTGGGCGCAGGTGTGCAGCAGCATGGTGCGCTTTTCGGCGCCGTCGCAAATGTCGCCCCAGGGCTGGTCCACCATGCGCCCGGTGAGCAGGCCGCTCGATACTTCGAGCACGTTGGAACGCGTCCAGTCGATGCGCAGGCGGTCGCGCAAGGGATCGGTAAAAAAGGTAAAGCCGCCACTGACCAACAGGGTTTTGAGCCCCGCCTCCTGGCAGGCGCGCACTAGGTCGGCGGCACCGGGGTTGAGTTGCAGGCGCTGGTCCAGCACCTGATGCATTTGGCCCACCGTCACCCCAGCCAGCAGGCGCACGCGCTGGCGCAGACTTTCTTTGTAGTCTGCAATCTCGCCGCGCATGGCGGCCTCGGTAATGGCGGCCACTTCGGCTTTGCGCCCGGCGGCATCCGCAATTTCGTCCACGCATTCGATGTTGATCAGCGTGGAGTCCATATCAAAGGCAATGAGCTTGAAGTCGGCCAGGCGCAAGGGCGGTATGAAGCCTTGGAGAACGAGGCCGGGGGCGGTGTCTTTAGCGTGAGTCATGCAGTGTTGTGAGGATGTACGTGGGCGCTGGGACGCGGCTTGTGGTTTGCGCGCGCCGTTTTAAGAGCGGGGCGTAGGCGGCGCTTCAAACCAGTTCTCCACCCGCAAGCCCGGCACACGGGAAAACTCCCGGGTGTTGCGGGTAACCAGCGTCAAGTCCTTGGCCAGCGCAATGCCTGCGATAAGCTGGTCTGCCGGGCCAATGGGGGTGCCTGCCACTTCCATCGTGTGCCGGACCCAGGCGGCCGATTGGGCGCTTTTGGCGTCGAGCGGCAAAACCCGGTAGGCCGCGCACACCGCATTCATGCCTTTTTGCTGGGCGTTTGGCTTGGTTGAGCGCAGCAGGCCGTATTCAAGTTCAAAAATGGCCACAGCGGGCAGCGCGATCTGGCTGGCTTGCGCTTGCCGCAAATGCGCGGCCACGTGGCCCTGCTGTTTGAAGAAGTAGATCAGGGTATTGGTGTCTAGCAGGTACATCACCACGCCTCGCGGGGCAGATCGGGCACTTGGCTGGCGCGCAGGTCTTCGGCGGTGGGAAAGCCGTTCCACAGCGGGGCATCGGCGGCGATGGCTTCAAAAAAACCAAGGGGGTAGCCATGGGCGTCTACGGCGGGTGTTTGCTCTTTGACCAGCTTGGACACCCAGGCGCTTAAGGACAACTGCGCTGCGGCAGCCGAGGCCTTGGCGCGGGCAATGGCATCGTCATCCATATAAATGGTCACTTGGGACATGGCGGCGCTCCTGGGGGCTGGGTGAAATGTAAGTGTTCTGCAATCATATATTTGCTGGCCAGCTACGCTAGCCAGTTTTCCACCCGCAAGCCCGGCACACGGGCGAAGGCCGCATCGGCGCTCACCAGGGTGGCGTCCAGCGCAAGGGCGTGGGCGGCGATCAGGGTGTCGTTGGCTCCGATGGGGGTGCCAGCTTGTTCAAGAAAGGCGCGCAGTTTTGCGTAGTGGGCGCAAACACTGGGGTCTAAGGCGAGGGCGGGCAGGTGTTCCATTTGGAGCGCGTAGGCCTTTTGAAGCCGTGGTGACGGGTGCCTTGCCAGGCCAAACAGGAGTTCACATTGCACGACGACGCTGGTGACGACGGTGCAGTCTGGCTCGCTGTGCAGCCGGGCGCGGTAGCGCTTGAGGTTTTCGCTATCCACTTCCTTCATAAGGTGGCTGATGATGTTGGTATCCAGCAAGTAGATGACCGGCATCTTCAGTCTTCCCCGAAGTCGATGTCGTCGAGTGGGAGCAAGCCCTCATCGCCAATATCCGGGAATGCGTCGTCACACGGTCCCAGCTTGGCAATTTCTTCCAAGGCCAAGAGCAGCGCAGCGGCACTGCCTTTCTTGGGTTTGTCTGGCACCAGCTCCAATATGAGGCGATTGCCTTCCCGGCGCATGAGGGCATCGGTGCCCGGCAACTCAAACTCTTTGGGAATACGCACTGCCTGATTCGCGCCATTGCGAAACAAACGAACGCGTCGCGAGGCCTCGGCACTCACGGCTTCTGGCCTCAGTGCCAAATACTCCGGCGATTTTTCGGCAGCGATGAGGGCGGTAGTAGACATGGCTCACCTCCTAAATGAAAACAAAGCACCTTAGCATAGGCCTAGGCCTATGTCACGCAGTGATTGCCTCGGCCACCGGCTGCCCCAGGCTGCGCAAGATGTCACGCACCATCTGCGTGCGGTCTTTCACCTCGGGCAGTTCGCGCTCAATCCGCAGTTTTTCGTTACCCACCAGCTTGATGTGTTTGTTCTTCTGGATCAGGCCGATGATCTTCATCGGGTCGATCGGCGCGTTTTTCTTGAAGGTGATGCTGATCACGCCGGGCGCCGCGTCCACTTTCACCACGCCGTAGGGCTTGGCGATCACGCGCAGGCGGTGCACGTCGACCAGGGTTTGCGCCTGGGGCGGCAGCTTGCCGAAACGGTCCACAATTTCTTCGAGCAGCGTGTCGATTTGCTCGGTGGTTTTGGCGGTGGCAAACTTTTTGTAAAACGACAGGCGCAAATGCACGTCGCCACAAAAGTCGTCGGGCAAGAGCGCCGGGGCGTGCAGGTTGATCTCGGTGGTCACATTGAGCGGGCTGAGCAAATCGGGCTCGATGCCGGTCTTCAGGCAGCGCACCGCCTCGGACAGCATTTCGTTGTAGAGCTGAAAGCCCACTTCGAGCATATTGCCGCTCTGGTTTTCGCCCAGCACTTCGCCCGCGCCGCGAATTTCGAGGTCATGCATGGCCAGATAAAAGCCGCTGCCCAGTTCTTCCATTTGCTGAATGGCGTCCAGGCGCTGCTGGGCTTGCTTGGTCAGGCCCTCCAGGTCGGGCACCATCAAATAGGCATAGGCCTGGTGGTGGCTGCGCCCCACGCGCCCGCGCAACTGGTGCAACTGGGCCAGACCAAACTTGTCGGCACGGCTCATGACAATGGTGTTGGCGCTGGGCACGTCGATGCCGGTCTCGATGATGGTGGAGCACAAGAGCAGGTTGTAACGCTGCGCGATAAAGTCGCGCATCACGCTTTCCAGCTGCCGCTCGGGCATCTGGCCGTGGGCCACGGCAATTCGCGCTTCGGGCAGCAGTTCTTCGAGCTTGGCGCGGCGGTTCTCAATCGTGTCCACCTCGTTGTGCAAAAAGTAAACCTGGCCGCCGCGCTTGAGCTCGCGCAGCACCGCCTCGCGGATCACGCCATTGCCCTCGGTACGGACAAAGGTTTTGATGGCCAGGCGGCGCTGCGGCGCAGTGGCAATCACGCTCAGGTCGCGCAGGCCTTCTAGCGCCATGCCCAGGGTGCGGGGGATGGGCGTGGCGGTCAGCGTCAGCACATCCACCTCGGCGCGCAAGGCCTTCATGGCCTCTTTGTGGCGCACGCCAAAACGGTGTTCCTCGTCAATGATCAACAGCCCCAGGTTTTTGAAATGCGTGTCTTGGCTGAGCAGCTTGTGCGTGCCGACCACGATGTCGATGGTGCCATCGGCCACGCCCTTGAGCGCGGCGGTGATCTCTTTGCCACTGCGAAAGCGGCTCATCTCCGCCACCTTGACCGGCCATTTGCCAAAGCGGTCTATCAGCGTTTGGTAGTGCTGTTCGGCCAGCAGCGTGGTGGGCGCCAGCAGCGCCACTTGCTTGCCGCCGGTAATGGCGATAAAGGCAGCGCGCAAGGCGACTTCGGTCTTGCCAAAGCCCACGTCGCCGCAGACCAGCCGGTCCATGGGGCGCGGGCTGATCATGTCCTGGATGACGGCGTGGATAGCCGCTTTTTGGTCTGGCGTTTCTTCAAAGCCGAAGTCGTTGGCAAAGGTCTCGTAGTCGGTGGGCGAGTAGCGGAAGGCGTGGCCCTCGCGCGCGGCGCGGCGGGCGTAGATATTGAGCAGCTCGGCTGCCGCGTCGCGCACTTGTTCGGCGGCGCGGCGCTTGGCTTTTTCCCACTGGCCCGAGCCCAGGCGGTGCAGTGGCGCCTCGTCGGCGCTCACGCCGGTGTAGCGGCTGATCAGCTGCAACTGGCTGACCGGCACGTACAAAATGGCTTTGTCGGCGTATTCCAGGTGCAAAAACTCTTGCAGTTCGGGCTCGCCCTGGGCGTTTTTGTTGCCCATATCCAGGTGCATCAGCCCGGTATAGCGGCCAATGCCGTGGCTGGAGTGCACCACCGGATCGCCTACTTTGAGTTCGCTCAGGTCTTTGATCAGCGCCTCCACATCGCTCACCTGTTCCTGCTTTTTGCGTCGGCGCGTGGTGGGGCCCGCAGCAAACAGTTCGGTCTCGGTCACCAAATCCACGCCATGTGCCAGCCAGCGAAAGCCCACGTTCAGCGCGGCAGTGGCCATGCCCGAGGGCTCGTCGCTGGCCAAAAACTCGGCCAGGCTGTCAAACGCGGGCGGGCGCAGGTGGCTGGCGTGCAAAAAGTCCAGCAAGCTGGTTTGCCGCCCCTGGCTCTCGGCCAGCACCAGCACGCGGTGCGCGGTGTTGGCCATATGGTTTTTCAGCTGCAAAAGCGGGTCTTCCACGCCACGCACTGCGGCCACCGGGGGCATGGCGTCAAATTCGGCGTAAGGGCTGAGCGCGCCCGGTTCGGCCGCCAGTGGGCGAATGGCCAGTTGCGCGTAGTCGCGCGCGGCGGAATAAAACTGCTCTATGCCCAAAAACAAGGCCTCGGGCGGCAGCACTGGGCGCTCCGGGTCGCCGTACACCAGTCGGTAGCGGTCTTTGGTGTCTTGCCAAAAGCGCTGGAAAGACGGCTCCAGGTCGCCGTGCAGCACCACGGTGGCTTGCGTGCCCAGGTAGTCAAACACCGTGGCGGTGCTGTCAAAAAACAGCGGCAGGTAGTACTCAATGCCCGCCGTGGCCACCCCTGCGCCCATGTCTTTGTAAATGCGGCTCTTGGTCGGGTCGCCTTCCAAGAGCTCGCGCCAGCGGCTGCGGAACTTGGCGCGCGCCGCCTCGTCCATCGGAAACTCGCGCCCTGGCAGCAAGCGCACCTCGGGCACTGGGTACAGGCTGCGCTGGCTGTCGGGATCGAAAGTGCGGATGCTGTCAATTTCGTTGTCAAACAAATCCACCCGAAAAGGCACGAGCGAGCCCATGGGAAACAAATCAATCAGCCCGCCGCGCACCGCGTATTCGCCGGGGCTGACCACTTGCGTGACGTGGCTGTAGCCCGCCAGCGTGAGCTGGGCCTTGAGTTTGGCCTCATCCAGCTTTTGCTTGACGGTGAACTCAAAGGTGTAGCCGGCCAAAAACGCCGGTGGCGCAAGCCGGTACAGCGCGGTAGTGGCGGGCATAAGCACCACGTCAGCGCCCTGCTCGTGGTCGCGCTGGCTGATGCGCCACAGCGTGGCCAGGCGTTCGCTGATCAGGTCTTGGTGCGGCGAAAAGGTGTCGTAGGGCAGGGTCTCCCAGTCCGGGAACACGGTGCAGCGCAACTCGGGCGCAAAAAACACCATCTCGTCCATCAGGCGCTGGGCGTCCGCCGCGTCGGCGGTGATGATGGCCGTCCTGCGGCCTGCGGATTTGTCGCGCTGGGCCAGTTGGGCCAGCAGCACCGCGTCGGCAGAGCCCACCGGGCGCGGCAGCGTGAAACGTTTACCAGGGGCCAGGGTGGGGAGGCTCGAAGTCAGAGTCGCGGGAAGGATCATGAAGGGCTACAAATACAAAAACCCCCGTCTGCCCCAGGAGGGGGTGTGCGGAGGTGAAAAACCAAAGGCGAAGCTGATTTTAGAATGGCCCGTACCATCCGACCGCCGCAAAGCCGTGTGGCCCGCCTTTTTAATGCCCCACGCCAACTCCAACTCCAACGCTAGCGTCCCCGCCAGCCCCGTGCAGCCGCGCTATCACGCCTTGGTGCCCTGCGCAGGCTCTGGCAGCCGTGCGGGCACAGACCAACCCAAGCAATACCAATCCATAGCCGGGCAGCCGTTGGTGATGCACACCCTGTGGGCGCTGGCTGGGGTAGCGCGGCTGACTGCGGGCTTGGTCGTGCTGTCGCCGGGGGACGACTTTGTTTGGCCCGAGGCAGAGGCCTGGCCCGAGCGGTTCGCGCGAAAGCACTGCGGTGGTGCCAGCCGCGCGCACAGCGTCTTCAACGGGCTGCAGGCTTTGCGTGAATCGGGCGCGCGCGACTCGGATTGGGTACTGGTGCACGACGCCGCACGCTGCTTGGTGACGCCCGCGTTGGTCAACACGCTAATTGACGCCTGCATAAACGACCCGGTGGGCGGCCTGCTGGCGCTGCCCTTGCCCGACACACTCAAGCGCGCAGCCGCTGGCCGCGTAGCCGCCACGGTGCCGCGCGAGGACAAATGGCTGGCGCAGACGCCGCAAATGTTCCGCCTGGGCGCGCTGCAAGACGCATTGGCGGCGCAAGCGGCCACAGGCTTTGCCGGTGTGACGGACGAGGCCAGCGCGCTGGAAATGGCGGGCCTGCAGCCGCTGCTGGTGCCGGGCAGCGCGCACAACTTCAAGGTGACCTATCCGGCAGACTTTGCGCTGGCGCAGGCGGTGCTGGTCAACCGCATTGCAAAGGAAAAAACACCATGACCAATTTCCGCATCGGCGAAGGCTGGGACATTCACGCTTTGGTGGAGGGCCGCAAACTCCTATTGGGCGGAGTGGAAATTCCCCACACCAAGGGGCTGCTGGGGCATTCGGACGCTGACGCTTTGCTGCACGCCATTACCGACGCCCTGTTGGGCGCCGCCGCCATGGGCGACATTGGCACGCACTTTCCAGACACCGACGCGGCGTTCAAAGGCGCCGATTCGGCCGTTTTGCTGCAAGAGGCCGCGCGCCGGGTGCGCGCCCAAGGATTTGAGATTGGCAACGTGGACAGCACCGTGGTCGCCCAGGCGCCCAAGCTGGCACCCTATATCGGCGCCATGCGCGAAAGCATCGCCAGGGCGCTCTCGGTGGGGGTGGACCAGGTGAATGTGAAAGCCAAAACCGCCGAGAAAATGGGGCCAGTCGGCGAAGGCCTGGCCATGGAGGCGCGCGCGGTGGTGTTGCTGGTGAAAGCAGCCTGAACGCCGCCCAATCCACGGGTCGCCACCAGGCGTATGCGGACATAAAAAAAGCCCATCGCAATGGATGGGCTTTTTGCATCGAGAGAAATTTGGAGCGGGAAAAGAGGCTCGAACTCTCGACCTATACCTTGGCAAGGTATCGCTCTACCAACTGAGCTATTCCCGCATGGTGACCACTTGCGTAGTCATCAAGAAACACATTGGTGCGTGCTTCTCAATTTGGTGGCCTGGGGCGGAATCGAACCACCGACACAAGGATTTTCAATCCTCTGCTCTACCGACTGAGCTACCGGGCCTGAGCCGCGAATTGTAGCAGCTAGCCAAGCGCAACTTCTAAGCCACTCACAGCCCTCGAGGTGACACGCTTAAAAGTGCCCAGCGGCCTTGCCGTTGATTGCTTTGACACCGTTTACCCGAGGGTAAATCCTCCTTTCTGAGGACTTGGCGCCATTGCGTCGAATCAGCTTCCGTCGTGGCGCGCCAGCAATTGCCGCAGCTACAGCACGCCAGACGATGGACAAACCGAACCAGAGCGCACGAGGCAACGGGCCGGGATGCGGAGGCTTTGCGTGTTGAGCGGTCTTACCCGATGTGGGGCAATGGTGTGAATACTGCGTATTGGCCGCAGCCGACAAGTTAGTGCGCAGTCACAGCCCAGCGCGCGCCAGCAGGTGGGCAAATGCGCTGTCCCAGTCGCCACGCGCTGTTTGTCGGCACAGGTGCATGCTGGGGTACCAAGGCGTGTCTTCCCGTTCGAGCAGCCAGCGCCAGTCCGGCACAAAGGGCAGCAGCAGCCAGGTGGGTTTGCCCAGCGCGCCGCTCAGGTGCGCTGGGCTGGTGTCTACGGTGATTACCAGGTCCATGTTTTCAATGAGCGCTGCGGTATCGGTGAAATTTTGTAGCTCTGACTCAAAGCAAGTGAGTTGGGGGTGGCTCTTGAGTGCGGCGCGGTCTGCCTGCGGAAGGTCTTTTTGCAGCACAAAGTAGTGGCAGTGGCTCGGCAAGCGACGCATAAAGTCCGCCAGCCGAATCGTGCGGCTGCGGTCGTTTTTATGTTTTGGGTTACCGCTCCACGCAATACCTATGCGGGGCGTGGTCTTGGGACCCAGGCGCTGCGCCCAGCGCCCAACGGCCACTGGGTTGGCTTGCAGGTAGTGGGCTGCGCTAGGAATCGTGTCCACCGTGGTGCCAAATGCCAAGGGCAAACTTGGCAATGGGCAGTGGTAGTCAAACGCCGGTAGCGGGTCAGATTTGGACAGTACGCGGCCTACGCCTTGGATGCCATTCATCAGTGCCAGTAATTCGGGCTCTACCGCCAACACCACCTTTGCGCCCCGCCCATGCGCCAGCGCCGCGTAGCGACAGAATTGGATGGTGTCGCCAAAACCTTGCTCACTGTGTAGCAGCAGCGTTTTGCCCGCGAGCGGCGCCTCTCCGAGCCAAAGGCGGGGGTCTGCGCCTTGGGGCATGCCGACCGGCTTGCCCAGTTGGATACGGCATTCGTACAAGGGCAAGCCACGCGCATAGTCGCCCAGAAGCAGCAGCGCCAGGGCTTTGTTGGAACGCGCCTCCGCAGACTCGGGCGCAATCTTTAAGGCCTGGTCGTAGCTCGCCAGCGCCGCGTCGAATTGCATCAAATCTTGGTGCGCAGCGCCACGGTTCGAATAGGCCTGCACTGCATCGGGCCCCAGCGCAATGGCGCGGTCGTAGCAGGCAATGGCCTCGTCGAACTGGTGCATCTCTTGCAGCGCGACACCCAGGTTGGTGTGCGTTTCTACGCGCTGACCGTCTAGTTCCAGCGCTTGGCGGTAGGCCTGTATGGCCTCTTCAAGCCGCCCCAGCGCCTTGAGGGCGACGCCCCGGTTGTAGTGCGCCTCGGCGTATTGCGGATTGATGGAAATTGCCAACTCAAAGCTGTCGAGCGCCGACTCGTAGTGCTCCAGCTTTTCTAGTGCCACGCCCCGGTTCGCATGCGCTTCCACATAGTCGGGGCGGATGCGCAGCGCCAGATCGTAGCTTTCAATCGCTGCGGCATAGGCCTGTAGCGCCTGCAGTGCGTGGCCTCGCCCGGCATGGGCTTCGGCGTAGTTCGGCTCCAGTGCGATGGCTTGGTCGTAGCTGGCAATGGACGCTTCCAGCTTCCCACTGAGTTTGAGCGCTAGGCCCAGGTTGTGGTGCGCGGCGGCGTAATCCGGTTTGATGGCGACTGCCTGGCGGTAACTCTCCACCGCCGCTTCTATGTGCCCCAGCTCCTGCTGCGCTACCCCGAGGTTGGAGTACGCCTCGGCATGGTCTGCTTGCAGTTCAATCACTTTTTTGTAGCTGAGCACGGCGGCGTCCAGCTGGCGCAGTTGGTGCAGCGCCACCCCCCGGTTGAAATGGGCTTCGGTGTAACCGGCCTCGCAGGCGATGGCGTTCTCATAGCTGGCCACACTGGCCGCAAGCTGGTCCTGCGCTTGCAGTGCAACGCCTTTGTTGTAGTGCGCTTTGGCGTCACGCGGCTGGCAGGCCAGGGCGAGGTCATAGCTGGCAACCGCCAAGTCTGGCCGCTGCAGCTGGTGCAGCGTCAACCCTAGCTGAAAGTGGGCTTCGGCATAGTCCGGGTTGAAAGTCGTGGCCTTCTCGAAACAGGCGAGCGCGAGATCGGGTTTCTGGAGCGCTTGCAACACGATGCCCCGGTTGAAATGCGCCTGCGCCGAAGCGGGGTTGAGCCTGATGGCCTGGTCCAGGCTGGCCAGCGCGTCATCCCACTGGTTGAGGTCTTTCAGCGCCAAGCCGAGGTTGGAATGGAACTCTGCCACTGTAGGCGCCTGTTCGATGGCCAGATTAATCAATCGAACCGCAGCACCCGGGTTGTGACTTTGCAGCGCGATGACGCCTAGCAAATGCAGCGCATCGAAGTGCTGGGGCTGGTGCCGCAGAACATCAATATAGATGGCCTTGGCCTGCGGCAAATGCCCCGCGCGGTGCAGGGCCAGCCCTTCTTCAAACGCTTCCACCTGTCGCGTGGTCATTAACGGAACTCCAGAGTTTGTCAAAGCAATTAAATAGTCGCAAAAATTAGTAGATTTGATTGTCGCAAATTTTATGATGATGTGGCATGCCAGGCGCCCTCTGAGGCCGTCTTCCCGCCACAAAATGCGGGAAATTGGCCTATCGCGGTCGTGTTTCTTCAGAGATGGAGATGCGCAACCTTATCTAGACCTTCACCGGGCGCGGCCAACGGAAGTACGGCCCATGACTGGCCGCTGCGGCTTGCCTGGGCCTACGGAGTTTTTCGACCTTGCTTTTATGGCATTTAAGGAGGCACCCTTGGGCCTTAACTGGGGGGCGTGGGGGGTGACTTTGGTCCCGCCGACAGGAATCGAACCTGTATTTCACGCTTAGGAGGCATGCGCACTATCCATTGTGCTACGGCGAGGGGTAGGGCATTTTAGGGGCCGTGCCCTGTCGCCATCGCCGGGGGGCAGGGTGCCTTACTTGGTCAGCAGCCGCATGGCCTCTTCTAGTCCTTTGAGCGTTAACGGGTACATGCGCTGCTGCATTAGCTGTTGAATGACGCTAATGCTTTGGCGGTATTGCCACACGCCTTGGGGTTCGGGGTTGATCCAGGCGAATTTGGGGAAGGCGCTGGTCAGGCGCTGCAGCCAGTCCGCGCCGGGCTCTTCGTTGTTGTATTCCACGCTGCCGCCGGGTTGCAAGATCTCATAGGGGCTCATGGTGGCGTCGCCCACGAAGATGAGTTTGTAGTCCTTGTTGTACTTGCGGATGATGTCCCAGGTCGCAAATTTTTCCGCGAAGCGGCGCCGGTTGTTCTTCCACATAAAGTCGTAGACGCAGTTGTGGAAGTAGTAAAACTCCAGGTGCTTGAACTCGGTCTTGGTGGCCGAAAACAGCTCTTCCACCCGCGCAATATGGTCGTTCATGGTGCCGCCCACGTCCATCAGCAGCAGCACTTTGACGTTGTTGTGCCGCTCGGGGCGCATTTTGATGTCCAAGTAGCCGGCGTTAGCCGCTGTTTTGCTGATGGTCTCGTCCAGGTCCAGCTCGTCCTCATGGCCCTCGCGGGCAAACTTGCGCAGGCGGCGCAGCGCCACTTTGATGTTGCGCGTGCCCAGCTCCTGGGTGTCGTCGTAGTCTTTGTAGGCGCGCTGGTCCCACACCTTCACCGCGCTGCGGTTGCGGCTTTTGTCCTGCCCAATGCGAATACCTTGCGGGTTTTGGCCATAAGCGCCAAAGGGCGAGGTGCCGCCGGTGCCAATCCACTTCGATCCGCCCTCGTGGCGCTCTTTTTGTTCTTCAAAGCGCTTTTTCAGCGTTTCCATCAGCTCGTCCCAGCCCATTTTTTCAATCTTGGCCAGCTCTTCGGGGCTGAGTTGCAGTTCCAGATTTTTTCGCAGCCACTCCAGCGGCACTTCCTTGGTGAAGTCCGCAATCATCTCCACGCCCTTGAAATAGGCGGCAAACGCGCGGTCAAATTTGTCGTAGTGCTTCTCGTCCTTCACCAACGCAGCGCGGCTCAGGTAGTAAAAGTCGTCAATCTTGTAGCCGCTGCTGTAGGCCTCGGCGAAGGTGTCTGTTTGCGTCGGTTCGGCGTTCGGGCCGACCACGCCTTTTTGCAGCGCTTCGAGCAGCGTCAAAAATTCTTTGACGGATACCGGCAGTTTGGCCGCGCGCAGGGTGTAGAAAAAATCAAGCAGCATGGTGGTGGCGTGTTAGCGCGGTTTGTTCAGGCTGTGCAGCAGTTGCGCTTTGACCTCAGCCCACTCGCCCGCGCGCAAGCTGTACATCACCGTGTCGCGGATGGTGCCGTCGCGGCGCAGGGCGTGGCCGCGGATCACACCGTCTTTGCGCGCGCCCAGGCGCTCAATGGCGGCTTGCGAGGCGAAATTGAAATTGTCGGTGCGCCAGCCCACCACGTGGCAGCCCAGGGTCTCGAAGGCGTGGGTCATCAGCAGCAATTTGCAGGTGGTGTTGACGTGGCTGCGCTGCACGCTTTTGGCGTACCAGGTGTAGCCAATTTCCAGGCGTTTAACTGCGGGCAGGATGTCGTGGTAGCTGCTGCTGCCTAGCACGCGGCCGCTGGCGTCGTCGAGCACGCAGAAGGCGAACCGGTGGCCGGCCGCGCGCATGGCCAAGGCGTCTTCAATGTATTTGCGCGTGTGCTGCGGCTCGGGCACCGAGGTGACGCGGATGTTCCACAGTGCGCCGTCGGCTGCTGCAGCCTGCAGGCCGCGTTCGTGCTCCAGCGCCAGTGGCACCAAACTGACGCCGCGCGCAGACAAGGTGGTGGGTTCTACAAAGGCCATGAAGATTGGCTTCTATTCTTTATTGTTGCGGCTGCGCTGCCAGCGCCGTGCCAGTTGCAAGCCCAAGCCGCCACCCAAGCCAACCAGCAAGATGGCAATGGTGCTGGACGTGCCGTATCCGGGCGCAAAAATATCCATTCCCAGCAGCTTTCCAAGCCAGTAGCCCGAAAGCGAACCGCCCAGAAAGCCGATGGCGTCGGACAGGCCGACGGCAAAAAAATCTATTTTTTTGGGTTCGGGCATATCAGCGGTTGTTGCGTTGCATGAACATCAGTTTCTCAAACAGGCTGACATCCTGTTCGTTTTTCAGCAGCGCCCCCACCAGCGGCGGCACTGCCATTTTTTCGTCTTTGGATTGCAATGCCGAGAGCGGAATGTCCTCGGCCAGCAGCAGCTTAAGCCAGTCCAACAGCTCGCTGGTTGACGGTTTCTTTTTCAGGCCCGGCAGGTTACGCACCTCGTAAAAGGTCTTCATGGCGGCGGTGAGCAGCTCTTTTTTCAGGCCGGGGAAGTGCACGTCGACGATGCTTTGCATGGTTACCGCATCGGGGAATTTGATGTAGTGGAAAAAGCAGCGGCGCAAAAACGCGTCGGGCAGCTCTTTTTCATTGTTGGAGGTAATAAACACCAGCGGGCGGTGCTTGGCGCGGATCAACTCGCGGGTCTCGTAGCAATAAAACTCCATGCGGTCGATTTCGCGCAGCAAGTCATTGGGGAACTCAATGTCGGCTTTGTCGATCTCGTCAATCAGCAGCGCCACCGGCGTTTCGCTGGTGAAGGCCTGCCACAGCACGCCTTTGACGATGTAGTTGTGGATGTTCTTGACCCGCTCACCGCCGTCAATGTCCGACAGTTGTGAGTCGCGCAGGCGGCTCACCGCGTCGTATTCGTACAGGCCTTGCTGCGCCTTGGTGGTGGATTTGATGTGCCACTGCAGCAACGGCAGGTTCAGCGCTGCGGCCACTTCCTCGGCCAGCATGGTTTTGCCGGTGCCGGGCTCGCCCTTGACCAGCAGCGGGCGCTGCAGTGCGGCCGCTGCATTGACCGAGAGCATCAGGTCCTGGGTGGCGATGTAGTTTTTTGTACCGTTGAATTTCATGGAGGGGCAATTGAACAAGGTTCGTTGAAATCGGATCAGAAGTCAGCAGCAAGGACACCGGGTGAAGCGTGGTGCCAATGGGGCCGACCTGGGCGCGATGGGGAGCAGTATGGCCGATATAATTCTGCGGCTTACTGGTACCAATACACTTTCGATTGTCTGCGCAAAATGAATCTATCGCTCCGTTCCTTGACTGCCCTTCTTGTCGCTTCTGTGACGGTCTTCGCTGCCCAAGCCCAAGAAATCAAGGGTGACGCCGCAGCGGGCTTGAAAAAGAACGCCATGTGCATCGGCTGCCACGGCATCGAGGGTTACCAAGCCAGTTTTCCCGAAATTTACAAAGTTCCCAAGATTTCGGGCCAAGCCGAAAAATACATTGTTTCTGCTTTGAATGCCTACAAAAAAGGCGAGCGCAAACACCCCAGCATGCGTGGAATTGCCACCTCCCTCAGCGATCAAGACATGGCTGATCTGGCCGCCTACTACGCCGTCAGCGGTGTCGATGCCAACGCTAAACCCCTGGAAAAAGCAGCAAACGGCTCGGCCAAGGCCATGGAGTTGGTTGTCAAAGGCGGCTGCGCTTCTTGCCACGGAGAGAGCCTGAGCAATCCGATTGACCCCAGCTACCCCAAGATTTCCGGCCAGTACAAGGACTATTTGTATGTGGCACTGAAGGCGTACAAAACCGAAGGAAATCCGCAGGTCGGTCGTGGTAACGCCATCATGGGCGGGATTGCAAAACAGTATTCCAACGCCGAACTCAAAGAGCTGGCCAGCTATGTGGCGAGCCTGCCTGGCGTATTGAAGTCCGTGCCCGATAGCCGCTTCCGCTGAGGCCTGTTCGGCTGGAAACAAAAAAACCGCCCTTGGGCGGTTTTTTTGTTGACGGCAGCGCGCCCGATGGCGCACGTGCTCTTTAGTCTTGGGTGGCGTGGCGTTGCACACAGGCGATGTAAGCCTCGCCGTCAGGCGGTCGACCTGCGCGCTGGCTCTCCCACAGCATCGAGCCCAGGCATTCCATGGCGCCGTGGTGTGCCAGGTGCAGGGAGTTGCGCTTGTGCGTGAGCAGCTCCACGGCCTGGCGGATGCCGCGCGGCTGGTCTATTGAGCTTTGTTCGCTGATCGACAGATGCATGGACAGGTGCAAAAACGGGTTGCTGCGGCCCGTGTTGTCGTCATACACCGCAGCCACTGCTGCGTCGGTGTCGCACAGGTCGGCGTGGTATTCGGGGTGTTCGTCAATCCACTGGGCGGCGATGGTCTCTAGTGCTTCCAGCGGCTGGTTTGCACGGGCCTTGGCGTAGACGGCACAAAAATACCGGCGCACATCGGCTTGCGAGGGGTTAAACATGAGGGAAGGTTACCATGGGGATTTGCGCCCATGACCGACGCCTGGCCCTTGATCACTGATCCCTATTTCTACGCCGTGGCGGTGCCGGCCGTCATTCTGCTGGGGGTGAGCAAAAGCGGTTTTGGTGCCGGTTTTGGCTCGCTGGCGGTACCCATGATGGCCTTGGCGGTGACTGTGCCCGAGGCAGCTGCCATTCTGATGCCTTTGCTGTTTGTGATGGACGTCTTGGGCATGGCAGCTTTCCGCAAAGACTTTGACCTGGCGCTGTTGCGCCACATCCTGCCCTTTGGCGTGCTGGGGATTGTCATTGGTGCGCTGCTGTTCAAGGTCTTGCAGGCGCACACCGTGGCGGCGATTGTGGGCGGCTTTACCCTGTTGTTTCTGGCCCAGCGCCTGGCCTTCATGCCAAAACCCAACAGTGCGCCGCCGCCACGCTGGTTGGGCGCTATTTTGGCCACCACCTCGGGCTTTACCAGCTTTATTGCCCACGCCGGTGGGCCGCCTATCAACGCCTATGTGATGGGTTTGCGCCTCAAGCCGCTCCCATTCACCGCCACCATGGCGTGTTTCTTTTTTGTGGTGAACCTGTGCAAGTGGATTCCATACGCCTGGCTGGGTCTGCTGGACTTGCGCAATATGACGACCTCGCTGGTGCTGTTGCCATTGGCGCCGGTAGGGGTCTGGATCGGTGTGCGACTGGCGCGGCGCATCAGCCAAGCGCTGTTTTACCGCTTTTTGTACGCGGGAATGCTTTTGACCGGCGTAAAGCTATTGTGGGACGGCCTGGCCTGATGGACCACGCCTGTGCAAAAAGCGGCGAGCCTCGCATTCCATAATGCAACCCGTGTCCCATCTGATATTCAGGAGCAAACCATGAGCGTCATCGTCGTCGTGAACCCCAAAGGCGGGGCGGGCAAGTCCACCCTCGCCACCAATATCGCTGGTTTTCTGGCCGCGCAAGGACAGCCCGTTCGGCTGGGGGATGCGGACCCGCAACAGTCCTCCAGCTTGTGGCTTAGCCTGCGCCCGGCCAGCGCCAACCCGATTACGGCCTGGTCTGTGGACCCGACCGCCCTGGTCAAGCCGCACAAAGGCGCAGGCCACGTGGTGCTGGATACGCCAGCGGGCCTGTCGGGCAAGGCGTTGAAGGATGTGCTCAAAATGGCCGACAAGGTGGTGGTGCCCTTGCAGGCCAGTATTTTTGATATGTACGCCACGCGCGGTTTTTTGGACGCCTTGGCCCAAAGCCGCCACGCCGAGCGCCTGGACGTGGGCATTGTCGGCATGCGGGTGGACGATCGCACCCTGGCTGCGGACCAGTTCAACGCCTTTATCGCCTCGCTGGACTTGCCGCTGGCGGGCACGCTGCGCGACACGCAAAACTACGTGCATCTGGCCGTCAGTGGTCTCTCACTGTTTGACGTCTCGCCCATCCGCATGGAGCGCGACTTGGCGCAATGGGCGTCCATCTGCGAATGGCTGGCGCCAACAACCTGAGTTTTGAGAAGGGAGAACCCAATGCGACATTTTGAAACCCTAGAAGAGCTTGCCACCTTGGCCGGACAGCACGTGGCGACTAGTGACTGGATCGTCGTGACCCAAGAGGCGATCAACCAGTTCGCCCAGGCCACCGGGGACCACCAATGGATCCATATTGACGTAGAGCGCGCCAAAACCGGCCCATTTGGTGCGCCCATTGCCCATGGTTTTCTGACCCTGTCTTTGATTCCGCAATTTGTTGCGTCGGCGCTTCATATTGCGGACGTGCGCATGGGTGTCAACTACGGGCTTAACCGGGTGCGTTTTATGGGCCCGGTGCCAGCCGGAAGCCGGGTGCGTGCCGCCTTGACGCTGCTCAAGGCCGAGCCCATCGAAAACGGCGGTCGGCAGCTCACCTGGGAAGTCACCACCGAGCGCGAAGGCGTGGCCAAGCCGGTGTGCATCGCGGAGTCCATCGCCCGGCTGTACGCCTGAGGTGCGCATTGCCCTCAGGCAAAGCCGTTTTGCCGCCAGGCCTCAAATACGGTGACCGCCACCGCGTTAGACAAATTCAGGCTGCGCTGGCCCGCGCGCATGGGCAGAAGTAGGCTTTGGCCTGGGCCAAAGGCTGCGCGTACCGTGTCGGAAATACCCTTGGTCTCGGAGCCAAACACCAGCCAGTCGCCGGGCTTGAAGGCCACTGCATAAGGACTGCGCGTGCCTCTTGTGGTCAGCGTGAACAGCCGCTGCGGATCAGGGCGTTCTTGGGCCATAAACGCTTGCCAGTGGGCGTGGCGGCGCAGCGTGGCGTACTCATGGTAGTCGAGCCCCGCGCGGCGCATGTGCTTGTCGTCCATTGAAAAACCCAGGGGTTCGACCAAGTGCAGGATGCAGCCCGTGTTGGCGGCCAAGCGAATGACGTTGCCCGTGTTGGGCGGAATTTCGGGCTCGACCAGAACAATATGGAACATGCAGTGATTGTCGCGCGATGCGGCAACTGGCAGCGTCCACACGCAGCCCATTCAAACGCCGCGCTCGGCGCGCGCAAACACCAGGGCGGTGATGTGCGCCGCACCGGCCTGGCGCACGCTGCGAGCCGCCGCCGCCAACGAAGCGCCGCTGGTCATCACGTCGTCGACCAGCACCACGCGCTTGCCCTGGATTGATCCGCGTTGCAAGGGGTCGACAGCAAAGGCGTGCTGCACATTGCGCAGGCGCGCTGCGCGCGACAGACTGCTTTGTGCCGGGGTGTCTTGCACGCGCAGCAACAGTTGCGCCTGCGTTTTGCTCGGCGCCAGCGCGCGCGCCAGCAGCAGTGCCTGGTTAAAGCCCCGTTCTTGGAGCCGCTGGCGTGAAAGCGGCATGGGCAGTACCAGGTCCGCAGTTTCCAGCGCGGGTTCGACCCAGGGTGCGCTGCGCATGAGCAGCGCCATGCTGCGGGCCCAGCCCGCCTGTTGCTGGAACTTGAATTCGACCACCAATTGCGACCAGGGGTAGACATAGGCGACTGCTGCAAACGCAGCGTCGAGCGGCGGCGCATCAATAATGCAGGCCCCGCATTGGCGCTGCCCAGCCGGTACGGGCAGGGCGCAGCTGCGGCAGCGTGGTTTGGGTTGGGCGAACAGCTTGACGCAGCCCTCGCATACCGGCTGGCTCGGCCAGCTATGGCACACAGCGCACTGGCTAGGCAGGCGGCGGGCAATGTGCGCGAACCACGGTAAGGGCATACGCCCAATATACTGCGCCGCCCGCGTGGTCCTTCCCTGCGCTCGTCCGCTTTTATGCCGCCCCCTAATTCTCAGCGTCCCCCCACCATTGATGTCGTAGCCGCCTCGCGCTGGGAGCAGTTTCTGGACGCGGCGAATCCCGCCGCGTCTGCCTGGCTGCACGAGGAAGTGGCGCGTCGTATGGAAAAGCGCTTGCAGTGGATCGTGAAGCAGCCCCAGCGGTGGCTGCATTGGCAGCCCCTGCGCGGCGGACTCGCTATCCACCCGGTGCTGGCGCAGCGCTACCCGCACGCCCAGTGCCTGGTGGTCCAAACGCCGCATGCGACCGTGCCGCCGGTGCAGCGCGCCATTTCCAGGCCCTGGTGGGACGTGCGGCGCTGGCGCGCACCTACTGTTCAGTTTGGTCCGCCCAGTGCGCCAGTGCAAATGCTGTGGGCAAATATGTGCTTGCACATGGAGGCCGATCCCCAGGCCTTGATCACGCGCTGGCACAGCCTGCTGGAGGCTGACGGTTTTGTCATGTTTTCCTGCTTCGGCCCGGACACGCTGCGCGAATTGCGCCAGCCGTACGCGGCGTTGGGGTGGCCCGCGCCCGCCCATGAATTTACCGATATGCACGACTGGGGCGACATGCTGTTGCAAGCGGGCTTTGCCGAGCCGGTGATGGACATGGAGCGCATTACGCTCACTTTCTCGTCAGCCGAGCACTTGCTCGCCGAGCTACGAGGCCTGGGACGCAACTTGCATCCCCAGCGTTTTGCGGGTTTGCGGGGTCGCCAATGGCATGCGGCGCTGAAGGCGCACATCACACAGGCACTGGCGGACCCAGATCAGCCCGGTCGTTTGCGACTGGGTTTTGAGATCATTTACGGCCACGCATTCAAGCCGTCGCCGCGCATTCCGGTGCGGCCACAAACCAGCGTTAGTCTGGACGACTTTCGGACTGCCTTGCAAAAAAGGACCTAATTTCCCAAAGTTGGCGTGGCCGCAGGCGCGCAAGCACTAGGGGTTTCACCTTACCTTCGGGCCTGCCTGCGCCATGCCTTGGGCTACAATCGCTGCCACTCGTTGGACAGCTTTTTACTCGCAATCCGGTCCGAAAGACTCTTAAAAACATCGGCGCACAGTGTGAGTTCCGCTACCTACAGATTTGCAACGGTACAAGGTCATCGGGTGGAGTGGTTTTTACGACAAAACTGCGCGATGACGCCGGGCCAGTTGGGGGCGTGCTACCTTTTCATTAGCGCGATTTCTCTTTGTATAGGGGTTTTCTTTTGGGCGCAGGGAGCCACGCTGGTGTTGCCGTTTTCGGCACTAGAAATCGTGGTGTTAGGAATCGGGTTCTTGTGTTTTGCCAGGCGCACATTGGACCGGGAACGCATCTGCATCGATGGCACTCGGGTCACGGTGGAGTGTGAGTTGGCGGGTGTCGTACACCATGCAACTTTCGAGCGCGCGTGGTTGCGGGTTGAGCGTCCTACGCTTTCGCAGCAGCTTATTGAGTTGCGTGGACAGGGGCAGGTCATCGCAGTGGGGCGGTTTGTGCGGCCTGAGTGGCGCGCAGCGCTGGCAGCGGAAATAGAGCGGGTCGCGCGTGTCGCTTGACTGCGCAGCCGCAGCAGGATTTTGTTACTGGGTTTGCATACTTTGAGGCATTGAAAGTGAATACGATGAAGAGCATTTGGAAAAATCTGGCTCCCATGCTGGCCACCGCCACTCTGTGGTTTGCCAGCGCTGGTGTCAATCTGGCGCACGCCGTGAACGACTTGCCTGGTGGCCCCGCCGTGAACCAACTGAATTTGTATCCGCCAGTGACTTCGGTGGCACGCGATCAGCAATGGTTGCACTGGTTCATGCTGATTTTGTGTGCGGTGATTTTTGTCGCTGTTTTTGCAGTGATGTTTTATTCCATTTGGAAGCACCGCAAATCGGTGGGCCACAAACCGGCAACCTTCCACGAGTCGGTGACGGTGGAAATCATCTGGACCGTGGTGCCCTTCATTATTGTGATTTTGATGGCTTTGCCGGCCACCAAAGCGGTGGTCGCCATGAAAGACACCACCAACGCTGACCTGACCGTGAAGGTCACCGGCATGCAGTGGAAATGGGGCTATGACTACATCAAGGGCGAAGGCGAGGGCATCGGCTTTTTGTCCACCATTGACGCCGCCCAGCGGGAAATGTCCAACAACGGCGGTCCGAAAAAAGGCGAAGGCGTGGATGACTACCTGCTGAAGGTAGACAACCCGCTCGTCATCCCGGTGGACAAGAAAGTCCGCATCATCACCACCGCCAACGACGTGATTCATGCCTTTTATGTCCCGGCCTTCGGCATCCAGCAAGCGGCAATTCCCGGGTTTGTGCGCGACACCTGGTTCCGTGCTGAAAAAACCGGAGATTTCTACGGACAATGCTCTCAGCTCTGCGGAAAAGAGCACTCTTACATGCCCATCCACGTCAAGGTGGTATCGGCCGAAGATTACACAAAATGGGTTGCGGGCGAGCAAAAGAAAATGGCCGCCCTGGCCGACGATCCGAACAAGATTTGGACTCTTGATGACATCTCCAAACGCGGAGAGAAGGTGTACGCCCAAAACTGCGTCGCATGCCACCAGACCACTGGCAAGGGCGCCGGTGCGATCAAGCCTTTGGACGGTGCCGCAGTGGTGTTGAATGCCGACAAAAGCAAGCAAATCATGGTGTTGCTCAACGGCCAGAACAATGGCACGATGCCTTCTTGGAAGGCCCTGAGCGACACTGACATTGCGGCGGTGATCACTTACACCAAGAATCAGTGGTCCAACAAGACCGGTCAAGTCGTGCAGCCGTCTGAGGTGGCTGCCTTGCGTAAGTAAAGCGCATTCGCCAAAGCTTGCAATATTGAATTAAGAGTAGTGAAAAGGAAGCCAGTATGAGCGCCGTTTTAGACCACCATGACCACGATCATGCGCACCACGATGACCACCACGCCCCCACCGGCTGGCGCCGCTGGGTGTTTGCAACCAACCACAAAGACATCGGAACGCTGTACCTCTTGTTTAGCTTCGCGATGTTGATGGTGGGCGGCGTTTTGGCCCTGCTCATCCGCGCCGAGTTGTTCCAGCCCGGTCTGCAGTTGGTCAATCCTGAGTTGTTTAACCAACTCACCACCATGCACGGTCTGATCATGGTGTTCGGCGCCATCATGCCGGCCTTTGTGGGCTTTGCAAACTGGATGATTCCACTGCAAATTGGTGCGTCGGACATGGCCTTTGCGCGCATGAACAACTTCAGCTTCTGGCTGATGATTCCTGCGGCGCTGATGATCGTCGGCTCGTTCTTTATGCCTGGCGGCGCGCCGGCGGCGGGTTGGACGCTGTATGCGCCGCTGACCCTGCAAATGGGTCCGAGCATGGACGCGGGTATTTTTGCCTTGCACATCCTGGGCGCCTCTTCGATTATGGGCTCGATCAACATCATCGTCACCATCCTCAACATGCGCGCGCCTGGCATGACGCTCATGAAAATGCCCATGTTCGCCTGGACTTGGCTGATTACTGCGTATTTGCTGATTGCCGTGATGCCCGTTTTGGCCGGCGCGATCACCATGACGCTGACGGACCGCCACTTTGGCACCAGCTTCTTCAACCCCGCCGGTGGCGGCGACCCGGTGATGTACCAGCATATTTTCTGGTTCTTCGGTCACCCTGAGGTGTACATCATGATTTTGCCGGCCTTTGGCATCATCAGCCACGTGGTGCCGACCTTTGCCCGCAAGCGACTGTTTGGCTATGCCTCCATGGTTTACGCCACGTCCAGTATCGCCATCTTGTCCTTCATCGTGTGGGCGCACCACATGTTCACCTCGGGCATGCCGGTGACTGGCCAGCTGTTCTTCATGTACGCCACCATGCTGATTGCGGTGCCGACAGCGGTGAAAATTTTCAACTGGATTGCCACCATGTGGCAAGGCTCCATGACGTTTGAGACGCCGATGCTGTTCGCCGTGGGCTTTATCTTTGTGTTCACTATGGGCGGCTTTACCGGCTTGATCTTGGCCATGGCGCCTATCGACATCCAGCTCCATGACACCTATTACGTGGTGGCCCACTTCCACTATGTTTTGGTCGCCGGTTCTTTGTACGCAATGTTCTCCGGCTATTACTACTGGAGTCCGAAGTGGACCGGTGTGATGTACAGCGAGACCCGCGGCAAGATCCATTTCTGGTGGTCCTTGATCGCTTTCAACGTGACTTTCTTCCCCATGCACTTTTTGGGCTTGGCTGGAATGCCGCGCCGTTATGCAGATTACCCGATGCAGTTCGCAGACTTTAATGCCTTGGCCTCGGTTGGTGCATTCGCCTTTGGACTTGCGCAGGTGTACTTTTTCTTCTTTATTGTGCTTCCCGCCATGCGTGGCCAGGGCCAAAAAGCGCCCCAGCGCCCCTGGGAATCGGCCGAAGGACTGGAGTGGGAAGTGCCTTCACCGGCGCCCTTCCACACTTTTGAGACGCCACCCAAGCTCAATGCGGCTGCCAACAAGGTCATTGCTTGATCTGGCCAGTGATTGCCGACAAAGTACGCCATGACGCCTGAACAAAAACGATCCAACGTCAAACTCGGGCTCGTGCTGGCGTCTGTGGCGCTGGTGTTCTGCTTGGGTATTGTGTTCAAGTTGGCCGTGATCGGAGCCTGATTTGGCGATGAACCTGCAACGCGCAAACTTCCAAATGGTGGGCAAGCTGGTCGTCGTGACCAGTCTGATGTTCGCCTTTGGCTATGCGCTGGTGCCGCTTTACAAGGCGATTTGTGAAATGACGGGCCTCAATGTACTGGCCTTGAATGAACAAGTGGTGGCCGGTGTGAAGCCTGTTGCACCAGTGAACAGCCAGGTAGACACCAGCCGCACGATCACCGTGGAATTTGATGCCAACGCACGCGGGCCCTGGGAGTTCAAGCCCGCCACCCGTTCATTGCAGGTGCATCCAGGCGAACTCACCACCGTCGTGTACGAGTTCCAGAACGTCCAAAACCGGCGCATGTCGGCCCAGGCCATTCCGAGCTACGCACCACAGCAAGCGGCGGCGCATTTCAACAAAGTGGAATGCTTTTGTTTTACCCAGTACACCCTGGAGCCGGGTGAAAAAAAGTCCTGGCCTGTGGCCTTTGTGATCGATCCCAAACTGTCCAAGGACGTGAAGACCATCACCTTGTCGTACACGTTTTTTGAGGTGGGTGGCAGTGCGCCGGCCGCGCCCCTTGCGAGCTTGGGTTCGGCAAAGCTTGGAGTCGGAGGCACCTGATGGCAGTGGAGTCGGCAAAGCCCAAGTCTTCGTCCTGGTTGCACAGCGTCAAGCTGGTGGCATGGTCTTTTTTGGGCATTCGCAGCCGCGCTGGCTACCAAGAAGATTTGGCCCGTGTGAACCCCATGCATGTGCTTGCTGTCGGGCTGGTGGCTGCGCTGCTGCTGGTACTGGGCTTGATTTTGTTGGCGACTTGGGTGGTTGGCAAGTAGGGCTGCCCGTTGCCAGGGTTTTATTAGATTCGTATTCGGAAAAATGGAGTTGAAATGAGTTCAAGCGCACACGGAACAACACCGTATTATTTTGTCCCTGGCCCTTCGCGCCATCCGGTGATGGCCGCTATTGGCTTGTTCTTCGTCATCCTGGGCGCCAGCCAGTGGATCAACGGCGCTGATTGGGGTAAATATTCATTGGCCTTTGGCCTGATTTTCTGGCTCGGTGTGCTCTACCAGTGGTTTGGCGACGCGATTTCCGAAAGCGAAGCCGGCCAGTACGGGCGCAAGATCGATCTGTCTTTCCGATGGAGCATGAGCTGGTTCATTTTTTCGGAAGTAATGTTCTTCGGCGCCTTTTTCACTGCACTGTGGTGGGCGCGGGCCCATTCCGTTCCGTCTTTGGGGAGCTTGGATAACGCGCTGTTGTGGCCCAGTTTTAAGGCGGTGTGGCCCAGTCTGGCCGCTGGTGTGACCGCATCGCCTGCTGGCATTGTGGAGCCCTTCACCACCATGGGGCCGTTTTGGTTGCCTACCATCAACACGGCCCTGCTGCTGAGTTCAGGCGTCACCCTGACTTTCGCGCACCACGCCTTGATTGACGGCCAGCGCAGCAAGACGGTGGCGTTCATGTGGATGACGGTTCTGTTGGGCGTGGTGTTCCTGATTGTCCAAGGGTTTGAGTATTACCACGCGTACAACGATTACAACCTCAAGCTGACCTCTGGCGTCTACGGGTCTACCTTCTTCATGCTCACGGGTTTCCACGGTTTTCACGTGTTTGTGGGTATGTTGATGCTCTTGGTCACCACACTGCGTTTGCAAAAAGGCCACTTTTCATCCGAACGCCATTTTGGTTTTGAGGGCGCGGCTTGGTACTGGCATTTTGTGGACGTGGTCTGGTTGGGCCTGTATATCTTGGTTTACTGGATGTAAGAGACTTCCCATAGCAAAAAGGCACCGAAAGGTGCCTTTTTGTTTGACTGATGCG
The DNA here is from genome assembly GCA_947442105.1 of Comamonadaceae bacterium. GTDB lineage: Bacteria > Pseudomonadota > Gammaproteobacteria > Burkholderiales > Burkholderiaceae_C > Allorhodoferax. The sequence goes on along the minus strand of CANEVH010000017.1, from coordinate 7,014 downwards.
CTCATTAGCGCGGGTGCTAGGCCCCTTGCGGAATGCCTGTGGGGTGGATGAGCCCGAACTTCCAAGACAGCAAAATTCCAACAAAGAGCAAAATCGACACGCCCACGCGCAGCGCCAAGGCCCGTGCCATGCGGCGCGATTTGCGGGGGCCACCGCTGCCCCCGCGCAGCATGAAAAGCAAGGCCACTGCCAAGCTGGCGAGAATGGCGAAAAATACAAGGCTTACAAGGTAGGTCATAACCCGGATTATCTTTTGAACTTCAACCGAAAGTTTTTCCTGATCACGCTGGTAGCGGCTTTATTTTCGGGCTTGGGGATTTACCTCGGGTTTTGGCAGCTGAGCCGGGCCGCACAAAAGCAGGCGCTGCATGCGGAGATGGTGTCGCAGACCCGCCAAGCACCCTTGGACGCGACTGTGGTGGCGCAGCTGTCATCTGTGTCCTCAGCCCTGTACCGCCCCGTCAGAGTGACAGGCACCTGGGAAGCCGCCCACACGGTGTACTTGGACAACCGCCAGATGGATGGCAAGGTGGGATTTTTTGTGCTGACGCCGCTGCGCCTGCAGCCCAGCGGGCAGGTGATAGTGGTGCAGCGGGGATGGGTGGCGCGCAATTTTGAGTCACGCGCTGCGGTGCCTGAGGTGCAGACCCCAACAGGCCTGGTGAGCGTGGAGGGGCACATTGCCCCGCCGCCGTCCAAGCTATACGAGCCGGGCACGCCAGCGGCCGGACTTATCCGGCAAAATCTGGATCTGGCGCAGTTTCGCCAGCAAAGTGGCTTAGCGCTGGCGGATTTTTCAATTCGCCAAACGGGGCCGACCAGCGAGGGACTTCGCCGCGATTGGCCTGCGATGGCGCTGGGAGTGGAAAAACACTACGGCTACGCCTTTCAGTGGTTTGCGCTGTCTGCCTTGGTGCTCGGTCTGTACCTCTGGTTTCAATTTTTTCGCCGCACGAAGGCACGCTCCAAGGAATCCCCGACCCATGTCCCGCCCCCCAGCATTCGATGACCACGCCCTGGGTCTGACCGTTCATTCCATGCCTCAACCGCAGGACTTGGCCCATATGGCAGTTGCGCAAACCCGCGTGGGGCGCTGGAAAATGCTCTTGGTCTTGCTGGTCTGTGCCGCGCCAGTGATTGCCTCTTATGTCACTTACTACCTGGTGCGGCCCGAGGGGCGGCGCAATTTTGGCGAACTCATCACGCCACAGCGCAACTTGCCCGACGTGCAAGCCAAGGCGCTGGACGGTGCACCGATCAATTTGCAGACGCTCAAGGGCCAGTGGCTGCTCGTCAGCGTGGCCGGCGGCGCCTGCGATGCCACCTGCACCCGCTATCTGTATTTGCAGCGCCAATTGAGGGAGGGGCTGGGCAAGGAAAAGGACCGGCTGGATTGGGTTTGGTTGATTGATGACGACGCAGCCGTCGCACCAGAACTTCTTCCTGCGTTGAAAACTGCCACCGTGTTGCGCCTGCCCGTCAAAGAATTGCAGCGCTGGCTGGAGCCTGCAAGCGGCGCCCAGTTGCGCGACCATTTGTATGTGGTGGACCCCATGGGCAACTGGATGATGCGTTTTCCAACGCAGCTCGACACGCAGCAAGCCCCCAAAGCCAAGCGCGACCTGGAGCGCTTGTTGCGCGCATCGGCCTTTTGGCACAAACCCGGCCGCTGAGGTCTGCTTTCGTCTCGCTTCACTATGCACACCGCTTTGTACGACTGGTCCCCTTTGTTGCGTCTGCTCTTTGTCGGCATGGCAATGGCCGCTTTGCCCCTGGCCTGGGTGCTGTGGCGCCAGCGCCGTGCCCAAGCGCATGGGCGCATTCGGGGCTTGACCCTGGTGACCTTGTTTTTGACCTTTGACCTGGTGCTCTTCGGCGCGTTCACACGCCTAACCGACAGCGGCTTGGGCTGCCCCGACTGGCCCGGGTGCTACGGGCAGGCCACGCCCTTGGGCGCGCATGCGTCCATCGCATCGGCCCAACTGGCCGCGCCAGACGGCCCTGTCACCCACGGCAAAGCCTGGATTGAAATGGTGCACCGCTATTTGGCGTCCAGCGTGGGCTTTTTGATTTTGGTGCTGGCCATCAGCGCCTGGGTGGTGTGGCGCCAGCGGGCCGTCAGTGCAGGGCGCGCGCAGGTCTACCCGTGGTGGGCCACGCTAACGCTTTTGTGGGTGTGCATTCAAGGCGCGTTTGGCGCGCTCACCGTCACCATGAAGTTGTTTCCCGCCATCGTTAGCCTGCATTTGATGGGCGGCTATGTGCTGCTGGCGCTGTTGGCGGTGCAGGCGGTTTGGCAGTCTCAGGCCGTGTCCGCGCAAGCGCCCATTGCAGTTGCCGCTCCGCTGCGTGCCACCATCGTGGTCGGTTTGCTGGTGCTGCTGCTGCAAGTGGCTTCTGGCGCCTGGGTGAGCACGAATTACGCGGTGTTGGCCTGTGCCGAGTTTCCCCAATGCCAGAGCAGCTGGTGGCCCATGATGGACTTTTCTGAGGGCTTTGCGCTTTGGCGGCCCTTGGGCTTGGCCGCGGACGGCACGCCGCTGAGTTTTCAGGCCCTGACCGCCATCCATTTCGCCCACCGCCTGCTTGCGGGCCTGACCTTCGCGGTGCTGCTTTTGCTGGCGTGGCGCCTGCGCAGCGTGCCAAGGCTGGTGCGCCCGGCGCGCTGGCTGGGTGGCTTGCTGGCTTTGCAGTTTGCCACCGGCCTGAGTAACGTGGTGCTGGACTGGCCGCTGCTGGCCGCCGTGTTGCACACCGGCGGCGCCGGCGCGATGGGCGCTGTGCTGGCCGGCTTGCTGGCCGCCACCCGAACCCGGTCGCCGGTCCAGGCTCCCTCTACTGTTTTCGAGAGACACACCACGTGAGCGCACCTTCCCCTTCCTTGAGCCCGGCGACCGCACCCTTGTCGATCGTGCGCCAGTTCCATGCGCTGACCAAGCCGCGCGTCATTCAGCTCATTGTGTTTTGCGCCTTGATTGGCATGGTGCTGGCCGTGCCGGGCCTGCCATCGCTGGCGCAAGTGGGCTTGGCGGCGCTGGCTTGTTTGGGCATATGGCTGGTGGCTGCGGCCGCGGCGGCTTTCAACTGCATCGTGGAGCAGCGCATTGACGCCAAGATGAAGCGCACTTCGTGGCGCCCAACGGCGCGTGGCGAGCTGAGCAACACGCAAACCCTGTGGTTTTCCGCCTTGTTAGGCCTGGCGGGTTCGGTGATTTTGTATGTGTGGGTGAACCCGCTGACCATGTGGCTGACCTTTGCCACCTTTGTGGGTTACGCGGTGGTTTACACCGTCATCCTCAAGCCGCTCACGCCGCAAAACATTGTGATTGGCGGCGCCTCGGGCGCCATGCCGCCCGTGCTGGGCTGGGCGGCCATGACCGGTGATGTAGGCCCGGAAGCCCTGATTTTGTTTTTGATTATCTTTCTGTGGACGCCGCCGCATTTCTGGGCGCTGGCTTTGTACCGGGTAGAGGACTACCGCAAGTCCGGCCTGCCCATGCTGCCAGTCACCCATGGCAGCGAGTTCACACGGTTGCAAATTTTGCTCTACACCTGGGTGCTGTTTGCCGCTTGTTTGCTGCCCTTTATGGTGGGCATGAGTTCTTGGCTGTACCTGGCTGCAGCCGTCGTCCTGAGCCTGTGGTTTTGCCTGTACGCATGGCGCCTGATGCGCAACTACTCCGACGCCTTGGCGCGCGAGACTTTCCGCTTTTCTTTGATTCACTTGAGCGCCCTGTTTGCCGCGCTATTGCTCGACCACTATCTGCTATGAACCATTTCTTGAACCGCGGGATGACGCGCCGCCGCGTGGGTGCTGTGTTTTTGGCAGCCACCGTTTCGGCCATCTCTTCGGCGGGTTTTTTGGCCGCGTGTGGCGAGCAAAAGCCCGCGTTTAGCTCCATCGACATCACCGGCGCCGACTATGGCAAGAACTTTGCGCTGCCCGACCACAACGGCCAGGTGCGCCATCTGGCGGACTTTGCTGGCAAAGTGGTCGTGGTATTTTTTGGCTACACCCAATGCCCCGATGTTTGCCCGACCACGCTGGCCGAATTGGCGGAGGTGAAAAAGCTGCTCGGCAAAGACGGTGACCGCTTGCAGGCCTTGTTTGTGACCGTGGACCCCGAGCGCGACACGCCCGAGCTGCTCAAGGCCTATATGGCCAATTTCGACCCCGGTTTTCTGGCCCTGCGCCCGGCGCCCCAGGCGCTCGAAGCGGTGGCCAAGGACTTCAAAATCTATTACAAAAAGGTACCCGGCCCCAGCGCCACCAGCTACACCATGGACCACTCGGCAGGCAGCTATGTTTTTGACACCCAAGGCCAGCTGCGCCTGTTTACCCGCTACGGCAGCGGCGCGCCGCTTCTAGCCGCTGACATTGCCTTGCTGTTGCGCTGAATGGGGCTTTGAATCGGGCGCAAAAAAATGCCGCAAGGCGCACCGTGCGGCGGGTTTGTGGCGTCTTAGACGGGCGGTTTCAGGCGTAATCGACCAGCGCGGTTTTCATTTTCTTCATGGCTGCCACTTCAATCTGGCGGATGCGCTCGGCGCTCACCCCGTATTCGGCGGCCAAATCGTGCAGCGTCATACCGCCGGAGTTGTCGTCGTTGACCTTGAGCCAGCGCTCTTCCACGATGCGCCGGCTGCGCGGGTCCAGCGCATCCAGCGCGGTGCTGATGCCGTCCGAGGCCAGTCTGTCGCGGCGGTGCGCTTCGATCATGGCCTGCGGCTCGTGGCTGCTGTCGGTCAGATAAGAAATCGGGCCGTAGGCGTCTTCGCCATCTTCCGATGCCATGGGGTCAAGCAGCACGTCGCCGCCGGAGAGGCGGGTTTCCATTTCCAGCACTTCTTCGGGCTTGACGTTGAGTTCCAGCGCCATCGCATCCACTTGCTCGGGGCTGAGCGTGTCGCGGTGGGTCACCATGTCGGCGGCGGCGTCATCGGACTTGAAGCGCTGCTTCATGGAGCGCAGGTTAAAAAACAGTTTGCGCTGCGCCTTGGTGGTGGCTACTTTGACCATGCGCCAGTTTTTCAAAATGTACTCGTGGATCTCGGCCTTGATCCAGTGCAGCGCGTAGCTCACCAGGCGCACGCCTTGGTCCGGGTCAAAGCGCTTGACGGCTTTCATCAGGCCCACATTGCCTTCTTGTATCAAATCACCATGGGGCAGGCCGTAACCCAGGTACTGGCGCGCCACCGACACCACCAAGCGCAGGTGCGAGAGCACCAGTTTGCCTGCGGCGTCGAGGTCGTTGTCGTTTTTGAACTGGCGGGCAAAGCGCTGTTCTTCTTCCAGCGTGAGCATGGGAGGGCGGTTGGCGGCAGAGATGTAGGCGTCCAAGTTGCCCAGTGGTGGCACCAGGGACCAGGGGTTGGCGGTGGCGAGTGCGGTATTCGATCCAATTGCATAAGACATTGAAGAACTCCTTGTGTCCGATGGCGCAATATTAGCACTCTACTGGCTTGAGTGCTAATGCCTTGAAGGTTCACTTTCATGAGGGTGCGCAGCACCCCCAATCATGAAAGTTCTTTCACGCAATCATTGTTTGCGAGGGAGGCGGCGCTGGCGGAGGATCGCGGGCGATTGTTCATTGCCAGCATGTCCGACGGCCGCACGCCGAAAAGCGCCTGAAAGTCGTGCGAGAAGTGGCCGAAATGCCAAAAGCCGTACTCCGTTGCCGCCTCGGTTACCGATGGGGCGGATTTCAAACGGCGCCGCACCGCGTTGAGCCGCATGGTGTTGAGCCACACCAAAGGCCCCATGCCCCAGGTGGATTGGAAGCAGCTTTGCAGCGTGCGACGGCTCACGCCCAATGCCTCGCACAGCGTGCCCACGGTGGGCGGATCGTCCAAGCGCTTCATCACCAGCGCGCGGGCCCGGCGCTCCAGTTGCGCCGCCCGCCCCATGCACAAGGGCCTGCTGCCGTCCGGGCAAGACAAGGCTGCCACCAGCCGGACCAGCAACTCGTCTCGCACAGTGCGAGACGGAACGCACTTTTCGCTAAAAAGCGCCATCGCAAACCCCCGCAAGTGCCTCAGCGCCGACGCCTCTACACGCAAAAGCTGCGAATGTCCGGTGTTCGCCAGAAACCCACCGTCGATGGCGTCGCCACACAGGGGCTCGAACACGGCGCGCTGCACCTCAATGCCCAGCATCACATGGCGCTTGGGCGACTGAAACTCAAAACCCTCACGCCCGGAAAACACGTGCAATTCGTTGCCTGTTCCCTTTTGCCCACTGAAGCGCACGTCCCCGTCAAAAAAAATGGGCACACCAAACGCAAGCGCATCCGCACGCACACACCCGGTCTGGTGCACAGATTGGTGCAGGTCTTCAATGAACAAACCCACACCGTCAAAGGCCAATTGGCGCAACTCCCCACGGAATCGCCCCGCCGAAAGCTGCTCATAGCGCTGGTTCCAGTCGCGCAAACTGGCGGCTTGCGCATCAATGTCCTCAAATACGGCGCGCTTTACGGGGCGCACCAAGGAGGGGGAGGGCAGGGTTTGCATGGCTTGCGTTCAGCAATCTTTGTGCCGATCCCTTGTGGTGCATGGTGATTGCCGAAACGGGATAGCGACTCGGTAACTTCGCCGCCTACCATGCAAGGGAGAAAAAGAATTCCTGAATGCCAAGATTCACCTACATTTCAGGAAGGTGCGCAGCAGCCCCAGTCGTGAAGTTTCTTTCACCTTAAACCGGAGTGACCATGTCAACTGAACCGCAAAAATCAACGGACGAAGACCTGAAGCTTTTGCACAGCATGGGCTACGCCCAAGAGCTGGCCCGCAGCATGAAAGGCTTCCAGAACTTCGCTATTTCTTTTTCCATCATCTGCATTTTGTCGGGGGGTATTAACAGGCTGCTGAAATACCCCACGCAAAAGTGTGGCGCCTTGCTCGGGACATTTGATTTCCACGCAACCCTTTCATATCGTGAACTCCCGGCGCTTTTCGAGGCTGATTTCATCGGTTTGAGCCTTGTTTTCCCGCATTTCCCGCGCCTCACACTGT
>CANEVH010000016.1 GCA_947442105.1 Comamonadaceae bacterium | reverse complement strand
TGCAGCACCAGCAGGGCGGCGTCTAGCGCCTGCTGTAGCTCTTCAAGCTCGGCATTGATGAAAATCCGAAAAGCCTGAAATGTGCGCGTTGCAGGGTTCTGGCCCGGCTCGCGGGTTTTGACCGTGTCAGCCACGAGCTGGGCCAGTTCGGTGGTGGTTGAAAGGGGCCCATGCTCCTCTCGGCGAGCCACAATCGCCTTTGCAATGGCGCCAGCAAACCGTTCTTCGCCGTAGTCAAGTATCACCTCTGTAATGTTGTCGACGTCTGCATCCTGCAACCACTGCGCCACGCTGATGCCGCGCGTGGTGTCCATGCGCATGTCCAAGGGGCCTTCAAAGCGAAAGCTAAAGCCCCGCGCCGGTGTGTCAATTTGGGGCGAACTCACGCCCAGGTCCATCAAAATGCCCGCCACAGTGGCCGGGGCCAGCTCGCCCAGATGCGAAAAGCCCTCTTGGCGAATGGAAAACCGTGGGTCGGTGATGGCGCTGGCCTGCGCTGCGGCCTGTGGGTCGCGGTCAAACGCGACCAGGCGCCCCAGGGGCGAGAGCTGCGATAGCAGGCGCCGAGAATGCCCACCCCGCCCAAAGGTGGCGTCCACATAGACGCCGTCTGCCGCAGGCGCAGCGCTCTCGGGCGATGGTTCCAGCAAAGCGCTCACTGCTTCGTGCAGCAAGACCGTGGTGTGCTCGGGGGATGCGTCCACGGTACAACTCAGAAAGAAAAGTCTTTGAACACGTCAGGCATTTGCTCTTGCATAGCCTTGGCTTCCTGCGCGTCGTAGCTGGCTTTGTCCCACAGCTCGAAGTGGTTGCCCATGCCAAGCAAGACGGTGTCCTTGGTGATGCCAGCGCTGGCGCGCAGCTCGGGAGAAATCAAGATGCGCCCGGTGCCGTCAAGCTCCACATCCATGGCGTTGCCCAAAAAAATGCGTTTCCACCATTGGGCCGACATGGGCAGCGCAGCAATGCGGTCGCGAAACAGGTCCCACTCTGGGCGGGGGAAGATCATCAGGCAACCGTGGGGGTGTTTGGTGATGGTCAGCAGTCCGGCTGCCACGGCGCTGAGCACGTCACGGTGCCGGGTCGGCACAGACAGCCGTCCCTTTGCATCCAGCGTGAGTGACGAAGCACCTTGAAACACCACAGAAAACCTCTTTTTGATCAATGCATGGGGTTTTTCGGAATTTTGAGCCCACTAAAACCACTTAAATGCACTTCTTTGCACTTCCTTGCACTTTACCAGCAATTTTGGACGCCACAACTGTGCCGGATCAATTTTTCTCAATGAAATCAAAGACTTAGAAGCGTTTATTTCCGTTACGAAAGCACGGAAAAACGTTTTAAATTAAGCACTTAGACCTTTTAGTGAAGGTAATGCTTCAATTGAGCCAGGCGGCTGCGATGGCTTGGTCTATGGCGTATGCCTGTGGCCGCTTGGCCCAGGCGAACGCGGCGCCACGCTAGAGGTGAGAGAACTCTCCGTTGTGGGGTGCTGCACACCCGCATGAAAGTTAGTGCGGTTCGCGCAGGTGGATCTGTGCGTGGTCGTGCAAGCCCGCAGCGGCCCACACTGCGGCCACCAGCAAGCTGACGTCGGAAAAGTGCACTTCGGTTTTCCGCGCGACCGCACGACGCACCCATTGCAGCAGCTTTGCGGTCGCTGCATCGTCCATGCGCACCAAGGTCCCGCATGCAATGGTGATGGTCTTGTGCTGATGCTCCAGGGGGGGGTCGGGCAACTCCACCCCGCTGGCACCCAGCACCTGCCCGTGCAGGCGCCAGGGCGAGTCCGAGGCGACGGTATCTGCAGCTATTGCGGGGCTGGCCAATGCATCGCCGTCAAAACGCGCCCGGCCTGGGCGCCAAACGGGTGCGTTTTCGATAAAGGTCAGCGAAAAATCGGCCGTAGCCGCATCGAACGCTGCCTTCATGTGCATCAGGCCCAAAAAGCAAAAGCGCAGATTCCACAAGCTGCGCGCCACCTGCGCCTGGCCCTGTGGTGTGGCCTGTTCCAGCACGTACAGCAGGTTGGGTGTGTCGAAGAAAACCAGTTGCGACGGGCCCTCCTCGGACGCGTTGAAAAAAGCGCTCAGGTCCGCAGCCGCATCGGCATCGATAGTGCTCAGTGAGGTCCAGTCCAAGGCGCAGTGGCGGGCGGAGTTCCAGTGCGAGCGCAACTCGCGTGCCGCAGCGCGGTCTAGCGTCGAAGGACAGCGCCAAACGACGGCATGGTCGAGCCCAGATGCTTCAAAATCGAAGCTCTGGGTCGGAGTTTTCGGCTCCGACCTGAGCGTCCCCTCACCCCCCGCCGAGGCGCGGAGCCATTGGGGCGTGATGCCATCCCAATAGTCAAAATACTCCAGCACCGTCCAGTCGAACTGCGCCTGGTTGCCGGTGGCGCGGTAGATTTCCAGCAAAGCGAGCAACCAGCGCCGCGCCTGCGCCTTGCGGTCACCGCTGGAGCGCACGGCACGCAGCAAATGCTGCGCCGAGAGGTCCGTTTCCCCGTGGGCAAACAATGCACCTACGGTCGATAGCACGCCATCGGCGTGTATCGGCACACTTTGCATGGGCGCGGTGGGCAATTCCTTTTTGACTGGCGTGACCGGGTCGGGCACGACTTGCATTGGGATGATGGGTGCTGGTGGGGTGTCTACCGTATCAACCATCAGTACCGAGCTGGGCATCGCGGCGTCGTACATCACTTGGGTGAATACGCTGGGCGCACCCATTTGCATGGTTGTAGGCGGTCCCTGGTTTAACCGGTCAGTGTCCGGGGCTGGGTCGAATGCCGCCTTTGGTGGCGAGGTCTGCGGTGTGGGTTGGCTCGAAACCCACATCAGGTTCAGCCGGGCTTCAATTTCGTCGATTTTTTTGAGCGTGTCTTCCCGCACGCTGCCCAGCGAAGGGGACTTTGTCTGAAAACCGGCAAGCGTAGGTTCTCCATCCCCGCTGGCTTCGCGCCGTTGTACGCTGCGCAGGTAGGCAAATTCCTGCTTTCGAATCTGGTGGACCTGGCGCATCCACTCGTTGCGCACAGGTGACTGCGAGCGTTTGTCCTCTTCATCCGTCGTAGGCGATGTTGCAGGCAATGGCGTGTTGGGGTTAGCGTCGCTCACAGAGTGTTGCGCAGACTGGGCGCTGGTTCAATCACCAAACATTTTTTGTTTGAGTTCGCGGCGCTGCTGGGCCTCCAGCGACAGGGTGGCGGTAGGGCGCGCGAGCAAACGGCCCACGCCGATGGCCTCGCCCGTTTCGTCGCAATAGCCATAGTCTCCAGCGTCAATGCGCGCAATCGACTGCTCGATTTTTTTGAGCAGCTTGCGCTCGCGGTCGCGGGTGCGCAGTTCAAGCGCGTGTTCTTCTTCAATTGTGGCCCGGTCGGCCGGATCGGGCACCACGGAAGTGTCTTCGCGAAGATGCTCGGTGGTTTCACCTGCGTTGTTGAGGATGTCGCGCTTGAGGTTGATCAGTTTGAGTCTGAACGCAGCCATCTGTACTTCGTTCATGTACTCGGAGTCGGGCATGGCCAGCAATTCGGCGTCTGTGAGCCGGTCGACTGGTGTGGTTTTCCAGTTGTTGGCCAGCTTGGCGTCTTTTTTCACGATCGCGGGTATGACCGGTGCAGCCGCAGGCGCCTGCGCGGCCTGGTTGAAGCTCGATTTGGCCGCAGTGGACGCGACCGACTGGGCCATGGATGGCACGGTCAGCTGGGCCAAGCGCGACGAAGGGCGACCGGATTTGACCGGTACGCCGCTCGGGGCAGCAGCAGGCGCGGGCGCGGAGGGTTTAGAGGCGATCACATTCACAGAGGGTTTGGCTTTCGTTTCTGCCACGACGGGCGCCGTCTTGGCAGGGGTCGCTTTGGGGAGCGGTTTCACTGCCGAGGCTTTAGCAGTGGGAGTTTTTGCAGTCGGTTTTTTGGCTTGCACCGGCTTGTCCGCTGGAGCGATTTTGACGGCCACCGGCGCCTTTACCGCAGGCGTGGTGGTGCGTGATGTTTTTCCCGAACCCTGCTGCGGCGCGGTGGGCGCAGGTGCGGGTGCAGCGCCGGGACTTGCCTTTTTTGTCGCCGCAGCTTTTTTTACTGGCGCCGGCGCGGGCTTGGACGGCTTCTCCCCAGCTTTTGGCGCGGTGGCGGCCTTGGTCGGGGTCGCGCTTTTTGTTTTGGCGTTCACTTTTCGTCTCCTGACAGAAACACTGTGGGTTTTGCTAAGCGGGGACCCGTTCCCCGCAGCGGGCGCGAGGCCGCCCGGACCTTCGGCGCGGGAGTGTACAGGCATCCCCAAAGGAAAACCCATCATTTGCAATAGTGTGACGAGCATGGCATCTGCCGGAAAAGTGACTCCTGAATGCGGCTGAAGAATTGTTGCACCGCACAAAAGTGCAATTGTCGCCGAAAACTAGACCAGCGCTTGTTCCATGCCTTGGAGCAAGATGTCTTTGGGCAAGTCAATGCCAATAAACACCATCTTGCTGTTCTTGGTTTCCCCCGCCGCCCAAGCCGGCCCCAGGTCGCTGCCCATGAGCTGGTGCACGCCTTGGAAAATCACCTTGCGCTCGCTGCCCTGCATATAAAGAACGCCTTTGTAGCGCAGCATGCGCGGGCCATAGATGTTGACGATGGCGCCCAAAAAGTCTTCCAGCTTGGCCGGATCGAAGGCGCGCTCGGACTTGAAGACGAAGCTTTTGACGTCGTCGTCCACATGGTGGTGGTGTCCGCTGTGGTCCCCGTGGGCGTGCGAGGGGTGGTCGCAGGCCTCGCCGTGTTCATGGCCGTGGTCATGGTGGTGATCGTGGTCCTCAGCGCTTAGGAAATCGGGGTCAATGTCGAGTTTGGCATTGAGGTTAAAGCCGCGCAGGTCAAAAAAGTTCTTTATGGCCACATCGCCAAAGTGCACCGTGTGCTGCGGCGCGCGCGGGTTCATGTGTTTAAGGCGGTGCTGCAGCGCTTGCAGGTCTTGGGCCGACACCAGCTCAGACTTGCTGATGAAAATCTGGTCCGCAAAGCCCACTTGGCGGCGTGCTTCTTGGCGGTCATTGAGCTGATCGGGCGCGTGTTTGGCGTCCACCAGCGTCAATATGGCGTCGAGCAAGTAGGACTCGGCCACCTCGTCGTCCATGAAAAAGGTTTGCGCCACCGGCCCTGGGTCGGCCAGGCCGGTGGTCTCTATCACCACGCGGTCAAAGTCAAGCTCGCCTTTGCGCTTTTTCTCGGCCAGGTCACGCAGGGTGGCGCGCAGGTCTTCGCGGATGGTGCAGCAGATGCAGCCGTTGCTCATCTGGATGATTTGCTCGGTGGTGTCGGACACCAAAATATCGCTGTCGATGTTTTCCTCACCAAACTCGTTTTCGATGACGGCGATTTTTTGCCCATGCGCCTCGGTCAGAATGCGTTTGAGCACAGTGGTCTTGCCAGCGCCCAAAAAGCCGGTCAGGATGGTGGCGGGAATGAGGGACATGGGTGCTTTTTCCGTTGATACTGCGAAGCCGCTATTTTCGCAGCCTGTGGGCGGGCACCTGGCGCCACGGCAATATGGGGTCTCTGTGTTTGCTTTTGTGACGTGCGTCAACTGCGAAATAGCGCGCCGCCCTATATTTCGATGTTCATTTCGACGTTCAACACCATCAGGAGAATTTTTATGATTTCAATCGACGCTGCGCACAAGGCAAAGCTGATGCACGACCTGCGCTTGGTGATCGAGGACGCCCAAGAGCTGCTGCGCATGACGGCAGACCAAGTCGGCGAGGGCGCACTGGGCGTGCGCTCGCGCATTGAGGCGCGGCTGGCCGAGGCAACGCGCGAACTAAAGCACTTGCAAGACGCCGCTGTACACAGCGCCAAGGCCGCAGGCGACGCCACCGACGAGTACGTGCGCGAGCACCCTTGGCAGTCCATCGGCATCGCCGCGGCCCTGGGCTTGCTCGCCGGGCTGCTTTTGCGCAAGCAATGAGCCCGCTGCCAGCCTGGCTATGCGTGAATCCCGCAATGGTGACTTTTCTGGCAGCCACGCCGGTGGCGGTTTGTTAGCCTCGGTGCGCCAGCTGGTTTCGACCTTGTTGGAAACCGCCCAGGTGCGCCTGGAGCTTTTGGGCACGGAGCTAGAAGCTGAAAAGCGGCGCGTGCTTGACGTTTTGGTGCTGGCGGTCGTGGCCTTGGTGTGCCTGTCGCTGGGCTTGGTGATGCTGTGCGCTACCGTGGTTTTGCTGGTGGACCCAGCCTACCGATGGGCTGCCGCAGGCGCCATGGCCTTGCTCACGCTGGGCGGCGCCTTGGCCTTGTTGGCCTTGGCACGGCGGCGTTTGCGCAACCCGCTCGGTATGTTTCACGCAAGCGCCCAAGAGTTGGCGCGTGACCGGAGCCAGGAATGACCCGGCCAACGCAGGTGGACCCGCTTCATGCAAGCCAAAGAGCTTGAATTGCGGCTGCGCCAAGAGCGCGCGCTGTGGCGCAGTGCGCAACTGCGCCGCGATGTAAGGCAAGAAGCGCAATGCCTGGCCGCTCCTTTGGCGCAGGTGGACCGCCTGCGCGAGGGCCTGGTTTGGATGGAACGTCACCCCATCGTGCTGGCCGCTTTGCTTGCGGGCGTGGTGGCGATTACACCGCGCAAGGCGCTGTCCAAAGCCACGCGCCTGTGGTCGCTCTGGCGCACGGTTCGGGGCTTTGGCCGCTAGCTGCGCAAATACTGCTGTTTATCGTTCTTCCAAGCGCCCATCCGCATGCCGGGCGAAGCGGCCTTTGTCGCGCGGGTGCACTGGGTCGCTCGTGCCCCAGGGCCAGCCGCCAAACTCGGTGCGGCGGTAGTCGGCAAACGCCTGGTGGATTTCGGCCTGGGTGTTCATGACAAACGGGCCGTATTGCGCCACCGGCTCGCCAATAGGCCGGGCTTGCAGCATCAGCAGCTCGGCGACTTGCCCGCTGTTGACGAATTCGATGGCGTCTTGCGCCTGCACCTCCACCACCGACTGGGGCGCAATCGCTTGGCCCGCCATGGCGAGCGCGTCGCCCTTGAAGTAGTAAAGCTGGCGCCGCGTGTCCGGGTGCCGGGCCGCAGGCAGGGTCCAGCGCGCGCCGCTGTCCATGCGGATGGTGAAGATGGCCAGGTCCGAGTCCGCTTCGCTGGCCCAGGAGTCGGGCGGCGGCGGCAGGCCTCGGGCGCCGTCCAACTTCCCTGCTACCACCACCACCTCGGTGCCATGGCCTTGGGCGTCCACGTGGCGCACGGTGGGCACGTTTTCGCCCCAGAGCATGGTGAAGTGGGGCTCGGCCATTTTGTTTTTGGCTGGCAGGTTGAGCCAGATTTGGAACAGCTCGGCCGGGTTGGGCGAATCCGCGCTGCGCAAGGGGAACACTTCGCAGTGCACGATGCCCTTGCCCGCCGTGAGCCATTGCACGTCGCCCGGTCCAAAGCGGGCGGTGGCGCCCAGCGAGTCGGAGTGGTCGATGTGTCCTTGGCGCACGATGGTGATCGTTTCAAACCCCCGGTGCGGGTGCGCCGGAAAGCCGGGAATGGTCTTGCCGTGGTACATGCTCCAGCCGTCTTGGCCCGCAAAGTCCTGGCCCAGATTGCGCCCACTCAAGGCGGCGTCCGGCCCCATGGCGGCGTTGCCGCGCGGGTAGGCGTCTAGGTGGTGCACGCAAAACAAAAACGGGTCTATCGTTGGCCAAGGCGGCGCGGACAGGGGCGTGGTGCGCAAGATGCTGGGGCTGGCACTGTTACTGGTACTGGGGCTTTGGATCATCAAATACATCTCCTGGCGGGGCCGGTCACGGAAGGACAAGTGCAGCGGCTGATAATGCCACCCCATGATTGTCCGCCCCTTGTTGCTGCGCTGTGCGCTGGCTCTGCTGCTGATTGCGCTGGCGCTGGTGTGGAACCTGTCCCAGCGCCCGGCACCGCCGCTAGCCGCACAGGCCGCAGTGGCGCCCGGCCAGGCTTCTGCCCCCGGTCGTTGGGTGCAGCGCGCGCGCGGCAGCGTTCCCATGCCCGATGGCGTATTGGCGGCGCATGCCAGCGATTTGCTGGCCATGCCTGCGGCCCACGCGGCGGCGCTCACCGGGTTTTGGTTTGCGGGCGACCGCGAGAGTGCGCCCAATGTGCAAATTGCCGCTTCCCAGTTTGACCGCAGCACCCAGGCCTGGACCGCGCCGCAGTTTGTTGTCAACCGCCACGTGGTGGGTGCCGCGCTGGGTGCCGGTGTGCGCCGCATCGGCAATCCGGTGGCCTGGATTGACGCCACGGGCCGCATGCACTTGTTTGTGGTGGGCACCGGCTGGGGGGGCTGGGCGGCGTCGCGGATTGTGCATTTGCGCCAAGTCAGCGCGCCGAACGACCCGGCGCTGCGTTTCGAGCCCCTGGGCCTGCTGCCCATGTCGTGGCTCTGGAATCTGAGCTACTTGGTGCGCACCGCGCCCTTGCCGCTGGCGGACGGCGGCATGGTTTTACCGGCGTATTTTGAGTTGGGTAGCAAAACACCGGTAGCGCTGCGCTTTGGCGCGCAAGGTGATTACCTGGGCATGGTGCGCATCTCGCAGCGCACCTTTACCTTGCAGCCCGCCTTGCTGGCGCTGAGTCCCAGCCACTGGACTGCGCTGCTGCGCGACCATGGCGACCAGGGCAAGATTCGGGTGGCCGAGACGCTGGACGGCGGTGCCACCTGGCGCGAGGGTGCCGACCTGCCGCTGGACAACCCCGACGCTGGAATTGCCACGCTCAGTGTGGGCGCCCAGCACCTGCTGGCTTTCAACCCCTCCACCAGCGACCGCCAGACCTTGCGGCTCGCCAGCTCTAGCGATGGCGTGTCCTGGTCCACCGTGGAAGATCTGGAGCGTGCCGGCCCGGGCTACGAATATTCTTACCCCGCCATGGCCTGGGCCGACCAGAGCCTGTGGGTGAGCTACACCGACCGCCGCAAGCGCATTGCCTGGCGGCGCTTTGACTGGGTGGCCAATCCATCTTCAGCCACGCTGCCAGCCGTCCCGTCCCCCTCGCCAAAGGCAGTGCCATGAACCTTGTGGATAGCTGGCAGACGCTGACCCCGCACTACGCACCCTTGTTGCCGTCGGCGCAGAGCCTGGTTTGGGCGCGCCACTTGCTGTGGAGCCTGGCACTGGCGGCGCTGGGGCTGCTCTGGGCGTCGCGCTTGGACCGCGCGCCCGCGCTGCGCCGCTGGCTGCCCTGGGGGCTGGCGCTGTGGGCTTGGGTGCCTGGGCCGTGGGGTGTCAGCTATTGGCTGGCGCTATCCTTCCAAATCCCCAGCCTGACTTCGGGCTTTTTGGCGGCGGCGGTGCTGCTCCAAGGCATGACCAGCCCGCCCAAGCCCCTTACCGCGCCGGGGGCAAAACCCGCGACCTGGACTGCGCTCTGGTCGCTGGCGGCGGTCGGTGTGGGCATGGCCCTCATGCTCGATACCTTCGCCGTGTTTGCCGTCGCAATGTACCGCTGGGGTTTTACGCCTACGGCGCTGGCGCTGGTCTGGGCCTTTGCCCTGCTTCCTTTTGTGGTGTCGGGCACTTCGGCCTTGCGCCAGGCCGGTGTGGGGTCGCTGTGCGCGGCGCTGCTGGTGTTTACGCTCACGCGCTGGCCCAGCGGCAATGTGTGGGACGCGGTGCTGGACCCCTGGCTCTGGCTGCTTGCCTTGGGGAGTGTGCTGCGCCGCCTTTGGCGCCACCGCTGAACTGCGGGCGGCAAGCGCCTGTTTGGCTTCGCGCTCAGTGGGCGGGAACCAGCAACCACTCCCGGCCCAACAGCCATTGCTCCGGCTGCCAGACATTGGCCAGAGTGACTTCGCCACTCTTGTGGCGGCTCTTGACGTGCCAGCGGTAGCCCAGCGCAGTACAGCGCGGTGCGCAGGGCGGGGCGGTGGCTTGGGAGTCGCTGTCAATCCAGACCACGGCGTCAAAATTTTGCAATAAAAAGTCCAGGCGCTCGGCCGGGGGCAGTTCAGGGTGCAGGGCGCCGGTATTGCGGCCGTCCGTGTCGTAGGGCGCAAGCGTGCTGTTCGGCATCAAAAAGTGAAAGCGCTCGTACTGCGCGGTAAAGCCATTGGGCACGGCCACGCGTTTGCCCGCCAAGTGCTGCGCCGCGAGTGCGCTGTACTGCGCCTGCGACGCGTCCAGCGGGGCCACCATCAGGCCAAATGTGGTGTAAACGCTTAAGCACGCCAGCAGCGTGGCCTTGCGGCTCCAGCCGCGCGCTACCCACGCGGCCAGACCTGCGGCCAAACCTATAGCAACCGCGAGCATGGCGGCCCAGCGCCATAGCGGCTCGCCCCCGAGCATGCCCCCAAGGACCCATGCGATGCGCCCCAGCACCACCAAAGCGGCGCTGGTCAGCAGCACCGTGAGCAAAAACCACCCGCGCGCCACCCGCTGCCAGTACAGCGCCAGCAACACCGCAAGCGCCGGCATGGCCGGTATCACATAGCGCGCTGAGCGTTGGCTCGGGATGCTAAACACCACCAGCCACACCAGCAGCCACAGCCACAGCGTGCGCTGCGCCGGTGTGGCCTGCGCCCACGGCCGGCCTTTGAACCACGCACGGGCTCCGGCCCAGGCCAGGCCGAGAACAACAAAAAAGAGCAATCCGGCGTTTTCGCAATAGGCCAGCAACTGCGTCCACAGCGGGTAGTCGCCCCACAAGGCGGCGTGCCAGTAGCCGTGGGCGCCAGCCATCTTGCCCGCGTTCTCGCCCACCACAAATTCTTGCCAGACTGCCGCCGGGTCCGGGTCCAGAGCAAACCAGAGCGCAAACACGCCCAGTGCCAGCGCGGTGCTCCAGGCCACTGCTGCGGTGCTGCGCAGCAGGTGGCGAAGCCGCCAGGGCTGGCCCGCCAGCAAGGCGCACCACAGGGCCGCAGCGGCTGGGGCCACCAAGGCAAAGGACTTGTACAACAAGCCCAGGCCCATGCACAGACCAAACGCACCAAACCACAGCAGCGCCGCCGGGGCCCGCCACGGCGCAGCGCGCGCCAGCCAAGCGGAGCCGTTAGCCGCCACGCCGGGTGGGCGCAACTGGCTCCACAGCAGCGCCCACATCGGCAGCGCCAGCCAAAAAGTCTCGGGCGCGGACGTGAGGTACACCCGACTGAAGCGAAAGCTGGAGAAAAACGCCAGGTAAATCACCGCCGCCAGGCACGCGGTACGCCACTTGCCGCTCAGCCGCTGGGTGAACCAAGCAATAGCAGCCGCCGTGAGCAGCGTGTAGACCACGCTGGGCAGGCGCAGCGCAAACAGCGACCAGTGCGCGCCCCAGTCGCCCGCCACCAGTGCCTGCCAAAACAAGAGCGGCGGTTTGGTGTTGCGCATCTGGCCTAGGTCGGACACCAAGGGCAGCCAGTGGCCCGACTCGGCGGTGAGGCGGGCGATGTGGATGTAGACCATCTCGTCGCCATTGGTGGGCGCGTAAAAGCTGCCCAGGCCGAAAAAATAAAGACCTACCGCCAAAACCAGCAACGCCAGACAGGGCCACAGCGGCGCGGTGTGGGCGCTATCGTGGGCGCGTTGGGGGGCGGTTTGGGTGGGCGCCATGCGCGTGCTCAGCGGCGGCGAAAAGTCCAGCGGTCGTTGGCCAGGAAGTTGCTCACGCTGGCAACCACAATGGCAATCACATTGGCCAGCATGTAATGCATCAGGTGCGCCAGCCACAGCGTCAGGGTGTATTGCAGCGCAATGCCAAACCACGAGGCCAGCGCGTATCTGAGAAACTGCGCCCCCAGTGTGGGCGCGGAAACATCGACCGCGTCCAGCGCCGCTGCGCGCTGCGCCTGCACGCGGTCGGCCCAGGTCCACATCCGGTTCCAGGTGAAGTTGTTCACCGTGGCCACCGCAATCGCCAGCCCCAGGGACGCATAGGGCTTGCCGTGCGGCCCTTCAAAGGACTGAAAAAGGTACTCATGGCCCAAGTACAGCACCACCATATTGACCACCGTGCCGCTGGCGCCCACCAGGCCAAACTTCAGGTAGCGAAAGCGTGTTAGCCACGCCATGGCGTCTAAGGCGCGGGCTTGCCAAGCGGTGTTTGTGGTCATGCAGTGGAGGGCGCAGCCTGCAAATAGCGCAGCGCATCGACCAGTACCTGGTCGGGCGCAATGCGTTTGAGGCATTGGTTGTCGCCGTCGCAAAAGGTCAGGCGGTGGTTGTAGGCGCTCAGGCAGGGTGAGCAGGCAATGCCCGACTCGATCACCTGGTTGCGTGCGCCCAGCGGACCGTAGAGGCGTCCCGTCTCCGGGCCAAAAAACACCATGGTCTGTATGGGCGTGAGCGTGGCAAAGTGGCCCGGCCCGCCGTCGTTGGTAATCAGCAGCCGCGCGGCGTAAAACAGCATCAGCAGCTCGCGGATGCTGCGGGTGTAGCCGGTCAGGTCGATGCAAAAGTCGCTTTGGACCTGCGCCTGCAATTCCTTGGCCAGTTGCGCATCGTCTCTCAGGCCAATGAGCCCCACGGCAAACCCGGCCGCGCACAAGCCTTGCGCCACCCGCGCGTAGTGGGCTGCAGGCCAGGCGCGCTCGGGCAAGATGCCACCGCCCGCGTACAGCAGCACCAGTGCGCGCTGGGCCGCGGCCGGGTGGTCGCGGTGCAACTGGGTGCGGTAGGTGGCCAGCTCGGTGTCCGCAAACGGCACCGAAAGTTCCGTTTGCGTGGGCTTGGGGCGAATCGGCGCGGCCTTGTTGCGCGGCACGCTGTCGCCCGACAAGGCGTCCACCAGCGACAAAAACTGCTTGCTGATGTGCTGGTAGGGGTTGTAAGGAATGGCGCGGTTGATAAAACTGCCCCGGTACAGCCCCTCTTGCGTGTGGGGCGTAAAGCCCACCCGCAGCGGCGCGCCGCAGGCAAACGACAGCAGGCTACTCACGCGCGAAAACAGCTCGCAGTCCACCACCGCGTCCACGCCCAGGCGGCGCATGCGCAGGCTAAAAAGCAGTATGTCGCCCACCAGCCGTGCCCCAGAACTATCGTCTAGACTGTGCAGGTACTCGTCCTGGCTCAGACGCAGCAGTTTGGAGACTTCTTGGTTCTTCTTGAGCTGCAAGACATGGATGGCGGCGCCGGGGTAGCGTCGGCGCAACTCGGCAAACATGGGCCCGGCCAGCACAATGCTGCCCATCTCGGACAGCAAAATCACCACAATATTGCGCGGCTGCGCAGCCAGCACCGCCGTCTTGGCACCCGTGAGCCGAACCCACCCCGACACCACCGCGCACAGCAACTGGCCTACCCAGCGGTCAATAAAGCGTTGTGTCTGGAGTTTCATTCGGCGTTCTAACTACAGGCCTGCCACGTAGCTGCTTTGTGCCTGCGGCGCAAACCCGCAGATTGCTGACGCAATGGCCTGTTTCACAGGCCCGCCGCTGCACGTAGCGTCGCTGCTTTGTGCCTGCGGCGCAAACCCGCAGATTGCTGACGCAATGGCCTGTTTCACAGGCCCGCCGCTGCGCGCAGCGTCGCTACTTTGTCTGTGCGCTCCCAGGTGAACTCGGGCTCTTCGCGGCCGAAGTGGCCGTAGGCAGCAGTTTTTTCGTAGATGGGGCGCAGCAAATCGAGCATTTGGATGATGCCCTTGGGCCGCAGGTCAAAGTGTTCGTTGACCAGGGCGGCGATTTTTTCGTCGGAGATGACGCCCGTGCCTTCGGTGTAGACGGTGACGTTCATGGGTTTGGCCACGCCAATCGCATACGCCACCTGAATCTGGCATTGCCGGGCCAGGCCCGCCGCCACGATGTTTTTGGCCACATAGCGCGCAGCGTAGGCAGCAGAGCGGTCCACTTTGGTGGGGTCTTTGCCAGAGAAGGCACCACCGCCGTGCGGGCAGGCGCCGCCGTAGGTGTCGACAATGATTTTGCGCCCGGTCAGGCCGCAGTCGCCTTGCGGGCCGCCGACCACAAAGCGGCCGGTGGGGTTGACCAGATAGCGGGTGTTGATCAGCCACTCTTTGGGCAGCACCGGTTTGATGATTTCCTCAATCACCGCGTCGATGAATTCTTGCTTCATGGTCGTGCCATTGCTCATCTCCGGGCTGTGCTGGCTGGACAGGACCACGGTGTCAATGCTGTGGGGCTTGCCGTCCACGTAGCGCATCGTCACCTGGCTCTTGGCGTCCGGGCGCAGAAAAGGCATGCGCCCGTCTTTGCGCAACTGCGCTTGCCGCTCCACCAGGCGGTGGGCGTAGTAAATCGGCGCGGGCATCAGCTCGGGCGTCTCGTTGCAGGCGTAGCCAAACATCAGGCCCTGGTCGCCCGCGCCAGTGTTGAGGTGGTCGTCGCTGGCATGGTCCACGCCCTGGGCGATGTCGTTGCTTTGCTTGTCATAGGCCACCAGCACCGCGCAGCCTTTGTAGTCAATGCCGTACTCGGTGTTGTCGTAGCCAATGCGCTTGATGGTGTCGCGCGCCACCTGGATGTAGTCCACATGCGCGTTGGTGGTGATTTCACCGGCCAGCACCACGAGGCCGGTGTTGCACAGCGTCTCGGCCGCTACGCGGGACTTGGGGTCTTGCTTGAAAATCGCGTCCAAAATCGCGTCCGAGATTTGGTCGGCCACCTTGTCGGGGTGGCCTTCAGAGACGGATTCAGAGGTGAATAGAAAATCGTTCGCCATGTGGGTGACTCCAAATAAAAACAACAGGTCGCGTTGCTTGGGCCTTGGAGCTTTCAGCGAACGCTTTAGCAGATCTGCCCGAAGGGGACAGTGCACAATGGACATCCCTTGTCGGGCCGCCGTTGCGGTGGTCGCCCTGCAAGTAGTTCATAACTCAGCGACCGCTGCAATCTTACTGCACCCCATGGCTTTTGTTCTCCAACTGCTTGCACTCCTGCCGCTGTGGCTGCTGCATGGGGCGGGCGCCGTGTTGGGCTGGGCGGTGTTTTTGTTCTCGGGCAGCTACCGCTGCCGTTTCCTAGCCAACGCCCGCCAGGCCGGACTGCGCGCCAGTCAGTGGCGTGCAGCGGTGGCCGCTGCGGGCTGCCTGACCAGCGAGTTGCCGCGCTTGTGGCTGGGCCGCCCGGTGCCGGTGCGTTGGCAGGGCGCCCATTGGGTGGACGAGGCCTTGGCGCAGGGCCGGGGCGTGGTGTTTGTTACGCCGCACCTGGGCTGCTTTGAAATTGCCGCGCAGGCCTATGCCGCGCGCTACGGCATGACCCACCCCATGACCGCGCTGTACCGCCCGGCGCGCCAAGCCTGGCTGGCTAGATTGGAGGCCAGCGCGCGGGCACGACCGGGCCTGCACACCGCGCCCACCACGCTGGCGGGCGTCAAGCAAATGCTTAAAGCGCTCAAGCGCGGCGAGTGCGTGGGCCTCTTGCCCGACCAGGTGCCGCCGCTGCACCAAGGCGTGTGGGCGCCTTTTTTTGGCCAGGCGGCCTACACCATGACACTGGCGGCGCGTTTGGCGCAGCAAACCGGCGCGATGAGCTTGCTGGCCTGGGGCGAGCGCCTGCCCTGGGGCCGGGGTTATGTGGTGCATGTGCTGCCCACCCAGGCCATTGCAGCTGCTTCGGGCGACGACGCCGTGGTGCAGATGAACCAGGCACTCGAAGCACTGATATTGCAGCACCCCGGCCAGTACCTGTGGGGCTACGCGCGCTACAAACAGCCGCGTGCCGATTTGCCGCCCGGTGCCGAGCCTCGGCCCCAGCCACCCACAGTCCACTGAGCCGAAGCATGCTGGCCCGTATCCCCTTGTTGCTGACCCAGTGGCTCGCCGTTTTGCCCCTCGCATGGGTGCGCGCGCTGGGTTGGATGGTGGGGGCTTTGCTCTACCTCGTTCTGGTTTCCCGGCGACGCGTGGTGGCGACCAATTTGCGCCTGTGTTTCCCGGCCTGGTCGGTGGCGCAGCGCCGGGCGCAGACCTTTTTGTGCTTTGTCTATTTCGCCCAGGCTTGGCTGGACCGGGGTTGGTTGTGGTTTGGCGCGCCGGAGGTCACGCTTAAGCGCGTCAAGCTCGTGGGCGCCGTGAATGAACTCGATGGCAACGCGCCGACTTTGATATTTACCCCGCATTTTGTCGGCATGGACGCCGGCTGGGTGGCTTTGACGCAGCAGCTACCCCGCAAATTCATGACCGTGTACGCCCGCCAAACCAACGCGGTGGTAGATGCGTGGATATTGAAAGGCCGCCAGCGCTTTGGCACCGGGCGTCCTTTTGACCGCAAAGACGGCTTTAAGCCGGTGCTGGCCGGGCTGCGCGCGGGCGAGCCCCTGTGCCTTTTGCCTGACATGAATTACGAGCCCAAAGAGTCGGTATTTGTGCCCTTTTACGGCGTGTTGGCCGCCACCGTGCCCTCGCTGCCGCGGGTGGCGCGCCTGGGCCGGGCCAAAGTCATCGTGATGGTGGCCCGCATCACGCCCCAGGGGTATGACATCGAAATTTCTCCGGCCTGGCCCGACTACCCCAGCGACGACCTGGTGGCCGATACGGCGCTGATGAACCTGCGCTTGCAGTCCTATATCGACGTTTCACCCGCCCAGTACTACTGGGTGCACAAGCGCTTCAAAGACCGCCCCGACGGCGAGGCACCGC
Source organism: Comamonadaceae bacterium (assembly GCA_947442105.1). Lineage (GTDB taxonomy): Bacteria > Pseudomonadota > Gammaproteobacteria > Burkholderiales > Burkholderiaceae_C > Allorhodoferax. The sequence goes on along the minus strand of CANEVH010000016.1, from coordinate 58,671 downwards.
CGTACTGAGGCCTGCAAGGCGGCGGCGCTCTGTCAGGCTTGCGGTTCGGCTTCGGTCGTAGGAGGCGCGGGCGAGGGGGCGGCAGCCACGGTGGCGCCCTGAGGATGGGCCCAATCCCAGAGCAAGGTGGCGACTTCTTCCACCCCGGTGCGCTTGGGCGCGGAGAACAAGCGCACCTCGCCGCCACCGGCCTGCAGCTTGGCAATCGACAGGGCTTTGGTCGATTCGGCGCGGGTCAGCTTATCGGCCTTGGTCAGCACCACCAAGAATTTCAAACCCTCTTCCACGCGCGGGCGTATCACATCCAACAGCACCTCGTCGAGTTCGGTCATGCCGTGGCGCGGGTCGCACATCAGCACGATGCCTTTGAGGTTCTCGCGGCTGACCAGGTAATTGGCCATCACCTGCTGCCAGCGGATTTTGTCTTGCTTGGGCACTGCGGCGTAGCCGTAGCCGGGCAAGTCGGTCAGCACCGCGTCCATCACGCCCTGTTTGCCCAAAGAGAACAAATTGATGTGCTGCGTGCGGCCGGGGCGCTTGGAGGCAAACGCGAGCTGCTTTTGCTGGGTAAGGGTGTTGATGCAGGTGGATTTGCCAGCGTTGGAGCGACCGACAAAGGCAATTTCGGGCACGTCCAGCGCGGGCAGAAAGTGCAGTTGCGGCGCGGTGGTGAGAAATTTGGCGGTGTGCAACCAGCCCATGGCAATCGCGCCGGGCGACTTTTCGCGGCTGGCGGTGGCTGTTTTGGAAGGTGTTGGGGGATGGGGGTTTGTGGTGGCTGTCATTCTTGTAATGCTTGTTATGGCGGTTAAACCCGGAGTGGCATTGTAGAATGAGGGTGTTTTTTTGCCCACCAGAACCACCATTGCCCTATGAAGTCGATCGCACAACTGTTTCTCGTTGCAGCATTGGCTGCTGGCTCGTTTGCGGTATCCGCCAACACCGCAGCACCTGAGGCCCCGGCCAAAGCGGCCAAAGCAGCCAAGCCCGATCTGGCCAAGGGCGAAGCCAGTTTCGGCGCAGTGTGCGCAGCCTGTCATGGCGCTGACGGCAATTCAGGCACACCGGCCAATCCCAAATTGGCCCAGCAACACCCCGAGTACCTGGTTAAGCAACTGCAAGAGTTCAAATCGGGTAAGCGTGCCAACCCCATGATGGGCGGCATGGCCACCGCGCTGTCGGACGAAGATATGCGCAACATCGCCTACTGGCTCACCACCAAAGCTTCCAAACCGGGCTTCGCCAAAGACAAAGACACCGTGGCCCTGGGCGAGCGCATTTACCGTGGCGGCATCGCCGACCGTTTGGTACCCGCGTGCGCCGGTTGCCATAGCCCCAACGGCGCGGGCATTCCCGCGCAATACCCGCGTTTGAGCGGCCAGCATGCGGAATACGCGGCTGCGCAATTGACCGCTTTCCGCGACGGCGTGCGTAAAAACAACCTTGTGATGACCCAAGTGGCTGCAAAATTGAACGATCGCGAGATCAAAGCCCTCGCCGATTACGTCGCCGGTCTGCGTTAAATTCGCCTCCGTCGCTGGCTTTCTTACTTTGCCGGGAGCGTGGATATGAAAACAAAAAATCTTTTTAAAGGGGCTCATATGCCTCTTTCCAGCGAAATTACCGACCCTTATTGGGTTGAAAACCGCAGGCTCTGGTTGCAACGTGCAGCCAGCGGTATCGCAGGTCTGGGCGCCGCAAGCTGGGCCGCGCGCGAGGGCATCGCCCAATCGGCAAGTACCGAAAAACCCGGCAAACTGCCGCGCCTACCCAACACCGCGTCCAAAGTTGCCGGTGCCACGGTGCTAGAAAAGCCCACGGCCTACAAAGACGCCAGCAGCTACAACAATTTTTACGAGTTCGGCACCGACAAAGCCGATCCGGCAGCCAACGCCCACACCCTTAAGACCACGCCCTGGACGGTGGACGTAGAAGGCCTGGTGCAAAAGCCCGGCAAGTTCGCGCTGGAGGATTTGCTCAAACTCAGCCCCATGGAAGAGCGCATTTACCGCCTGCGCTGCGTGGAGGGTTGGTCCATGGTCATTCCGTGGGTGGGCTATTCGCTGGCAGCACTGATCGCGCGCGTGCAGCCGCTGGGCAGCGCCAAGTACGTCGAATTCGTGTCCTTGGCAGACCCCAAAACCATGCCCTTTGTAGGTAGCCGCGTATTGGACTGGCCGTATGTGGAGGCACTGCGCCTTGACGAGGCCTTGCACCCCCTGACCCTGCTGGCCTTTGGCATGTACGGCGAAGTGCTGCCCAACCAAAACGGCGCGCCGGTGCGCCTGGTGGTGCCCTGGAAGTACGGATTCAAGAGCGCCAAGAGCATTGTCAAAATCCGCTTCACCGAAAAACAACCCGCCACCGCCTGGAACAAGGCTGCCGCCAACGAGTACGGCTTTTATTCCAACGTCAACCCGCTGGTTGACCACCCGCGGTGGAGCCAAGCCAGTGAGCGGCGCATTGGCGAGGACAGCCTGTTCTCCAAGAAGCGCAAAACCTTGATGTTCAACGGTTACGAGGCCCAAGTCGGGCAGCTCTACGCTGGCATGGACCTCAAGACCAACTACTAGGCCGCGCCACTGGCTTGTATGTTGCGCCCCGCCGTAAATCGGTTTCTGGCAGGTGGCGCCGCCAAGCCCCTGCTTTTTTGCCTGCTGCTGATGCCCTTGGCCTGGCTGGTCTATGGCGCAGCGTTCGACCGTCTGGGTGCGAATCCCGCTGAAGCCTTGGTGCGGGCTACTGGCGACTGGACGTTGCGCATGCTGTGCTTGGTGTTGTTGGTCACCCCTCTTAGGGTCACTGCGGGTTTGCCCGCGTTGGCGCGGCTGCGCCGCATGGTGGGCTTGTTTGTGTTTTTCTACGTGCTGCTGCACTTCATGGCTTATGGCTGGCTGGACATGGGCTTGGAGCTTGACGATATCGCCAAAGACATCGCCAAGCGCCCGTTCATCTTGGTCGGCTTTGTGGCCTTATTGCTTCTTGCCGCGCTGGCTGCCACCTCATTCAACGCGGCGATTCGCGCACTCGGGGCCAAGCGCTGGCGCCAATTGCACCGTGCCGTCTACGCGGTAGCGGCTCTGGCGATATTGCACTTTTATTGGATGAGAGCGGGTAAAAACAACTTTGCCGAAGTGGCGGTGTACGCCTCCATTCTGGCGGTACTGCTGGGTTGGCGGCTCTGGAGCCGCTTTAGGCGACCAGCGCCTCGTGCGCAAACAGCGACTTGATGCCTTCGCGCGCCCGCACTACGGTGGCGCGATTGCCCTCGACCAGTACCTCGGCAGCGCGGCCCCGGGAGTTGTAGTTGCTGGCCATGCTCATGCAGTAGGCGCCGGCGGACATCACCGCCAGCAGGTCGCCCGCGCCCACTTGCAGCGCGCGGTCGCGGCCAATCCAGTCGCCGCTTTCACACACGGGCCCCACCACATCGCAGACCATGGCCGTGTGCGCGGACGGCGTGGCGTCTAGGGGAGCAATGGCGTGAAAGGCCTGGTACATGGCCGGGCGCGGCAGGTCGTTCATAGCGGCGTCCACGATGCAGAAGTTTTTTAGCTCGCCGGGCTTGAGGTAGAGCACCTCGGTTACGCACACACCGGCGTTGCCCACCAGGGAGCGGCCGGGCTCGATCATGAGTTTGCGCTGGCCGTAGCCCCGCGCATCAAGCTTGGCCAGCAACTTGGCCCACAAGTCATCCGCCTGGGGCGGCGCGTCGCCCTGGTAGTTGATGCCCAGGCCGCCACCGAAGTCGATGTGTTCAATCGGGATGCCGCAGGCCTCAATCGCCTGCACCAGGTCCAGCATGCGGTCCGTGGCGTCTAGGTAGGGTGTTTCTTCTGTAATTTGTGAGCCGATATGGCAATCGATGCCCACTATTTTCAGTCCGGCAAGCGTGGCAGCGTGCTGGTACACCGCCAGCGTGTGCTCATGGGCAATGCCAAATTTATTGCCCTTGAGGCCGGTGGAAATATAGGGGTGGGTCTTGGGGTCCACATTGGGGTTGACGCGGATGCTGATGGGCGCGCGGGTATGCATCTCCAGGGCCACCGCATTGAGCACGTCCATTTCCGCCTCGCTCTCGACGTTGAAGCAGCCAATGCCCGCAGCCAACGCCTCGCGCATCTCGTCGCGCGTCTTGCCCACGCCCGAAAAAATCACCTTGGACAGGTCGCCACCTGCCGCCTGCACACGGGCTAGTTCGCCGGCAGACACAATGTCAAATCCGCACCCGGCCTGGGCAAACACTTGCAGCACCGCCAGCGTGGAGTTGGCTTTCATGGCATAGCAAATCTGCGCGTCGCGCCCGGCAAATCCGCGCTGGTAGGCTGCCAGGGCGCTGAGCATGGACGCCTTGGAATAGACAAACAGCGGCGTGCCATATTCCTGCGCCAGGGCGCCCAAGGCGCAGCCCTCGGCGTAGAGCTGCTTGTCCAGGTAATGGAAATGGGGTTGGCCGGGGAGGGTGGATTGCATGAATAAGTTTTCAGGAAGCCCGCAATGGGGCGATGATGGGCTGCGGGGCCACGGGCAATTGCAATTTTGGTGCTTGGGTCAGCTTTTGCGGCAGGTACAGCGGCCCGGTTTGCCCACAGCCTGCTAGATTCAGCACCCCGGCCAGCGCCCATGCGGTGGCGAGCCGTTTTTGTGAGATTTTCAACATGGTGAAATTGTAATGACCGACCTTGAGTTCCTGGACCGTGCCGAATCCCTGTTGCAAGCGCTGGAGTCGCAATGTGACCTCTTTAACGACCGCAGCGATGTGGACATTGACAACCAGCGGGTGGGCGGCATGGTGACGCTGACCTTTGCCAACCGCAGCCAAATCATCGTGAACCTGCAAAAACCGCTGCAAGAGGTGTGGTTGGCCGCACGTTCGGGCGGCTACCACTACCGCTGGGTGGACGGGAGCTGGCAGGACACCAAGGGCCAGGGCGAATTCTTTGCCGCGCTGAGCCGAGACGCCAGCGCGCAGGCTGGCTTGGCGCTGGACTTTCACCCTGGATCAGTTGCGAAACAGATCTAGGATTGATTTTTTCTCGTCACTGACCGGCGGCGGCGGCGGCGGGGGAGGCGAAGCGGCCCCTGTTGTGGAGCCGACTCCGATAGCACTGACGCCCGCGCCTTTCGCAAACTCTTCGAAATACCACTCGTTATTCAAGCGCACGATGCCCTCGGGCGGTTCAGGTTCCATTACGGGCACGTTTTTCAGCGCGGTTTCCATGAAGCTGATCCACACCGGCAGGCTCAACCCACCACCGGTTTCGCGGTCGCCAAGCTTGCGCGGCGTGTCGTAGCCTATCCAAGTGACTGCTGCCAGGGTGGGCTGGTAGCCCGCGAACCAGGCGTCCATGGAGTCGTTGGTGGTGCCGGTTTTGCCGTAGATGTCCGGTCGCTTCAGAATAGCTTGCGCACGCGCGGCCGTGCCGGAGCGCGCAACCTCTTGCAGCAGGCTGGTCATCATGAAGGCGTTGCGTGGCTCAATGGCGCGGTTGTCTTCGCTGAGCACGGGCGTGGGCGTCTCCACCAGCACCTTGCCGCGCTGCTCGCTGACCTTGGAGATTAACCAAGGACTCACGCGAATGCCGCCGTTGGCAAACACAGAATAAGCCGAGGCCATCTGCATGGGGGTGACCGAACCAGCGCCCAGAGCCATGGTCAGGTAGGGTGGGTGCTTTTCCGGGTCGAAGCCGAAACGGCCCACCCATTCCTGCGCATATGGGGTGCCAATGGACTGCAATATCTGGATGGAAATCATGTTCTTGGATTTGGCTAGGCCTTTGCGCAGCGTCATCGGGCCTTCAAAGGTGCCGTCGTAGTTCTTGGGCTCCCAGGGCTGGCCACCCGTCACTCCGGCGTCAAAAAACAGTGGAGCGTCGTTAACCACGGTGGACGCGGTAAAGCCTTTTTCCAGTGCCGCTGAATAGATAAAGGGTTTGAAGCTAGAGCCTGGCTGTCGCCACGCCTGGGTGACGTGGTTGAACTTGTTTTTGTTGAAGTCAAAGCCGCCCACCAGTGCCTTGATCGCGCCGTCGCGCGGGTCCAGCGCCAAAAACGCCCCTTCCACCTCGGGCAGTTGGGTGATTTCCCAGCTGTCTTTGGGCGTTTTGGCTACGCGGATGACGGCGCCTGCGCGCAACCGGATGTTGGGCGCAGCCTTGTCGGACAGTCCCGACTGTGCAGGCTTGAGGCCGTCGCCGGTGATGGTGACTATTTCGCCACCCTGGCGCATGGCGCGGATGTGCTTGGTGTCCGCCTCCAGCACCACGGCGGATTGCACATCGCCGTTGTCTGGATGTTCATCCAGTACTTCATCCACTGCGTCTTCCAGTTCTTGCGCATCCTGAGGCAGGGTAATGAACTTCTCTGGCCCGCGGTACACCTGTCGCCGCTCAAAGTCCATGATGCCGCGGCGCAGTGCTTTGTAGGCGGCTTCTTGTTGGGCTGTCACCAGGGTGGTGCGCACATCCAGGCCGCGCGTGTAAGTATCAGCGCCGTACTGCGCAAACATCAGCTGGCGCACCATTTCAGCCACGTATTCGGCATGCACAGGATTGCGTGTGGCGGCGGTTTTGATCTGAAGCACCTCTTTCTTTGCCGCTTCCGCCTCTGAAGCCGTGATGAAACCGTTTTCCAGCATGCGGTCAATGATGTACTGCTGGCGAATGCGCGCGCGCCTGGGGTTTTTGATCGGGTTGTAGGCCGAGGGCGCTTTGGGCAAGCCCGCCAGCATCGCGGCCTCGGCAATGGTGATGTTTTTCAGGGGTTTACCAAAATAGGTTTCACAGGCAGCGGCGAAGCCATAGGCCCGGTTGCCCAGAAAAATCTGGTTCATGTAGATTTCTAGAATTTGGTCTTTGCTCAGGGTGTGCTCCAGCTTGAAGGTCAGCAGCACCTCATAAATCTTGCGCGTAAAGGTTTTTTCGGACGATAAATACACATTGCGCGCCACTTGCATGGTGATGGTGGACGCACCTTGGCTCTTAGAGCGCCCCACATTGGCCAGCGCGGCACGCACCATGCCCACGTAGTCAATACCCCCGTGCTGAAAAAACCGCGCGTCTTCTACCGCAAGAATGGCGTTCTTCATCGCGGCGGGAATTTCAGCAATCGGTGTGAGCGTGCGGTGCTCCTCTCCAAACTCCCCGATCAGGTCTCCCTCGACCGAGTAAACGCGAAGCGGCAACTTGGGGTGGTAGTCCTCCAAGTCAGAAATATCGGGCAAATTGGGGTAGGCCAAAGCCATGGTGATCGCCACCAAAATCAGCAAAGACGCCAATCCCGCAAGGCCTAAGCCCGCCATAATGGCAAGTGCGCGCAAAAGCCACACCCCAGCCGAGCGCGGACTCAGCGGTTGTTCAGGATGGGGAGGTGGGTAGGGTGCGGGGTGTGGCATGGAATCTTCCAAAGGGCGTTAGCACTCCAACCGGAGGGGTGGGCTGTGCCCAAGACGAGAGAAAAAGCAGTGCTTGACAAACCACCGCTCAAAAACACAATTTTAGGGCGGGAACTTAGCTTAGGCCCTGACTGCGGCTAGATGTAACTTTTTTACTGATAGCATTGGCAAAAAATTTCCGATAAAACACAAATGCAAAACATCCTTTATTGGAGTGGAGTTTGATTGATCTAGCATCACTCTTTCGAAAACAAACGAACGACGTTCTGGGCATTGACATTAGTGCGTCTGGAATCAAGCTGGTGGGTTTGGGAGGCACATCTGATAAGCCGGTGCTGGAGCATTGCGCCATCGAGTTGTTGCGCGAAGGTTGTGTGGTGGACGGCATGATCGAAAAACCCGACGATGTTGCGGATGCGTTGCGGCGATTAGTTAAGCAAGCGGGAGCGAAAACAAAAAATGTCGCGTTGGCCCTGCCATCTTCTGCCGTGATCACCAAAAAGCTGACGATCCCCGAGGGCCTTCCTGAGCGGGAAATGGAAGACCAAGTTGAAGTCGAGGCCAAGCAATACATTCCCTTTCCCTTAGAGGATGTCCGTCTCGATTTCGTTGAAATCGGCCCCAGCAGCGATGTGCCAGGCAGTGTTGAAGTCCTTATCGCCGCAGCGCGACGCGAGCGTTTGGATGGGATTAATGACATGCTGGAAACGGCCGGCCTGACCCCGATGGTGGTGGACGTCAGTTCATACGCATTGCAGCTTGCGATGGGAAGAGTCATTGATGTGCAGGCCAAGGTGGCGCCTGGCACCCTGTCGGTCCTCTTCAAATTGGGTGCAAGTACAACCACGATGCAAGTGCTGCGCGGACGAGACTTGGTGTACGAGCGGGAGCAAGCAGTCGGCGGAACCCAGCTCACCCAAAAAATTGCCAGCTACTACGGACTCTCACTGCTCGAAGCGGAAAATAAAAAGTGCCAGGGCAGCTTGGCCCACGACTACGAGGCAAGCATCCTCACCCCGTACATCAACGGCATGGTGCAAGAACTGGGTCGGGCGCTCCAGTTCTTTTTCAACAGCACCCAGTACAACAAGGTCAATCAAGTATTTCTGGCTGGCGGCAGTGCGCTTTTGCCGGGGCTGGCCATGGCCGTTGCAAGCCACGTCCAGGTGCCATGCAGTGTGGTTAATCCCTTCGAGGGCATGGCCTTGGGATCGTCGGTTCAACGATCGCGCGTCTTGCAAGAAGCGCCTTCCTACCTTGGTGCTTGCGGCCTGGCATTGCGGAGATTTTTCAATTGATACTGCTCAACCTATTGCCCCACCGCGAGGCGGCTCGCAAAAAAAGGCGAGAGCAGTTTTACGCTGCGATTGCGCTGGCGGCGCTGGTTGGGCTTGGCATTGCCGTTCTGGCCTACGGCTGGCTTCAGGCCGCCATTGCCGGTCAGCAGTCGAATAACGGTATCTTGGACACTGAAATCAAAGCACTGGATCAGAAAATCAAGGACATCAAAGGCCTGCAAACGCAGATTGAAGCGCTACAGGCCCGCCAGCGCGCGGTCGAAGACGTGCAGTCCGACCGCAATCAGTCCGTGCATCTACTGGCAGAACTGGTGCGGCAATTGCCCCCCGGCGTATTGCTGACCAGACTGGTACAAAGCGAACAGACGATATCCATTAGTGGCTCCGCACAGACTAACGACCAGGTCTCTGAGCTGCTGCGAAACTTAGGGGGGCGAAGCCCCTGGTTTTCTAAGCCAGAGTTAATTGAAACAGCCGCAGCCACCATAAGCCTGTCGGCCAAGGACCAGCGACCGGTGTTTAACTTCAGTATGCGCGCTACGTTGACACGCACTGCTGAGCCCATTACGCCCCCTGCAGCCCCCGCCTCGGGCGTTGCGCCACTGGCCAGTCCGCCAGCCTCGAAAAGCCCACTTTGATGAAATAGGCACTTCTCCGCCCTCCCTCAACATGGCCAAAAAACCACGCATCTCCATTGACTTTGCAGCCTTGCAGGAGAGCGTTCGTCGCCAATTTTCTGGGCTTGATCCGAATGAACCCTCTGAATGGCCGCTCCTGCCCCGCGCACTGGTGCTGGTGCTGGTGACGTGCTTGGTCGCCGGTGGTGCGTGGTACTTCTGGGTGAGTGACTTCGCGGTGCAACTGGAGCTTGAAGCGGCTAAGGAGGTGCAGCTCAAGTCCGACTTCAAATCCAAGCTCAACCAAGCCGCCAACCTGGAATTTCTGAAGAAGCAGCGGGATGAAGTACAAGGCTTCGTCGCGCAACTTGAAGGCCAGCTGCCTAGCCGGGCGGAAATGGCTGCACTCTTGTCCAGCATCAACCAAGCGGGCCGAACGCGCAATTTGCAGTTTGATCTTTTCCGGCCCGGGCAGATGCTTATCAAGCCCTACTATGCAGAGCTGCCCATTAGCATCCGGGTGACCGGCGGCTTTCACGACTTCGCGCGCTTTGCATCGGATATAGCGTTTCTTCCGCGCATCGCAACCTTGGGCAATATCAGCATCGCAGCCAAGAGCGATACCGCCATGGTGTTCGATGCTACGGTAAAGACTTACCGCTATCTGGATGCCGACGAGGCGGCTGCCCAGGGCAAGGCTCCGTTGGAGGCCAAGAAATGACGACCACGCGAGTTCTGGTTCTGTTGCCCCAACTTGTCCTTTGGGCTATGGCGCTAACAGCGCTTACGGCTTGCGGTTACGCTTCGGAGGAAGACTTGCGCGGCTTCATCGAGACCGAGCGCGCTGCGATACGCCCGGTTGCCAAACCGCTGCCTCCGCCTAAATTGTTTGAAGCTGCCACCTATGACGAGGGTGAAATGCGCGATCCCTTCAGCCGCCTTGCCTTTGCACAGTCGCTTTTGGTTTTGGCCCGAAACGGCAAACCTACGCTCGCAACGCCCGAGATAGCCCGTACCAAAGAGCCTTTGGAGGAGTTCGCGTTGGAATCCATGGCGCTGGTGGGGGTGCTTCTTAAAGAGGGCCGCGCCGTTGCTCTGGTGCGTGTCGACAACAAATTACACCAAGTGGTGGTTGGCAACTACCTTGGGCAGCACTTTGGAAAAGTCACCAAGGTGGAGGAATCCAAAATTGTCTTGCGCGAAATCGTGCAAGACGAACTAGGTGACTGGGTGGTACGCCCAAACACGCTCAAATTGCAGGAGAAGTCTAAATGACGTCAATACTTCGGGTGACCTTGGCGGGAGCCCGTGCGCTAGGTGTCGGCTGGCTGATTGGGGGAAGCTGCCTTGCCTTCGCCCAAAACGCCATCGTAGCGCTTACCGGATCAGCCCAGGGGGACGTCGACACTGTGCGGATTGAATTCTCCAAGCCTTTGACCAGTCTGCCCACCGCTTTCGCAACCCAAAGTCCGGCGCGCATTTCGCTGGACTTCCCAGGCGTGTCCGGTGGAATGGGGCGTTCTATAGTTGAAATGAACCAGGCAACGGTTCAGTCCGCAAGCGTCGTGCAGGCAGATGAGCGTAGCCGGGTTGTGCTGAACTTGAAGCGGCCCGCTTCGTATTCCCTGCAAATGGTAGGTACCGCCCTGGTGGTTTCGCTAGAAGCTGCACCAAGCACGACAAATCTTGCTGTGGCACCGTCAAATTTAAGTGCCGCACCGCGCCGCAGTGCAGACGCCTTGGGGGCCATTGATTTTCGGCGTGGCGAGGAAGGCGCTGGCCGTGTGCGTATCGGCCTGCCGAACGGAAAAGCAACGGCCGACATCAAGCAATTGGGCGGCAATCTTGTCGTGGAGCTGTCGAATGTGAGTTTGCCCGAGCGGCTACGCCGGCGGCTGGATGTCAACGACTTCGGCACGCCTGTCCAAACCATCACGACGACCGAGACCGCCGACCGGGTTCGCATGGTGATTGCACCCCAGGGAGAGTGGGAACACACTTCGTACCAGACTGAGTCGGAACTCGTGGTGGAAGTTAAACCCGTAAAGGTTGATCCCAAAAAGTTGACCCAGGGTGCAGGCTACAACGGCCAAAGGCTGTCGCTGAATTTCCAGAGCATTGATGTGCGCCAGGTGCTGCAAGTGATCGCTGACTTCACCGGCTTTAACGTCGTCACTTCCGACTCCGTCGCGGGCAGCGTCACGCTGCGCTTGCAAGACGTGCCTTGGGACCAGGCGCTGGACATCATTTTGCAGAGCAAAGGTCTTGGCGTGCGCAAGAACGGCCGAGTCCTGTGGATTGCCCCCAAAGAAGAAATTGCGGCCAAGGAAAAGCTGGAGTTTGAATCCAAAATTTCATCGGAAAACCTGGAGCCCTTGCGCACCCAGTCGTTTCAGATCAACTATGCCAAGGCAGCAGACATTGCGCCCCAACTGACTGCAGGGGGCGCAGCCGCCGCCGCGCCGAGCGCTGGCGCAGGTGGCAGCGCGGGCACCGGCAGCAGCGCGCGGATATTGAGTCCGCGCGGCAGTGCCATTGCGGAAGTACGCACCAACCAGCTATTTGTCACCGACATTCCCAGCAAACTCGAACAGGTGGCGCAATTGATTGCCAAAATCGATATCGCCGTGCGCCAGGTCGTGATTGAGGCACGCATCGTGGAGGCCGATGACAGCTTTGGCAAGTCGCTGGGGGTCAAGCTCGGCGGCGCCGATGTGCGGGCCTCCAAAGGCGGCGACGGTGGCTACCAAGTCTCCGGCGAAAACCGGGTCACCTTTGGCACCAACTACTCCAATGCCGTGGGCTCCAGCGGATTGGGTGGGAGCACTGACGTGACGTCCAACTTTGTCAACCTGCCCGCCACCAGCGGCGTCACCAATGTTGCCACACTGGGCATCTCCTTGTTCAGCGCAGCGTCGAACCGCATCATGGCCCTGGAGATTTCGGCCATTGAGTCCGATGGCAAAGGCAGAGTGGTGTCAAGCCCGCGGGTGATCACCGCCGACCAAGCCAAGGCGGTGATTGAGCAAGGCGTTGAAATCCCCTACCAGGTCGCCACCAGCAGTGGTGCTACCTCCATCGCGTTTAAAAAGGCCACTCTGCGGCTGGAGGTGACGCCTCAAATTACCCCCGACGGCAATGTCAACCTGGACCTTGAGGTGAACAAAGACAGCGTGGGTGCCTCAACCAATGCGGGTATCGCTATCAACACCAAGCGGGTAAAGACCCAGGTGCTGGTGGAAAACGGCGGCACCGTGGTTATTGGCGGCATATTTACGATGGAAGAACAAGATAACGAAAACAAAGTACCGTTTTTTGGTGATCTGCCGGTTGCAGGCTATCTGTTCAGAAATAAATCGCGCACAACGTCCAAAAAAGAAATGCTTATTTTCATCACGCCCAAGCTGGTGTCAGAGCGGGCAGTGGTGCGGTAACGCAGCGAAATCACAGGGGTAGGTCATGGAAAGATTCAAGTACTTTTTATTTGGTTTGGTTGCTGCGTTGCTTGTGGCTTGTGGGGGTGGGGGGGGTAATGCGAGCAGCGGTACTGGTACTGGTACTGGTACTGTTACTGGTACGCCGACAATATCTGTCGTGATTGTCGATAGCAAAGGTGAACAAGTTTCCGGTAACGCGATCGGTAGTGGTGACAGCTACTACGCCAAGGTGACAGTGAAGGATGCAGCGTCCGCTGCTGTGGATACTGCTCTCGTGTCGTATTCAGTAAGCGACGCCACGGTGGTCAAACTGGTGGATTCAAGTACGCTTACCAATGCGCTCGGAGTGACCCAAGCAAAAGTCCAGCCCGCCAGTCTCTCCGCCAGGGGAGCTGCGGTGCTTACGGCTACCTCGGTAGTCGGGAAGACTACAGTGACTGGTACTGTGAATGTGCAAGTTGCAGCATCCAATGTGACTCTGGGCACTATGTCTGCGACTCCAGCCGAACTTACTGCCTTTCAAAATGCTGCGGTCACGGTGCAGGCACTGGTGAATAATGTTGAAGCGAGCGCCGGTGTCGTTTCTGCAACCTTTACTGCGAAGTGTGGAAGCTTTAGCCCGACGACTGCCTCATCTGACGGTAAGGGGGTCATCACCAGCACCTTTCAACCTGCAGGCACTTGCCCAAGTGAAGACATAGCAATAACCGCGACTGCAATAGGTTCAACGGCCACAAGTACCAAAGTAGTCAAGGTGGCTGGTGCAACCGCCAGTTCAGTCAATTTCAATGGCGCTTCCACTTCACTGTTGGTGGCGCGTAGTGTGGGTGGTGAATCTTCCCGCTCTCGTCTGACATTTAAGGTTTCGAAAAGCGACGGTAGCGCCGCTGGCTCGCAGCAACTTATTGCGACGCTGTCAGAGGCGTCCATTCGAGCGGGTATTCAGTTTGATGGCGCCACCACCTCTCCTCAAACCATCATCACAGGCGCTGATGGCCTAGCGACCGTCGGAGTGGTCTCTGGTGATGTTTTTGTGCCAGTGGTAGTGACTGCGAGCCTCAAAGACAACAGCTTAGTGTCGGCCACCTCTTATGGCGTTTCGGTTACTGCAGGAAAGGCTACTCAAAGTACCATGTCCCTGGCTTCTCAAGTGGCGAGTATGGAGTCTTGGGGTTTTGATGGCGTCAAGAATCAGCTCACGATGTCGGTGTCAGACCGCTTGGGTAACCCTTTACCCAAGGGTACGGTGGTGAACTTTGTCACCAACAACGGCATTATCGGAAGCACCACAGGCGGCACCTGTACCTTGGCTGCCGACTCGACTTGCAGCATTACGTACTCTAGCATTAATGCGGACAACCGCCCTGCCAATGGTCGTAACGCCATTCTGGCCTACCTCAATGGCGAAGAGAGTTTTATTGACGTCAACGGCGACAACATATGGCAAACGGATGAAAAATTTGTGTCTATTGGATGGCCGTATATCGATTTAAACGAGAATGGAAAGTTCGACGATGGCGAGCAAAAAATAGGTCTTGCGCCTACGGATACCGGAGCCTGCACTGGCGGCTATCCATCGGTGGCGGATACCTGCAATGCATCTACTTGGAAAGGCGATGTGATTGTGCGCAAGCAAATCATCTTGGTGCAAGCGACGCAATTTGCCAACATGGTGCAAACGACTCCACGCTATTTAGATTATTTTGGAGTTTGGATATCGGATAGAAATATCAAATCAACGGTAAATCAGACGTTTTCGTATTGGGATTTGAGTGGCGTGACTCCAGTGTTGAAGAGCTATATAAAGGAGGTGGGGCGTAATTCCATACCCACTGGGTCAAAGGTTTCTGCAGCGGTGGTAACTTTAAATTCTAAAAGCCCACCCGCGTGCGCGGTTGTTTCTGTCAGCATTGAAAAAATTCCGTTTACCACGGATGCAACTGAAATTGGGGTGAGATTAAACGGAGCTGATGATTGCCTGACCACTCCCGTTAAGGTCACCGTGATCACGCCCGGTAATTCCGTTGTAGGGGATGGGTCTTCGACCTCCTATACCTTCACGGAGGATTCCTTTGTCTTGCCATAACGAAAAAACCGGGACCCCATCCACCGTGTTTGGCCTGTAGATATTTCAGCTATTGATCTCCCTCATAGGCCTTCCCGGCTCCGGTAAATCCACCGTGGGCCGCCAGCTCGCTCGGCGCTTGCAGCTTCCTTTCGTTGATTCCGACCATGCGATTGAAGCCCGGCTGGGCTGTCCGATTCGCGAGTTTTTTGAGCGGGAGGGCGAGTCGCAGTTTCGGGAGCTGGAGTCCGAGGTGATTGACCAACTCAGCGCCCAAGGCGCTGGTGTTTTGTCCACCGGCGGCGGAGCGGTGCTGCTGGCGGTCAACCGGGAGCGCTTGCGTACACGGGGCCGGGTGATCTATCTCAAGTCGCACCCCGAAGAACTGATTCTCCGCCTGCGCCACGACACCAACCGGCCGCTCTTGCAAGTGGCCGACCCCATGGCCAAGCTGCGCGAGTTGTTTGCCGCGCGCGACCCGCTGTACCGCCAAACTGCCCACTTTGTGGTGGAGACAGGGCGCCCCTCGGTGGCCACACTGGTCAATATGATCGTGATGCAGCTCGAACTCAACCCCAGCGCGCCTCTAAACTCGGGGGCATGAGCGCCACACCCACCACGCACGCAGTGTCTATTGACCTGCAAGACCGCAGCTACACCATCGCCATTGGCGCCAACCTTATGGGTCACGCCGTCACCTTTGCCGGTTTGCCCCAAGCCGCTGCCGCCCTGGTGGTAAGCAACACCACCGTGGCGCCTTTGTACGCGGCGGCTTTGCAGGCGGCACTGGCGCCGAATTACAAGGCGGTGCACTTGGTGGTGCTGCCTGACGGCGAAGAATTCAAAACCTGGCAGACGCTGAACCTGATTTTTGACGCGCTGCTTGAGAACGGCTGTGACCGCAAAACTGTGCTCTTTGCCCTGGGCGGCGGCGTGGTGGGTGACATGACCGGTTTTGCCGCAGCCAGCTATATGCGCGGCGTGCCCTTTGTGCAGGTGCCCACTACTTTGCTGGCGCAGGTGGACTCGTCGGTGGGTGGCAAGACGGGCATCAACCACCCGTTGGGCAAGAACATGGTGGGCGCTTTTTGCCAACCGCAGTTGGTGGTGTGCGACCTGTCCACGCTCAAAAGCCTGCCCGCGCGCGAAGTGAGCGCAGGGCTGGCAGAGATCATCAAGTATGGACCGATTGCCGATATGGCGTTTTTGGGCTGGATTGAGGACAACTTGGACGCCCTGCGCGCATGTGAGGTGGCGGCGCTGGCCCACGCGGTGCGGCGCAGCTGCGAGATCAAGGCCCATGTGGTGGCGCAGGACGAGCGCGAAGGCGGCTTGCGCGCCATTCTCAATTTTGGCCACACCTTTGGCCACGCCATAGAGGCCGGTTTGGGCTATGGCCAATGGCTGCACGGCGAGGCGGTGGGTTGCGGCATGGTGATGGCGGCGCAACTCTCGTACCGTTTGGGGCTGGTGGATGCGGCATTTGTGGAGCGGCTAACGCGCCTGATTGACGCGGCGGGCTTGCCGACGGTGGGGCCGGTACTGGACGCGCAACACAACGCTGGGCGATACCTGGAGCTGATGCAGGTGGACAAAAAGGCCGAGGGTGGCGCCATCCGCTTTGTGCTGATTGACGGGCCTGGCCGGGCTTGCGTGCGCGGCGCCCCCGAGGCGCTGGTGCGCCAGGTGATCGACGCCTGTTGCGCCGGCGCCTGATGCTCGCACCCTACGCCAGCGACCCGGCGCGCACGCGCGGGCGCCGCTTTGCCCAAAGCCCGGCGCCCACGCGCACCGAGTTCCAGCGCGACAGGGACCGCATCGTGCATTGCACCGCGTTTAGACGCCTGGTCTATAAAACCCAGGTGTTTTTGAACCACGAGGGCGATTTGTTTCGCACCCGCCTGACGCATTCGCTGGAGGTGGCGCAGCTTGGGCGGTCCATGGCCCGCTCGCTGTACCTCAACGAAGACTTGGTCGAGGCCATCGCCCTGGCCCATGACTTGGGCCACACGCCCTTTGGCCACGCCGGGCAAGACGCCCTGAACGCCTGCATGGCTGACTTTGGTGGTTTCGAGCACAACCTGCAAAGCCTGCGCGTGGTGGACCAATTGGAGGAGCGCTACCCCGACTTTGACGGCCTGAATCTGTGCTTTGAGACACGCGAGGGCATTTTGAAACACTGCTCACGTACCAACGCCGTAGCCATTGAGCAGCGCGAGCCCGCCTATGCCGACGGCCAGGGCGGCGTGGGCGCGCGGTTTTTGCAGTGCCTGCGCCCCAGCCTGGAGGCCCAGCTGTGCAACCTGGCCGACGAGATTGCTTACAACGCCCACGACATTGACGACGGCGTGCGCTCTGGGCTGATCACGTTTGCGCAGGCGCAGTCCGTGCCCTTGTTTGGCGAATTTGCCGCCCAGGCGCTGGCCGCGCACCCGGCGCTGGGAGAGGCGCACAAGGCGCGGCGCTGGCTGTACGAGACCATTCGCCTGATGCTCAGCCACCAGGTCTATGACCTGATTGCTGCCACCGAGGCGGCTTTGGCGGCGCACCAGCCGGGCAGCGTGGACGCTGTGCGCCACTGCCCCGAGCTGGTGGTTTTCAGCCCCGGCATGCGCGCTGGCAGCCAGGCCCTGAAGGCATTTTTAATGGCCGCGCTCTACCGCCACCCCAAGGTGGTGGACACCATGGAGCGCGCCAAACAAGTGGTGCGCGACTTGTTTGCCGCTTACCTGAATGACCCCAAGGCCATGCAAACCGGCGGCACGTTGCGCTGGGTAGGCGAGGCCGCGCCGGATGTGCCGCGCGCGGTGGCCGACTACATCGGCGGCATGACGGACCGCTTTGCCGCGCGCGAGCACGAACGCCTGACCGGCCAGCGTTTGTTGGCATGACGCACGCACTTCCATCCCCTGAGGCGGTGATTGCCGCCACCCAGCACTGGGTGGAGCGCGCCGTCATCGGCCTGAACCTATGCCCCTTTGCCAAAGGCGTGCAAGCCAAGGGCCAAGTGTTTTACGCGGTGAGCCAAGCCGATAACCCGCAGGCGCTGCTGGCAGACCTGAAGCAGGCCTTGCTAGACCTGCAAGCCTGCGTGCCCGATCAGCGCGACACCACCTTGCTAATCGCGCCGCTGGCGCTGCCTGACTTTTTGGATTTCAACGATTTTCTAGACCGTGCCGACCGCCTGCTACGCAAAATGCGCTTGGACGGAATCTTCCAGATCGCCAGTTTTCATCCGCAGTTTCAATTTGCCGACGCCGCGCCAGACGACATCAGCCACTTCACCAACCGTGCGCCCTATCCCATCCTGCACCTGCTGCGCGAACAAAGCATAGACCGCGCAGTGGCGGCCTTCCCGGACGCAGCCCTGATTTACGAACACAACATGCAAACCCTGCGCGCCTTGGGCCACGCTGGATGGAAAGCGCTTAATGTGGGTCCGGCACCCGACGTGCCTGCGCCGGGTTCAGGCAGCGATACTGCACCATGACCCATCAAGCACCCGCCAAGCAGTCACTGCGCAAGGCTCTTACCGAAACGCCTGCGCTCAACGAAGAAGTGCGCCAGGCCATCCGCCCCGGCCAATCGGTGGCACTCTTGCAAGAGCTGCACATCCTGACCCGCGAGGGCAAGCTCAACCAGGATTCTCGGCGCAAACTCAAGCAGGTCTACCACCTCTACCAATTCATCGAAAAGCTGCTGCTGGAATTGCCCGAGCGCGTCCACGGCGAGGGCTTGGCAGATGCAGGCCTGACCGTAGCCGACCACGGGGCGGGCAAGTCCTACCTGGGTTTTATCCTGTACGACTTGTTTTTCAAGGTGCGGTCCACGGGCCACATCTACGGCATAGAAACCCGGGCCGAACTGGTGGAAAAGTCCCAGGCGCTCGCCCAGCGCCTGGGTTTTCCGCGCATGGTGTTTTTGAACCTGAGCGTGGCCCAGTCCACCGACTCTGCTGCCTTGCCAGCACAAATCGACCTGGTCACCGCGCTGCACGCCTGCGACACCGCCACCGACGACGCCATTGCCTTTGGCCTGGCCAAGCGTGCGCGTGCTTTTGCACTGGTGCCGTGTTGCCAGGCCGAGGTGGCCCGGCATTTGGGTGGCAGCCGGGCGCTCATGCTGGCGCGCACGCCCGTGGCCGAACTGTGGCGCCACCCCTTGCACGCCCGCGAGCTGGGCAGCCAACTCACCAACGTGTTGCGCTGCCTGTACCTGGAGGCCATGGGCTACCAAGTGACGGTGACCGAGCTGGTGGGCTGGGAGCACAGCATGAAAAACGAGCTGATTGTGGCGCGCTACACCGGCCACAAAAAACGCGCTGCGGCCGAGCGCCTGCATGCCGTGCTGAAAGAATTTGGCCTGGAGGCCTTGCTTGACACGCGGTTTACAGGCGCGCGGGACAATTTCGAGGTCAACCAAGCCCTGCACTCGGGCGTTGTGTGAAGGGCGCCCAATCTGTGGGCGCTTTGTTTACTACCTACAATTTTTGTTAACCACCCTACGGAGGAATTTCCATGAAAAAACTGATTTCGTTGACTCTCACTATCACCGCCATTGCCACGCTCGCAGCCTGCGCAAATAGCAGCCCTGACCTGATTGGCCGCAAAGACGCCCAGACTTTGTCCCAAATCCAAGATGCTGTGGTTTTGTCGGTGCGTAATGTCACAGTGGACGGCAGCCAAAGTGGTATCGGCGGGGTCGTAGGTGGCGTGGTGGGTGCCATAGCCGGTTCGGCTGGCAGTGGTGTGCAGCGCGAACAAAACGTGCTGGGCGTGCTTGGTGCAGTAGCAGGTGCTGCCGCCGGCAATGCTATTGAACGCGCAAGCACCAAGGAAGAAGCGATTGAAGTCGTTGTGCAACTGACCAACGGTGAGCGCCGTGCCATTGTGCAAGCCAAAGGCGGCGAGACCTTGCTGGCCGGTGACAAGGTGGTCATTGTCACCAGCGGTCGCAAAGTGCGCGTTTCCAGAGCCCCCAATTAATTGGGGTCAGATTCCAATTCAATGGCCCGCCTTCCCCGTCTCACGGTCCCGGGCTACGCGCACCACCTGATTCAGCGCGGCAACAACCGGCAAGCGGTCTTCGCCACCGACGCCGACCGCCAGTTCTTGCTGGACTTGCTCGCTGAACACGCCAAAGCCTGCGATGTGGCGGTGCATGCCTATGTGCTGATGGACAACCACTTTCACTTGTTGGCCACGCCCGCCACCAGCCAGGGACTGGCGCAAATGATGCAAGCCGTGGGTCGCCGCTACGTGCGCTACTTCAACGACCGGCAAAACCGAACCGGCACCTTGTGGGAAGGGCGCTTTAAATCCAGCCTGATCGAGAGCGAGCGCTATTTGCTTGCCTGCATGGCCTACATCGACCTGAACCCGGTGCGTGCGGGTATGGTTCAGCAGCCGGGCAACTACCGTTGGTCGGGTTACGCCCACCACACGGGGCAGCGCGCTGAGCCTTGGCTCACCCCGCATCCGCTGTATTGGGAGTTGGGCAACACCCCGTTCGCACGGGAAATGGCGTATGCCAATTTGGTGCAATCTGGCATTGCTTCGGTGCAACAAGCCGCCTTGACGGAAGCCACCTTGCGCGGCTGGGCTTTGGGCGAGCCTGAGTTTGTTGCAAATTTGCAAAAACAAACGCTCAGGCGCGTCAGTAAAGCCACCGCCGGACGCCCCCCACTGGCCGCGAAATAAGGTGGATGAAGCCGATCTCCTTCGGCACGCCCCAGCGAAGCCTGCTTGGTTTAACCTGTCCCTATTTATTTTGAAGAATTCAAAGCGCTGAATTAATTGGAATCTGACCCCAATTAAAGTGCTTGGCACTTTTGTTGCAGTGCGGTATGCTTTTTGACCTTTGTTAATTTTCAGGAGTGCGCTATGGCGACCGTTGCCGAAATCAAGCACCTTCAAGACCACGGTTTGTATGCATCTGGCCAGGAGCACGATGCCTGCGGTGTGGGTTTTGTGGCCCATATTCGGGGTGAGAAGAGCCACAGCATTGTGGCCAACGCGCTCAAAATTCTTGAAAACCTGGACCACCGGGGCGCGGTAGGCGCCGACAAACTGATGGGCGACGGGGCGGGCATCCTGATTCAATTGCCTGACGCGCTGTACCGCCAAGAGATGGCCTTAAACGGCGTCACGCTCCCCGCCGCCGGTGAATACGGCGTGGGCATGATTTTTTTGCCCAAAGAGCACGCATCCCGCCTGGCGTGTGAACAGGAGATGGAGCGCGCCATCAAGGCCGAAGGCCAGGTCTTCCTGGGCTGGCGCGACGTGCCAGTCAACCGGGACATGCCCATGTCGCCCACGGTGCGGCAAAAAGAACCCATCATCCGCCAGGTGTTCATTGGCCGCGGCAACGACGTGATCGTGCAAGACGCGCTGGAGCGCAAGCTGTATGTGATTCGCAAAACCGCCAGCGCCGCCATCCAACACCTCAACCTCAAGCACAGCAAGGAATACTACGTTCCCAGCATGTCCAGCCGCACGGTGATTTACAAGGGCCTGCTGCTGGCCGACCAGGTGGGTACTTATTTTTACGACCTGCAAGATCCTCGATGCGTCTCTGCCTTGGGATTGGTGCACCAGCGCTTTTCGACGAATACCTTCCCTGAATGGCCGCTGGCCCACCCCTACCGCTATGTGGCGCACAACGGCGAGATCAACACCGTGAAGGGCAACTACAACTGGATGAAGGCGCGCGAAGGTGTGATGTCTTCCCCCGTACTAGCCGCCGACCTGCAAAAGCTCTATCCCATCAGCTTTGCCGACCAGTCCGACACCGCCACGTTTGACAATTGCCTAGAACTGCTAACGATGGCGGGCTACCCTATCAGCCAGGCCATGATGATGATGATTCCCGAGCCCTGGGAAAACCACAGCACCATGGACGAGCGCCGCCGCGCTTTTTACGAATACCACGCTGCCATGCTGGAGCCCTGGGACGGCCCGGCCAGCATCGTGTTCACCGACGGCCGCCAGATCGGCGCCACGCTGGACCGCAACGGCCTGCGCCCCTCGCGCTACTGCATTACCGACGACGACTTGGTGATCATGGGCTCGGAGTCTGGTGTGCTGCCGGTGCCCGAGA
The DNA here is from genome assembly GCA_947442105.1 of Comamonadaceae bacterium. Lineage (GTDB taxonomy): Bacteria > Pseudomonadota > Gammaproteobacteria > Burkholderiales > Burkholderiaceae_C > Allorhodoferax. The sequence continues at coordinate 36,763 of CANEVH010000016.1, read as the reverse complement.
ACAAAATAGTGCGCAAATGGCGCCTGCAGCCCGGCAAGATGTTCTTGATCGACCTGGAACAGGGCCGCATGATCGACGACGAAGAGCTGAAGTCGGGTCTGGCCAATAGCAAGCCTTACAAGCAGTGGATAGAGAACTTGCGCATCAAACTGGACGATCTGCCCCACGTGGAGCGCCGCGTCGGCGCTTTGTCTGCCCAAGCCTCAGACTTCGAACCCAAGCGCATCACCGACCAAGTCAGCCTGCTGGACCGCCAGCAAGCCTTTGGTTTCACCCAAGAAGACATCAAGTTCCTGATCGCCCCCATGGCGGCCAATGGCGAAGAGGCCCTGGGCTCCATGGGCAACGACAGCCCGTTGGCCGTGTTGTCGGACAAGAACAAGCCGCTGTACAACTACTTCAAGCAGCTGTTCGCCCAGGTGACCAACCCGCCGATCGACCCGATCCGCGAGGCCATCGTGATGAGCTTGGTGTCTTTTGTGGGCCCCAAGCCCAATTTGCTGGACATCAACCAGGTCAACCCGCCCATGCGCTTAGAAGTGGCGCAGCCGGTGCTGGACTTTGCCGACATGGCCAAGCTGCGCCACATCGAGCGCCACACGAACGGCAAGTTCCGCAGCTACACGCTGGACATCACCTACCCTCTGACCTGGGGCCACGAGGGCGTAGAGGCCAAGTTGGCCTCGCTGTGCGCTGAAGCGGTAGACGCCATCAAAGGCGGCAACAACATCCTGATCATCAGCGACCGCGCCATGAACGCCACGCAAGTGGCCATTCCGGCGCTGTTGGCCTTGTCCGCCATTCACCAGCATCTGGTGCTGGGCGGCTTGCGCACCACCGCAGGCTTGGTGGTAGAAACCGGCACCGCGCGCGAAGTGCACCACTTTGCGGTGCTGGCCGGTTACGGCGCCGAGGCCGTGCACCCCTACTTGGCTATGGAAACACTGGCGCACATGAGCCAGGGCCTGCCTGGCGCCTTGAGCGCTGAGAAAGCCATTTACAACTACGTCAAGGCGGTGGGCAAGGGCCTGTCCAAGATCATGTCCAAGATGGGCGTGAGCACGTACATGAGCTACTGCGGCGCGCAGCTCTTTGAGGCCATTGGCCTGTCCAGCGAGACAGTGTCCAAGTACTTCACCGGCACCCCCAGCCGGGTGGAGGGCATTGGCGTGTTTGAGATTGCCGAAGAAGCCATTCGCACCCACAAGGCCGCTTTTGGCGCCGACCCGGTGCTGGCCAACGCGCTGGACGCCGGCGGGGAATATGCTTGGCGCGCACGGGGCGAAGAGCACATGTGGACGCCCGACGCGATTGCCAAGCTACAGCACAGCACCCGCGCTAACAACTGGAGCACCTACAAGGAATACGCTGAGCTGATCAACGACCAGAGCCGCCGCCACCTGACCTTGCGCGGCCTGTTCGAATTCAAGATCGACCCTGCCAAGGCCATTTCGGTGGACGAAGTGGAGCCTGCCAAAGAAATCGTCAAGCGTTTTGCCACCGGCGCGATGTCGCTGGGGTCGATTTCTACCGAGGCGCACGCCACGCTGGCTATCGCCATGAACCGCATCGGCGGCAAGAGCAACACTGGCGAGGGCGGTGAAGACCCGCTGCGCTACCGCAATGAGCTCAAAGGCATCCCCATTCAGCAAGGCCAGACCATGTCTGACCTGCTGGGCAAGGAAATTTTTGAGGTGGACTACGCCTTGAACGCCGGCGACTCCATGCGCTCCAAGATCAAGCAAGTCGCCTCCGGTCGTTTTGGAGTGAATGCCGAATACCTGAGCAGCGCCGACCAGATTCAGATCAAGATGGCCCAGGGCGCCAAGCCGGGCGAGGGCGGCCAGTTGCCGGGCAGCAAGGTGTCCGAGTACATCGGCCGCCTGCGCCACTCGGTGCCCGGCGTGGGCCTGATTTCGCCGCCGCCGCACCACGACATCTATTCGATTGAAGACTTGGCGCAGCTCATCCATGACCTGAAAAACGTGGCGCCGCATTCCGGCATCAGCGTCAAGCTGGTGTCCGAGATTGGCGTCGGCACGATTGCCGCAGGTGTTGCCAAGTGCAAGGCCGACCATGTGGTCATCGCCGGGCACGACGGCGGCACGGGCGCATCGCCCTGGTCGTCCATAAAGCACGCGGGCAGCCCTTGGGAAATTGGCCTGGCCGAAACCCAGCAAACCCTAGTCTTGAACCGCTTGCGCAGCCGCATCCGCGTGCAAGCCGACGGCCAGATGAAGACCGGGCGTGACGTGGCCATTGGCGCATTGCTGGGCGCTGACGAATTTGGCTTTGCCACCGCGCCGCTGGTGGTGGAAGGCTGCATCATGATGCGCAAATGCCACCTCAACACCTGCCCGGTGGGCGTGGCAACGCAAGATCCGGCATTGCGAAAAAAGTTCTCCGGCAAGCCAGAACACGTGGTGAACTACTTTTTCTTCATTGCCGAAGAGGTGCGGCACATCATGGCGCAACTGGGCATCCGCAAATTTGACGACTTGATTGGCCGCGCCGATCTGCTCGACATGCGCAAAGGCATTGAGCATTGGAAAGCCAGCGGCCTGGATTTCAGCCGCCTGTTTGCCCAGCCCCAGGTGCCGGCCGACGTGCCACGCTTTCAGACCGAAGAGCAGGAACACGGCTTGGAAAAAGCCCTGGACAATGTGCTGATCGCCAAGAGCCGCGCGGCTATCGACAAGGGCGAGCGTGTCCAGTTCATGGAAGTGGCGCGCAACGTCAACCGCTCGGTGGGCGCCATGCTTTCGGGCGCGGTGACCAAGGTACACCCCGAGGGGCTGCCGGACGACTCCATCCGCATCCAGCTGGAAGGCACCGGCGGCCAGTCCTTTGGCGCCTTCCTGTGCAATGGCATTACCTTGTATTTGATCGGTGACGCCAACGACTACACCGGTAAGGGCCTCTCGGGCGGTCGCGTGGTGGTGCGCCCCAGCATCGACTTCCGGGGCGAGGCGGTGCGCAACACCATTGTGGGCAACACTGTGATGTACGGCGCCACCACGGGCGAGGCGTTTTTCAGCGGCGTGGGCGGCGAGCGCTTTGCGGTGCGCCTGTCGGGCGCAACTGCCGTGGTCGAAGGCACCGGCGACCATGGCTGCGAGTACATGACTGGCGGCACCGTGGCCGTGCTGGGCAAAACCGGGCGCAATTTTGCGGCGGGTATGAGCGGCGGCATCGCCTATGTTTTTGATGAAGACGGCCAGTTCGCCAGCCGCTGCAATACCAGCATGGTGAGCCTGGAGAAAGTGCTCACTGCGAAGGAGCAGGCTGCGCAGATCGACCGCGCCGTCTGGCACCGGGGCGAGACCGACGAGGCGCAGCTCAAAAAGCTGCTCGAAGACCACAACCGCTGGACCGGCAGCAAGCGCGCGCGCGAACTGTTAGACAGCTGGGACACGGCGCGCGCCAAGTTCGTCAAGGTCTTCCCCAGCGAATACAAGCGCGCGCTGGCCGAGATTTACGCCAAAAAGCAGGCCGTCGCGGCCAAAACCCTGGCCCCCGCTGCGCTCTAAGCGCGCGTTCACCACCGATCAAGGAACACCATCATGGGAAAAATCACTGGTTTCATGGAGTTTGAGCGCATCGAGGAGGGCTACAAGCCCGTCTCCGAGCGCCTGAAAAACTACAAAGAATTCGTCATCGGCCTGGACGACGCGCACGCCAAGACGCAAAGCGCACGCTGCATGGACTGCGGCACGCCGTTTTGCAACAACGGCTGCCCGGTCAACAACATCATTCCCGATTTCAACGAGCTGGTGTTTCAGGGCGACTGGAAAAACGCCATCGATGTGTTGCACAGCACCAACAACTTCCCCGAGTTCACCGGCCGCATCTGCCCCGCGCCCTGCGAGGCGGCCTGCACCCTCAACGTGAACGACGACGCGGTGGGCATTAAGTCCATCGAGCACGCCATCATCGACCGCGCCTGGGCGGAAGGCTGGGTCACACCCCAGCCACCCCAAGCCAAAACCGGCAAAAAAGTCGCCGTGGTCGGCTCCGGCCCAGCCGGCATGGCGGCGGCCCAGCAACTCGCGCGCGTGGGCCACGACGTGACCTTGTTCGAGAAAAACGACCGCATTGGCGGCCTGCTGCGCTACGGCATTCCTGATTTCAAGATGGAAAAGTCGCACATCGACCGCCGCGCCCAGCAGCTCCAGGCCGAAGGCGTGACCATCCGCACCAGCGTACTGGTGGGTGACATGCCCAAGGGATCCAAGGTCACCAACTGGGCCAAAGAAACCATCTCTGCCGCCCAGTTGCAAGCCGACTTTGACGCAGTCCTGCTATCCGGCGGCTCAGAGCAGTCGCGCGACCTGCCGGTGCCGGGGCGCGAGCTGGACGGCATCCACTTCGCCATGGAATTTTTGCCCCAGCAAAACAAAGTCAACGCGGGCGACAAACTCAAGGGCCAGTTGCGTGCGGACGGCAAGCACGTCATCGTCATCGGCGGCGGCGACACCGGCAGCGACTGCGTGGGCACCAGCAACCGCCATGGCGCGGCCAGTGTCACCCAATTCGAGGTGATGCCTCAGCCCCCGCTGGAGGAAAACCGCCCCCTGACCTGGCCCTACTGGCCCATGAAGCTGCGCACCAGTTCCAGCCACGAAGAAGGTTGCGTGCGTGAATTTGCCGTCTCCACCAAGGCCTTTACCGGCGACAACGGCAAAGTCACCGGCCTGACCACCGTGCATGTGGAGTTCAAGGACGGCAAGCTGGTTGAAATTCCTGGCACAGAAAAACACCACCAAGCCGACTTGGTGCTGCTGGCCATGGGCTTTGTCAATCCGGTGGCGACTGTGCTGGATGCCTTTGGCGTGGACAAAGACGCCCGCGCCAACGCCAAAGCCAGCACCAACGAGCGCGGTGGCTACGCCACCAACGTGAAAAAAGTGTTTGCCGCAGGCGATATGCGCCGGGGCCAGTCTCTGGTGGTGTGGGCGATTCGCGAAGGCCGCCAGGCCGCGCGCGCGGTGGATGTCTATCTGATGGGCAGCAGTGATTTGCCCCGATGAGCGCAACAAAACGCCGCCGGGCGGGCGCTTACAAGTGCAAACCTGCGGTGAACACGGCGCAGTAGCCACAGGGCGCTTCGGGTAATCCCGTATCATCCGGCTCAAATAAACTTGTCAGCATGCAAACTTTTCCCCCTGCACTCGTCGAACTCAATCGCCTGACTTTTGGTTATGGCGACCGAGTCATTCTTGACGACGTATCGCTGAAGGTGCCGCGTGGCAAGGTCACCGCGCTCATGGGCGCGTCCGGCGGCGGCAAGACCACCATATTGCGCCTGATAGGGGGCCAAAACCGCGCGCAGTCCGGCACCTTGCTGTTTGACGGACAAGACATTACCCCCATGAACCAAAAGGAGCTTTACGCCGCGCGCCGGCGCATGGGCATGCTGTTTCAGTTTGGTGCATTGTTTGCGGATTTGTCGGTGTTTGAAAACGTGGCTTTTCCGCTGCGCGAACACACCGACCTGCCCGAGGCAATGATTCGCGACATTGTGCTAATGAAGCTCAACGCCGTGGGTCTGCGCGGCGGCCGCGACCTGATGCCCAGCGAGGTCTCGGGCGGCATGGCCCGTCGCATTGCCCTGGCGCGTGCGATTGCGCTGGACCCCGAGTTGGTGATGTACGACGAGCCTTTTTCCGGCCTGGACCCGATTTCCCTGGGTACGGCGGCGCAATTGATCCGCCAACTCAATGATTCCATGGGCTTGACCAGCATTTTTGTATCGCACGAGCTGGAGCAAACCTTTGCGATTGCTGACCACGTGATTATTTTGGCCAACGGCAAAATTGCCACCCAGGGCACGCCCGACGAGGTGCGCCAAAGCACCGACCCGCTGGTGTACCAATACGTGCATGCCTTGACGGACGGCCCGGTGCGCTTTCATTACCCCGGCGTGAGTGTGGAGCAAGATTTTGGAGCGGAGCGCATCGCATGAGTTGGATCAAACCCCGTGATGTTGGTTTTGCTACCCGGCGCCAGTTGGCGGAACTGGGCAGCGGCGCGCGCCTGTTTTTCCGCTTGCTAAGCACTCTGCCGGGCAGCTTGCGCAGGTTTGGCCTGATCCGTGACCAAATTCACTTTTTGGGCAATTACTCGCTGGTCATCATCGCCGTATCTGGCTTGTTTGTGGGATTTGTATTTGGCTTGCAGGGCTACTACACCTTGCAGCGCTACGGCTCCTCAGAGGCGCTTGGCTTGCTCGTGACCCTGAGCCTGGTGCGCGAGCTGGGGCCAGTAGTCACTGCTTTGCTGTTTGCCGGGCGTGCGGGCACCTCGCTCACGGCCGAAATCGGCCTCATGAAGGCAGGCGAGCAAATCAGCGTGATGGAGATGATGGCGGTGGACCCGGTGCAAAGGATACTGGCGCCGCGGTTTTGGGCGGGCGTCATCACCATGCCGCTTTTGGCCGCAGTGTTCAGCGCCATGGGCATTATTGGCGGCTGGGTGGTGGGCGTGCTGATGATTGGCGTTGATTCAGGTTCCTTCTGGAGCCAAATCCAGGGTGGCGTGGATGTGTGGCGCGATGTGGGCAACGGCATTATCAAAAGCGTGGTCTTCGGATTCACCGTCACATTTGTGGCGCTCTTGCAAGGTTTTGAGGCCCAGCCCACGCCCGAAGGGGTGGCCAGTGCGACCACGCGCACGGTGGTGGTGGCGTCTTTGTCGGTTTTGGCGCTGGATTTCATCCTGACCGCCATGATGTTTACGATTTAACGGTGATAAGAAAGGTGTTGCATGCAGCGCTCCAAGAATGATATTTGGGTGGGGCTTTTTGTCCTTATCGGGGCAGTCGCCATTCTTTTTCTGGCCCTCCAGTCAGCCAATTTGCTTAGCCTGAACTTCCAGAAAACCTATGTCGTAAGCGCCAAGTTTGACAACGTAGGCGGCCTCAAACCCAAGGCGGCCGTGCGCAGCGCCGGGGTGGTGGTGGGCCGGGTCGAGAAGATTGTGTTTGATGACAAGTCTTTCCAGGCGCGCGTGGTTTTGGCCATGGAGAGTCGCTACAGCTTTCCCAAGGACAGTTCGCTCAAAATTTTGACCAGTGGCCTGCTGGGCGAGCAATACCTGGGCATTGAGGCCGGTGCTTCCGACGTGCTGCTCGCTGCGGGCGACACGGTTTCCAGCACACAGTCGGCCGTGGTGCTGGAGAGCCTGATCAGCCAGTTTCTGTACAGCAAAGCGGCCGACGGTGCGGGCACCAAGCAGCCGGAATGAAGGCCATGGAGGGGCAAAGCGCGACCCGGACTAAGCGCCTTGGCGCCGCAGTGCTGCTAGCCACCTGCTTGGCGGGTGCGCATGCGCAAACCACAACGGCCGATCCGCGCGACCCGTTTGAGGGTTTTAACCGCGCGGTGTACGCCTTCAACGACGTCTTGGACCGTGCCCTGGTCAAACCCGTGGCGCAGGCCTACAGCAAAGTGGTGCCGCCTGTCATCAGAAAGGGCGTAGGCAATTTTTTTGGTAATTTGGGCGACGTGTGGTCCGTGGTCAACAACGCCGCCACAGGGCGCGGCCAAGCCACTGGCGACAGCGTGGGACGCGTGTTGGTCAATAGCACGATAGGCCTGTTGGGCCTGATCGACGTGGCCAGCGAAATGGACATCCAAAAGCACCCCGCAGATTTCGGCATGACTTTGGGGCGCTGGGGGGTAGGCCCTGGCCCGTACGTGGTTTTGCCCTTGCTGGGCCCGTATACCTTGCGAGAAATTGTGGCACTGCCGGTAGACCGTCAAGGCAACTTGGTGAACCATGTGGATGATCAAAACACACGCGACGGTTTGACGGTTTTGAACATCACCGATATACGTGCAAGCTACCTGAAAGCCGGCGATGTGGTTGACGCTGCTGCGCTGGACTCCTACGCATTCACCCGCGACTCTTATTTGCAGCGCCAGCGCTACCGGCAGTACGACGGCGAGGTGCCTGAGGAGCCGGAAGCGCCGCAATGAACGGGCGAGCTATTAAGATAAATTCCGGTCCTTGTCAGTCGACGTGCCAGCGGCTGCGTTAACTGAAGGACGATCAATCCAAAATGGGAAAAGAGAACTGTATGAACCGCAAGTATTTCAACCGTGTCGTGGCCCTGTTTGCGCTCGCTGCCTGCTTGGGCAGCACCGCAGCGCAGGCCGAGGACGAGGCGCCAGACGCCTTTATCAAGCGCATTTCGGTGGACGTGCTCGACACCATCAAGGCAGACAAATCCATGCGCACCGGTGACATCGCAAAAGTTATCACTCTGGTGGACACGCGCATCATGCCGCACGTCAACTTTCAGCGCATGACGGCGTCAGCCGTGGGCCCAGCGTGGCGCCAAGCGACGCCTGAGCAACAAAAGCGCTTGCAAGAAGAGTTCAAAATCCTGATGGTACGCACCTACGCCGGCGCACTTTCGCAGGTGAGTGACCAAACGGTGGCCATGAAGCCGCTGCGCGCCTCGCCCGACGACAAGGAACTGATTGTGCGCAGCGAAGTGCGCGGCAGCGGCGACCCGATACAGCTGGACTACCGGCTGGAAAAGACGCCGGGCGAGGGCGCAGGTTGGCGCATTTACAACCTCAATGTGCTGGGTGTGTGGTTGGTGGAAACCTACAAAAGCCAGTTTTCGCAGGAAATCAACGCCAAAGGGGTGGATGGCTTGATCGATTCCCTGGCGGCACGCAACAAATCCAACGCGAAAAAGGGCTAATGTGCTGCAGCTTCCCGCCACCTTGACCCATGACCAGGCCGCGGCCTGTGTGAAAGATTTGGTGCGCGGCCTGGCCAATGAGCCAGCAGCCGCAGTGCTGGACGCGGCTGCCTTGACCAGTTTTGACTCCTCGGCGCTGGCGGTGGTGCTGGAACTACGCCGCGCCTGCGCACGTGTGGGCAAAGAGCTGGTGGTGCAGGGTCTGCCAGCGCAACTGCTGGCGCTGGCCACCTTGTACGGAGTGCAAACGCTAATGGGTGCCCAGGCGCAACGAGCATCGGTGTGATCTGCCCGCCTCGGCACAGGCCGGGCTTTCTGAACTTGACTTACTTCTACTGTCCTCTATCTTGCGGCGCGTAAAATCGCGCCCTCCCATGCTCGCCATCTCCTTCCAATCGATCTCCAAAGCCTATTCGTCCCCCAAGGGTCCGCCCGGCACCACGTTTCTAGCGGTTGACCATGTCAGCCTCGGTATCGAGGAGGGCGAGTTTTTCGGACTGTTGGGGCCTAACGGCGCGGGCAAAACCACCATGATCAGCATGCTCGCGGGCCTAACGCGCGCGAGTTCGGGCTCTGCCAGTGTGTTGGGTCACGATGTACAAAAAGACTATGCCGCCGCCCGGCGCCATTTGGGCGTGGTGCCGCAAGAGCTGGTGTTTGACCCGTTTTTCAACGTGCGCGAGGCCTTGCGCATCCAGTCGGGTTACTTTGGTGTCAAAAACAACGAGGCCTGGATCGACGAGCTGCTGGAAAGCTTGGGCTTGGCCGACAAGGCCAATGCCAATATGCGCCAGCTCTCCGGCGGTATGAAGCGCCGGATGCTGGTCGCCCAGGCCTTGGTGCACAAGCCGCCAGTCATTGTGCTGGACGAACCCACGGCCGGCGTGGACGTGGAACTGCGCCAGACCTTGTGGCAATTCATCGCCAAACTCAACAAACAAGGCCACACCGTTTTGTTAACCACCCATTACCTGGAAGAAGCCGAGGCCTTGTGCGGGCGTATTGCCATGCTCAAGTCGGGCCGCATCGTGGCGCTGGACCACACCAGCACGCTGCTCAAGGCGGCGTCTAGCAATGTGCTGCGCTTCAAGGTCGATGGCGACTTGCCCCCGGCGCTGGCTGCGCAGGCGCGCATTACCGGGCGCATCGTGCAGTTCCCGGCGCATGATGCCCTGGAAATTGAGCACTTTTTGTCTGCGGTGCGGGAGTCCGGGCTGGTCGCCCAGGACGTCGAGATTCGCAAGGCCGATCTCGAAGATGTGTTTCTGGATGTCATGGCGCAGAACAAGGGTTCTGCGCACGGTGTGGGGGTGGCAGCATGAGCGCGGTCGGGTCCGACCAAGCCACGAAGACGCGCTCGGGCGGCGTGGCCATGGGTGGGGGCACGATGACCGGCTTGCGAACCCTCATCTACAAAGAAGTGCTGCGCTTTTGGAAGGTGGCGTTTCAGACCATCGCGGGGCCGGTGCTCACGGCCATGCTGTATTTGCTGATCTTCGGCCACGCGCTCGAAGACCATGTCAAGGTCTACGACCAAGTCAGTTATACCGCCTTTTTGGTGCCCGGCCTGGCCATGATGAGCCTGCTGCAAAACGCGTTTGCCAACAGCTCGTCTTCGCTGATCATGAGCAAGGTCATGGGCAATTTGGTGTTTATCTTGCTCACGCCGCTGTCTTACTGGCACTGGTATGTGGCCTATGTGGGCGCGGCCGTGGTGCGCGGCCTGGTGGTGGGGGCCGGAGTGTTTGTGATTGCCGCGTTTTTTACCCACATCGGTTTTGCGCAGCCGCTGTTTATCGCAGCCTTTGCCGTCATGGGCGCGGCCTTGATGGGAACCTTAGGTCTGATTGCGGGTTTGTGGGCCGAAAAGTTTGACCAACTCGCGGCCTTCCAGAACTTCGTGGTCATGCCCATGACTTTTTTGAGCGGCGTGTTCTATTCCATCCATTCGCTGCCGAGCTTTTGGCAGGACGTGAGCCACTTCAACCCCTTCTTCTACATGATTGACGGGTTTCGCTACGGTTTTTTTGGCGTGAGCGATGTGTCGCCCTGGCTGAGCCTGGGCGTGGTCGGCAGCGTGCTGGTTTTGGTCAGCGGCATTGCCTTGCAGCTGCTGCGCAGCGGCTACAAGATCCGCAGCTGATTTACTTTTTTCCTATTCGCCCATGACTGCCGACCAACTCCAAGCCCTGATCACCGCCGGACTGCCCTGCGACCACTGCATGCTGGAAGGCGATGGCCGCCACTGGTACGCCACCATTGTGTCTAGCGCCTTCGAGGGCAAGCGCCTGATCGCGCGCCACCAGCAGGTGTACGCCACGCTGGGCGGGCGCATGCAGACCGATGAGGTGCACGCGCTGTCCATGAAAACCTACACCCCGTCTGAGTGGGCGCAGCAGGCACGTTGAGCCACCAAGAACCACCATGGACAAACTACGCATTCGGGGCGGGCGCCGCCTGCACGGCACGGTGCCGATTTCTGGCGCCAAGAACGCCGCCTTGCCCGAGCTGTGCGCCACGCTGCTGACCGCCGAGCCGGTGATGCTGCGCAACGTGCCGCGCCTGCAAGACGTCTCCACCATGCTCAAGTTGATTCGCCATATGGGCGTGCAGATCGAGCAACACGCCGATGGCAGTGTCGGCGCCAACGCGGGCACGCTCACCTTGCCAGAAGCGCCCTATGAGCTGGTGAAAACCATGCGCGCCTCGGTGTTGGCGCTGGGGCCGCTGCTGGCGCGCTTTGGCCACGCCAAGGTGTCGCTACCCGGCGGCTGCGCGATTGGCTCGCGCCCGGTGGATCAGCACCTCAAGGGGCTGGCAGCCATGGGCGCGGATATCGTGGTGGAGCATGGCTACATGGTCGCCCGCGTGGGCGGCGGGCGCGCACGCCTCAAAGGTGCGCGCATCACCACCGATATGGTGACCGTCACTGGCACCGAGAACTTTTTGATGGCCGCCGCGCTGGCCGAGGGTGAAACCATCCTGGAAAACGCCGCGCAAGAGCCGGAAATCCCTGACCTGGCCGAGATGCTGATCGCTATGGGCGCGCGCATTGAGGGCCACGGCGGCAGCCGCATCCGCATCCAGGGCGTGGAGGCCTTGCACGGCTGCGACCACCAGGTGGTGGCCGACCGCATTGAAGCCGGCACTTTTCTGTGCGCCGTGGCCGCCACCGGGGGCGACGTGGTTTTGCAGCACGGTCGCGCCGACCACTTGGACGCGGTGATCGAGAAGCTGATTGCCGCTGGGGCCACGGTCACGGTGGTGGACGGCGGCATTCGCGTTCAGTCCGGCGGGCGCTTGCAGGCGCAGGGCTTTCGTACCACCGAATACCCCGGTTTCCCGACCGACATGCAGGCGCAGTTCATGGCGCTGAACTGCATCTCGGTGGGTGCGTCCAAGGCCACCGAGACGATTTTTGAGAACCGCTTTATGCACGTCAACGAGCTGGTGCGTTTGGGCGCCAACATCCAGATCGAAGGCAAAGTGGCGCTGGTTCAAGGTGTGGCGGCGCTCTCGGGCGCAACCGTCATGGCCACCGATTTGCGCGCCTCAGCCTCGCTGGTGATTGCCGGTCTGGTCGCCCAGGGCGAGACGGTGGTCGAGCGCATTTACCACCTGGACCGGGGTTACGACCAGATGGAATCCAAGCTGCGTGGCTTGGGCGCGGACATTGAGCGCATCAAATAGACAGTTTTATTTCAGCCCTGAACCTCCACCGAGTCCCCCCATGATCACCATCGCCTTGTCCAAAGGCCGCATTTTTGAAGAAACCTTGCCGCTCTTGCGCGCCGCAGGCATTGAGGTGCTGGACGATCCGGAAAAATCGCGCAAGCTGATTTTGGACACCAACCACGCCGACGTGCGCGTGCTGGTGGTGCGCGCCACCGACGTGCCCACCTATGTGCAGTTTGGCGGTGCGGACATGGGCATCACCGGCAAAGACACCTTGCTTGAGCATGGCGGCGACTGGGGCAGCGCCACCAGCGGCGCCGGGCTGTTTCAGCCGCTGGACCTGCAAATCTCCAAGTGCCGCATCAGCGTGGCGGTGCGCGCCGACTTTGACTACGCCCACGCGGTGCGCCAGGGTGCGCGCCTGAAGGTTGCCACCAAGTACGTGGCGATTGCGCGCGATTTTTTCGCCGCCAAGGGCGTGCACGTGGACCTGATCAAGCTCTACGGCAGCATGGAATTGGCCCCCCTGGTGGGCATGGCCGACGCCATCGTGGACCTGGTGTCGACTGGCAACACGCTTAAAGCCAATAATTTGGTCGAGGTGGAGCACATCATGGACATCAGCGCGCGCTTGGTGGTGAACCAAGCGGCGCTCAAGCTCAAGCGCGAGCCGATTCGCAACATCATCAACGCCTTTGCCCGCGCCATTGGCACCTCGTGAGTCTGCAAATGCCGTTCGCCGCCAAGCCTGTACGTCTGTCCACCACGGACGCCGACTTCGAAGCCCAGTTCAAGGCCCGCCTACACTGGTCGGCCGACACCGACGCGGCCATTGAGCAGCGCGTGGCCGCCATCCTGGCCGATGTGCAAACGCGCGGCGACGCCGCCGTGCTGGACTACACCGCGCGTTTTGATGGCCTGAACGCCGACTCGGTTTCTGCCCTCGAACTGACCCAGGCCGAACTCAAGGCTGCGTTTGACGCCATTCCCGCAGCCCAGCGCGCGGCCTTGGAATTTGCCGCTGCGCGGGTGCGCAGCTACCACGAGGCGCAAAAACAGGCTTGCGGCCAAAGCTGGAGTTACCGCGACGCCGACGGCACGCTGTTAGGCCAAAAAGTCACGCCCTTGGACCGGGTGGGGATTTATGTGCCCGGCGGCAAGGCGTCTTATCCATCCAGCGTACTGATGAACGCCATTCCCGCCCATGTGGCCGGGGTGGGCGAAATCATCATGGTCGTGCCCACGCCCCAGGGCGTCAAAAACCCGCTGGTGCTGGCTGCGGCCTATGTGGCAGGTGTGAGCCGTGCTTTTACCGTGGGTGGCGCGCAGGCAGTGGCCGCCCTGGCCTATGGCACGGCCACCATTCCTGCGGTCAACAAAATCACGGGCCCCGGTAACGCCTATGTGGCTGCTGCCAAGCGCCGGGTGTTTGGCACCGTGGGCATTGACATGATTGCCGGCCCGAGTGAGATTTTGGTGCTGGCCGACGGCAGCACGCCGCCGGACTGGGTGGCCATGGACTTGTTCAGCCAGGCCGAGCACGACGAGCTGGCGCAAAGCATCTTGCTCTGCCCCGACGCCGCTTATATCGATCGCGTGCAAGCTGCCATTGACCGGCTGCTGCCGCAGATGCCGCGCGCCGAGATCATCGCCAAGTCGCTCAGCGGTCGGGGTGCCTTGGTGCACACCCGCAGCATGGAAGAGGCTTGTGCGTTGAGCAACCGCATTGCGCCCGAGCACCTGGAAGTCTCCAGCGCCGACCCGCACCGCTGGGAGCCGCTGCTGGTGCACGCTGGCGCGATCTTTTTGGGCGCCTACACCAGCGAGTCGCTGGGCGACTACTGCGCCGGGCCCAACCATGTGTTGCCCACCAGCGGCACGGCGCGCTTTTCTAGCCCGCTGGGCGTTTACGACTTCCAAAAGCGCAGCAGCCTGATTGAGGTGAGCGCCGCCGGTGCCCGCGTGCTGGGGCCGGTAGCCGCCGTTTTGGCCTATGGCGAAGGCCTGCAAGCCCATGCGCGCGCGGCAGAAATGAGACTTGAATGACCAATTCGCGCACTTCCGAGGGCTTAGTGGCGCACCGCATCCGCGCTGACGTGCGCGCCATGCACGCCTATGCCGTGCAAGACCCGCAGGGCATGGTCAAGCTCGACGCCATGGAGAACCCCTATCGCCTGAACGCTGGGTTGCAAGCCGCCTTGGGCACACGCCTGGGTGCGGTGGCACTCAACCGCTATCCCGGTGCGCGGGTGCAGGATTTGCGCCACGCCTTGGCGCACTACGCGCAAATGCCTGCGGGCTACGACATCATGCTGGGCAATGGCTCCGACGAGCTGATTTCCCTGCTGGCTCTGGCCTGCGCCGTGGGCACCGACCCCGTGACTGGCAAGCGGCCCGTGGTGCTAGCGCCGGTGCCGGGGTTTGTGATGTACGCCATGAGCGCGCAACTCCAGGGCTTGGACTTTGTTGGAGTGCCCCTGACCGCAGACTTTGCGCTCGACCTGCCCGCCATGCTTGCGGCCATTGCAGACACCCAGCCTGCGATCGTGTATCTGGCCTACCCGAACAACCCCACGGCCAATTTGTGGAGCGAGGCCGATATGGCCCAAGTCGTTGCCGCTGCTGCCCAGACCGGTAGTCTGGTGGTGCTGGACGAGGCCTACCAGCCATTTTCGAGCCGCAGCTACCTGGACACCATCCGCGCCCAGCCTCAAGCCCACGCCCACGTGCTGCTGATGCGCACCCTGAGCAAGTTCGGTCTGGCCGGTGTGCGTTTGGGCTACTTGATGGGCCCGCAGGCGCTGGTGGCTGAGTTGGACAAGGTGCGCCCGCCCTACAACATCAGCGTGCTCAACTGCGAGTGCGCTCTGTTTGCGCTTGAGCACGCCGACGCCTTTGCCGCCCAGGCGCAAGCGATTTGCGACGAGCGCAAGCGCTTGCTGCAAGCGCTGCGCCAGCTGCCCCGCCTGACAGTGTGGGACAGCGACGCCAATATGGTGTTGGTGCGCGTTGCCGCGCGCGCGGGTGCTGACGCGGCAGCCCAGGTGTTCGACGCCCTGCGCGCGCGTGGCGTGCTGGTAAAAAACGTGGCAAAAATGCATCCACTGCTGGCCGACTGCCTGCGCCTGACGGTGGGCACCGCCGATGAAAACACGCTGCTGCTCGCGGCATTAGAGGCTTCGTTATGACCCAAAATGCTCTGATTGAAGTGCCCGCCGCCGCAGGCCAGCCGCGCGCCGCCCGCACCGCCGAGGTGGTGCGCAACACCGCCGAAACGCGTATTCACGTCAAAGTAAACCTCGACGGCAGCGGCCACTCCCGCTTGTCCACCGGCATTGGCTTTTTTGACCACATGCTCGACCAGATTGCCCGCCATGGCTTGATGGACCTGGACATTGAGGCCGAAGGCGACCTGCACATCGACGGCCACCACACGGTGGAAGACGTGGGCATCACCCTGGGACAGGCCGTGTTGAAGGCCGTGGGCGACAAAAAAGGCATTCGCCGCTACGGCCACGCCTATGTGCCCTTGGACGAAGCGCTGTCGCGCGTGGTGATCGACCTCTCTGGCCGCCCGGGTTTGACCATGAACATCCCATTCACCAGTGGCAGCATTGGCGGCTTTGACACCCAGCTCACGCACGAGTTTTTCCAGGGTTTTGTCAACCATGCTGGCGTCACGCTGCACATTGACAACCTCAAGGGCGACAACGCCCACCACCAGGCCGAAACCGTGTTCAAAGCCTTTGCCCGAGCTCTGCGCAGCGCGCTGGAGTACGACCCGCGCGCGCTGGACGCCATTCCCTCCACCAAGGGCTCGCTCTAGCCCCTTGCCTGCCACCGTGCGTTTGCCATGAAAACCGTCGCCATCGTCGATTACGGCATGGGCAATTTGCGCTCCGTCACCCAGGCGGTGATGCACGCCGCCGAGCACGTGGGCGTGCAGGCGGTGTGGGCACGGACGCCGCAAGAGGTGATGGACGCCGACCGCGTGGTGCTGCCCGGCCAAGGCGGCATGCGCGACTGCATGCGCGAGTTGCATGATTCCCGCATGCTGCCCGCCGTTTTGCACGCCGCCGCCCACAAACCATTGATGGGCGTGTGCGTGGGCATGCAAATGCTGCTAGACCACAGCGAAGAGTTGGACACAAAGTGCCTGGGCTTGCTGCCCGGCAATGTGGTGAAGTTTGACCTGCTTGGCCAACTGCAGGCCGATGGCAGCCGCTTCAAGGTGCCGCAAATGGGCTGGAACCAGGTGTGGCGCAACAACCATGGCCACGCGCCCCATCCGGTCTGGGGCGAGGTGCCCGACGGCAGTTATTTCTATTTTGTACATAGTTACTACGCCAAACCGTCCGATGCGCGCCACAGCGTGGGCGAAACCGACTATGGTTCGCGCTTTAGCTCCGCAATTGCGCGCGATAATATTTTTGCCACCCAGTTCCACCCCGAAAAAAGCGCCAAGCAGGGCCTGGCCCTGTACCGCAATTTTTTGCGCTGGAACCCGTGATTTCCTTTCTTTCTTGCCAATTCCTTCACTCAAGCTCTAAGCACCATGCTGTTAATTCCCGCGATTGACCTCAAAGACGGCCACTGCGTTCGCCTCAAACAGGGCGATATGGACCAATCCACCACTTTCGGCGAAGACCCGGCGGTCATGGCGCGCAGCTGGGTGGACAAGGGCGCGCGGCGTTTGCATCTGGTGGATTTGAACGGCGCGTTTGCTGGGCACCCCAAGAACGAGGCGGCGATCCGCAAAATTCTGAAAGAAGTCGGCAGCGAGGTCGATGTGCAGCTCGGCGGCGGTATTCGGGACTTGGACACCATTGAGCGCTACCTGGACGCCGGTTTGCGCTACGTCATCATTGGCACCGCCGCGGTAAAAAACCCCGGCTTCCTTCAGGACGCATGTACCGCTTTTGGCGGCCACATCATCGTCGGCCTGGACGCGCGCGACGGCAAAGTCGCCACCGACGGCTGGAGCAAGCTCACCCGCCACGACGTGGTGGACCTGGGCAAGAAATTTGAAGACTACGGCGTCGAATCCATCATCTACACCGACATTGGCCGCGATGGCATGCTTAGTGGCATCAACATCGAAGCGACCGTCAAATTGGCCCAGGCCTTGTCGATTCCGGTGATCGCATCGGGCGGCCTGAGCAACCTGGCCGACATTGAGGCCCTGTGCGCGGTGGAAGAGCACGGCGTGGAAGGCGTGATTTGTGGCCGCGCCATCTACACCGGCGACCTCGACTTTGCTGCCGGACAAGCGCGCGCTGACGAAATCAATGGCTGATGGCGGCGCGCTGTGCCGCAGCGAAACCCAGCACGGCCAGCCGGGCCAACGCCTTACGCTGACCAATGGCGACACGGTGTGGGTGGCCTTGCAGGGCGCGCACGTGGTGTCGTGGCAGGCAGCGGGCCGTGAGCGCCTGTACCTGAGCCCGCGCAACCCCTGGGACGGCGACAGCGCCATCCGTGGCGGCATACCCGTGTGTTTTCCCCAGTTCAACCAGCGCGGCGGCCTGCCCAAGCACGGTTTTGCCCGCAACAGCGTTTGGACGACAGGCCAGTCCACGGTGCACGATGACCGCGTGCAGCAAGATTTCACCCTGTCCTGGAGCGCTCAAACCCTGGCCATTTGGCAGCCGCGCTTTGAGGCGCGCCTGAGGGTAGCGCTGGCCACTAACGAATTGACCGTGACGCTCACCGTGCACAACCTCGACACCCGACCCTTCGCGTTCTCAGGCGCTTTGCATAGCTATTTGGCGGTAGACGATATTGCGCATGCGCGCCTGCACGGCCTGCAAGGCCAGCCCGAGTGGGATGCTCTGACCGACCGCCACGCCAGCGCCGCCGCCGAGTTGCAGTTTGACGGCGAGTTTGACCGCGTCTACAGCGCCGCACCCGAAGCCTTGCAATTGCGCGATGGCGCGCAGCGGCTAGAGATCAGCCAGAGCCCGAGCTGGGCAAACAGCGTGGTGTGGAACCCTGGAGCGGACAAGTGCGCCGCCATGGCCGATTTGCCGCCCGACGGCTTTACCCACTTTGTGTGCGTAGAAGCGGCGCAGGTGTTTGCCCCCATCACCGTTGCCGCCGCCACGAACTGGCAGGGTTGGCAGCGGTTTCAAGTGTTGACGGACTGAACCATGCTGGCCAAACGCATCATTCCTTGCCTGGATGTGACTGGTGGGCGCGTCGTCAAAGGCGTGAACTTTGTCGAGCTGCGCGACGCGGGCGACCCGGTGGAAATCGCTGCACGCTACAACGAGCAGGGCGCCGACGAACTCACTTTTCTGGACATTACCGCCACCAGCGACGCGCGCGACGTCATTTTGCACATCATCGAAGCCGTGGCATCGCAAGTCTTCATTCCTTTGACGGTGGGCGGCGGCGTGCGTACCGTGGATGATGTGCGCCGCCTGCTCAACGTCGGGGCCGACAAGGTGAGCTTTAACTCGGCTGCAATTGCCAAGCCCCAGGTGATTGAGGACGCCTCGCACAAGTACGGCGCCCAATGCATCGTGGTAGCCATTGACGCCAAGCGCCGCGTGGGCGAGGCGCTACAACTGCGCGGGCCGGGCTGGGACGTGTTCAGCCACGGCGGACGCCAAAACACCGGCCTGGACGCCGTCGCCTGGGCCACCGAGATGGCGCGCCGGGGCGCGGGCGAGATCTTGCTCACCAGCATGGACCGCGACGGCACCAAAAGTGGTTTTGACCTGGAGCTGACGCGCGCAGTGGCCGACGCCGTGCCGGTGCCGGTCATCGCCTCGGGCGGTGTGGGCACGCTGGACCACTTGGCCGACGGCGTGAGCCTAGGCGGTGCCGACGCGGTGCTGGCGGCCAGCATTTTTCATTACGGCGAATTCACCGTGGGCCAGGCCAAAGCACGCATGGCCGCACGCGGCATTCCCGTGCGCTTGGACTGACTATGGGCTGGCTGGATGAAATTCGCTGGGACGCCCAGGGCCTGGTGCCCGCGATTGCGCAAGAGCAGGGCAGCAAAGACGTGCTGATGTTTGCCTGGATGAACCGCGAGGCGCTGCAAAAAACCGCCGAGTTGGGCCGCGCGGTGTATTTCAGCCGCTCGCGCAACAAACTCTGGTTCAAGGGCGAAGAGTCCGGCCATGTGCAACTGGTGCACGAAATCCGGGTCGATTGCGATACCGACGTGGTGCTTCTTACTGTCACCCAGCAAGGGCATACTCCGGGCATCGCGTGCCACACGGGGCGCCATAGCTGCTTTTTCAGTGTTCTGAAAGACGACCAGTGGCAGGCCGTTGACCCGGTGCTGAAAAACCCCGATTCCATTTACAAGTGATTCCATGACCGCCGTGCCCGCGCCCGCCCTTGCCAATGCTTCCCAGGACGCCCTGGCGCGCCTGGCCGCCGTCATTGAAAGCCGCAAAGCGGCCAAGGGAGGCGACCCGACGGCCAGCTATGTGGCGCGGCTGCTGCACCAAGGGCCTGATGCGTTTTTGAAGAAGATTGGCGAAGAGGCCACCGAGGTGGTGATGGCCGCCAAAGACGCCGACCACGGTGGCGCTAAAGAAAAAATAGTCAGTGAAGTCGCCGATTTATGGTTCCATTGCCTGATTGCCTTGGCCCACTACGACCTCACCCCTGCCGACGTGATTGCCGAACTGGAGCGCCGCGCTGGCACCAGCGGCATGGAGGAAAAGGCGCTGCGCAAGGCGGTGCTGCGCGACGCACAGGGCGGCTAAGTGCCGTGTTTTGTATTTTTGATGGACTTTGTTGCCTACCATGACCGACCACAGCCCTGACCACGACCCCGACTGTCTGTTTTGCAAAATCGTCGCCAAGCAAATTCCTTCGCGCGCGGTGTTTGAGGACGACGAGTTTTACGCTTTTCACGACATCGCCCCCTGGGCGCCGGTGCATTTTTTGCTGATCCCCAAGGCGCACATTGCGTCCATGGCGCACGTCACGCAAGCGCACGCCGCTTTGATGGGCCGCATGATGGCCCTGGTGCCCGTGCTGGCATTGCAGGCGGGCTGCAGGCCTTATCCTGACGGTGGATATAGGCTTGTTACCAACACCGGCGTTGAAGGCGGCCAGGAAGTGCGGCACCTGCACTTTCACGTCATGGGCGGCCCGCGCCCCTGGTTGCGCGGCTAAACACGAAGCCTGCGCAGAGATGCTGACCGCCGACTAGAATTCCACCACTTTCCTAGGAGAAACATATGGGCTTTTCAACCACCCACCTGATCATATTTTTGGTCATCATCGTTGTGATTTTTGGCACCAAGAAGCTGCGCAATATCGGCTCCGACTTGGGTGGCGCAGTCAAGGGCTTCAAGGACGGCATGAAAGACAGCGGCGAAAAGTCGGCAGAAGCCGCAGCACCCGCGCAGCAGGTTGCAGCCAACACAACGGCAGCCAAAGAAACCATTGATGTTGAATCCAAGGCCAAGCATTGAATGCCGACGCATGAGGTACCTGGTGTGGCAGATATGGGTTCCTAGTGTTTGATATTGGTGTCACCAAACTGGCCATCATCGGCGGCATTGCCCTGATTGTCATTGGCCCCGAGAAGCTGCCGGGTCTGACCCGAACCCTGGGCACCTTGCTCGGGCGTGCGCGTCGCTATGTGGCTGACGTGAAAGAAGAGGTCAACCGGTCCATTGACCTCGAAGAGCTGCGCAAGATGAAGGACACCATGGAGTCTGCCGCGCAAGCCGTGCAAACTTCCGTTCAAAGCAGCGCCGATGAGCTGCAGCAAACCTGGACGCAAGCCACCTCCATCAGCAGCGACGTCACGCCCCAGCCTTATTACTCGATAGGCCAGCCGCCCAAAAAGCGCTGGCGCGCCAAAGTCAGCGCGACCCCCAACTGGTACAAAGCCCGCGCGGGTGTGCGGACCAAGGCCTTGTCAGGCGCAGCCCGTGTGGCGCGCTTTCGGCCACCCAAAGCGAATTCATGAACAACTCCGGCTCCAAAGACGACGAACTCGCGGGCTCCGAACAGCCTTTTGTCCAGCACTTGTTTGAATTGCGCGACCGCTTGTTGCGCGCCATTTACGGCATCGGGGCGGTATTTGCCGTTCTGGTTATTTATCCAGGGCCGTCCAAGATGTACGACTACCTAGCCATGCCCTTGGTCAAAGCGCTGCCTGAAGGGTCCAAAATGATTGCGGTGGGCGTGGTCTCCCCCTTTCTGGTGCCCATCAAGGTGTCCGTCATGGCTGCTATTGCCTGCGCGCTTCCTTGGATTCTTTACCAAATGTGGGCTTTCGTCGCGCCCGGTCTTTACAAGCATGAGAAGAAGCTGGTGCTGCCTTTGGTGGCCGCCAGCACGGTGCTGTTTTATACCGGTGCGGCGTTTTGCTATTTTTTCGTCTTTGGCCAGGCCTTTCCGGCGATCCAGAAAATGGCACCGACATCGGTGGCTGTGAGTCCCGATATTGAAGCCTATCTGGACTTTGTCATCACCATGTTCATCGCCTTTGGGGTGGCTTTTGAAGTGCCCATTGTGGTGGTGATCTTGGCGCGCATGAAAATGGTCACAGTAGCCCAGCTTAAGGCGTTTCGCTCTTACTTCATTGTCGCAGCGGCGGCCGTGGCCGGATTGGTGACGCCGCCGGACCCGGTCTCCATGCTGGCGCTGCTGGTGCCCATGTGCATTTTGTACGAGTTGGGTATTTGGGCTGCGCAGATCTTTATTCGGCACACGCAAGCGCCCGAGGAGCCGCAAGGCAAATCAGCCGAAACCAGCGCGCCTTGACGTGAAAGAACTTTCATGATGGAGGGTGCTGCGCACCCGCATGAAACTTAGCGCCTGCTGTCCTGAGGTCGAGGTCGCAAGCCCGGCGTGATACTGAGTTCCAGGGTTTGTTTTTTGCGCTGCACCGAAAACGGTGCCGCCACGCCAGGTTTGAGCGCCGCCACTTGCGACAGCAGTTGGCTCACGTCGTCCACCGGCGCGCCGGTGATGGCCACGATCACATCGCCCGGCACGATGCCAGCTTGGGCAGCTGGCCCGCCCTGCAATACCCCGGTGATGATCACACCACTGCGCGCTGACACGCCAAAGGTTTCACTGAGTTCAGGCGACAGGTCGTTGGGCTCCACGCCAATCCAGCCGCGGGTGACGCGGCCGTCTTTGACGATGCCATCAAGCACCTGTTTTGCAGTGGACACCGGAATGGCGAAACCAATACCCAAACTGCCGCCCGTGCGGGAATAGATGGCTGTGTTGATGCCCAGCAGGTTGCCGTTGGCGTCCACCAGCGCGCCGCCAGAGTTGCCAGGGTTGATGGCCGCGTCGGTCTGAATGAAGTTCTCAAAGGTGTTGATGCCCAGCTGGTTGCGCCCCAGTGCGCTAACGATGCCGGCCGTCACCGTTTGGCCCACGCCAAAGGGGTTGCCAATGGCCAGTACCTGGTCGCCCACCTGCAAGTCGTCAGAGTCGCCCAGCACCATCACGGGTAAGCGGTCGAGTTCAATTTTGAGCACCGCCAAGTCGCTGTCCGGGTCAGTGCCGACCACTTTGGCGCGGGCGCGGCGGCGGTCGTTCAAAATCACTTCAATCAGGTCTGCGCCCTCCACGACGTGGTTGTTGGTCAGCACATAGCCGCTGTCGCTGACGATGACGCCACTGCCCATGCCGGATGCACCGTCGGGCTCCCCATCGGGCTCGCCGTTGAAAAACCGGTGCCACTGGTCGGCCCCTGCGGGCGACTGGCGATTGGTCTTGCTCACGTTAATGCTCACCACTGCCTTGGAGGCGCTTTGCGCTGCCAGCCGAAAACTACCGGCTGGAACTTCGCCGCTGCGCAAGGCCGGCGCCTGCAATAACGCGACCGTGCCTTCGCCGCGTGGTCCCATCCAAGTCGGTTTGAGCGTCGAAACCACAAAATACGCCGCCAGCAAGACGGTAGTGCTTTGCGAAAAAAGGAGCCAAAAACGCTTCATGCCAGTCCCAACTACAAAGTGAAGCGCTCGTTTGCGCCGTATGTTGCGAATTTTAGGCGGCGACTTCGCCTGTTTACCCGCGCAATGCCATGCCGCTAGACCGTTCGATAATGGGTGCAAACTCGATTGAGCCCGAGACCCGGCCCTTGGCCACACCCAGCGTGGCACTGTGGGCCTCTTGCAACCCTACGGCCCAGACCCATGACCATGACGCACCACCTTGACCTGCTAGCCGCCTTGGACGCCATGTTGGAGCCCGCGCGCTTCAAGGACTACTGCCCCAACGGCCTGCAGGTCGAAGGCCGGCGCCCGGTGCGAAAAATCATCAGCGGGGTCACTGCCAGTCTGGCGCTGATCGAAGCGGCGGTAGCGCAGCAAGCCGACGCCATCATTGTTCACCATGGCCTTTTCTGGCGCGGCCACGACGGACGGGTGACTGGCTGGATGCGCCAGCGCCTGGCGCTCTTGCTGGCCCATGACATTCACCTGTTTGCCTACCACTTGCCGCTGGATGCCCATGAAGAATGGGGCAACAACGCCCAACTGGGCGCGCGCCTGGGCCTGGTGGGGCAAGAGCGCTTTGGCGAGCAGCAGTTGGGCTGGCTGGGCGTGCCGCGCGAGGGGCTCTTCGCAGATGCAGCGGCGTTGGCGGCGCATGTGGAGGTGGTAGTGGGCCGCGCGGTGGTGCTGGTGCCTGGACATTCGGGGCCGGTGCAGCGCATCGCCTGGTGCACCGGCGGCGCGCAGGGCTATTTTGAGGCGGCCATCGCAGCAGGCGCCCAGGCCTTTATCACTGGTGAAATTTCCGAGCCCCAAGCCCATTACGCCCGAGAATGCGGCGTCGCCTACATCGCCTGTGGCCACCATGCCAGTGAGCGCTATGGTGTGCAAGCGGTGGCGCAGCAGGTGGCCTGGCAGTTGGGGCTTTCGCACACGTTTATTGACATTGACAACCCGGCCTAGCGTGCTGAGGGCGCGCGCAGACATCGAACAGCCGCGTCGAATACTTATTTCTTGAGGGACCGCCACCCATGACATCCATTGCCGCCCCCCATGAGGCAAAACCGATCGCCATCACCATGGGCGACGCCGCAGGCATAGGGCCGGAGATCATCGCCAAGGCTTTTGTCACGGAGCCGGTTTTTATGCGCCAATGCGTGGTGGCGGGCGACGTGGCCGCCATGCGCCGCGCCATGGCGCTTGTTACGCCCGCAGGCGTTCCCGCCTGGCCGGTGGCGCACATCAGCGACTCCCGTGACTGGCAGCAGGTGCCCCTGCGCTGTCTGCCGGTGCTCCAAGTGGGCGCCCCATTAGCGACCGTGGCGATGGGGCAGGTGAGCGCCGTGGCGGGTGAATTCGCCGGGCGTTGCGTGGTTTGGGCGGCAAAGCTCGCGCTGGAGGGCGAGATCGCTGCCTTGGTGACCGCGCCCTTGCACAAAGAGGCGCTGCACGCCGCCGGTGCTCCGTACGACGAGTACCCCGGCCATACCGAAATGCTCCAAGCCATCGCCGCCCAACATGCCCACGTGTCGGTGGCACAACTCCCGGTGCGCATGATGCTGGCCAACCCAGAGTTGCGCACGGTGTTGGTGAGCATCCACCTGTCGCTGCGCGATGCCTTGGCGGCAGTGACCCACGACAACGTGCTGCAGTCGCTGATGATTACCCACAGCGCCATGCAGCAGCTACTAGGTCGCGCGCCGCGCATTGCGGTGGCAGGTCTGAATCCCCATGCAGGCGAGGGCGGTCTGTTTGGCGACGAAGAAATCCGCACCATTGCCCCGGCCATCGCTGCGGCGCGCGTGCAGGGCTGCGACGCCAGCGGCCCCTGGGCACCTGACACCGTGTTCATGCGGGCGCGGGCCCGGAATGGCAAAGAACCCGAATTCGACGTGGTGCTGGCGATGTACCACGACCAGGGCCTTATTCCTGTGAAGTACCTGGGCGTGGAGCAGGGGGTGAATGTCACACTGGGCTTGCCGCTGGTGCGTACCAGCCCGGACCACGGCACCGCGTTTGACATTGCCGGCCAAGGCCGCGCCGACCCGGCCAGTTTGATCGCCGCCGTGCGCATGGCGCAAACACTGGCGGCTCCAGCACAGACGCCTTGCTGAGCGCTACGGCAGACCTTGCGCTAGGGATACTTCGCTCAGCTACAATGGAAGGCTTCCCACGTAGTGATTTTTCCTGAGGATTCTCATGAGCGACACCCTCGTCGGCGCCACGCCGAACGACCCCAGCAAACGCACTTGGATCATTTGGTCTAGCTGCGCAGGCATCGCGGGCGCAGCAGCTACTGCAGTGCCTTTTGTCAGCACTTTCCAGCCTTCGGAGCGCGCGAAAGCGGCCGGTGCTGCGGTAGAGGTGGATATTTCTGCCATCAAGCCAGGCGAAAAAATCACGGTGGAGTGGCGTGGCAAACCGGTTTGGGTGGTGCGCCGCACACCCGAACAGCTGGCCGCGTTGCCCGAATTGAACGGCGCTTTGGCCGATCCTGATTCCAAGCGCAAGCAAGACGAATTCACACCGGTGTACGCCCGCAACGTGGGTCGATCCATCAAGCCGGAATTTTTTGTTGCCGTTGGTATTTGCACCCACTTGGGTTGCTCGCCATCCGACAAATTCCAAAGCGGCCCACAAGCCTCCTTGCCGGACGACTGGAAGGGTGGTTTCTTGTGCCCTTGCCACGGATCGACCTTTGACATGGCGGGGCGCGTTTTCAAGAACAAGCCTGCGCCGGACAACCTGGAAATTCCGCCCCATATGTACCTGACCGACAGCCGCTTGCTGATCGGTGAAGACACCAAAGCCTGAAGCGGAGCACAGCATGGCTGAAATGAAAGAAATATCCCCCAACGCACCCGCAGGCGCCAAGCTGCTGAACTGGGTTGACAACCGCTTTCCCTTGAGCAAGTTGTACAACGACCATCTGGGTCAGTACTACGCACCCAAGAACTTCAACTTTTTCTACATCTTCGGCGGCCTGGCCACCTTGGTGCTGGTCATTCAGATCGTTACCGGCATTTTTCTGGTGATGCATTACAAGCCGGACGCCGCATTGGCGTTTGGCTCGGTGGAATACATCATGCGCGACGTGCCATGGGGCTGGTTGATTCGCTACATGCACTCCACTGGCGCGTCGGCGTTTTTTGTAGTGATCTATTTGCACATGTTCCGCGGCCTGATTTATGGCAGCTACCGCAAGCCGCGCGAACTGGTGTGGCTGTTTGGCTGCGGTATTTTCTTGTGCCTTATGGCAGAGGCCTTTATGGGTTATTTGCTGCCTTGGGGCCAGATGAGCTACTGGGGCGCGCAGGTGATTGTGAATTTGTTCGCCGCTGTGCCCTTTGTCGGCCCCGATCTGGCCTTGCTGATTCGCGGTGACTACGTGGTCGGTGACGCTACGCTGAACCGCTTTTTCAGCTTCCACGTGATTGCTGTGCCGCTGGTGCTTTTGGGCCTGGTGGCAGCGCACATCATCGCCTTGCACGAAGTGGGGTCGAACAATCCGGACGGCGTGGAAATCAAGGAGACCAAGGGCGCGGACGGCCATCCACTGGACGGCATTCCTTTCCACCCTTACTACACAGTGCACGACATTTTTGCCGTGTGCATGTTCTTGATGGTGTTTACTGCCATCATCTTCTTTGCGCCTGAGTTCGGCGGCTACTTTTTGGAATACAACAACTTCATCCCGGCCGATCCGTTAAAAACTCCGTTGCACATTGCGCCGGTTTGGTACTTCACGCCTTACTACTCCATGCTGCGTGCCATCACCGGAGAAATGGTGCTGGTGCTCATTGCCTGCGTGGTCGGTGCCGCCGCCTTCAGCGTCTTGAAGATCAAGATGCCCGCCATCTTCAAGATCGTCATTGTTTGCGCCGCCGCTGCGGTCACCGCCATGATGCTGTCGATCGACGCTAAGTTCTGGGGCGTGGTAATCATGGGTGGCGCAGTGGTGATTCTGTTTTTCCTGCCCTGGCTGGACAACTGCGCGGTCAAGTCGATCCGCTACCGCCCGAGCTGGCACAAATACATGTATGGCATTTTTGTGGTCAATTTCATCGTGCTGGCCTACCTTGGTGTGCAGCCACCGTCGGCCATCGGTGAACGCGTATCGCAAGTGGGCACCCTGTTTTACTTCGGCTTCTTCCTGCTGATGCCTTGGTGGAGCAAGATGGGTGAGACCAAGACCGTTCCCCAGCGCGTCACCTTCGTCGCCCACTGAGCTGGAGTTTGAAGCAATGAAAAAAATCGTACTCAGCTTGATCACCGCTCTGAGCCTCGTGGTGGTGGCGCATGCCAACACCGGTGGCATTGCCTGGGACAAGGCGCCCAACAATATCAACGACTTGGCAGCGCTGCAAAACGGCGCCAAAACCTTTGTCAATTACTGCCTGAACTGCCACGCTGCGGCCTACATGCGCTTTAACCGCTTGAAGGACCTTGGCCTGACCGAGCAGGAAATCAAGGACAACCTGCTCTTCGCCACCGACAAGGTCGGTGAAACCATGAAAGTCACCGTCGATCCACGCCAGGCGAAAGAATGGTTCGGTGGCAACCCGCCTGACCTGACAGTGATGGCACGTTCACGCTCGGGTGCAAACGGTACGGGCGCTGATTACCTGTACACCTATTTGCGCACCTTTTACGTGGACGGGGACAAGGCCACGGGATGGAATAACCTGGCCTTCCCTAATGTGGCGATGCCCCATGTGCTTTGGGAGTTGCAGGGCAAGCGCGCGCCGATCTACGCCACGGAAATTGTGCACGGTCATGAAACCGAGGTTTTCAAAGGCTGGGAGCAATTGACCCCCGGTAAAATGACTCCCTTGGAATATGACCAAACCATCGGTGATTTGGTGGGTTATTTGCAATGGATGTCCGAGCCGTCGCAAGCCAAACGCGTCCAGGTCGGCGTGTGGGTTCTGCTGTTTTTGCTCGTCATGACTGTGTTCACCTGGCGCTTGAATGCGGCCTACTGGAAAGACGTCAAGTAAGCAGCACCCCAATCCCTTGCGCAACCGTGGTTTTCGGTTGTCGCTCGTCACAGAGTGGGCTCGCCAAATGCAGCCCACTCTTTTTATTTTTTAGGAGTCCCCCGCCATGATGGTGCTGTATTCAGGAACCACCTGCCCGTTTTCTCACCGCTGCCGTTTCGTGCTGTTCGAAAAAGGCATGGACTTTGAGATCCGTGACGTCGATCTGTACAACAAGCCCGAGGACATCAATGTGATGAACCCCTACGGCCAGGTACCTATTCTGGTCGAGCGTGATTTGATCTTGTACGAGTCCAACATCATCAACGAGTACATTGATGAGCGCTTCCCGCACCCCCAGCTGATGCCTGGGGACCCAGTGGACCGCGCCCGCGTGCGCTTGTTTTTGCTCAATTTCGAGAAGGAATTGTTTGTGCACGTCACTACGCTGGAGTCGCGCAGCAGCAAAGGCAATGAAAAAGCGCTGGAAAAAGCCCGCGCCCACATTCGTGACCGCTTGACCCAGCTCGCTCCGGTGTTCCTGAAAAACAAGTTCATGATGGGCGATAGCTTCTCCATGTTGGACGTTGCCATTGCACCGCTGCTGTGGCGCCTGGAGTACTACGGCATTGATCTGAGTAAAAATGCTGCGCCCTTGCTCAAATATGCAGAACGTATTTTTTCGCGTCCGGCATACATTGAAGCGCTCACGCCCTCTGAAAAGGTCATGCGCAAATAAGGCGCCCAGCAAGGCGCCCAACCTCGCCCTCAAACCCAGGCCTTATGCAAGCCCCGTCCACGACATCCACCCGCCCTTATCTGGTTCGCGCCATGTACGACTGGTGTGTTGACAACAACTGCACGCCGTTTATCGTGGTGGCGGTGGATGGGACGGTGCGTGTCCCTCAGGAGTTTGTGCAAAACGGTGAGATTGTGCTCAACGTCAGCATGGGTGCTACTAGCAGTTTGTCCTTGGGCAACGATTACATAGAGTTCAAGGCCCGATTTGGTGGCGTGGCGCGTGACATTTGTGTCCCACTCGGTCGGGTGTCCGCCATTTACGCCCGCGAAAACGGCCAAGGAATGACATTCCCGGTGGAGACCGCAAGCCCCGACGATCTGTTGCGCGCCAAGCCTGCAATCGCTCGTTCCCCCACCGCAGCGCCTGAATCAACGCCACCCTTGAGGGCTATCGTAACGCCCGACGACAGCGCAAAAGATACCGACCCGAAACCGCCAACGCCTCCTCGCCCCTCACTGAAGCGAGTGAAATAGGCGTTACAGGCGCCACCAAATATGCTGTCTTTAGCGCCGTTTTTCGGGGCGCCTTGAATCGACCTCGGAGTAGAATGGATAACGCGCCGATTTAGCTCAGTTGGTAGAGCAACCGCCTTGTAAGCGGTAGGTCATCAGTTCGAATCCGATAATCGGCACCACGCAAATGTAAAAACCGCTTTGTTTCCAAAGCGGTTTTTTTATATGTGGATTAGTAGCAGGCAGCCTGTTTGGCTCGCGTACGCTGACGTGGAAGAACTCTCGTGACTGCGGGTGCTGCGCACCTTCATGAAAGTTAGCTGGTCTTCTAAATGTTGAAGTATGCGCTCACCACCGTGAGTGTGCCGACAAACTACCGTAGACTCAGGGGCGCTGGGGCCTTGATCTTCTTTCTTATCTCTCGCTTTGCAAGCATTGCGCCCGCAAAGAAAACAGAAAATTTGGTGCCCAGGAAGGGACTCGAACCCCCACGAAGTTACTCGCTAGTACCTGAAACTAGTGCGTCTACCAATTCCGCCACCTGGGCATTTCAGGAAAGAGAGCAATTGTATCAAACAAGTTAGTCAAACCAGCGGCTTGCTGGACGAAGTCGAAGGTGTTGTGCAAGGCCACCGCGATGGACACGGATTCGTGTCGCGCGATGACGGAGGCCCAGACATCTATTTGCCCCCCAACGAGATGCGTGCCGTCTTGCACAAAGACCGTGTGAAAGCGCGCATTGTCCGCAGTGATCGCCGCGGTCGCCCGGAGGGCCGGGTGGTGGAAATTGTGGAGCGGTCGACCCAACCCATCATTGGCCGCCTGTTGCAAGAGAGTGGCGTTTGGTTGGTGGCGCCCGAGGACAAGCGCTACGGCCAGGACATTTTGATCCCGCGCGGTGGTACGGGCAACGCCAAGACCGGCCAAGTCGTGGTGGTGCAACTCACCGAGCCGCCCGCTCTGTTTGGCCAGCCGGTAGGCCGCGTGCAAGAGGTGCTGGGTGAAGTGGACGACCCGGGCATGGAAATCGAAATTGCGGTGCGCAAGTACAGTGTGCCCCATGAGTTCTCCGTGGCCTGCATGGCACTTGCCAAAAGCCTGCCGGATGCGGTGCGCCCGCAAGACCACGCCCACCGCGTTGATTTGACCGATATTCCCCTGGTCACGATTGACGGGGAAGACGCGCGCGACTTTGACGACGCCGTCTATTGCGAGCCTGCCACCCAGGGGCGCGGCAAGTCTGCGGTGAAGGGCTGGCGCTTGCTTGTCGCCATTGCGGATGTGAGCCACTACGTGGAAAACGGATCGGCCATCGACATCGACGCCTATGACCGGGCCACCAGCGTGTACTTTCCGCGCCGGGTGATTCCCATGCTGCCGGAAAAGCTCTCCAACGGCCTGTGCTCTTTGAAGCCTGAGGTAGAGCGTTTGTGCATGGTGTGCGATATGTTCGTGACGCTCGACGGCGAGGTCAGCGCCTACCAGTTCTATTCGGCCGTGATGTGGAGCCATGCGCGTTTCACCTACAACGAGGTCGCGGCCATACTGGGCAATACCCGCGGACCGGAGGCGCAAAAACGCAAGGCCTTGGTGGGGGATTTGCTCAATTTGCATGGGGTTTACGAGTCGCTGCTCAAGTCGCGCCAGCGCCGTGGCGCGGTGGACTTTGAGACCACCGAAACGCAAATCGTGTGCGACGAAAACGGGCGCATCGAAAAAATCATGCCGCGCACCCGCAACGTCGCGCACAAGCTGATCGAAGAGGCCATGCTTGCGGCCAATGTGTGCAGCGCGGACTTTATTGCGCAGAGCAAGCACGCGGGCCTGTTTCGGGTGCACGAAGGACCGACGGCGGAGAAAGTGGAGGCGCTTCGGGCCTACCTCAAGGCCATGGGCATTGGATTGAATGTGAGCGACACGCCCAAGCCGGGCGAGTTTCAGGCGATTGCCAACGCCACCAAAGACCGGCCCGATGCCGCGCAAATCCATTCCATGCTGCTGCGCTCCATGCAACAGGCGATTTACACGCCCGGCAACAACGGCCACTTTGGTTTGGCGTTTGACGCCTATACCCACTTTACCAGCCCGATCCGGCGCTACCCCGACTTGCTGGTGCACCGGGTGATCAAAGCCGTGCTGGCCAACGCCAAATACCACTTGCCAGCGTTGCCGATTCCGGGCGAAGCGCACGCCAAGCTGGCGCGCCGCCTGGAAAAAGGCAAGGCCGCCAAGGCGCAAGAGGTAGGCGCCAAGCCCAAAAAGGCCAGTGCCGAAAACCTGGCCTGGGAGGCGGCGGGCCTGCATTGCAGCGCCAATGAGCGCCGCGCCGACGAGGCCAGCCGCGATGTGGAAGCCTGGCTCAAGTGCAAGTACATGTACGAGCACTTGGGCGAGGAATACAGCGGTGTGGTCACCTCGGCCACCTCGTTTGGCCTGTTTGTGACGCTGGACGCCATGTACGTTGAAGGCCTGGTGCACATCACAGAGCTGGGCGGCGAATACTTCCGCTTTGACGAAGTGCGCCAAGAGCTGCGCGGCGAGCGCACCGGCATGCGCTACGCCATTGGCACGCGGGTCGACATCCAGGTCAGCCGCGTGGACCTGGACGGTCGCAAGATCGATTTCCGCTTGGTGCAAAACGGCCAGCCGCTTACCTCCAAGACATTGCTCGACAAGGCTTCAGACGCTGACCGCAGCCCACGCAACCGGGGCAGCCGAGCGCAGGAGACCGCACGTGGAAAGTCGGCCAAGGGCGCCAGCGCCAAGGCTGCGACAGCAGAAAAAAAGGCCGCAGCCAAAAGCAAGACGCCGCGCACGCGGCGCTGACTTTCATGAAGGTGCGCAGCACCTCCATCATGAAAGCTCTCTCAAGCTAACGCGCACCCAGCAAAAACACGCACGCGCCACGTCCCAAGGGCGCGGCGCGTGCGTTGCCAGGACGCGGCGCAGGATTCTCAGGGCAGGCGGTAGGCTGGCGCAGGGCGGGCAAAAAGGGGTGATTTTCAATCTCGTGGTGGAAATCAGCATCCCTGCTTTCGCCTTCGCCGACTATGTATCCCCCTCCTCCCAAGCCCCGGCTCGCCTGCACCACCTGGATGCGCTGCGCACAGCGGCCATGCTGCTGGGGCTGGCTTTGCACGCGATGCTGGCCTATGCCGGCATTCCCTGGGTGCCGCAGGACCGCGTTTCGTCCGAATTTTGGGCGTCGCCTTCGCGGCAATCCATGGCTTTCGCATGCCGCTTTTCTTTCTTCTGAGCAGCTATTTCACCGGTTTGCTTTGGCAGCGCCGTGGCATGCGCGCCCTGTTGCGGCAGCGCGCATCGCCCTGCCGCTGGGCCTGGCTTTGTTCACGGTCTTGCCGCTGCATTGGGCTGCCGTGTGGTGGGCCACAAGCGGTGATGCGCCGCGCTGGCTCTTTGCGCAGGCGCAGGCCATGGGTCCAGTTGTGGGGATGGTGGTGTTCCCGTTTTTCGGTCACCTCTGGTTTTTGTGGTTTCTCTGCTGGCTGACCCTGGCCTTCGCGTTGCTTGCACCCGTGGTGCAGCGTTGGGCTGTGGGCCTGCGTTTGCCCTCGGGCCTTTCGTCCCAGGTGCGCGGCTTGCTGTTGGCCACGCCGCTGGCGCTGCTGTGGCTGGTGCCACTCACGGCGTTGATGTCTGTCCCCATGTACGGGTTTGGCATGCAGACTGGCTTCGGGCCGGAGACTTCGGCGGGCATCTTGCCCATGCCGCGCGTGCTTGGCTATTTTGCGGTGTTTTTTGGGTTTGGAGCGCCGTGCGTCGCTATGCCGCAGGCCATGCAGGGGCTGGGTAGGCGCTGGTGGCTGACGCTGCCCGCAGCCTGCCTCATCTTCCCTCTGGCGCTGAGCTTGAGTGTGCACGCGGTCGAGCTGGCGTCCTGGGTGCCCGACCCGCCAGTGCGACGCATGGCTGCATTGCTTGGGCAATCGGCCTATGCGTGGCTTGCTTGCCTGGGCGCCACAGGCCTTTGCGGCGCGCTGATCACGCGTGAACGCCTGGTCATCCGCTGGCTGGCCGAGGCCTCGTACTGGATGTACTTGGCACACCTGCCGCTGGTGATTGCCTTGCAGACGCTGCTGCTTGCTGTGGCGCTGGGGCCGATTGCCAAGTTTGCCGCCGTGCTGCTTACCTATAGCTGGGTGGTACGCGGCAGCTGGGTGGGGCGCATGCCCAACGGACCAAAGTAAAGGCCGGCGAGGCGCTGCGCAAGCCACAGCGCCTGCATGCACACGCCGCGCAGCAGCGCTGGGGTAGGGCAGGGCGGGCGGCATCTTGGCGCCTGATTTCTGCCATTGGCGCTACCAAAGCGTGCGTCCATCGCACATAGCTTCCCACCAGCGTAGCGTTTGCAGACACTGACTTCCGTCACCCGCGTTCCGTGGCATCACCACAACCAAGCATTGATGGCACTCGGATGCTTTCACCCATGGGGCAGGGTCATTTTTTACCAAGGAGAGAACACTGTGCATACGAAAAGCAAGGAATACCAACGCACTGACTGCGGCATGCAAAGCACTGGCGGGCTAGCGCAGCGAGCCGACGCGCAGCACACCAAGCCAAAGCGGGCCAACTGGCCACGCTTGGCTTTGGTGCTCGGTTTGTATCTGTGTGGTGGCGCGGGCCAAGCCCAGGTCGCCATGCGGGAGATGCAGTCGGGCAACATGCCCATTACTTTGCTGTACCCCACGGCAGCAGTGGCGCAAACCGTGGAGCGGGGGCGGTGGACTTTGCAGGTGGCGATGAATGCGCCGCTGCTTGCCGCGCCCGCACCCGAAAAGCGCCGCCTGGTTGTGTTGTCGCATGGCACCGCAGGCAGCCAGTTGCCTGACTACGACTTGGCGCTCACCCTGATGCGTGCCGGTTTTGTGGTGGCGCAGCCCCTGCACCGGGGCGACAACTACCTGGACTTCAGCAAGGCCGGGCCTGATAGCTGGCGCACCCGCCCCAGCGATGTGATTGACACCCTAGACGCCGTGGCCCACGACCCCGCGTTGTCAACGCAAGTCAACACCCAGCGCGTAGGCGTGCACGGCATGTCGGCCGGTGGCGTCACCGGTTTGGCCTTGGCCGGTGCGCAGTGGCGCATGCTAGACCTGGTGCAGCACTGCGCCCGCAACTTGGAGGATGACATTGGCTTTTGCCTGAACGGTCTGGGCGACAAGCCCGTGCAACAAGCGATGCGCAAGGCGCAGTTCATGGCGGCAAAGGCCTTGTCCGAGGACCGTGCGCCCGAAAGTATGAAAGTACTGGAAGGCGGTAGGGGCGGAAGTAGCAGCAGCGCCGCCGCCGATCCGCGGCCCGACGCCCGCGTGGCCGCCGTGAGCCTGGCCGTGCCAGTGGCTGCCCTCTTTACCGCAGAGAGTCTGGCGCGCATCGCGATTCCTGTGGGTTTGACCACGGCGGGCAATGATGGCGTCTTGGCGCCCCGCTACCACAGCGAACGCGTGTTGGACTATTGCAAAACCTGCTGCCGCTTGTCTGCGCACCCCAGCGCCGGGCATTTTGACTGGCTGTCTCCCTGGCCAGCAGCCGTGGCACAGACGGTGGCCGCCACGCAGATGCGCGGTGGTTTGCCCAACCCCCAGTTCACACCAGCAGAACGCCAAAAGGCTTTTGACGCCATCGCGGTGTTTTTTGCCCAAATGCTCTGATGCCCTTATGAACCTTCAAGCACTTTTTGTCCTGTCACGAGAAACCACCCCATGCAAATGACACCCACCATCGCCATCCACATGAGCGCTGCGCTGACCGCGTTGCTGATCGGTCCTTTTGCGCTTTGGGCGCGGCTAGGGCGCACGGTGCGCCCCCAGTGGCACCGCGCCCTGGGCTACGCCTTTGTTACCTGCATGCTGGGCGCAGCCCTCAGCAGCCTGTTTATCCGCGACTTTGGGCTGCCAAACATAGCCGGCTTCACGCCCATCCACCTTTTTGTGCCGCTTACCTTTGCACTTTTGTACCGCGCGTTCGCCCACTTGCGCGCGGGCAATGTTCAAGGCCATCGGCGCGCCATGCAATGGCTGTATTTCAGCGCCTGCATCGTGGCGGGGGCGTTTAGCTTGCTCCCGCACCGCTACCTGGGTAATTTGCTCTGGTCTGGCCTGCGCGCGTGGATGTAAGGGGTTTGCAATGAACGTTTTCCAGCAGATTCCTTTTTATGTGCCCATCATCCTGCTCGCTCTCGTGGCCCTTGGGTTGCAGCAATCCCGTGCGCGTGTGTTATCGGTCCGTCGCTTGCTGGCGATGAATATTGTGCTCAGCGTGGTCACGCTCGTGGGTGTTACCCAGCAATGGCGCGGCACGCCGTGGCTGGCCTTGGCGATCGCAAGCTGGGCTTGCGGCTGTCTGTTGGTTACCTTCGTGCTGGGCCAGCGCGCTGCGCCGCCGGGCGCCGCCTATGACGCGCAAACCAAGCGCTTTGCCGTGCCCGGTAGCTGGTGGCCCATGGCCCTGTTCATGCTGATCTTTGCGACCAAGTTCGCCATCGGCATGGCGGACGCTATGGCGCCAGGACAGTTGCGCAACATGGCCGCAGTAGTGGGCATCAGCGCGCTGTATGGGCTGTATTCCGGCATTCTGAACGCCAGAGCCTGGGCCTTGCTCAAGCTCAAGAATGCGCGGTGAACCGCGCGCTTCCCCACTGGGCGGCCCTACGCCAGTTCGCGCTATTCTGTGCACCAACCTCCATGAAGGCGCGAAGCGCCCCCCACCATGCAAGTTCTTCCGCTTTAACGCCATGCGCACTCCGATGAACCTTCAACGACTTTTCGCCTGGTTGCCGCCTGCGCAGCGCCGCCCCCTGCTGCAACGCCTGCTCATCGTTTGGGCGGTCGCCTTGCCCATTGGCCTGGGCAACTGGATCAGCCACCGGGGTGATGCGGCACACAACAGCCTGGCGGTGGCCATGGTGTATTCGTATGCAACATCCACTTCCATCTGGCTGTTTACCGACGTCGCGCGCTTTGTGTTCAGCGATGTATTGCGAACCAGCGCGCCTTCGTATTGGCCTAAGTTGATACCCGCCGCCATGATGGTGCTAGTGTCTAATTGCATTTATTGACGATAGTATTATGATACCCCTATGTTCAGTCATAGGAGAATGCGATGGCACGAGTTGCTGTGGCACTGTCGTGTACGGCGGATGTAATGGCCGAACTTGAACGCATGTCGCGCAGTCGCAGTGG
>CANEVH010000015.1 GCA_947442105.1 Comamonadaceae bacterium | reverse complement strand
AGGGTGGCCCCGGCGGTGTCGCCGCCCAGGGTGCCGCTGACGACCAGGCTGGTGTCATCGGTGGTGGTGCCGGAAGCCACATTGCCGGTTTTGATGCCCGCGTCGTCGAACAAGCCGGTGACGCTGGAGGCGGTGCTGGGGGGCGTGGTGTCCACCGTGAAGCTCAGGGAAGCGCTGGCGGTGGTGGCCTCGTTGCCAGCGGCGTCGACCGCCTTAACGGACAGGGTATGGCTGCCCGCTCCCAGCTCGGTGGCGGGGGTAAAGGACCAGGTGCCGTTGGTGACCGGGACCGTGCCCAGCAAGGTGGAGCCGTCATACACCTTCACAAAGGCGGCGTCGCCAGTGGCGCTGCCCGACACCGTGGGTTTGGTGTCATCGGTGGAGCTGCCCTCGGTGATGGGGCCAGTGATGATGCCCACGTCATCAGTGAAGTTGGTACTGGAAAGGGTGGAGCTTAAATAGCTTTTGATGGCTTCAGTGACACGCGCTTGTAACTTGTCCAGAGTGTCCACGCCGGTACCGGTGTCGGGGGTGTCGGCAATGGCTTTTTGTATAGAAGCGAGGTTTTCGCTTGTGACCTGAGTGATCCCAAGCGCGGTGAAGTCGGCGACCGTGAGCGTGTACGTTCCGCCAGCGGCGCTGATTACATGTTCTGCCGCATTCGCTAAGGCCTGAAGCTCAGGCACCGTGTCTACCTTGTCGAAAGCCAGGCCGTCAACCACGTCACCGAGCAGACGGGCGCTTTGGTCATTTAAGCCGGTAACGCCAACGGTGGTGTACGGTGCAGCAGTGGTGGGTGCGTTGTTGTTGGCAGCGTTACCGTCGGCACCTGCCAGGATGGCGCTGTACGCATCGACAATGGCTTGCACTTCTACCGTGGTGTCGGCATGCGCGCCATCCACAAAGGCGCTGTTGAGTGCCGAGTTGATGGCTGCGAGGTTCGTGCTGGTGACGCCGGTAACACCGGCAGTGGTGAACACGTCTAGGGCGGGACTAGTGTTTGTGGCGCTGTTTTCCTGCGCTACGCGGGTGATGGTTTGCAGTGCAGTCGGCCCCCCGGTTCCGGACGAATCACTCCCTTTGCCGCCGAGCGCCAAGCCGACCAGTGCCGCGCCGCCTAGGCCGAGCAACAGGCCGCTGCCGTCGCTTGCCGTGTTCGCGGCAGAAGCGGCTAGTTGTACACCGGCATCGCCGGGAACTGCTGCTGCGCTGGCTTGGGATGCGCCTTGCAAATCAACCCATGCCACCGGGTACTCGTCGCCCGGAAGGATTAGGTCGCATACCCCGTCTCTGCATTCATTCATGTAGTCGACAAGGGTGATGCGTGTACCGTCTTCGCACTCCACCCAAAGGTCTTTACCTTTGACTTTGGCCACCGCTTTGACAGGGTCCCGTTGCTTTCCTGCTGCATCGCCGACGATTCTGTAGTGCTCGCCGACCTTGATCTTGAGCGTGTTTTCCTGGCCCACCTTTAACGGTTTGGCAGATTGACCGTCATAGAGAAAGAGTTCTTTTGTAGTTGAAGTGGTCATGAGAAGTGGGTCCAATTGAAGTAAGTGTTTCCGACTAACGCCGAAAACTGTTAAATCATTAACTAGATGGGGGTACAAAAAGGCAATTACGCCGCCAAGCAAAAAATATTTGCCTTTAGTTTTATACACCTCAATTCTCAAGTTCTCATGTCCATATACGTAGAAACGCGAATCACTCCTGCAAATTTTCTCGATAAATTTTATAAATTATTTATAAATTTATTAAATTACCATAATCATTTAAATTATTTTTACTAAGCATATTTGATTTTTACTGAATTTAGCCTGTGAAAATAGAAGGAAAAACATAGATTGTTGAATTTAATTAATAAATCAATATAAAAGTTTATTTTTATATAATTGATTTTATATTACATTGTTTGACTAAAAGCCAAGCGTATGTGGGTTAGCTCCACGTTTTGAAACGCCAACGTTGATTTAGCCTCTAGAGTGCCGCAGCCGCACACAATTCAGGACTAAAGCAGACCCGCCCTACTCTGGAGCGCACGCTGGCATTCACCTGCTGGGCCTTTTCGTTCAAGGCGCCCCTGCGTCCCAGGATGAAGGATTCTTACAACGCTGACCAAGCCGGGTACACCTTCGATGTCGGAAACACCTGAGAACTTGCGGTGTGTCAGCCGCTATACCCGGATTGTTGGCCCTGCACTCGCCCAAGTTGCCTGTGTTTGGACTGCAAGCACTAGCGCAATGCGAGCGGGCAAAAAAAAAGCACTTGCCGGTTTCCGGCAAGTGCTTGGTTTCATATGTAATTTTTTGGGGTGGCTGATGGGGCTCGAACCCACGACAACAGGAATCACAATCCTGGACTCTACCAACTGAGCTACAGCCACCGAAGGCCCGAATTATAACCTTCCGGGCAAGGCTATGGGCTTGTTTCGGTGCTGTTGGTGCCTGCGGCCAAGGCGGTGCTTGGGCGAGGCACTTTGATCTGTACTTTGAATCGACTTTTGAGCACTTCTAGGTAAGCCTGTGCTTCAGCAGACGCCAGCCACTGGGCGAACTGCATGCGCTCTTGCACTGCCACATTGGCTGCAGGGGCCTCACGCGGCAGCACCTTGTTGATGCGGGCTACGGAGTAGCCCTGCGCGCCAAGATCAACCCCCACCCATGCTGGCAGGGTTTGGGCGTCTGCGCCCATGAGGGCGTCGAGCAATGGGCCGGTAATGGCCTGGCCGCGGTCGCGTGACACCGTGACAGTCTCTTTGAACGATGCGCTATCTGGGCTGGCTTTCCAGGCTGCAAGGCTTGATGCGCCCTGGGCCTTGGCCATCTCGGTGGACCGACTCAGCAGCAAGCGGGCCTTGACCTGGGCGCGCACATCGGCCAGTGGCAGCGTGCGAGCCGGCGTGTGCGCGGTGACGCGGGCGGTCACCAGCTGGTTGGATGCGGTTTCAAGCGCTTCGGTGTTGTGCTTTTTGTCCAGCGCGTCCGGTCCAAAAATTGCGGCCAGCAACTTGGGGTTGGCCAGAACGCCGCTTGCGCCGGGCTGTGGCGTGCGTTGCAGCCCGGATGCGGTTTGGATGTCGAGCTTGAGGCGCTGCGCCAGTGGTTTGAGCGCTTCAGGCTGCTCGTAGGCGCCGTTGGAAAAGGTTTCTGCCACTTCGGCGAATTTGCGCTGCGCTTGCTGGGTTTTGATTTCGTCTTCGAGCTTGCTGCGCACACTCTCAAAAGTGGCCTTGGGCGGCGTGCGTATATCGGTCAGTTTGATGATGTGGTAGCCAAAGTCCGACTCCACGAGCTTGCTGATTTCGCCCTTGCGCATGGCAAAAACTGCATCTTCAAAAGGCTTGACCATGGCACCTCGGCCAAAAAACTCTAGGTCACCGCCCTTGGCCGCCGAACCGGTGTCTTGCGAAAA
Organism: Comamonadaceae bacterium; assembly: GCA_947442105.1. Classification (GTDB taxonomy): domain Bacteria; phylum Pseudomonadota; class Gammaproteobacteria; order Burkholderiales; family Burkholderiaceae_C; genus Allorhodoferax. The sequence goes on along the minus strand of CANEVH010000015.1, from coordinate 73,747 downwards.
TTTGGTCGCCGTAGCGGCAAAGGTATCCGGTTTCTCCAACACCTTGACCAGCAGCTGCTGCGCTACTTCCCGCGCCTTCTGACGCTCCGCAGCCTTCATGTCTTTGGGGGCATTGATCAAAATATGGCTGGCGCGGCGCTCTTCTTTGGCGTCCAGCGTTGCAGTGTTTTGCTCAAAATACGTTCGCACATCGGCCTCAGCCACGGTAATGGACTTCTTGACGGCGTCTAGGTCAAGCACCAAATACTCCACATCCACGGTTTCTGGCGCTTGGAACATGGCACTGTTGGCTTTGTAAAAGGCATCTATATCGGCGTCTGTGAGCGTAATTTTTTCTGCAAAATCTGACGGCTTGAAGCGGGCAATTTGCACATCACGGTGTTCAAAAAACGCGTTCAAGGCCATGTCCGCCACGCCTTTGGGCGCAAACGCAGACCCTGTCAGCCCACCTTGCACCTGCCGCACCGAAATATCCTGGCGCATGCGGGCTTCAAAACCGTCGGGTGTCAGCCCCTGGCTGGCAACCAATTGGCTGTAGCGCTCCATGTCAAGCTGGCCGTCAGGCTTGCGCAGGGCGGCAATGGCGGGAATTTTTTGCAGCTCTTGCGCCAGGCGTGCGTCACTGATGTGGAGGTGCGCGTCGGCAAGCGCTTCTTCGAGCACCACCTCGCGCACCAGGCGCTCCAAGGTCTCGTAGCGGGCTTGAGGCGACTCCAGCATTTTTGCGTCCAAGCCCGGCATGGATGCGCGCAGCCGGTCCACTTCGTTTTTATGGGCGGCGTCCCATTGCGCTTGGGTAATGCTGCGGCTGGCCACTTTGGCAACGGTGGCACCATCGTCGCGCATGCGGTTGTAACCATCCAGTCCCACCAGCACAAAGGCGGGGATGATCAGCAAGAACATCAGCACCATCATGATCTTGGTGTGCTTGCGTACGAAGTCAAACATGCGCTATCTCCAAACGAAAACAAAAAAGGCGAACTGGGTAGCTCGCCTTTACTTTGGTAGTTAAGTGGGTGGTGGGTGATGACGGGCTCGAACCGCCGACCTACGCCGTGTAAAGGCGCCGCTCTACCAACTGAGCTAATCACCCCACTTGTAAAAATTCAGTTCAAAGCGTCTTTCAAGGCTTTACCTGGACGGAACTTTGGAACTTTGGCTTTCGCTATTTTAAGCGCAAGGCCAGTGCCTGGATTGCGCCCAATCCGCTCAGCACGGTCGTTCACGTAAAACGTGCCAAAGCCGGACAAAGAAACCGTACCGTCCGCTTTCAAAGTCGTCTGGATGGCGTCCAAGGTGGCCTCCAGGGCGCGCGTCGCAACTGCCTTGGGAATGTCGGCGTGCTGGGCGATGTGCGCTATCAATTCAGCCTTGTTCACTTCAATTCCTTGGCTTGTCTCAGTCTGGGGCGGGGCACGCATTATTGCGAGCGGCGAGTGTATGCGCAATCAAGCCGACATCTGGACAAAGCATCTGGCTCCTAGGGCGACCATTTGAAGCCTGCGCGCCCATTGCGTTTGCAAGGTTTTAGGCTCTGTCTCTGTCTCTCTATTTGTTACGCGCCCGAATTTCGGGAACAGCCTTTTGCAAATAAAACACCATCGACCACACGGTAAGCCCAGCGGCGATCCAAATCAGCACCACGCCCCAGGTGTGCGTAGGGACCACGCCAAACAAGAGGCCATCGAACAACAGGAATGGAATGGCCACCATTTGCGCCACGGTCTTGAGCTTGCCGATCATGTGCACCGCCACGCTTTTAGAGGCGCCAATTTGCGCCATCCATTCGCGCAAGGCGGAGATCGCAATCTCACGGCCAATGATGATGAGCGCCACAAACACATCAACCCGCTGCAAATGCACCAGCACCAATACGCTGGCGCAAACCAAGAATTTGTCGGCCACCGGGTCCAAAAACGCGCCGAAAGCGGAAGTCTGATTCAGCGCGCGGGCCAGGTATCCATCCAACCAATCGGTCAAGGCAAAGACCACGAACATGACCGTGGCAGCCAGGTTTTTCTCCGCCACCGACGCCGTCGCTTCGGGCAGGTAAAACACCCCCGCAATCAAAGGAATCGCAAAAATGCGGGTCCATGTCAAGAGCGTGGGGATGGTGGTAAACATGTCTGGGATTGTGGCACGGTCAACTTTCGCTTTAATGCAGCGCCCGGTAAATCTCTTCAGCCAGTTCGGGCGAGATGCCGTCCACCGACGCTATTTCCTTGGCGCTGGCCATGGTGACGCCGCGCACGCCACCAAAGCGCTGCAGCAGCTTGGCCCGGCGCTTGGGGCCCACGCCCGGTATTTCTTCAAGCTTGCCGCCGCTTGTGCGCACACGGGCGCGCTGGGCGCGCATGCCGGTAATGGCAAAGCGGTGCGCTTCGTCGCGGATTTGCGCCACCAGCATCAAGGCGGCCGAATCGGCGCCCAAATAGACCTTGTCGCGCCCATCGGCGAATACCAGCTCCTCTAAACCCACCTTACGGCCTTCGCCTTTTTCCACGCCCACGATCAAGGACAAATCCAACCCCAGGCTCTCGAACACTTCGCGCGCCATGGACACCTGGCCTTTGCCGCCGTCCACCAGCACCAAATCCGGCAGGCGGTCGCTGCCCGAGGGCGCCACGCCTGCGTGCTTGGCCTGGGCCAGCGCCTCGGCGGTTTTGCTGTAGCGCCGGGTCAGCACCTGGCGCATGGCGGCGTAGTCGTCGCCGGGGGTGATGTCCGCAATGTTGTAGCGCCGGTACTGCGCGTTTTGCATGGCATGGTGCTGAAACACCACGCACGAAGCCTGGGTGGCTTCGCCCGCCGTGTGCGAGATATCAAAACACTCAATGCGCAGGGCGTCCAGGTCCTCATTGGTCAGGTCCAGCGCTTCGGCCAGAGCGCGGGTGCGGGCTTGTTGCGAGCCCTCTTCGGCCAACAAGCGCGCGAGTTGCAGGGCGGCGTTGGTTTGCGCCATGTCCAGCCAGGCGCGGCGCTGTTCGCGCGGCTGGTGCAGCGCCGTGACCTTGAAGCCGTGTTGCTCGGACAAGCCCGCTATGAGTGCCTTGCCCACCGGGTGGCTGAGCACCAGCACTGAGGGCATGGGCACGCCTATGTAATGCTGCGCCAAGAAGGCTTGCAGCACCTGCACTTCGACCTGTCCCTCCAGTGCGGCGTTGGCGTCTGCCGGGGCCTCGTCGTCCACGTCCATCAGCACGGCGGCGTCTTCTACGTGCACCGGAAAGTAAGGCCGGTCGCCCAGGTGGCGGCCACCACGCACCATGGCCAGGTTGACACAGGCTTTGCCGCCCTGCACTTTCACGGCCAAGATGTCGACATCGCGGTCAGACACGTTGTCCACCGACTGCTGGTGCAGCACATTGGACAGCGCCGCCACCTGGTTGCGCAGCTCGGCCGCCTGCTCAAATTCCAGGCGCTCGGCGTGCGCCATCATGCGGCCCTCCAGCGAGCGCATCACCTCTTGCGCGTCGCCGCGCAAGAACTTTTGCGCGTCCAGCACATCCTGCGCATAGTCGGCGGCGCTGATGTGGCCCACACAGGGGCCCGAGCAGCGCTTGATTTGGTAGAGCAAACACGGGCGCGTGCGGTTGCTGAACACCGAGTCTTCGCAAGTGCGCAGGCGAAACACTTTTTGCATGAGCAAAATCGCCTCTTTCACCGCCCAGGCGCTGGGATAAGGGCCAAAGTAGTGGTGCTTTTTCTCCACGCCGCCCCGGTAATAGGCCACGCGTGAAAACTGCTGGGGCGCGGCGCCGGTTTTGGCACTGCCACCCGCAACTGCTGGGGGCGCCTCGGACGCCGCTGTCATTTTCAGGTAGGGGTAGCTCTTGTCGTCCCGAAACAAGATGTTGTACTTCGGGTTGAGCGTTTTGATGAGGTTGTTTTCCAGCAGCAGGGCTTCGGCCTCAGAGCGCACCACGGTGGTCTCTAGCCGCACAATCTTGCTCACCATGTGGCCAATGCGGGTGCCGCCGTGGTTTTTTTGGAAGTAGCTGGACACCCGTTTTTTCAGGCTGATGGCCTTGCCGACGTACAAAACCTGACCTTGCGCGTCAAAGTAGCGGTAGACGCCGGGCAGCGTGGGCAGGGCTGCGACCTGGCGCAAAAGTTCTTCGGAATGTTCGGCAACGCTCATGACCACTATTGTCCGTCGGTTTTCGGGGGCGCAAGGGGGTATGCGCCTCGGGGCGTGTGTGCCTCCGGGTCTGCGCAGCCGGTGCGCCCTGACTGGCATGGACAATCGGCGCCATGGATGTAGGCTCCCAGCACCCCCAAAAACCGTCCGACGCGCTGTGGCTATGGGATGTTTTTTGCCAAGTGATCGACAACTTCGGCGACGTGGGCGTGTGCTGGCGCCTGGCTGCCGACTTGGCCGCGCGGGGCCACACGGTGCGTCTTTGGCTGGACGACACGCAGGCGCTGACCTGGATGGCGCCGGGCGCATTGCAGGGGCACTGGCCGGGCATTTCAGTGCGGGCATGGAGCGACGCATCCCATCCGCAAGTGCTGCAGGCGCTGGCACCCGCGCAGGCGTGGGTGGAGAGTTTTGGCTGCGAACTGCCCAGTGCCTTTGTCGCCGCCCGCGCCAACGCGGTCGGCAAAACGTCGTCACCGGTGTGGATCAACCTGGAGTACCTGAGCGCCGAGGGCTTTGTCGAGCGCTGTCACGCCCTGCCCTCGCCGGTGATGTCTGGGCCTGCCAAGGGCTGGACCAAGCATTTTTTCTACCCAGGCCTCGTGCCCGCCACGGGCGGGCTATTGCGCGAGTCGGGCCTGTTGGAGCGACGCGACGCCTTTGGCAGCGCAGAGCGCAGCGCTTTTTTGCAAAGCCTGGGCTTGGCGGACTGCGGTGAGGAGCTGGTGTCGCTGTTTTGTTATGACGGCGCGCCGGTGGATGAATTGCTGGTACAGCTTGACGCCCAACGCCAGCCCGTGCACCTGCTGGTGACTGCTGGCAAGGCGCGGGCACAGATGGAGCGCGCGCTTTTGCAAGCGGGCGACGCCTTGGGCCGCCTGCGGGTGAGCTTGCTGCCCCTGCTCTCGCACACCGACTTCGACACATTGCTGTGGAGTTGCGCGCTGAACTTTGTGCGCGGCGAAGACTCGCTGGTGCGCGCCCTGTGGGCGGGGCGGCCTTTTGTCTGGCAGATTTACCCGCAGGACGATGGTGCACACCGGCCCAAGCTAGCCGCATTCCTGGACGCCTTGGACGCGCCGCCGCTGGTGCGCAATTTGCACGCGCAGTGGAACGGCCTGGCACCTTGGCGCAGTGATACGGCGCTGCCTCTGGGCGACGCGCAGCAGTGGCGCGCGTGGGCACAAGCAACCCAACAGCGGCTGGCGCAGCAAACCGACCTGACGGGCCAGTTGACCGCATTCGTGGCCGAGCGTCTGGCGGCAAACAAGCTGTGAAAAAACGATAAAATCAGCGGCTTTGCTGCTTTTGAGCGCCGCTTGCGCGCATCTCTCGCCCCGCCGCATGTCGCGGCCTAACCCGCAGACCGAGATCAACCTTCTCCATCCACTATGAAAATTGCCCAAGAAATTCGCGCCGGTAACGTCATCATGCACGGCAAAGACCCCATGGTCGTGCTCAAAACCGAATACAGCCGTGGTGGCCGCAACTCCGCCACCGTGCGCATGAAGCTCAAAAGCCTGATCGCCAACTTTGGCACCGAAGTCGTGTTCAAAGCGGACGACAAGATGGACCAGGTGATTTTGGACAAAAAAGACTGCACCTACTCCTACTTTGCAGAACCCATGTACATCTGCATGGACGAAGAGTTCAACCAGTACGAAGTCGAGGCCGAAAACATGGGCGATGCGCTGAACTACCTCGAAGACGGCATGCAACTCGAAGTCGTGTTTTACGACGAGAAAGCCATCTCGGTCGAGCTGCCCACCAGCGTGGTGCGTGAAATCACCTGGACCGAGCCCGCCGTCAAAGGCGACACCTCGGGCAAAGTGCTCAAGCCCGCCAAGATTGCTACTGGATTTGAGATCGGCGTGCCGATTTTCGTAGCCCAAGGCGACAAGGTCGAGATCGACACCCGCACCGGCGAATACCGCAAACGCGTGTAAACACGGGTCGCCATGGCGAGTGCAAAAGCTCCTTCGGGAGCTTTTTGTTTTTTAGCACCCCCGATGCGCCACACAGGTCTTTCACAATCGTCCCATGGACAACACCAAAACCCTCACTCCCGCCCAAGTGGCTAGCCAGTGGCATGAGTTCAAACACAGCCCGCAAGACCTGCAGGGCGCAGACTCCGCTCGGCTGGCATTTGCCGACCCTGAGTTTTTGCTGCGCCGCGAAACCCGTGGCATTCGTTTTGAGTTGGAAATGCTCAAGCCCGAACTGGAGCTGGCCCGCCAAGGCATTGCGCAGACGGTGGTGGTGTTTGGCAGCGCCCGCTTTGTGTCGCCTGAAATGGCCGCTGAGCGCCTAGCGCAAGCGCAAAAAAGCGCCGACCCCCAGGCCTTGGAACGCGCCCAGCGCGACCTGCGCAACGCCGCTTGGTACGAGCAATCGCGCCAGTTTGCGCGCCTGGTGGCAGCCTACAGCCAGTCGCGCGCGCCCGAAGACCAGCTCTATATTTGCACCGGCGGCGGCCCCGGCATCATGGAAGCGGCCAACCGGGGCGCATCAGAAATGGGCGCCGTCAACCTGGGCCTGAACATCACCCTGCCGCTCGAGCAGCGCGTGAACCCTTATGTGACGCCCACGCTGCACTTTCAGTTCCACTACTTTGCGGCGCGCAAGATGCATTTCATGATGCGCGCCAAAGCCTTGGTGGCCTTTCCGGGCGGCTACGGCACCCTAGACGAGCTGTTCGAGATCATCACCCTAGTCCAGACGAAAAAAGAAAAGCTGGTGCCCATTATTTTGTACGGCAGCAGCTACTGGAATCGGCTCATCAACTTTGAGGTCATGATCGCAGAAGGCGCGATTGAGCGCAACGACCTGGACCTGCTGCACTTTTGCGACACACCGCAAGCGGCTTGGGAGGTGATCAGGAACTTTTACCAGCTCGGCGGCAGCGAGGCCTTCCCGGCTGTAGCCTGAACCAACGCGGCGGGAAGCAAGTCCCAAGTCCTGCGCCAACCAGGTTCACAGCAATGTCGCCCCAGCGTCGCTGTCATAGTCCTTGTCCTGCGGTATCAGTGCGGCCACCTGCGACTCGGGCAGGCTTTCCACTTTTTTCAGCGCCCGGCCCATGGCGCGGCTGCGCACTTCGGCGCCGTCCAGGGTGTTGAGCACCGTCTGGGTTTGCGACTTGACCTTGGACAGCACGTCGCCAAACTTGCCAAACTCGGTTTTCACCGCGCCCAGCACCTGCCAGACCTCGCTAGAGCGCTTTTCCAGCGCCAGGGTGCGAAAGCCCATTTGCAGCGAACTCAGCATGGCCAGCAGCGTGGTGGGCCCGGCCAGGGTGATGCGGTGCTCGCGCTGCAGCGCCTCCATCAGGCCGGGGCGGCGCAGCACTTCGGCGTACAGGCCCTCGGTGGGCAAAAACAAAATCGCAAAGTCGGTGGTGTATGGCGGCTCTACATACTTTTCGGCAATTGACTTGGCCTCCAGGCGGATGCGCAGTTCGAGCGCCTTGCCTGCCTCGGCGGCGTCCACCGCGTGCGCCCTGCCCTGGGCGTCGAGCAAGCGCTCGTAGTCTTCGTTCGGAAATTTGGCGTCTATGGGCAGCCACAGCGGCGCGCCGTCGTCGGACTTGCCCGGCAGCTTGATGGCAAAGTCGACCACGTTTTTGCTGCCCGGCCGAGTGGCCACTTGCGCGGCGTATTGCTCGCTGACAAAAACCTGTTCCAGAAGCGAAGCCAGTTGCGCCTCGCCAAAAATGCCGCGCGTCTTGACGTTGGTGAGCAAATGTTTGAGGTCGCCCACGCCTTGGGCCAGGGTTTGCATTTCGCCCAGGCCTTTGTGCACTTGTTCCAGCTGGTCGGCCACTTGTTTGAATCCGGCGCCCAGGCGCGCTTGCAAGGTGGTTTGCAGCTTTTCGTCCACCGTGGCGCGCATTTCATCCAACTTGGCAGCGTTGGTGCTTTGCAGCTGGGCGAGTTGCGCGTCCAGGGTCTGGCGCACCTCCGTCAGGGTTCGGGCGCTGGTTTCGCTCAGCTCGGCAATGCGCCGGGCGTTGGATTCACTCAAGCCGGTGAGTTGCGTGCTCAGCGTGTCCGAGAGCGACTTTTGCAAACCAGCGAGTTGCAGGCCAAAGGCGTCAATCTGGGTGTTTTGGGTGCGCGTCGCCTCTGCCGCTTGCTGGGTGAGGGTTTGCTGGAAAGTGGCCAGGTTCTGGGCGGACTCCTGGCGGCCATCGCGGGCGGATTCGCTTACTTCGCGGCGCAGTTCGCGCTCCAGCCGGTCCGTGCGCTCGGCGCTGGCGTGCAGCAGTTGAAGTATTTCGGCGTGCGCCTGGGCGGCAGTAGCCTGCGCGCTGCCGTCGCTGCGCCGCAACACCGCCCATACCGCCAGCGCCGCGTTGAGCACCAGCAACACCACCACCAAGCCAACCATCGCATCGTTCAAAGCCATCGTCCTCCAAACCCGCATTGTGGTTCAGATTGCAGCGAAAACCCCAGTGCTGCGGCGCTTTGCGCCAGGCGCGCCGTACGGCCTCAGGCCTGGCGTGCGGCCAGCAAGGCGTCAGCGTAGACCTGCCATGGCGCGGATGGGTCAAGGTCAGCGAGCACGCCCGCACGGGCCTGATCGGCCACCCACTGGTGTTTCTCGGCAATCGCCTGGGCCATGGTCGGGGCAAAACCGGCTTCACGTACCGTCGTGGCGCATTCGCGCATTTCTTCGGCGCGGCGCTTGCCGTGCTGGGCCACGCGGCTAAAGAAGTAGCCGCCGGTCTTTTCCCAATCAATCGATGGAAAGGTTTCGGCCAAAGTAGGCAGCACATGGGCCTCTACCCCGTAAGCCCGCGCAGTGGTGTAGCTCTCGATCACCAGCGCCTCCAGGCCTTTGATCATCACGCTGCGGCACATTTTGATGGCCGAGGCCACGCCAATGGTGGGCGCCACGGCGGTCGCGTCCATGCCCATGGCCTTGCAGCGCACGGCCAAGGTCTGCGCCTGCGGCCCGCCCAGCAGCATAAGCACACGGATGCCGTGGGGTGGTACCGAGGTCATGACGCCGGCCTCCACATAGTGCGCGCCAACTGCTTCAACCGCCTGCGCGGCCTGTACTTTGGTGCCGGGCGAAGCGGAGTTCAAATCCAGAAACACCGTCCCAGCGCGCAGGTACTGCGCGGCCTCTTGTGCCACCGCCAGCGTGTTGGCGGCGGTCACCGCCGAAATGACGAGGTCGCAGTTCTGCGCCAGGTCTTGCATGGAGGCGCAGGCCTGCACCCCAGGCGCCGGATTGCGCAAATCGATGTCCCACACGCGCACCGACGCGAAGTGCGCACCCAGGCCAGCCGCAAAAATGCGCCCCACCTCGCCATAGCCAAGCAGCCCCAAGTGTTGCAAGTGCATCGCCACAAACCTCAGGCGGCGTTGAGCTGCTGCTCCAGCGCGTGCAGCACCGCATAGCACGGCAGCACCTGGGCCACGCTGGCGTTGGGCTCGCGGCCTTCGCGGATGGCGCTGAAGAATTCGCGGTCTTGCAACTCGATGCCGTTCATGGACACCGCCACCTGGGACACGTCGATTTTTTCCTCTTTGCCGGTGAACAAATCGTCGTAGCGCGCCAGGTAGGTGCCGGTGTCGCCGATGTAGCGGAAGTAGGTGCCCAAGGGGCCGTCGTTGTTAAAACTCAGGCTCAGAGTGCAAATGGCGCCATTGGCGGCTTGCAGCTGGATGCTCATGTCCATGGCAATGCCCAGCGTGGGGTGGATGGGGCCTTGCAAGGCATTGGCTTTGACGATGGGGCTGCCCGCCTGGTAGGCGAACAGGTCTACCGTGTGCGCGGCGTGGTGCCACAGCAAGTGGTCGGTCCAGCTGCGGGGCTGGCCCAGGGCGTTCATATTGCTGCGGCGAAAGAAATAGGTTTGCACGTCCATTTGCTGGATGTTGAATTCGCGCGCCTGAATCTTGTGGTGCACCCATTGGTGGCTGGGATTAAAGCGCCGGGTGTGGCCGCACATGGCCACCAGGCCTTTTTCTTGCGCGACCTGCACCACTTCGGCGGCGTCGCTCCAGCGATCAGCCAGCGGAATTTCCACCTGCACATGCTTGCCCGCGCGCAGGCAGGCCAGGGTCTGGGACGCATGCATTTGCGTGGGCGTGCACAAAATCACCGCGTCCACTTCGGGCAGGGCCAGGCTGTCCGCCAGCTGGGTGCTGACATGTGCGATGCCGTATTTGCGCGCCACTTCCTGCGTTTTTTCCAGCTCGCGGCCCACCAGCGAGACCACTTCTACACCTGCTATGTTCTTGATACCGTCCAGGTGCTTGATGCCAAAGGCACCGGCGCCCGCCAGGGCGACTTTGATAGGTTTAGACATTTATGTGTTCTCCAAAATCAGGTGGCCCACCGCCGTATTGCTGGCGGGCACGTGGTAGAAGCGGTGCGCCACGCGCGGCGGCTTGCCACCGGCCACATCGGCCATGGCGCCTCGGGCGATCAGCCACATGACCAGCTCAATGCCTTCGCTACCCGCCTCGCGCACATAGTCGATGTGCGGGATGCGGGCCGCAGCAGCGGGGTCGGCAATCAGCTGGTCCAAAAATGCGTTGTCAAAGGCCTTGTTGATGAGCCCAGCACGCGGGCCCTGCAACTGGTGGCTCATGCCGCCCGTGCCCCAAATATGGACGTTCAGGTCTTCGTCAAAACTCTCCACCGCGCGGCGAATCGCCTGCCCCAGATTGAAACAACGCTGGCCGCTGGGCACCGGGTACTGCACCACGTTCACCGCAAACGGTATTACCGGGCACGGCCAATGGAAATCAGACGCCGGTGGCTGGCCGCACATCAAGGAGAGCGGCACGGTCAGCCCATGGTCGACCGGCATTTTGTTGACGATGGTGAGGTCAAAGTCCTGCTGAATCACCGCATGCGCAATGTGCGCTGCCAGTTCCGGGTGGCCCTGCACCGTGGGCACTGGGCGCGGACCCCAGCCCTCGTCAGCTGGCGCGTAGGACGCCGCCGTGCCGATGGCAAAAGTGGGAATGAAGTCCAGGTCAAAGGCGTTGGCGTGGTCGTTGTAGACCAAAAAGACCACGTCGGGCTTGTTCTCCCGCATCCAGGTTTTGGAATATTCGTAGCCTTTGAACACTGGCTGCCAATACGGCTCCTGGGTTTTGCCCAGATCCAGCGCCGCGCCAATGGCGGGAATGTGCGAGGTGTAGACCGAGGCGGTAATGCGGGCCATACTCACAGCCCTCCTTCGGCGCCGGGGCGCTGGCCCGAGCCTTGGGGTTGGCGGTGCGCCTGGGCGCTGCCGTCTTCGCCGATATAACGGTTGCCTTCGATGGAGCGCCCGCCAGCAATCATCATGTTGCGGTACTCCTCTTCGCTCATGCCGGTCATGGAGCCCGCCATTTGCTGAAAGCTCTTGCCGTCGGTGGCGCCAATTTTGGCCAAAAAGTAAATATTGCCGCCACTGGCCATGCAGCGGTTCAGGTCGCGCGACAACACGGCGCGCTTTTGCTCTTCGCTCATGGGCCACTCGTCCAGATAAGCGCGCTCGTCTAACTTGAACCGCGCGCGGTTGTCCGCCTTCATCAGCGACATGCAAAACTGGTTCAGGTGGTAGCCCTTGCGGGACTGTTCGGCGTCAAAAACAATGGTGCCGGGCACGTCGAGGTAGGGTTTGTCCAAGGCCATGGCTACTCCTGGTTCCAGTACAAGCGCATCGGGTTGTGCACCAGCAGCTTGCGCTGCAGCGCGGCTGTGGTGGCGATGTGCGGGATAAAGTCCACCAGCAAGCCGTCGTCGGGCATGTGGTCTTTCAAATTGGGGTGCGGCCAGTCGGTGCCCCAGAGCACGCGGTCGGGAAACTCCTCGACGATGGCGCGGGCAAAGGGGATGACGTCGCGGTAGGCGTTTTGTTCCCCGTCCAAGGCCTTGGGGCCGGTCACGCTCAGGCGCTCGGGGCAAGTCACTTTGCTCCAGACATTCGGGTGCTCGCGCATGAACTTCTGAAACAGCGCGAACTGCGGCCCATCCACGGGCAGCGACACGTCCGGGCGGCCCATGTGGTCCACCACCACGGTGGTGGGCAGCGCGGTAAAAAAGTCCCACAGCTCGGGCAAATCCACGGCTTCGAAGTAAATCACCACATGCCAGCCCCAGGCCTGGATGCGCTGGGCGATTTCCAGCAATTCGTCCTTGGGCGTGAAGTCCACCAGGCGCTTGACAAAGTTAAAGCGCACGCCGCGCACGCCCGCCGCGTGCATGGCCTGCAACTCAGCGTCGCTCACGCTGCGTTTGACCGTGACCACGCCGCGCGCCATGCCGCCCGCGTGCAGCAAAGCGTCCACCATCGCCCGGTTGTCCGCGCCGTGGCAGGTGGCTTGCACGATCACGTTGCGGGCAAAACCCAGGTGGTCGCGCAGCGCAAAGAGCTGGTCTTTAGAGGCGTCGCAGGGCGTGTATTTGCGCTCGGGCGCGTAGGGAAACTCGGCGCCCGGCCCGAACACGTGGCAATGCGCGTCCACGCTGCCCGGCGGCAATTGAAAGCGCGGTTGGCTTGGGCCGCTGTACCAGTCCAGCCAGCCAGGGGTCTTGGTGAAATCGCCAGAAGTGGGTTTGGTCATGCCTGTGCTAGTTGTGGTCCGGCTCGGTGGCCCGCGCACCGTGCTGTGGCTCATACTGTCCTGCGGACAGAAATCGCCCCATCCCAGCGCGCGAGCCGCCAAGCCTGCGTTACTTCAGTCGATGTATTTCAGTCCAGCCGCAGCCAGGGGTTCGCGCATCTTGTACATGTCCAGGCCCAGCACGCCAGCGGCCAGTTTGGCGCGCTTTTCACCTTCAAAGCTCTCGCGCTTCTCCGCCGCGTCGGCCACGGTCTGGGCCAGGGCGGCGGGCACCATCACCACGCCGTCCACATCGGCCACCACTACGTCGCCGGGATTGACGATGGCGCCAGCGCACACCACAGCAATATTGACCGAGCCCAGCGTCGCCTTGATCGTGCCCTTGGCGTGAATCGCCTTGCTAAACACCGGAAAACCCATGCGTTCGAGCTCGTCCACGTCGCGCACGCCGCCGTCGATGACCAGGCCACGCGCGCCGCGTGCCTGAAAGCTGGTGGCCAGCAAGTCGCCAAAAAAGCCGTCCTCGTTTTCGCTGGTGCAGGCCGCCACCACCACGTCGCCGGGTTGAATTTGCTCGGCGGCCACGTGCATCATCCAGTTGTCGCCGGGCTGCAGCAGCACGGTCACTGCCGTGCCGCAGATGCGGGCGCCCCGGTACACCGGGCGCATGTAGGGCTTCATCAGGCCTACGCGGCCCATGGCCTCATGGATGGTGGCCACGCCAAAGCGGCCCAGTTTTTCCACCGCCGCCGCGTCGGCGCGGACGATGTTGCGTTTGACGATGCCCAGTGTGCTCATGCTCAGCGTCCTTTGGTTTTCAAGGCCGCGTCCAGGCGCGGGAACACGCGCCGGGCGTTGCCCTCGTAAATCTGGTGGCGCTGCGCGGCGCTGAGTTGGGTGGAGGCTTCGATGTAGCGCTTGGTGTCGTCGAAATAGTGGCCGGTCTCGGGGTCTATGCCGCGCACCGCGCCAATCATTTCGCTGGCGAACAAGATGTTGTCTACCGGGATCACTTTGGTCAGCAAATCAATGCCCGGCTGGTGGTAGACGCAGGTGTCAAAGAAGATGTTCTTGAGCAAATGGTCTTGCAACAGCGGTTTTTTCAGCTCTTGCGCCAGGCCGCGAAAGCGGCCCCAGTGGTAGGGCACGGCGCCGCCGCCGTGGGGAATCAAAAACTTCAGGGTCGGAAAGTCTTTGAACAAATCGCTGGTCAGGCATTGCATAAAGGCCGTGGTATCGGCATTCAGGTAGTGCGCCCCGGTGGTATGAAAACAGGCGTTGCAGCTGGTGCTCACGTGGATCATGGCGGGGATGTCGTACTCCACCATCTTCTCGTAAATGGGGTACCAATGGCGGTCGCTCAAAGGCGGCGAGGTCCAATGCCCGCCCGAGGGGTCGGGGTTGAGGTTGATGCCTACGTTGCCGTACTGCTCCACGCACTTCACCAGCTCAGGGATGGAGGTGGCCGGGTCCACGCCGGGCGACTGCGGCAGCATGGCGGCGGGAATGAAGGAGTCCGGGAATAACTGCGCCACGCGAAAGCACAGCTCGTTGCAAATCGCGGCCCAGGTGGACGAAACCTGGAAGTCGCCAATGTGGTGCGCCATAAAGCTCGCGCGCGGGCTGAACACCGTCAGGTCGCTGCCGCGCTCGCGCATTTTGGCCAGTTGGTTGAGTTCGATCGACTCGCGCAGCTCGTCATCGCTGATTTTCAGATCGGACACTTTGGGCATAAGTGCGGCGTCTTGGATGCCTGCGATTTGCTGGTTACGCCAGGTTTCCAGCGCCTTGGGCGCGGTGGTGTAGTGGCCGTGCACGTCGATGATCATGGGCGTGGGTCTTTCAAAAAGTGGAGCTTTCAGGCCGTCGGGCTGCCAAAGTCCAGGGGCAAGCCGATGTAGTTCTCGGCAATCGAGCGCAAACCGGCCTGCGAATGCATCAGGTAATCGAGCTCCGCCTCCTTGAGCCGGGCGTCAATGGCGGTGTCGGTCGGAAACTGGTGCATCAGCGTGGTGAACCACCAGGAAAAGCGCTCTGCTCTCCAGATGCGACGCAGGCAGCGCGCGGAATAGGCCTCAATGCCAGCGCCAGAGCGTTCCAGGTAAAAGTCTTGCAGCGCTTGCGACAAATACTTCACGTCGCTGGCCGCCAGGTTCAGGCCCTTGGCCCCGGTGGGCGGCACGATGTGCGCGGCGTCGCCTGCCAAAAACAGGCGGCCAAAGCGCATGGGTTCGGTCACAAAGCTGCGCAACGGGGCAATGCTTTTCTCAATAGACGCGCCGGTCACCAAGTCGGCGCGCGCCTGCGGGTCCAGGCGCAAGCGCAACTCGGCCCAAAAGGCGTCGTCTGACCACTGGTCCAGCGAGTCCGTCATGGGCACTTGCAGGTAACAGCGGCTGCGCGTGGCACTGCGCTGCGAACACAAGGCAAAACCGCGCGCGCTGTTCACGTAAATCAGCTCGTGGTGCACCGGTGGCGTGTCAGACAGAACGCCCAGCCAGCCAAAGGGGTAGACCTTTTCAAACTCTTTGATGGCACCGCGCGGCACGCTGGCGCGGCACACGCCGTGAAAGCCGTCGCAGCCGGCAATGAAGTCGCAGGCAATCTCGTACGACTCCCCGTCTTTTTGGAACCAGACGCGTGGGTGCTCGGTGTCAAAGTCCAGCACCTGCACG
The DNA here is from genome assembly GCA_947442105.1 of Comamonadaceae bacterium. Taxonomy (GTDB): domain Bacteria; phylum Pseudomonadota; class Gammaproteobacteria; order Burkholderiales; family Burkholderiaceae_C; genus Allorhodoferax. Next base: position 58,355 of record CANEVH010000015.1, on the reverse strand, counting down.
TCCTGGGCCTCGTAATAGCTGGGCAGACCGGCCTGGGTGCGGGCGTCCATCAGGTCGCGGGTGACTTCGGTCTGGCCGTAGACCATCACATTTTTGCCGCCGGTCAGCGCCGCCAAGTCCACCCGGTGGCGCTCCCCGGCAAACAGCATGTCAAAACCACTGTGCACCAGTCCGTCGCGGTGCATGCGCGCGCCCACACCGGCCTCGTCCAGCAAGTCCATGGTGACTTGCTCCAGCACGCCAGCGCGAATGCGGCCCAGCACGTAGTCGGGGCTTTGGCGTTCTACGATGACGGCGTTAATCCCTGATTTGTGCAGCAACTGGCCCAGCAGCAAACCGGCTGGCCCGGCGCCGACGATGGCGACTTGGGTGCGAATCGATTGGGTCATGGGGCGTCAGGCTTTAAAAGTGTGCACCAGCACCAGGGATATGGATGGGAAGGCCAGCAAAAGCGCAATGCGCATGAAGTCCGAGATCAAAAACGGCACCACGCCCTTGAAGGTTTCCACCAGCGGCACGTCTTTAGCCAGACGGTTGATGATGAACACGTTCATGCCCACGGGCGGGTGCACCAGGCCAATTTCCACCACCATTAGCGCCAAAATGCCGAACCACACGCTCTTGTCGGTGCTGCTCATGCCATAAAAGTCCAGACCCATGACCACCGGGTAAAAAATCGGGATGGTCAGCAAAATCATGGCCAGGCTGTCCATCACGCAGCCCAAGAAGATGTAAATCACCAAAATCGCCACCATCACCACCATGGGGCTGAGCGCACTGGCCTGCACCCAGACAGCCAGCTCTACCGGCATTTGCGACAGCGCAAGCGCGGTGTTGAGCATGTCCGCCCCCAGCAGCACCAGGTAAATCATGGCCGTGGCCTGCGCGGTGCCCAAGATGCTGTCCACCACGCCGCGCCCCCGCATGCCGCCGCTGACCACCGCTAGCACGCCGCAGGCCGCAGCGCCAATGGCCGCTGCCTCGGTCGGGTTGGCCCAGCCGCCATAAATGCCCACGATCACCACCAAAAACACCAGCAGCACCGGCGCCACATGCAGGGTGGCGCTCAGGCGCTCGCTCCAGGGCACGCGCGGGCCAGCAGGTCCCGAGGCGGGCCGCAAGGTCACCATGATTTTGACCACCAGCATGTAGCCCACCATGGCAATCAGCCCTGGCAGCACGGCGGCCATGAACAGCTTGCCAATCGATTCCTGCGTCAAGATGGCATAAATCACCAGCGGCACCGAAGGCGGAATCATGATGCCCAGCGTGCCCCCGGCCGCTAAGGCGCCGGTAGACAGCGCGCCCGAATACCCAAAGCGGCGCAATTGCGGCAAAGCCACCTGCCCCATGGTGGCCGCCGTGGCCAGAGACGAGCCGCAAATCGCGCCAAAACCGGCGCAAGCGCCAACGGCCGCCATGGCAATACCGCCTTTGAAGTGGCCCATAAAGGCCTCGACAAAGCGAAACAACGCTGCGCTCAAGCCCCCGTGGGTGGCGAACTGGCCCATCAGCAAAAACAGCGGAATGACCACAATGTCGTAGTTCGACAGGCGGGCATAGGCCAGATTTTTCAAAAAGTTAAGCAGCGGCAGCGCCTGCCCGTCAGTCAAATAGAAATAACCCGCTGCGCCCGCCGTAAACATGGCAATGCCAATGGGCACGCGCAGCACCAACAGCAGCATCAGGCCGGTAAAAATCAGTCCGCCGATGGCAATACCGCTCATGCTGAAACTCCCGCTGTGGCGACAGCGCTGCGACGCAGGTGCAGCGCAGCCATGTAAAACCCGGCCAGCGCAAGCAGCACAAAACCCGGCACCATCAAAATTTGGGCCATCCACAGCGGCCAGCCCAAAATCATGCTGGTTTCACCGGCGGTGCGGATGGACAGGGCGCCTTCAAGCGCGCGCCAAGTCACCACGCTGCCAAACAGGCCCACCAGCCCCGAACCCAATGCGTCCAGGCGGTGCACGGTTTTGGCGCTTGCACGGGCCGTGAAAAAGTCGACCTTCACATCGCCGCCATTGAGGTGGCAATAGGCAAAAAAGCTGGCGGAGGCAAAGGCCGCCGCCATTTGCAAAATCTCCACGTCCCCGGGCACTGGCGCGGAAAAAAGCTTGCGCCCCACGATGCTGACCATGCTCATGGCCACCAGCAGCAAAAACACCGCGCCGCCCAGCAGCGCCAGCCACCGGCAGGCCGCAAAAAGCCAGCGTCCGTAGGGGCTAAAGGCATGGGGCGACACGCTGGCGTCGCCGGACAAAGTGGTTTCTTGCATGGTGTTCTTTTCAGCAGCGCCCGCCCGCTTGGCTAAAGCGGCGCGCGCAATGGCAGGGCCGTGGGCCGAGTTAGTGGCGCATGGCGCCCCTTCGCCTTACTACGCCCTACTTCACGCCCCCTCGCCGCGCGGGTTTACTTGTCGGTGTTCTTCACAATCAGCGCGCGGGCGCTGTCCAACAACTGCTTTCCATTGGCGCCTTTGGCGCTCACGTCCGCCACCCAGGCGTCGGTCACCGTTTGACCGACTTTTTTCCAGCCCTCCAGTTCGGACTTAGGAATCACGTTGGTAGTGTTCTTGGTGGTGAGCTTTTTGCCTTCCACATCGGCTGCCAGAAAGGCTTTACCGGCCATGCCCGAGAGCGACTTGCCGCTGTTGGCGTCAATCACTTTCTTCAAGTCGGCAGGCAGGCTGTCGTACTTGGCCTTGTTCATGGCCAGGATGAATACCGAGGTGTAAATGGCAGGCTCGGTCGGATCGGTCTCGGAGTGGAACTTCACCAGCTCCTGAATCTTCACAGCGGGCACCACCTCATAAGGCACCAAGGCGCCGTCGATCACCGACTTGGCCAGCGCCTCGCTCACCTGGGGCACTGGCATGGCAACAGGCGTGGCGCCCAGGGCCGCGAGCATTTTGTTGGTCTGGCGCGTGGGGGCACGCACTTTTTGGTCCTTCAGGTCGGCCATGACCTTGATCGGTTTATTCACCATATGGAACACGCCGTCGCCGTGCACGTGGAACGCCAAGGGATGCACGTCTTTGAACTCGGCTTGGTCGTTGATCTGCACATAGTCCCACACCGCCTTGCTGGTGGCCTCAGGGTTTTGCATCATGAAGGGCAGCTCAAACACCTCCACCAGCGGAAAGCGTCCGGCCGAGTAACCCAAGAGCGTCCAGGTGACGTCCACCACACCGTCTTTGACCTGGTCAAACAACTGGGGCGGCGTGCCGCCCAGCTGCATGGACGGATAAATCTGGCACTTGATCTTGTCAGCCGACTCTTGGGCAATGCGGTCGCACCAAGGCTTGATGAACATGGTTTGCGCGGCCGACCCGGCGGGCAAGAAGTGATGCAGTTTCAGCGTCACTGTTTGCGCCGACGCCGCCAAAGCGCATGCCAGCACCGGCAGTGCCAGCAGGGATTTCAAAGCTTTCATCGTCATGTCTCCTGTTATAAAAAATGTTGTTTTTCCATCACGCAGCGCCGTCCCACACCGAGACGGTCACCATCACCTCGCCGCGCATCAGCAGGCGCGCGGTGCGCAGCAAGGCGGCGCGGGTGACATTGTGCGGGTTGGCGGGGTCCAGCCCCAGCGCCACGCTGAATTCGCCGGTCGGGTGCTCCACCGACACGGTGCGCTCCAAGCCCTGCTGCGGCATCACGGCCACGCCCTCGCACACCGAGCCGGGCAGCATGCAGGCCGTGCCCACCGTCACCGCCGCCATCACGCCAATGGCGTCGTGGCAGACGTGGGGGATGAAGCTGCGCGTGCTCAATGTGCCACCTGCACGCGGCGGCGCAATCAGAGTCATCTTGGGGTAATTCTTTTTGGACACATCGCCCAAGCCCATCAACACCGAAACTTGCAAGCGCAGCGCCTCGATGCGGCCCTTTAACTCCTCGTTGGTGTTGAGTTCTGCCACGCTCTCGTAGCCGGTGCAGCCTAGATCTGCGGCTTTGAAAATGACCAGCGGCATGCCGTTGTCTATGCACGTCACGTCCAAGGAAAAAGCTTCCATGCCCGGCGCGTTGACGGTAACGCGGTCCAACACCCGCCCGGTGGGCAGCAGACCGGCGCAGACCGAGCCCGCAGTGTCTAAGAAGTTGATGGTGATGGGCGCCGAAGTGCCCGGCGCGCCGTCGATACGCGCGCTGCCCGCGTACTGCACGACCCCGCCGCGCGTGTCCACCGTGATATCGCATTGCATGCCAGTGTTGCGGGTAAGCACACGCAAGGTGGTGCTGTCGCCCTGGGCCTGCACCATGCCGGTTTCCAGCGCAAAGGGCACAACGGCGGCCAGCATATTGCCGCAGTTCGGCGTGGTGTCTACCGTGTCTGCGTTGGGCTGGATTTGCGCGAACAAAAACTCCAGGTCCACGCCGGCCACTGCGCTGCGGCCAACAATGCCAGCCTTGCTGGTCAGGGGATGGGCGCCGCCGATGCCGTCAATTTGCCGGGCATCGGGCGAGCCAAGGGCGGCTAACAGCACCCGGTCGCGCGTCGCCACATCCTTCGGCAAGTCTGCTTCCTTGAAAAACGGCCCCTTGGAGGTGCCACCCCGCATCAGCAGACAAGGAATCGCAGTTTGGGATCTTGAGGTCATGCGCGCAATACGGCCAGAAATAAAGTCCGAGCATTGTGCGTGCCAAACACCAGGGCGATAAGCCCGCGCGCCATCTATCAGCTAGATCAATACTGCATAACGCAGACCATGCCATGTAAAAATCCAGAAAACGAGGCAAGGCCATGGAACTCAAACAACTGGAATACTTTGTCCGCGTGGCCGAACTCGGTAGCTTTACCCGGGCCGCCACTGCGCTCCACACCACCCAGCCCATGCTCAGCCGCCAGGTACGCATGCTGGAGGTGGAGCTGCACCAAACCCTGCTCACGCGCAACGGACGCGGCGCAGCGCCCACCGAAGCCGGGCAACTGCTGCTGGAGCACGGACGCGGCATATTGCACCAAGTGGAGCGTGCCCGAGAAGACCTGGCGCGGGTGCGCGGTGGCTTGGCCGGGCGCGTGGCGCTGGGCCTGCCGCCCAGTGTGGCGCGGGTGCTGACGGTGCCGCTCACGCGTGCCTTTCGGCTTCAGTTGCCGCAGGCGCAGCTGTCCATCAGCGAAGGGCTTTCCACTGCAATGCAAGAGGCGCTGAGCGCTGGGCGTCTGGATACTGCCGTGCTGTACAACACGGCTTCGGTGCCCGGCCTGGAACTGAGCGCCCTCACAAGCGAAGAGCTGCTACTCGTGCAGCCCCGTGCGCCGGGTCTGAATGAAGACACCACGCCCAGCGCCATCGCGCTGCAAGACATTGCCGCCCTGCCCTTGGTCATCCCCAGCCGGCCCAATGCCATTCGCATGTTTGTGGAGTCTGAAATGGCCGCGTTGGGCTGCCGCCCCAGCATTGGCTTGGAGATTGACGGCATTTCTGCCATTCTGGACTTGGTGGACGATGGCGCGGGCTGCGCCATCCTGTCACGCAATGCGGTGGCCCGCTCCACACGGCCCACTGCTTTTTCGATGCGGCCCATTACGGCACGCGGCGGGCCGCTGCGCATTGGCCTGAGCCTGGCCGTCAGCGCCTTCCGCCCCACCACGCTGACGCAACAGGCCACCCTGGCACTGCTGAAAGAAACAGCCTTGTCGCTCTTGTAAGGCGCAAAGGCGCATTGCCCCCCCATCAAGCGCCCGGATGCACCTCGGGGTTGAGCGGCGTAACGGCCCGCCCCTGCACCAAATAGCCCACCAGGTTGTCAATCGCCAGTGCCGCCATGGCGCGGCGCGTGCCCTCCGTAGCGCTGGCAATGTGGGGGGTAAGCACCACATTGGGCACTTGCAACAAGGCCGGGTGCACGCTGGGCTCGCCCTCAAACACGTCCAAACCGGCCGCAGCAATCACCCGGTCTTTGAGTGCCTGGGCCAGCGCCGCGTCGTCCACCACGCCACCGCGCGCAATGTTGATCAGCGTGGCAGTGGGCTTCATCAGTGCCAACTCAGCCGCGCCAATGGCGTGGTGCGACGCTGCGCTGTAGGGCACGACCAGCATCAAATGGTCGGCCGTCTTGAGTAGCTCTTCTTTGCTGACATAGAGCGCCTTGCATTCCTGCTCTAGCGCGGCGCTCAGGGGCGTGCGGTTGTGGTAGACCACCCGCATGCCAAAGCCCAGCGCGCCCCGGCGGGCGATGGCCTGGCCAATGCGGCCCATGCCCAAAATGCCCAGGGTGCTGCCGTGCACCTCGGCGCCCGAAAACATGTCGTAGCTCCAGCGCGTCCAATAGCCAGCACGCAAAAAGTGCTCGCTCTCTGTCACCCGCCGGGCTGTTGCCATCAGAAGAGCAAAGCCAAAGTCGGCGGTGGTCTCGGTGAGCACATCCGGCGCGTTGGTGCCCAGCACGCCCGCCGCCGTCATGGCGGCGAGGTCAAAGTTGTTGTGGCCCACAGTCATGTTGGCGCAAATTTTCAGGCCGGGGCATCGCGCCAGCAGCTCGGCGTCCACGCGTTCCACGCCGGTGGTGAAAACGCCCACTTTGCCCTGCAGGCGGCGGATCAGCTCCGCGCGGTCCCACAGCGTGTCCTCGGGGTTGGACTCGACGGTGAAATGTTCGGCCAGGCGCGCTATCACCTCGGGAAATATTGCGCGGGTGACGAGGATGGCGGGCTTGTGGGTGGTAGAAGTCATTGCGCTAGGGTTGGGGCAGTAGGTCCGGCTTATTCCAGCCAAGTGGTGAAGTCTTGTACCGGCACGCGCGGGGTATGGAAGCCATTGACCGTGGCTGTCTCGTCCGCATATCCCAAAGCCATGCCGCAAACCAGCATTTCGTCGGGTCCTGCGCCGATATGGGGCAAGATGATTTTGGCAAAGCCGTTCCAGGCCGCTTGCGGGCAGGTCGACAGGCCGTGTCCGCGCGCCGCGACCATGATGTTTTGCAAAAACATGCCGTAGTCCACCAAGGAGCCGCGCCCCAGCACCCGGTCCATGGTGAACATCAAGCCCACCGGCGCATCAAAAAAGCGGTAATTGCGCTGGTGCTGGGCGTGCATTTGGTCTTTATCGCCTTTGCCAATGCCCAAAAGCCCGTACAAGCCCCAACCGTTTTCGCGGCGGCGGTCAATGTAGGGGCTGACCCACTTTTGCGGGTAATAGTCGTATTCCTCCACGTACTGGGTCGCCAGCGCCGGGTCGGCGCGTACCGCGTCGTGCGCGGCGCACACTTGCTCCACCAAGGTGTCGCGGCTGGCGCCCTGCAGCACATACACCTTCCAAGGCTGGGTGTTGGTGCCCGATGGCGAGCGGCTGGCCACCTCTAGCAGGTGGGTAGTAACCGACTTTTCCACCGGCTCGCTGCTAAACGCTCGCACAGACATGCGTGAGGTGATGGCGGCGTCCACCGCAGCAGCTTGGGTCAAACCTGAATTCATAACAAAGCATCCAATACAGAAACGAGCGAAGGAGAAAGCGCAACTGGCTTGCGTGTGACAGCGTCCACATACACATGGACAAAGTGGCCCTGGGCGGCGGCGCTGTCGCCAGTACCAAAAATGCCAAGTTCGTAGCGCACGCTGGATGTTCCCCGGTGCGCGACCCGCAGGCCCACATCTACAGTTTGCGGAAAAGACAGGGGCGCAAAGTAACTGCAATGCGTTTCGACCACCAAACCGATGCTGGCACCGTGCGCCACGTCCAAGGCACCCTGCTCTATCAGATAGGCGTTCACTGCCGTGTCGAACCAGCTGTAGTACACGACGTTGTTCACGTGCCCGTAGGCGTCGTTGTCCATCCAGCGGGTGGAAATGGTGCGCCAAACGCGGTAGGCGCTGCGCGGCTGGGGAAGGGGTTTGTTCATGCCAAGAGGGAGGGCTGGGAAAACAAAGACGGGACCGAAGGGGCTGTGACGCCACCAACATTGGGGCCACGATCGCCTTTCATTTTGCCACTGCGGCTGCAAGCGAAGACGAGCGAGCCGTCCCGGTTGAGACCACTCTGGGCAGCACTCCCAGGCTACCGCTCTGAGGAAAATTGATCTCGATCAATAAAGAACAAAGGAGTTTTCGAAAACTAGAAAAAAAATGCTGCATCGCAACAAAAAACGCTTGCATCGTCATTTTTCCTACCTATAATTCGAACCATGCTGCACCGCAACATAAAGAGCCCAAGGGGCAAAGTTCGGGGCAGTTAAGCTTTTCTTTTTAACCTTTGGAGTATTTTTATGCTGACTGTCGAACAAGTAATGGCCTCCCACAAATCCAACGTCGAAACCATTTTTGGCCTCACCCACAAGGCTTTTGAAGGCGTCGAGAAGCTCGTTGAACTCAACCTGACGGCATCCAAAGCAGCCCTATCTGAGGCTTCGAACCACACCCAAACCATGTTGAGCGTGAAAGACGCACAAGAACTGTTGGCACTGCAATCCGGTTTGCTGCAACCCTTGGCCGAAAAAACCGCTGCTTACAGCCGCCACCTGTACGACATCGCTACCGGCGCTGGCACCGAGTTCACCAAGTCGATGGAAGCCCAGGCTGCTGACGCCCAGCAAAAGCTGGCCGCTTTGGTTGACAGCGCCGCTCAAAACGCACCTGCCGGTTCAGAGTCCGCCGTTGCTGTGATCAAGAGCGCGGTATCGGCTGCGCATTCCGCACTGGAGTCGGTGCAAAAAGCGGTGAAGCAAGCCACTGACGTTGCAGAAGCCAACTTCAATGCAGTTGCCGCCACCGCCAGCAACGCCACGAAACAAGCCACGACGGCTGCTAAAAAGCGCTAATTGAACTGTCTCGGAGACCAGGGCAATTTTTTTGATTGCCTTGGTAATCCGAGGGAAAACCCTGATACAGTGAAGTGTAGGAAGTGAGTTGAACTTCGCGCCAGTTGTCTCCTCGGATCCTTTCGAAACCTCTAGGTTCAGGGATCCCTTCAAGGCCTCGTTGCAAAACGAGGCCTTTTTTTTGTACCTCGCACCGCACGAAAATCAGCAAGCCAAAACAGAGCGATCAGCGGGTTTTCGCCTCGATTGCAGCACGCAATTGCGGCAAGGCAGCAAGCATCGCCTGGCGACCCGCTTCGATGGAGCGCTTGCGGGCACCAAAATCGGCACTGGATACACCCTGCAATGCAGGCCGCACTAGCACATCGGCGTCTTTGAGCTCAATGGTGCTGATGCTCTTGCCCATGATGGTGAAAGTTTGCAAAAGAATTTCCAGCGTCCCACTGGCCGCGCTGGCCTCGGGCGGGGTGGAGATATCCACGGCGATGATCAACTCTGCGCCCATCTTGCGCGCCGCCCGCACCGGAACTGGCGAGACCAAGCCGCCGTCCACATACTCCCGTCCACCCACTTTCACGGGCTGGAATATGGCGGGAACGGCGCTTGAGGCGCGTACTGCGGTGCCCGTATCGCCGCGCTGGAACAGCACGTCATTGCCGCTGTTGAGGTCTGTTGCGACGATGCCCAGCGGAATCGTCATGGCCTCAATGGGCCGCTGGGCGACCTGGGCATTGACATACTTGGCCAAAGCCTCACCGCGCAGTACGCCGCGTGTGAATATTTGCAGTGTCCAATCGGCGATGGTGGCCTCCTCCATGGTCTCGGCGGTCTGCTGCAGTTGGACGCCGTTTTTGCCACTAGCGTAAAGCGCGGCCACCAAACTACCCGCAGAGGTGCCTGTCACCAGGCTGGGGTAAATGCCCGCTTCTTCCAACACCTGAATCACACCCACATGGGCAAAACCGCGAGCGGCGCCGCCACCCAAAGCCAAACCAATACGCGGCGGACGCTTTACTGCGGGTGGAGCTGGCTGGCTTGATGCGTCAACGACGATGGGCGCGCCGCCAGGAGACGCCGGAGGCGCGGACGCACATGCAGCCAAGAACATGACCAAGGTGAAAGCGAGCCATCGCTGTGTCCAATTTTTCATCGCATATCCGTAAAGCGGTGTGTGAAAATGTTGCTTGCGCATTAAAAATCCAAAGGAAGCATGTATGTCACGTCCTAGTGTGTGGGCACCCAAGGTCGCGGCACTGGTGAAAACTGGCAATCAAGGAGCCGCGCTTGCGCAGATCAAAGTCGCGCCATCGGTGCGAGACGTGCAGCAGTTGCGCGATCTCTTGCTCAAAGAAAAGCTCCTCGGCAAGCACCCCAATATCGACCAGGCAACATCGGACCAAATCCTTGCTTTGTCGGCCCCACGGCTGCACCGTTCGCCGTAAGCTGACCGATGCAGCGAAAGTTAAGTTTCATCGAGGCGTCCGGCAGCAAACGGTGAAAGGGATTTTAACGCCGGTGCGCTGCGCGCCAGTGGCGAAGCGCGGGGCAAAGTAGCTTGCCCAATGGGCAGCAGGGTCAGGCTGGCGAGCGCATCAAGGCAGCCAATCCAGCGCTTGCATATAGTCGGACGACCGCACCAGGTCGGCCCAATCATGGCCCGCAAGCTTGGGCAAGAGCGCCAAACGCCGCTCCTCGCTGCATTCGTCCATGGTCCAGCGGTGTTCGATGTGGGCCTGGGCCAAACCGTCAATCACTTCGTCAATCGGCCTGCCCGCCCCGGCGTGCGCCAGCGACTGGTTGCACAGCAGCACCATGTCACACCCGGCTCCCAGCGCCGCCAGCGCGGCATCGGTATAGCTCAGCGCGCGGCCATTGATCACCCGCGCCGCAGCCATGGACAGGTCGTCGCTGAACACGGCGCCGCCAAAGCCCAGCTTGGCGCGCAGCACGTCCTGCAGCCAGATCCGCGAGAAACCGGCCGGTCGGCTGTCTACCTTGGGGTAAATCACATGGGCCGGCATCACGCCGCCCAGCACGCCACCGAGCCAGCGGTAAGGCGCAGCGTCCTCGGCCAAAATGGACTTCAGGCTGCGCCGGTCCACCGGGATGGCCAGGTGCGAATCGGCTTTTACGAATCCGTGACCCGGAAAGTGTTTGCCGCAGCTCCCCATACCGCTTTGCAAGAGGCCATGGATGACGCTTTGCGCCAGCATGCTGACCACCCGTGGGTCGCGCGCAAAAGCCCGGTCTCCGATGACGCTGCTCTCGCCGTAGTCCAGATCCAGCACCGGCGCAAAGCTGAAATCGACGCCGCAGGCCCGCAATTCGGCACCCAGCACGTAGCCACATGCTGTGGCGGCGCGCATGGCGTCCAGCGGCCCGGCCATGCGGCCGGCTTGGGGCTCCTTCATCCACATCTCCCCCAATGCGCGCATGGGCGGCACGTGGGTAAAGCCGTCGGTCTTGAAGCGTTGCACCCGCCCGCCCTCGTGGTCTACGCAAATCAGCAAGTCGGCGCGCACGCGCTTGATGCTTTTGCACAGCGCGGTGAGTTGGACGCGACTTTCCCAATTGCGCGAAAACAAAATCAGGCCGCCCACCAGCGGGTGGCGCAGGCGCTGGCGGTCAACGGCGTTCAGCGCCGTGCCTGCGATGTCGATGATCAAGGGCGCGTGAACAGCCATGGCGTAGTCGGGGTATGAAAAAAAAACGGAGTGGGCTGGGGTTCAGGCCGTGGGACTGCGCTCCACGACGCAAAAACTCACGGCGTAGTCGGTCTCGTCGCTCAAGGTGATTTGGGCTTGCAGGCCTTGGGCCTCAAACCATGTTTTCAAGCCGCCGTGGAGCAAGACCACCGGTGCGCCGCTGGCCAGGTTGGCAATCTCGCACAGCCGCCAGGTCATGGGCATGCGCATCCCCAGGCCAACGGCTTTGCTAAACGCCTCTTTGGCGCTAAAGCGCGTGGCCAAGTAGCGCACGCCGCGATCGGGCCAGCGCGCATTGCGCGCGCGCCAGGTCACCAATTCCCGCTCGGACAACACCCGCTCGGCAAAGCGATCACCGTGGCGCTCTAGGCTGGCGCGAATGCGCCGAATGTCGCAAATATCCGTGCCTATGCCGTAGATCATGGCCGCAGGCAGCGCAAATAAGCGGCGACCGCACCGGCGTAGCCCAGCTCCAAGGCGTCGCAAATCAGGGCGTGGCCGATCGACACTTCGCTCAATCCCGGCACCTGGCGTGCAAATGCGGCCAGGTTGTCCAGATTGAGGTCGTGGCCCGCATTGACTCCCAAGCCCAGTTGCAAAGCGGCGCGCGCAGTTTGCTCAAAGCGATCGAGTTGCGCAGCCTGCTTCGGACCACCCCAGGCGGCGGCAAAAGGCTCGGTGTACAGCTCCACCCGGTGCGCACCCACCTCGCAAGCACCGGCCATGGCGGCAGGTTCAGCGTCCATGAACAAGCTCACCCGCAGGCCCCAGGCACGCGTCTGGGCGATCAAGGGGCGCAGGCGCTGGGCGTCCTGCGGAAAGTTCCAACCGTGGTCGCTGGTGAACTGGCCTTCGCCGTCGGGCACAAAAGTCACCTGGTGCACCGGCAGCTTGCGCGCCACCAGCCCAACCACCACGTCCATCAGGTTATGAAACGGGTTGCCTTCGATATTGAATTCCCGGTCTGGCCACGCCTGCATGAGTTGCGCCAGGTCGCTCACATCGCCCGCGCGGATGTGGCGCGCGTCAGGCCTTGGATGCACCGTGATGCCTGAGGCCCCCGCCTGTAAACACAAGGTTGCTGCGCGGGTCACGCTGGGAATGCCCAGGTGGCGGGTGTTGCGCACCAGCGCTACTTTGTTCAGGTTGACGGACAGGGCGGTCGGATGGTGGGTCATGGCGACAGAGCAAGCCTGTTGAAACAGGTCAGTTAAAGGGACTGAATATCGATCATCATCTGCCGAGTGCGCAGCGTCTTGGTTCCGCAATGGTAGTGCAGCAGCGCGCGCAACTGGGGTTTGAGCTCGGCGCTCATCTCCGCACACGCCCGCAGCGTGCTGGTAAACGGCGCTTCATCCGACAGCACGGCCTGCAAATCCGTCCACTGCGCGCCCATCAGGCTGGCGCGGTCGTCGGCATGGGCCAGGCGCAAGCCGCCTTCGGGCACCAGGCAGTAGCGCCCATCGGCCTGCAGCGCGTCCAGGGTCATGGTTTGCACATCGAGCTGGGGAAGGAGCCCGACTTCGCGCAGCAGCAGCAGCTCGTAACTGCGCAGCGCCGCCTGCAAGACCTCGCCGTGCTGGCTGGCGATTACTTCGACCACGCGCGCGTACACGTCAAACAGCGTGGGGTGCGGGTCTTCACGCGCCAAGAGCGTGAGCAGCAATTCATTGAGGTAGTAGCCTGATAGAAGCGCGTCGCCCGTGGGCATGACGTGGCCGCCCTGCCATTCGGCGCTTTTGAGGGTGCGAATTTCGGCATCACCGCCAAATGCCAGGTGCAAGGGCTGCATGGGCAGCAGAATCGGTCGAAAACTGGAACTGGGCCGTTTGGCGCCCTTGGCCACCAGGGCGATGCGCCCGTGGTGGCGGGTAAACACCTCCACGATCAGGCTGGACTCGCTCCAGTCGTAGCGGTGCAGCACATACGCGGGCTCGTCGGCGATCCGCCGGGTGGCCATTTACTCGTAACCAAAAGAGCGCACGCGGGCCTCGTCGTCGGCCCAACCGGAACGCACCTTGACCCACATCTCGATGAAGACCTTGCAGTCGAGCAGCTGTTCCAGCTCGACCCGGGTTTCCATGCCGATGCGCTTGATGCGCTCGCCCTTGTCACCAATCACCATGGCCTTGTGGCCATCGCGCTCCACTACAATCGTGGCGGCAATACGCAAGAGTCGCTTTTGCTTGCCCCGGCCTGGCTCCTCTTCAAACTTGTCGATCACCACGGTTGAGGTGTAGGGCAGCTCGTCACCGGTCAGGCGAAACAACTTTTCGCGCACCGTTTCGCTGGCTAGGAATTTTTCGCTGCGGTCGGTCAGCTCGTCGGCGGCGTACCACCAGGCTTGCTCGGGCAGGTATTTTTCGCAAATGCCCAGCATGCGCTCAATGTCCTTGGCGTTTTTGGCCGACATGGGAACAAATTCGGCAAAAGCGTGGCGCAGCTGCATGTCTTGCAGCCAGGGCGCAATGTCAGCGCGGCGGTTGACTTGGTCGAGTTTGTTGGCCACCAAGAGCGTGGGCACGTTTTTGCTCAAGAGTGCCAACACTTTGGCATCGGCCTGGTTGAACATACCAGCTTCGACCACGAACAAAATCAGGTCCACATCACCCACCGCGCCCAGCACGGTCTTGTTGAGCGAACGGTTGAGCGCGTTGTTGTGCCGGGTCTGAAAACCAGGCGTGTCCACAAACACAAACTGCGTGGCACCGCGGGTATGGATACCGGTGATGCGGTGGCGCGTGGTTTGCGCCTTGCGCGAGGTAATACTGATTTTTTGCCCCACCAGTGCGTTCATCAGGGTGGATTTGCCTACATTGGGCTTGCCCACAATGGCTACTAGGCCACAGCGCTCACCCTCCTGCGCGGCGGCTGCACCGGGCGCGGCGCGTGGCGTAGTTTTTAGTAAGCCTTCGAGCATGCTTTCCAAATCGGCGCCATCGTCGATTCGCGGAACGACCGAGGTGGCTGCAACGGGAGTTGCAGGGGTTTTGGACGTTGTTTTTTTAGTTGTCATGGTCGGTTTTGGTTTCTAGGGTTTGCAGCATGGCGGCGGCGGCCGATTGTTCGGCGGCGCGGCGGGAGCCACCGATGCCGCGTTCGGACAGGCGCAGCTCGGCAATCTCACAGGCCACGTCAAAGCTCTGCTGGTGCGCAGCGCCCATGATGGCAACTACGCGGTACTCGGGCAGTTTCAGTTTGCGCCCTTGCAGCAGCTCTTGCAACTGGGTTTTGGGGTCTTTGCCAATCGCATCCATGTGCGGGCTGATGTCCACGGCTTGAAACAGCCGCTGTACCAGCGCCTGCGCTGCAGCGTAGCCAGCGTCCAGGTACACGGCACCAATAATGGCTTCAAGCGCGTCGGCCAATATCGAGGGTCGTTTGGGGCCGCCTGAGCGCATTTCGCCCTCTCCAAGTTTGAGCACTTGGGTCAGGCCCAAGTCCACCGCGAGCTTGTGCAGCGTGTCTTGGCGCACGAGGTTGGCGCGAATGCGCGACAAATCGCCCTCGGGCAAGCCACTCAAACGCAGGTAGAGCATGTCCGACACTGCCAAGCTGAGTACGGAGTCACCTAAAAACTCCAACCGCTCGTAGTGGTCAACCGAAAAACTGCGGTGCGTGAGCGCCCGCGCCAACAGGCCAGGGTCTTTGAAAACGTGTTGCAGACGCTGCTGCAACTGGAGCATGTCGGCGTTCAAATCAGTGGAACGACCCAATGCGCTTGAGGTTGCCAAAGTTCATCCAGACAAAAAAGGCTTTGCCCACAATGTTCTGGTCCGGCACAAAACCCCAGTAGCGCGAATCCAGCGAGTTGTCGCGGTTGTCGCCCATCATGAAGTAGCTGCCTTCGGGCACTTTGCAGGTCACGCCTTCGACGGTGTAGTTACATGCTTCGGAGCCAGGAAAACGGTCATTGCCCGGCACAAAGGCGGGCCGGTCCTCGTCGTTGAGCACGCGGTGGGGGCGGTCTCCCAATTTTTCCTCAAACTGTTTGAAGTAGCGCATTGCGTCTTCGTCAAAAAACTCGGGCACAGACTGGGTATCAATCACCTGGCCGTTGATGGTCAGGCGCTTGTTGATATAGACCACCGTATCGCCGGGCAGGCCGACCACGCGCTTGATGTAGTCCAAGCTGGGCTTGGGGGGGTAGCGAAACACCATCACATCACCGCGCTGGGGCTTGTTGCCCTCGGTGATCTTGGTGTTGAGCACCGGCAGGCGCAGGCCGTAGTGGAACTTGTTCACCAGAATCAGGTCGCCCACCAAGAGCGTGGGAATCATGGAGCCCGAGGGGATTTTGAAGGGCTCGACGATAAAAGAGCGCAAGAAAAACACCGAAATAATCACCGGAAACAGGCCAGCGGTCCAGTCCAGCCACCAGGGTTGGGCCAGGATGCGCGCGCGTGCCTCGGCCACATGGCTGTCGACCTGGGTGATGCCTTGCTTGGCCAGGTTGGCATGGCGCCGCGCGTCTGCACTTTGCAATTGATCCGCAGCAGCGATGCGCGCAGGCAAAAAGTAGAAGCGCTCGGCAAGCCAGTACAGGCCCGTCACCACGCTTGCGACGAAAAGCAGCAAGGCGAAATTGCCATCGACCCAACCCAGATACCACGAACCGGCATAGGCCACAAAAGCGCCCAAGACCACGGAAGTAAGCGCTTGCATCAATCCTCCACCTGCAAGATAGCCAGAAACGCCTCTTGTGGCACTTCGACGGAACCAATTTGTTTCATGCGTTTTTTCCCTGCTTTTTGTTTCTCTAAGAGCTTCTTCTTGCGCGAAATATCGCCGCCGTAGCACTTGGCGAGCACGTTTTTGCGCAGGGCTTTGATTGTCTCACGCGCAATCACGTTGGAGCCGATGGCCGCCTGGATCGCCACGTCGTACATCTGGCGCGAGATGATCTCGCGCATCTTGGCTACCACCGCTCGCCCGCGGTACTGCGACTGCGAGCGGTGCAGCATGATGGAGAGCGCGTCCACCTTTTCTGAGTTGAGCAAGATGTCAACTTTTACCACGTCCGCCGCCCGGTATTCCTTGAACTCATAGTCCATAGACGCGTAGCCCCGGCTCACGCTTTTGAGCTTGTCAAAAAAGTCCAGCACGATTTCAGCCAAGGGCATCTCGTAGGTCAGCACCACCTGGCGCCCCTTGTAGGCCATGTTCATCTGAATGCCGCGCTTCTGGTTGGCCAGCGTCATCACCACGCCCACGTACTCTTGGGGCATGTACAGATGCACGGTCACGATGGGCTCTCGGATTTCGGCGGTCTTGCCAATGTCGGGCATCTTGGACGGGTTCTCGACCATCAGCACTTCGCCGTCGTTCTTCATGACCTCGTACACCACGCTGGGCGCGGTGGTAATCAGGTCTTGGTCAAACTCGCGCTCCAAGCGTTCTTGCACGATTTCCATGTGCAACAAGCCCAAAAAGCCACAGCGAAAGCCAAAGCCCAGGGCTTGCGAGACTTCCGGCTCATAGTGCAGCGACGCGTCGTTGAGCTTGAGTTTTTCCAGCGCGTCGCGCAGGGAGTCGTACTCGCTGGCCTCTGTGGGATACAGACCGGCAAACACCTGGGGCTGAATTTCCTTGAATCCAGGTAGCGCCTCAGTGGCCGTTGCAGCCGCGCCGCCGGTTCCGGGCTTGATAAGGGTGACCGTGTCGCCCACCTTGGCGGCCTGCAGTTCCTTAATGCCCGCAATGATGTAACCCACCTCGCCGGCCTGCAGCGATTGGCGCGGCTGGTTGGCCGGGGTGAATACGCCCAGGCTGTCGGCGTTGTACATGGCGCCCGAGGCCATCATCTTGATGCGCTCGCCCTTCATCAAGCGACCGTCCACCACACGCACCAGCATCACCACGCCCACGTAGGCGTCAAACCAGCTGTCGATGATCATGGCGCGCAAGGGGCCTTCGGGATTGCCTTTGGGCGCCGGAATCTTCGCCACAATGGCTTCCAAGATGTCGTCAATGCCCACGCCCGTTTTGGCGGAGCAAGCAATCGCGTCGGTGGCGTCAATGCCGATCACGTCCTCAATCTCGCTGCGCGCGTTGTCCAGGTCTGCGTTGGGAAGGTCAATCTTGTTGAGCACCGGCACCACTTCCACACCGAGTTCCAGCGCGGTGTAGCAATTGGCCACGGTTTGGGCTTCCACGCCCTGGCTGGCATCCACCACCAAAAGCGCACCCTCGCACGCCGACAAAGAACGGCTGACTTCATACGAAAAGTCCACGTGGCCGGGCGTGTCAATCAGATTGAGGTTGTAAATCTGACCATCTGCTGCTTTGTACTGCAGCGCTGCGGTTTGCGCCTTGATCGTGATCCCACGCTCTTTTTCAATGTCCATGGAGTCGAGCACCTGCGCCTGCATGTCGCGCTCCTCCAGGCCGCCGCAGCGCTGGATAAGCCGGTCAGCCAGCGTCGATTTGCCATGGTCAATGTGGGCAATGATGGAGAAATTTCTGATGTGTTGCATCAAGCAAAGGTTTCAAGGTGTTGGGTTAAAAGAGCGACGGCCAGAAAAAAGGGCGCGTCTTTGAACGAACGCGCCCTGAACCAACAATCTTTGGCAACTGCGAAAGCTGGGAGTTCATTGTAGGCAAAAACCATGAAATACCAAGGCAGGCAGGGGCGCTGGTTTGCCGGTCGCAGGCATCAAAAGAACTATCCACAGCTTACGCACCGCTTTTTGGCTGCCAGGTCCGGTTGGCCGGTGACTGAGCAAAAATCTCGTCCGTCTGTTTCCACATGGCGAACTTCAGACCCTCGCTTATTACCGCCACTAGCGATTTACGTACTTCATTCTAACGAAAACATGGTTAGCAGGACGCGCAAACCTAGGCGACATTCTCATACAAGCCCCCGGACCCAAAAGGGGCTTGGGTGCCTTGACAGTGCGCCTCTCAATTCACAGGCTTGATCACCGCAAACTGGGTCCAGTCGCCGCGTCGGAACAGTACGCTCAAGGATTTCTTCTTGTCATGCTTGGCAAGCGCAGCCTCCAGGTCGCGCGCGCTTGCCACCTCGGCATTCCCCACCGACAGGATGATGTCGCCCTCGCGCAAACCCGCGCGGGCCGCCGCATCTGCCGCAGCGTCCACGCGAACGCCTGATTTCAACTTGAGCTCCTTTTTCTGCGCGTCCGTCAGGTCACTGACCGCAAGACCAAACAGCTGTCCAGCAACACCCTTGGGCTTGGGTTCCGCCGCCTCTGGCTTGGCAGCGACTTTGTCCGCTTCAATTTCGGCCACCATCACCGTCAAATCTTTCATGCTGCCGCGACGAAACACGGTCATCGACGACCGGGTGCCGGGCTTGATGGCGCCCACAATGCGCGGCAAATCACCGGACTTTTCAATGGCCTTGCCATCGAACTTCAGAATAATGTCCCCGGCTTCCACCCCCGCTTTTTCAGCAGGCGCACCCGCCTCCACGCCGGTTACCAAAGCGCCTTGCGCTTTGCCCAAACCCATAGACTCGGCGAGTTCTTTGCTCACCGGCCCGATTTGCACGCCGATGCGCCCGCGGCTCACACGCCCTTGGGTGCGCAATTGCTCCACCACGCGAACCACCTCGTCCATCGGAATGGCGAAGGAAATCCCCATAAACCCACCGGAGCGCGAGTAAATTTGGCTGTTGATGCCCACCACTTCGCCCCGCATATTGATCAGTGGCCCGCCTGAATTACCGGGATTGATAGCCACATCGGTCTGGATGAAGGGAAGGTACTCCCCGGTGTCCCGTTGTTTGGCGCTCACAATGCCAGCGGTAACAGTGTTGTCTAGGCCAAACGGCGACCCAATGGCCATCACCCACTCACCAACCTTTAGCCGCCCGACATCGCCCACCTTGACTGCGGGCAAGCCAGTTGCCTCAATTTTCACCAGGGCAACATCGCTGCGCTTGTCCGCACCCAGAATTCGGGCTTTGAACTCGCGCTTGTCGGTAAGGGTCACCAGCACTTCGTCGGCGCCCTCGACCACGTGGGCGTTGGTCATGATCAAACCATCCGACGAAAAAATGAAACCTGAGCCCACGCCCTTGGGCTGCTCTTCTTCGGGTGCCGGCCGGTTCGAACGGGGCGCTTGCCGCGGCATATTGGGCATAGGCAAGCCAAAGCGCCGGAAAAACTCCAGCATCTCTTCATCACCGGAGCCGCCAGGCGCCGTGCGGGGTACGACTTTTTCCAAAGTTCGGATATTGACCACTGAGGGACCCACTTGGTCTACCAGGTCGGTGAAGTCAGGCAGAGTTCGCACTTGCGCCAGCGCGCTTTGCGAGGGATACACAGCAATGACAGCCGTCGCGCAAGTTACCGACAGTGCGAGTACCGCTCTGCGAATGGTCTGGATGTTCAGCAATGAAACCATAAAAGTCACCTCAAAGTCGAATCAAAAAGCCCGTTCAAACGCGCGGCTGCACAGTGCGCGCCCCTATCCCTTGTGATTTGGGGAAGGCGCGCATGAATTAAATAGCCAACTGCAAAATAAAGTGAACTGCTGGCCGCTAAGCAAGCGAACCACCAGAGCGGAAACCATTAGCAGCCAAGCAGGGAACCAAGGCGCGGCGAAACGCCAACCAGCCACCGGGGCTTGCTTTGCCTCGCTCAAGCCAAATCCAATGGGTCGGAGACTCGCCACTACCCAGGCGCATCTGCACCAGCACGACGGCCTGAAAATCCATGGCCCAACGCAGTTCGCAAACCTCCGGTTTTGGCATCTGGCCCATTTGCAGCCAAGTCCAATGGCTCCCGGTCCAGCTGAGCAAGCCGACACAAGCGTGCTTCCAGCGCCAAGCCGCGTACGCCGAGAGGATGACACTCAATGCCAGCAGCGCGCACCACGCCCCGAAAGAAGCCACACCGTACATGGCGAAGATTACCAATGCATTCACCGTTGATATCACTGCTAGAAGGCGCGCATGAACTAGGCTTCGCTCGACACGCCATTGTGCGGGAGGTGGCAGGTGCATGGCGGTTCAGCGCAAACGCATTGCAGTAAGCAGCAACCGTGCACTATGCGCGCTTAAAAACCAAAGCTCCGTTGGTACCGCCAAACCCAAAGTTGTTCTTCAGGGCATATTGGATCGGCATGTCACGCGCGACGTTGGCGCAGTAGTCGAGATCGCAGTCCGGGTCTTGGTTAAATATATTGATCGTAGGTGGGCTTTTTTGATGGTAGAGGGCCAGCACCGTAAATACCGATTCAATGCCGCCTGCGCCACCGAGCAGGTGGCCTGTCATCGACTTCGTCGAGTTAACGACGATGCGTTTGGCGTGATCGCCCAAGGCTGCCTTGATGGCATTGGTTTCGTTGGTGTCGCCCAATGGGGTCGATGTGCCGTGCGCATTGAGATAGTCAATCTGATCGGCATTGACCCCCGCGTTTTGCATGGCCATCACCATGGCCCGTCGCGGCCCGTCCATATTGGGCGCGGTCATGTGACCGGCATCGGCGCTCATTCCGAAACCCGCCAACTCGGCGTAAATACGTGCGCCCCGCGCCTTTGCGTGCTCGTACTCTTCAAGCACCATGACGCCACCGCCCTCGCCCAAAACGAAGCCATCGCGGTCCTTGTCCCAGGGACGTGACGCCGTGGTTGGATCGTCGTTGCGCGTACTCAGCGCGCGCATTGCTGCGAAGCCGCCTACGCCCAAGGGTGACACGCTGGCCTCGGAGCCCCCGGCGACTACCACATCAGCGTCGCCGTACTCGATCATTCGACCGGCCTGGCCTATGCAATGCAGGCCGGTGGTGCATGCGGTGGCAATGGAAAGATTGGGTCCCTTGAAGCCAAAACGCATGGACACGTGTCCGGCCGTCATATTGATAATGGACGACGGTACAAAAAATGGCGAAATGCGGCGCGGACCGCGGGAGCTGTACTCGATATTGGTCGCCTCAATCATCGGCAAGCCACCAATACCCGACCCAATAACGCAGCCAATACGGGTGGACTCTTCGTCACCCAAAGCGTCGCCCGTCTTTAAACTGGCGTCTTCCACCGCTTGAACCGCTGCTGCGATACCGTAATGGATAAAGGTATCCATTGCTCTCGCATCCTTGGCGCTGATGTAGCGCTCAAGTTCAAAACTTTTCACCTCGCCCGCGATTTTGCAAGCAAAAGCAGAAGCGTCAAATTTCGTAATCAAACCAATACCGGATTGGCCTGCTAGTAGCTGAGACCACGACTGCCCCACCGTATTGCCTACGGGACTGACGCAACCCAAACCGGTAACTACTACACGACGACGGGACATATTCACCTGTATTGAATGTTGCTTCAACGTAACGCTGCATCGTTGCAGCCACGCGAACGGGCCACGGCTTGCCGCTTCGTGCGAAGCATCCAATGGCCCGCAAGAAAACCAGAAACACGAAGGCGCCGCTGAAGCGGCGCCGGTGGATCACGCCTTCTTGTGCGTCGTCGCGTAATCCACAGCGTTTTGCACCGTGGTAATTTTCTCTGCATCCTCATCAGGAATTTCGATGCCGAACTCGTCTTCGAGTGCCATTACCAACTCCACCGTATCGAGGGAATCTGCACCCAGATCAGCCACAAAGGCCTTTTCGTTGGTGACTTGTGACTCTTCAACACCGAGTTGCTCGGCAATGATCTTTTTGACACGTACTTCGATATCGCTCATGGATTCCCTCTGAGGGTTGTAAAACAGTCCGTAATTTTACCAGCG
Organism: Comamonadaceae bacterium; assembly: GCA_947442105.1. GTDB lineage: Bacteria > Pseudomonadota > Gammaproteobacteria > Burkholderiales > Burkholderiaceae_C > Allorhodoferax. The sequence goes on along the minus strand of CANEVH010000015.1, from coordinate 36,200 downwards.
TCAAGTCAGTAACTTTGCACCGGCGGTCGAACGGACCCATCGACTGAAACGAAAGCCCTACTTTACATGTACATACCACCGTTGACATGCAACTCTTGACCGGTTACGTACGATGCCTCGGGCGAAGCCAAATAGGCTACGGCGTAGGCAATGTCTTCGGGTTTCCCCAAATGTCCGAGTGGAATTTGTCCCCGCAGCGCTGCTTGTTGCGCCTCGCCCAGACCGGCTGTCATATCGGTTTCGATAAAGCCTGGCGCCACGCAATTGACAGTGATCTTGCGCGATCCAAGTTCACGCGCCAATGCCCGTGTCATTCCGGCCACGCCGGCCTTGGCAGCCGCGTAATTGGCTTGACCGGGGTTGCCAGACGCACCCACCACCGATGTAATGTTGATGATGCGCCCATAGCGCTGCTTCATCATCGGTCGCATCACGGCGCGGCTCATTCGGAATACGCCTTTGAGGTTGGCGTCGATCACCGCATCCCAGTCCTCGTCTTTCATGCGCATGGCAAGGTTGTCTCGGGTAATGCCGGCATTGTTGACCAGCACCTGAATGCCGCCCCACTCTTTCACGACCGTGTCGATCAATGCATCGGCAGCGGGGCCGTCGGTCACGTCTAGCAGGCGCCCCGCACACCCAGGAAAGGCCGCCAGCGCCTGGGCCACGGCCTGCGCGCCAGACGGTGTGGTGGCGGTTCCCACCACACGCAAACCCTTGCGCGCCAGCTCCAGCGCAATCGCCGCGCCAATGCCCCGGGAGGCGCCAGTCACCAGGGCCACCTGGCCCGCGAAATCCATCTGATTCATGCCAACGCCCCCTGTGCGTCGAGCAGCGACGGGGGATCGAACACTGCCAGTCCCGTTAGGCTTGGGTCAATGCGCTTGGCCATCCCTGCGAGCACCTTGCCAGGCCCGCATTCGACCACGTGCTCGATGCCGCGCCGCTTGATGGACTGCACGGTTTCAACCCAGCGCACCGGCCCAAAGGCCTGCCGGTACAGTGCGTCCCGAATCTGATCGGGATCGACTTCGACCGCGACGTCAATGTTGTTGACCAAAGCCACTTGCGGCGCCGCAAATACGACATCGGCCAAGCGTTCTTTGAGCCGCAGGGCCGCAGGCAGCATCAGCGAGGAATGAAACGGCGCCGACACCGGCAGCAACAATGCGCGCTTTGCACCCTGGGCCTTGAGCAGCTCACAAGCGCGATCGACAGCGGCCTTGCTACCCGATATGACGGTTTGGGCCGGGTCGTTGAAATTGGCAGCCTCTACCACTTCGCCGGACGAAACACCAAACTCTTTCGTCACCTCACTGCACAAGGCCGCGACTCGCGCTGCATCCATGCCCAAAATAGCCGCCATAGCGCCCACACCCACGGGTACGGCGTCTTGCATCGCCTGCGCCCGCAGGCGCACCAAAGGCGTGGCTTGCGCCAGTGTCAGCACACCGGCCGCCACCAATGCTGCATATTCGCCCAAAGAATGACCCGCCACCGCCAGGGGCGCCACACCCACTTCTGCCATCCACACCCGGTAAGCAGCCACGCCCGCAACCAGCATCACCGGCTGGGTGTTGGTGGTCAGGCCCAGCGCCTCTTTGGGGCCTTCATGGATTAAGGTGGCCAGGTCTTCCCCCAAAGCGTCCGACGCCTCTTGCAGGGTGCGGGCCACGACCGGGTGATCACCCCAGGCGTCCAGCATCCCCACGGACTGGGAGCCTTGACCCGGAAAAACAAATGCGAATGGCTTCATCTTAAAAATTCAAAAGGACTGCGCCCCAAGTAAAGCCGCCGCCCACGCCTTCGAGCAGCAGCGTTTGTCCGGGCCGTATCTGGCCATTGCGTACGCCATGGTCTAAGGCCAGCGGGATGGATGCAGCCGAGGTGTTCCCGTGCTCGCCCACCGTGACAATGACCTTGTCCATAGCGAGTTTGAGTTTTTTTGCGGTGCTTTGCATGATGCGAATATTCGCCTGGTGCGGAATCAGCCAGTCGATGTCGGCCTCGGTCTTGCCCGCTTTTTCCAGCACGGCCCGCGCCGCAGTTTCTAGCACGCCGACCGCCAACTTGAACACCGACTGACCCGCCATTTGCAACAAGGGCTTGCCCGATACCGCACCACCGCAAACATGGCCGGGCACGCATAACAAATCGACGTGATTGCCATCGGCGTGCAAATCACTAGACAAAATACCGGGGGTGTCAGAAGCCTCCAACACCACGGCACCTGCGCCATCGCCGAAAAGCACACAGGTGCTGCGGTCGTTGAAGTCCAGAATGCGGGAAAAAATCTCGGCGCCGACCACCAAGGCACAACGCGCGGTGCCCGACTTGATCAGTGCGTCTGCCACAGTGAGTGCATAGACAAAGCCACTGCATACCGCCTGCACGTCGAAAGCTGCGCCGCCAGACGCACCCAGCTTGGCCTGCAATATGCAAGCCGTGGACGGAAACACCATGTCCGGCGTTGACGTGGCAACGATGATCAAATCAATATCTTGGGGCTGCCGATGGGCTGCTTGCAACGCTGATTTGCACGCCTCTAACGCGAGGTCGCTGCTGAAAACCCCGTCGGCTGCAAAGTGGCGGGCGCTGATGCCACTGCGCTCGACGATCCAGTCATCGGAGGTTTCAATGCCTTTTGCCGCCAGTTGGGTCACCAAGTTGGCGTTGGTCACTTGGTGCGGGGGAAGGTAGCTTCCCGTTCCGGTAATGCGTGAATATCTGCTCATGGATGGGAATACGCGGCTTTTTCCGTGTCGTTACTGGCACCCGCAATCAACGGTGCCGCGTGTGCGAGTCGGCTCTGCACGCGCTCAAGCAATTGGTGGTCGACTGCATCATACGCCCGCAAAAGGGCGTTACCAAAAGCCCAGGCATCTGCCGAACCATGGCTTTTAAACACCACGCCACGCAAGCCCAAGAGGGCCGCACCGTTGTGGCGTCCGGGGTCAATCCGGCCCTTGAGGGCGGACAAAACAGAGCTAGCCAACAGCGCCGAAATTTTGGTGAAGATATTTTTTGAAAACTCGGCCTTTAAAAATCCACCAATCATGCTGGCCAGTCCTTCGCCAGTTTTCAGCGCCACATTGCCCACAAACCCGTCGCAGACCACCAAGTCCACCGTGCCCTTGAAGATGTCGTTGCCTTCTACATTGCCGTGAAACTGCAGGTCTCCGGCCTCGGCCGCAGCACGCATCAAGTCCCCGGCTTCTTTGATTGTTTCGTTGCCTTTGATCAGTTCGGTACCGATATTAAGCAAGCCCACCGAAGGCGCCGACTTGTTCTGCATCACAGACACCAGCGCCGACCCCATGACTGCGAACTGGAGCAACTGCAGCGCAGTGCAATCCACATTCGCACCAAGGTCCAAAACGGTGGTAGCGCCGCCCAAGGCGTTGGGAATTTGACCCGAGAGTGCCGGGCGCTCTATTCCGTCCAAAGTCTTGAGCAAATAGCGGGAAATCGCCATCAAGGCCCCGGTGTTGCCCGCAGACACCGCCGCTTGCGCAAAGCCATCTCTGACTTGCAGCACCGTCACGCGCATGGAAGAGTCTTTCTTCTTACGCAGGGCGACTTCAAGGGGGTCATCCATGGTCACGACTTCAGAAGCCTCGACCACCCTGGCGCGCGGATGCGAGAAACCTCGCAACGCATCGGGCAAGCCCACCAATATCAGGTAGGCCTGCGGGCGCTGCTGCAAGAATTTGCGACAGGCTGGCAAAGTGACCAAGGGACCATGATCGCCCCCCATGCAGTCAACTGCGATGGTGATCATGCCGAGAGTGTTCGCAAGGTAGAAATCGAAAAAAACGCAGGCTCAGAAAAGAGAAAAGCCCGACGCTACAGAGCATGCAGCTTCGGGCTTGTCGCCTCAATGAGAATCAGGCTTCGGACTTAGTCTTCAACACCTTGCGACCACGGTAAAAACCGGTAGGACTGATATGGTGGCGAAGATGGATTTCTCCAGTGGTTGGCTCTACCGCGATACCGGGAACAACCAGCGCGTTGTGCGAGCGGTGCATACCGCGTTTGGAGGGAGATTTTTTGTTTTGCTGAACTGCCATGGTGGGCTCCTGGTCAAAAGTGCCGCGAAACCCGCAACACGGTGTAGAGAGTGAAATCACACGACCGCTTGAGGTCATGCTAAGCCTTTGAGTATAGCCCATGGGCTCCAGTCGCTTTGGCCTTTGCTTATGACCGCACCAAGCAAGACTTGGCGGGTTAACCTTTAGGGGTTTTCAGCGCAGCCAGTGCGGCAAATGGATTTGGCTTTTCATCGGCCTCCACGTAGTCGGCATCGGCCACTTGCAACTTGACAGATTGCGGGCACACTGCGTGCTTGGGCGACGCCGGCAAGGCCATCAACAACTCGTCTTCTACCAACTCCAGCAAATCAAAATCTGCGCTCAGGGCGAGTACGTCTTCTTCGGAGTTTTCGTCCTCGCGCTCGGCCTGCTCCTCCGAAGCGACGAAGCGAAAATCGCGCTCGAACGATATGGCCTCTTCCACCGGCCCGAGGCAGCGCTGACACACCAAATTCAGGCGGGTTTGCGCCGCCAAATGCAACCAGGGTTCAGCCACGCCCGCACTGTTGGGCCGCATCGCGCCCTGCACCTGGAACCGCACCTCAGTGGGCGCAGCATCGTCTTGCTGCATGCCTTCAAGGCGTTCAAATTGGGTGAGCGGCTCGGCGGTTTCCAAGCTGGCCTGGGTTCTGGAAAAAGCAAGAACGGTGAATTTGCGCAGGTTGGGTTTCGTACTCATGGCCTCAGTGTAAGAGAATCGACGCATGCAAATCACCCTGCTCCGCCCTCTCATTTTGGGATCGACATCGGTCTACCGTCGCCAGTTACTCGAACGCCTGGGTCTGCCTTTTACCATGCAATCGCCCGGAGTGGATGAGACACCGCAACCGGGCGAAGCACCCGCCGCCTTGGCCGCACGTCTGGCGCTGGCCAAGGCGCGGGCCGTGGCGCAGCAGTTTCCAGACTGTATCGTGATTGGCTGCGACCAGGTGGCCGACCTGAACGGCACGGCCTTGGGCAAGCCCGGTGACTATGTGCGGGCCACCGAGCAATTACGCCGCATGCGCGGACAGACCGTGATTTTTCAAACCGCAACCGCCGTGGTGTGCCACAGCAGCGGGTTTTGCAGCGAAGCGCTCGCCCCGGTCAAAGTGCACTACCGCGACCTGACGGACCAGGAGATCGATTTTTACCTGCGGGCCGAGCAGCCCTACGACTGCGCGGGCAGTTGCAAAAGCGAGGGCCTGGGCATCGCCTTGCTAGAAAGTATTGCAAACGACGATCCAACTTCCTTGGTCGGTTTGCCGCTCATTCGCCTGAGCCACATGCTGCGTGCCGCCGGCTTGCCCTTGCTGGGGACTGCGTGAGCACGCCTGTCGGGCGCCTGTACCTGGTGCCTGCGCCACTGGACTTTGGCTGCGCGCACCAGAGTCCGCTTGAAGAGTCCATGCCCCTGCAAACGCTGCGGATCGCGGCCTCGCTCCAGCATTGGGTGTGTGAAAACGCCAAGTCAACCCGCGCCTACCTCAAACGTGTGGGTGAAGTCGTGCCCTTGCACACGCCGATTCAGGCGCAAACACTGCAAGAATTGCCCCGCGAAGTGCACAAAAAGGGCGATCACCAGGGGGGCTTTGACGCCCGCCCCCTGCTGGCTGCTGCCATGCAGGGCCACGCTATGGGGCTGGTCAGCGAAGCTGGCATGCCTGCTGTGGCAGACCCCGGCGCGTCGGTAGTACGCGCTGCACACCAACTGGGCTTGCACGTGGTCCCTCTGGTTGGACCGGCTTCGCTGTTACTGGCACTGGCTGCCAGCGGTTTGAATGGGCAGAACTTTGCGTTTGTCGGCTACGTTCCCAGCGACCCCACAGAGCGAGCGCAGAGCGTGAAGTCGCTAGAAGCACTTGCGCTCAAGACGCAGCAGACCCAGCTCTTTATTGAAACGCCCTACCGCAACCAGGCCTTGCTGGCGACCTTGCTGCAAACCCTGCAACCAAGCACCCGGCTGGCAACATCGAGTGGATTGACGCTGTCCGACGGTGTAAACCTCAGCGCAGATGTAAAAACCTGGAGACAGCGCGGCTGGGTGCTGAACAACGCCACGCCCACTGTGTTCGCCATTGGCCCCTAACTTTCATGAAGGTGCGCAGCACCCCATCATGAAAGTTCTGCAACGTTAACTTCGTTAACGCAAGGCGGGCGCCGTGCGCAGGGCCGTGGCCAGCGACTCGCCCATGGATGCTCCAAAGCGCTTGACCAGCCGCTCGGCCACGTTGTCACGCCGGGTGTAGTCAATGATTTCAGGGGCCTTGACGATTTCACGGGCCACAAAATCTAAATTGCCGAGTTGGTCGGCCAGCCCCATTTTTACTGCCTGCTCGCCCGTCCAGAACAAGCCGCTAAACGTCTCCGGCGTTTCTTGGAGGCGGTCCCCACGTCCGGCTTTGACTGCGCCAATAAACTGTTGGTGAATCTCATTGAGCATGGCCTGAGCAAATTCGCGTTGCTTCTCCGTCTGCGGGCTAAACGGGTCCAAGAAACCTTTGTTTTGCCCCGCCGTCATCAGGCGGCGCTCCACGCCCAACTTTTCCATGAGTCCAGTAAATCCAAACCCGTCCATCAGCACGCCAATGCTGCCCACGACGCTGGCCTTGTCCACAAAAATCTGGTCGCCCGCTGCGGCGATGTAGTACGCGGCTGACGCGCAGGTTTCTTCGACCACGATGTACACCGGCTTCTTGTGCAGTACCTTGAGGCGGCGAATTTCGTCGTTAACAATCCCGGCCTGCACCGGGCTGCCGCCGGGCGAATTGATCAGCAAGACCACCGCCAGCGCACCCTCGTCCTCAAAAGCGCTGCGCATGGAGGAAACGATCAGATCGGCGTTGGTCTCCGAAGTCGAGGCGATCTCACCTTTGATTTCCACCACCGCAGTGTGCGGGTGGCTGACATCGGCGTTGCGCATGCCACCGCGGTCCACTCCAAACCAGGCCAGCACGACAAAAAACAGCAGCCACGCGGTGCGCAGGCCGTACTTCCAGCGCCGCGCAATGCGCTGCTCGTGCAATGTAGCGTTTACCCACTGCTCGATGGCAGAGCGTTCCCAGCTCGGGCCACGTTCGCCGGTGTCCGCAGCGGGCTTGGCGTCCACGGCAGTGTGCGCTGGGGCCGCAGCAGGGCCTGGGGAAGATTCGGGTTCGTTCATATTAGAAGCGGATAGGCTGAAGTTGGGGCTCAGTATGCCAGTGGACGAGACCACCGTATTCGCTGGTCGTGATTTTGACCAGGGAGCGGCGGCAGGGGCCTGACATGCAAGCGCCCGTGGCGGGCTCATACAGCGCCCCGTGCGTGGCGCATATGAGCCAGCGCCCGGTTGTGTCAAAAAACCGGTTGGGCTGGAAGTCCATTTCCATGGCCACATGGGCGCAGCGGTTGAGGTAGGCGTGCACCGCTCCCTCAAAGCGAACCGCGAAGGCCCAGCAAGATTGGCCCTGGTACACCACGTCAAAGGGCACGGCCAAGCCGCCGTCCACCAAATCTGCGGACTTGCACAGCGCCATAGTGTCCTGGGGCAGGGTCACCGCGCAGCCTCAGGCATGCTCCAGCATCCACTGGCTCAATTGGTCGGCGGAGTGGGCGACAAAAAGTGGGCCTAAGGCCTCCAAGGCGCCGTGGTCATGGGCACCGTAGCTCACGCCCACTGCGGCGCACCCGGCGTTGAGGGCCATTTGCAAATCGTGCGTGGTGTCGCCCACCATCAAGGTGCGTTCGGGCGTTACGCCCAGTTCGGCCATCAGCTCGTGGAGCATGCGCGGATGGGGCTTGCCCGCCGTCTCGTCCGCCGTTCGCGAGGCGTGAAAAAGATCTTTGAGCGCGACGTGGCCCAGGGCCTGGTCCAGGCCCCAGCGGCTTTTGCCTGTGGCTACCGTCAAAAAATGCTGGCGCTGCTTGAGCGCGGCCAGCATGTCCACGATGCCAGAAAACAAGGTGATGTCGTTTTGGTGCAAAAAGTAGTGGTGCTTGTAGCGCTCACCCAGCAGGGGGTACTTTTCTCGGGGCACATCGGGCGCGGCATGGGCCAAAGCCTGCGCCAGGCCCAGCCCAATGACGTAAGACGCGTCCCTGTCGCTGGGCACGGTGCCACCAACGTCGGCCACGGCCAGTTGAATGCAGCGGGTGATGATGGCCGTGGAATCAAACAGCGTGCCGTCCCAGTCAAAAGCAATCAGGTCAAAGCGCCGGGCGCGCTCGGCGGGTTTATGCAATGTCATGGGCTGGTAGGACGACGCGTAAGGCGTCGGAAGTTGGGTTTGAAATGGATGTGCTCCCAGGGGCCGAAGGCGCAGGGCCTAGAACTTTGGCCTGGGGCAGCACGGCGTGTAGAAACTGCGCCAATTCGGCGGGCAGTGCGGCGTGCAGCTCCATGCGTTGGCCCGTAGCGGGATGGTCGCATTGCAGGCGCCATGCATGCAAAAACATGCGCTTGAGCGACGTTTCACCCAGCGCGCGGGCCAACGCCTTGTTGCGCTCGAAGTCGCCATATTTGTCGTCGCCCGCAATCGGCATGCCTTCAGAGGCCAAGTGAACCCGAATTTGGTGGGTGCGCCCGGTCTTGATCGTCACCTCCAGCAGCGAATAGGGCTGCGCCGCGCCCACGGGCGAAGTCGTGTTGACTTTCACCAGCGTCAGGGACGGCATGCCGTCGGGGTCGTCCTGGGACACCACCTTGACGCGGCGCTCGCCTTCGCCCTGGCCCGACACGGCGTCCAGCAAGTACTTGTGCAGCGGCTTGTCCAGCACCTTCTTATTTGACGGCCAGCGGCCCAGCGCCACGGCCAGGTAGGTTTTTCCCGTTTCCCGGTCACGAAACTGGGCTTGCAGGTGCTTGAGCGCGCTGCGCTTCTTGGCGACTAACAGAATTCCACTGGTTTCCCGGTCCAGGCGGTGGACCAACTCCAAAAACTCCGCCTGGGGCCGCGCCATGCGCAACTGCTCTATCACGCCAAAACTCACGCCCGAGCCTCCGTGCACCGCCACCCCGGCGGGCTTGTCAATGGCCAAAAAATGGGCGTCCTCAAACAAAATATCGAATTGTTTGGCGGGCACCGAGCGCGCCTGCTCTGTCATGGCCTGCGCTTTGTCCGCAGCACGCTCCGACACCCGCACCGGCGGCAGGCGCAGCACGTCGCCGACCTGCAAACGGGTGTCGGCGCTGGCGCGGCCTTTGTTGACCCGCACCTCACCGCTGCGGATGATGCGGTAAATGTGCGTCTTGGGCACGCCCTTGAGATGGCGAACCAGGTAGTTGTCCAGGCGCTGTTCGCTGCCGTTTTCTTGCACCGTGATCCACTGCACGGCAGTGCCTGGCCCTTGCGGAACTGCCAGATTCTGCGGCGTGGGATTGGTCCCTATAATGTGTTTCACTAGCGCTTTGCTGTAAGTGGTTGATTTGTTTGGAGTTTAGTCCACGCCCACCCAAAGCCGCGCTAGCCGGTCGATGCCGCCTTGCTGCATTGCTTGCAAATTCCTCGCCAGATGCGGTGAATGGCAAGCACACAACACGGTCAAGCCGAAGAATTGAACCCCTGATACGGAATACCCAAAACCTCCAGGCCCCACGGGTCTGGAGGCGGAATGAAACGAGATATTTGTGTTGATCCCCTTGATAAACATGTGCCTGCGGAGCGTTTTCGCGCCGTTTACCGGCACGTCTTGGGCTTCGCTCAACGGCTGCTGTGCGCCCATCGCTGCACGGCGGACGTCCAAAACGCATATCCACCCTCTCGTCTGCATCCCTGCGCCTACGCTTCGTCACCTTGTGTGAACCGAAGTTCTCCGGCAATTCCCCCTCAGTTCAGTTTTTCGGTCTAGGCGTCGTTAGCCCATTTTGGGCAGCTGACAACTGAAAAAGGATGCACTCCATGAAACGGATGCTAATCAACGCCACCCAGGCAGAAGAACGCCGCCTGGCTATCGTCGACGGACAAAAACTACTCGACTACGAAATCGAAATCGAAGGGCGCGAACAGCGCAAGGGCAATATCTACAAGGCTGTGGTCACCCGGGTTGAGCCTTCACTAGAGGCCTGTTTCGTGGACTACGGTGAAGACCGCCACGGTTTTCTGCCCTTCAAAGAAATCTCCAAGCAGTATTTTCAGCAAGGCGTGGCCGTCAACAACGCCCGCATCCAAGACGCCATTCGCGAAGGCCAGGAACTGCTGGTGCAAGTGGAAAAAGAAGAGCGCGGCAACAAGGGCGCGGCGCTAACCACTTTTGTGTCGCTGGCCGGGCGCTACGTGGTGCTCATGCCCAACAACCCCCGTGGCGGTGGCGTGAGCCGCCGCATCGAGGGCGACGACCGCGCAGACCTGAAAGAAGCGCTCGACCAGCTCGAATACCCCAACGGCATGTCCATCATTGCCCGCACCGCCGGCATTGGCCGCAGTGCGCCTGAGCTGCAATGGGACCTGAACTACCTGCTCAAACTCTGGAACGCCATAGACGGCGCCTCCAAAGGCGGAAAAGGCGCCTACCTGATCTACCAAGAGTCCAGCCTGGTGATCCGCGCCATCCGCGACTACTTCAACCACGACATTGGCGACATCCTGATCGACACCGACGATGTGTACGAGCAAGCGCAGCAGTTCATGGCCCACGTCATGCCAGAGCATGCAGCCCGCGTAAAGCGCTACCGCGACGACGCGCCGCTGTTTAGCCGCTTCCAAATTGAGCACCAGATCGAATCGGCCTACGCCCGCACGGTGCAACTGCCCTCCGGCGGCGCCATCGTGATCGACCACACCGAAGCGTTGGTGAGCGTGGACGTGAACTCGGCGCGCGCCATCAAAGGCGGCGACATCGAAGAAACCGCCACCCGCACCAACCTGGAAGCCGCTGACGAAGTGGCGCGCCAGATGCGTTTGCGCGACCTGGGCGGCCTGATCGTGATCGACTTTATCGACATGGAAGAAAGCCGCAACCGCCGCGAGGTGGAAAGCCGCCTGCGCGACGCCCTGCGCCAGGACCGCGCCCGCGTCCAGTTTGGCACCATTAGCAAATTCGGCCTGATGGAAATGAGCCGGCAACGGCTAAGGCCTGCGTTGTCGGAAGGCGCATCCATCCCCTGCCCGCGCTGCGGTGGTTCCGGCCACATCCGTGACACCGAATCCAGCGCGCTGCAGATTCTGCGCATCATCCAGGAAGAGTCTCTCAAGGACAACACGGCGTCGGTGCTGTGCCAGGTGCCAGTCGACGTGGCGTCGTTCCTGCTGAACGAAAAGCGCACCGAGATCGCCAAGATTGAGCTCAAGCAGCGGATTAACGTGCTGATGGTGCCCAACAAGACGCTGGAAACGCCTAATTACAAGCTTGAGCGCCTGAAGCACGACGACCCGCGCTTGGACCACATCGAAGCCAGCTACAAAATGGCCGACGACATGGAAGAGGCCACCGGAGTGACCCGCCGCTCGCAAGAGCCGACCAACAAGCAAACGCCCATCATCAAAGGCGTGCTGCCCGACGCACCGGCTCCCCAGGCGCCCGTGAAGCTTGAAGCACCCAAGCCGGTGCCCGTCGCTGTGCAGGCGCCCGCTCCCGTGCCAGCGCCGGTGACTGCACCCACAGGCCTGTTTGGCTGGATCAAGGGCCTCTTTGGCGCACCCGCCAGTACACCTGTAACCCCTGTTGTTGTCGCCCCCGTGAAAACCGACGAACGCCGCGATGGCCGTCCTCCGCGCGAAGGTGGACGCGAAGGTGGACGTGAAGGTGGACGCGACGGCGCCCGCGGCGGTCGCGGTGCACGGGGCGGCGAGGGCCGTGGCCCCCGCAGCGAAGCACGCGCCGATGGCAGCCGCAGCGAGCCCCGCGCGGAGGGTCGTGGCGAAGGCCGTGGCGAACCACGAGGTGACGCCCGCCCCGAATCGCGGGGTGACGCCCGCGCCGAATCGCGCGGAGGCCGTGGTGGACGTGGCGGTGAACGCGCCGAGCGCGGCGCCCAGCGTGACCGCTTTGAGGCAGAAAACAAAGGCAGCAGCTCGGAGATGGACGCGGTTGGCGTAACCGGCGACGCCGAGGCACCCCGCCAAGAGCGTGCACCCCGCAGCGAGCGTGGTGGCCGTGGCCGCAACGGCGAGCGCGGCAATGAGCGCATGGACGGCGGCGAACGCCAAGAACGCAGCACCGAACCCGCCGCAGATGCGGGCAACGGCGAAGCCGCAGTAAGCGAGCGCGAACCCCGCGAAGGCCGCTCACGCGGTGGCCGTGGACGCCGCAACGACCGTGGCCCACGCACCGAAGACGGCAGCAGCGACGCCAGCGGCGTAGCAGCACCCGAAGCTTCCGGCAACGCGGAAGGCGCACCTGAGGGCGGCATCGACCAAGGCCAGGAAGGCCGCGAGTCCGGCCAACGCCGCTCGCGTGACCGTTATGGCCGCGACCGTGGCGAACGCGGTGGCCGGGGCGAACGCAATGATGCAGCGCCCCAGTCCGGCGCAGCGCCGGGCGAGGCAAGTCAGGAAGTCGAGCACGTGGTGCGTGCCTCTTACTTCACCCAGCCCGCCGCAGTGCCGACACAACCTGTGGTTGCGACTGCGGAGCAAGCGCCCGAGGCCACGCCAGTGCCAGCGCCAGCCGCTGCGGTACAAGCTGCTGCACCGGTAGAAGCGCCAACTCTGGTGGTGCAAGCCGCGCCCGTGGCAACCGCAGCCCCAGTGATGGCCCCGCCAGCGACGATGGCCGCAAAGACGCCAGCACCAGCGCCGCTGGCTCCAGCAGCCGCAGCTGCGAGCGGCATGCCCAAAGTGTCCAGCTACGATTTGCCGATGGAAAACCTGCAAACAGTGGCCAGCACTTCGGGGCTGCAATGGGTCAACTCCGACCCGGAACGTATTGCCGCCGTGCAAGCGGCCATCGCCGCAGAACCACAGGCAACGCACACGCCGCGTGAGCGCCCCGCACCCTTGGCGATTCACGAAGGCCCGCTGGTTTTGGTGGAAACCAAGCGCGACTTGCGTGCACTGAACCTGCCTTTGGACGAGTAAAGACCCGCAATAGCAACACCACCATGGTGCTGGCCCACAGCCAGCACCCGTGGAAAAAGGGCACTTTGGTGCCCTTTTTCTTTGCCGGGTGTTTTTGCGGGCTTGTAGCCGTGTGGCCTCGCAGGCATGCGTGGGCGCCAGCAGTTGATGTGAGCGCTAGCCGCCTTACTGATGCGCAGCCGTTGTACTTTCAAGCCCAGCACCAGCGCAGAGCGCCAACCAACCCGGCTTGGCCAAACAAACTTCCAGTGGGCCGTCTATTCGCTGCGTTGCGCCAAGGCATCAAGGGCGCGCTGCGCGTCCCGTTTGAGCTCCAGGTCGGCAGTGACGGCCACCGATTGGCGAAGCAAGTGTTGCGCCTTGCCCCACAGGCCCAGCCGTGCGCACATGACGCCGGCCAGGTATTGCAAGAGCGCGTCGCGCGGATCGGACATCTGAGCCGCCTCAATGCGCGCCAACCAGGCCGCATCCGGCGTACCGTTTTGCTGTGCAAAGCCCGACTCCAGCGTGCGAACCAGCGCCAGGCGCTGTGCCGGTGTCAGGTCGCTGGGCTTGTCCACCATCTGCTCCCACACCGGCAGCAGCCACGCGCGCGACTGCGTGGCATCGCCGCCCAGGGCCAGCCAATGGCGCGCGGCGCTCAGCGCCACATCGGGCATGGCGCGCTCGCTGGCGTCCAGCGTGCTCCATGCCTGGGTGATTTGGGTTGGCAACTTGCTGGCAGAAATCAGCTCCAGGGCCAGCGCGCGCAGCAGGCTCAGGCCGCTGGCTTTGGCAACCGCACGGTGCTTGACCAGCAGACGTACGGTCTCCAGCGCCAGCGCGGTTTTGCCCTGCCGGCGCGCAATGCGAAACCGCAGGCGCAAGGCCACGGTGCGCCGGGCAGCACCTTGGGGTAGCCGGTCAAGCCACTGCATGGCCTCGCCTGCATCGTGGTCGTCGAGCGCCCAGCGCGCCGCACGCAAAAACAGGCCTTCTTGGGTACTGGCCACGTCGGGGCTGCGCAACACCTCGCTGGCCTGTTGGAAATGTGCATCGCGCACCGGGCGATCCTGCAAGGCATGGGCACTCTCAGCCGCGACCAAGTGCAGCATGGCTTGCAATCGCGCTGTGCTGCGTGCCGAATCCTCATCCGCTTCGGGCGAGAGTTGCAGGGTCAAGGCATGTTCAGCCGCCTTGCGCGAACGCAAAAAACGCCCCGCCACCAAGTGCAGCAGCGCATCGACCAAGGAGGCGTGCACCAAACGCTCGCGGTGCTGGGTGCGCCAGCGTCGGGCTTGCGCCGGAATGCTGGCAAAAGCGGCGAACCCGCGCAGGGCCAGATGGAGCACCGCAAAACTCAGCAAAAGCACCAACAGCGCCAGATTCAGCGACAAGTCCACCCGGTAAGGCGGCCAAAAAAGAGTGACCGTGCCGGGGTTGCCCACTGCAAACAAGGCGCTGGCCACGGCCACGCCAAACAGCGCCATAAGCCACAGCACGCCGCGCATGGGCTATCGCCCCGCCGCAGCCGTGGACAAGGCGGCAAGCGTCTCGTCAACACGGGGCAGCTCCAGCGAACGCATTTTTGCTTGCAACTGGGCCATCAGGGCCGCTGCAGTCTGGGTCTTGCGCGATGCCCCGGCGAAGTAGCGCGTGAGCAAAATGGAGGCGCTGGCTAAGTCAGCCCGGGCCGGTTCGATTTGGCGCGACATCAGGCCCAGGCGGGCGTTCAAGATGCGCAGTTTGAAGTTCTCACGCAGAAAAAACGACTGCTCGGGTGACAGCAAGGCCGCTTCGGGCTCGCTGATCTTACTCACGCGCACCAGATCTTTGGCTTGGGCCTGAAGTTCTGCACCGATGCGCAGCCACCAGACCGACATTTTTTCTTGCGGCTTGCGCGCCAGGGGTTCAAGGGGGCGGGCCTGTCCCACCGCGTTGGCAAGTGGCAAGTCGTCGGCCAGCAGCGCCAACTCGTCGAGCTGCAACAGCAGCGTGGGCGTGTCGGAAAGCGGGGTGGACTGAATGCGGGCAACGTCGCGGGCAACCGCGCGTTGCACCGACGCCAAGCGCGGCTGCGCCGCGCGGGCCAGGCGGATATCGGCCGTTTTCAGGGCAGAGAGCAAGGGGTCTACGCTGCCTGTTAGCTGCGCTTGCTGCTGGGCTAGGCGAATCGCAGAGTCGATATCGGCCACCAAATTTTCGTCGCGCGAGCGCGAGAGGCTCTGGATCAGCTCTTCGATCTGCGCGCGTTGCAGCGCCACCTCGCTGACCCGCGCATCGGTCACGGCCAGCTTGGCCGCCGTCTCGATTGCCACGTCCTGCGCCTGGCGCGCGCTGGCCTTGGCGTCACTGGACTGGCTGATGGCGTCGCTGCTTTGGCGGGCCAAGTGTTCCTGCATGGCGCCCACCTTTTGCCACAGGAGGACGCAGGCCAAGAGCGCTGCCGTAGCCACTGCCGCAGTGGCGTACAAAAGCCGACGCATGGCGGGCTGTGACTCGGCAGATAAAGACGCCGCTGGCGGGGCTGGGGGCGCTTGGTCTGCAGCTGGAGTCATGCCGGTGATTCTATAGACGCCACCACGTCCTCCAACACGGGGCGCGACTCCAGCACCTGCCCAAAACCGATCTGGCGCACAGCCTGTGCAATCCGCGCATGCGTGGCCAGCGCACGCGCCTGGGCCCAGCTTTGCTGCGGCAGCGAGGCATGCAAATAGGCGACCGCCTCGGCACTGCTAAAAATCCACACCGAGCCGTCTTGGGCGGCGTCTGCGATAGTGCTGATTTGCGCCGCCGCCCAGACCGGCGGACGGCGCTCGTAGGCCACCACAAAGTCCACTGCGCAACCGGCTTGGACTACTTGTTGGGCCAACCAGTCGCGCCCGGCGCCTTGGGCGCTTAGGTCCTCGCCGGCCGCACTTCCGCGCACGATCAGCAGCCGCATGCCCGCCGCCACACTGCCGCGCACCTGCTGCCAGAGTGCCTCTGAGTCGAACTGCCCATCGCCAAGCGCAGGGGTGTCAATCAAGCCGGGCGCCACGCCACTGGCCTCCAGCGCGGCGCGGCTGCCCGGACCGGTGACCCAGGCCCGCAAGCGCGTGTGCGATGCGCCAAAGTACGACGCACTGTGCGCGGGGCGCATGGCAAAAAAATGGCGCACCGCGTTGCCGCTGACAAACATCACCGCATCGAATTGCCCAAGCTGGCTCCAGGCCTGGCGCAGCGGTGCGGGGTCAGCCGCCGCAACAATCGTAATCAGGGGCAGCGCCAGTGCGTCAATTCCGCGCGCGCGCAAATTGCGTACCCATTCCTGCGCCTCCTTGGCCGGGCGGGTAACGATGGCGCGTGGCATGGTCTGCGTTAACAAAGTGGCAACTCGATCAGCGATCGCCGCCCACCGGGCGGTAAGGGGAGAGAACTTTCATGGTTGGGGGTGCTGCGCACCCTCATCAAAGTGAGACCCAAAGGGCTGCGCCCGTGTGCAATCAATGGCCTGTTTTGCCTTGGGCCGCCACGGCTGCTTGTAGCGACTGCGCGACCTGTTCCCCCAACTGCACCGCCTCCACCAGGCTGATCACCGTGGCCTGACCGCTGACTTGCACCAGGGCTGCCGCGCCTTCCGGGTCGCCCCAGGCGGCCTCCAGGTGCAGCACGTCGCCGCTGAACGTGGCGTGCGCCGCCAGCGGCATAGAGCAGCTGCCGCCCATCACGCGGCTGACCGCACGCTCGGCAGACACCGCCAGCATGGTCGGCAGGTGCACCAAACAGGCGAGCGCCTGCGCCACGTCCTGGCGACCTTCGGGGATTTCAATGCCCAGCGCGCCCTGACCGGCCGCAGGCAGCATTTGGCCCGTCTCAAACACCTGGGCGATGCGCGCGCCCAGTTCCAGGCGCTTGAGGCCTGCGGCTGCGAGCACGATGCCGTCGTACAAACCGTCGTCGAGCTTTTTCAGGCGGGTATCGAGGTTGCCGCGCAGGGGTTCAATCTTCAGGTCGGGGCGCAAGGCGCGCAGCAAGGCGACGCGGCGCAAACTCGACGTACCCACCACCGCGCCCTGGGGCAGGTCTGCAAAATGCGCGTAGCGGTTGGATACCCAGGCATCGCGCGGGTCTTCGCGCTCCATCACACAAGCCAGGGCAAAGCCTTCGGGCAACTCCATGGGCACGTCTTTGAGCGAATGCACAGCCAGATCGGCGCGTCCTTCTTCCAGTGCCGTTTCCAGCTCTTTGACAAACAGCCCTTTGCCGCCGACTTTGCTCAAGGAGCGGTCCAGAATCTGGTCGCCCTTGGTGGTCATGCCCAGCAGCGTGACGCTGTGGCCCTGTTCCGTTAAAAGGGATTGCACATGGCGGGCTTGCCACAGGGCAAGTCGGCTTTCGCGGGTGGCTATGGTGAAGTGTTGCAAAGTTGTTCGCCGCTGGTAATTCGTAGGGGGGCCAAAGGCCGTATGGAATGCTAGCATGGCCTGTGGGATCCTCAGCACCGGACTTTCCCTCTGCAGCCAGAACAAAAAAGGCCCCCCAACGTACCGCGTTGCACCGGCTTCGCGCCCTCTTTTGTAGACCCGATTGACCTATGAAAAGCACTGCCACCACCGTCGCGCCCAAGCCTCCAAAGAACAACGACCGCCCCCTGGTGGAAGACATTCGCCTGCTAGGCCGCATCTTGGGCGACGTGATTCGGGAGCACGACGGCGAGGATGCATTCGCGCTGGTAGAACAAATTCGCAGCCTGTCAGTGGCTTTTCGACGCGACGCGGACCACGAAGCGGACCGGGCCCTGAAGAAGCTGCTCAAAGGCCTGAGCGCGGACCAGACGGTCAGCGTGATTCGCGCCTTTAGCTATTTCAGCCACCTGGCCAACCTGGCCGAAGACCGCCACCACATCCGCCGACACGCAGCGCACGAGCGCGCAGGCGAGGCGCAAGAAGGCAGCGTGGACGTAGCGGTGTCGCGCCTGCGCTGGGCGGGCATCACGCAGCGCGCCATTTCCCAGTCACTGGCGCACAGCTTTGTGTCACCGGTGCTCACGGCCCACCCCACCGAGGTGCAGCGCAAAAGCATTTTGGACGCCGAGCGCGCCATTGCCCAACTGCTCACCGCCCGCGACGAAGCGCTGGAGCGGGAAAAAGCCCAACCCCGCAACGCGCTGAGCCAGCGCGAGCTCGCCGCCATCGACGCCCACATCCGTGCCCGCGTGTCCCAGCTGTGGCAAACCCGCTTGCTGCGCTACAACAAACTCACCGTGGCCGACGAGGTGGAAAACGCGCTGAGCTACTACGAATCCACCTTTTTGCGCGAAATCCCCAAAATTTACGCTGACCTGGAGCACTTGCTGGGCGATCACCCGGTGCATTCCTTTTTGCGCATGGGCCAATGGATTGGTGGCGACCGCGATGGCAACCCCAACGTCAGCGCCCAAACCCTGGAATACGCCTTGCGTCGCCAAAGCGAGGTGGCGCTGCGCTACTACCTGACCGAAGTGCACCTGCTGGGCGGCGAACTCTCCATCTCGGCCATGCTCACCAAGTGCAGCGACGAGATGCAGGCGCTGGCTGCTCGCAGCCCGGACCAAAACCCCCACCGCCAGGACGAGCTCTACCGCCGCGCGCTGGTGGGCATGTACGCCCGTCTGGCCGCCACCCTGAACGCTTTCACCGGCACCGACGCCGCGCGCCACGCGGTGCCGCCGCAAAACCCCTACCTGCGCGCCGAAGAGCTGGTGTCGGACTTGCGCACTATTGAGGCCTCGCTCAACAGCAACCACGGCCAGGCCCTGACCACCGAGCGCCTGCACCCGCTGATTCGGGCGGTCGAGGTGTTTGGCTTTCACCTTGCCACCGTGGACTTGCGCCAAAGCTCGGACAAGCACGAGGCGGTGGTGGCCGAGCTGCTGCGCACCGCCCGTCTGGAGGCCGACTACAGCGCGCTGGACGAGGCGCACAAGCGCAGCCTGTTGATGGGCTTGCTGTGCGACGCCCGCTCGCTGAAAGTGGCCGGCACCATGTATTCGGCCCATGCCGTGTCGGAGATGGCCATTTTTGACATGGCCAAGGTCATGCGCGAGCGCTTTGGCCGCGAGGCCATACGCCACTACATCATCAGCCACACCGAATCGGTGAGCGACTTGCTCGAAGTGCTGGTGTTGCAAAAAGAAGCTGGCCTGCTACGCGGCACGCTCGACGGAGACGCGGTGTGCGACCTGATCGTTGTGCCGCTGTTTGAAACCATTGAAGACCTGCGCAACGCCGCGCCCATCATGCGCGAGTTTTACGCCCTGCCCGGCGTGGCCGCGCTGGTGCAGCGCAGCGGCGCCGAGCAAGACATCATGCTGGGCTACTCGGACAGCAACAAAGATGGTGGCATCTTCACCAGCAACTGGGAGCTGTACCGCGCGGAGATCGCCTTGGTCGAGTTGTTTGACACCTTGGCGGCAAAACATCCAATCCAACTGCGCATGTTCCATGGCCGAGGCGGCACGGTGGGGCGCGGCGGCGGCCCCAGCTACCAGGCCATTTTGGCCCAACCCCCTGGCACGGTGCGCGGGCAGATTCGCCTGACCGAGCAGGGCGAAGTGATTGGCTCCAAATACGCCAACCCCGAAATCGGACGCCGCAATTTGGAGACTTTGGTCGCCGCGACGCTGGAAGCCACCCTGCTGCAAGCCACCAAACCGGCGCCGCCCGCCTTTTTGGAAGCCGCAGCGCAACTGTCGCAGTTCAGCATGGACGCGTACCGCGCACTGGTCTATGAAACACCCGGTTTTACAGAGTACTTTTTCAGCTCCACGCCGATCCGCGAAATTGCCGAACTCAATATCGGCTCCCGCCCCGCTTCAAGAAAAGCAACGCAGGCCATTGAAGACCTGCGCGCCATCCCCTGGGGCTTTAGCTGGGGCCAGTGCCGCCTGGCCCTGCCCGGCTGGCTGGGCTTTGGCGCGGCGGTGCAGCGCTTTGTGCACGGCGAGCAGGGGTCGCACAGCGCAGCCCAGGTGAATGAGCGCACCGCCTTGCTGCGCAAGATGGAACGCCAGTGGCCCTTCTTCCAGACGCTGCTCTCCAATATGGACATGGTGATGGCCAAAAGCGACCTGGCCTTAGCCGCCCGCTACGCAGAGCTGGTGCCCGACGCCCGGCTGCGCAAAAAAATCTTCAGCGCCTTAGAGGCCGAGTGGCACAGCACCGCGCAGGCGCTCACGCTCATCACTGGCGACAAACAGCGCCTGGCGCACAACGCCGCCTTGCAGCACTCCATCCGCCACCGCTTTCCTTACATTGACCCGCTGCACCACCTGCAGGTCGAACTGGTGCGACGCTACCGCGCGGGCCAGGCGGATGAGCGGGTGCAGCGCGGCATCCATATCTCCATCAACGGCATAGCGGCAGGCTTGCGCAACACGGGCTAAGCGGGCGGCGGTGAACAGGCGCAATGAACAGGCGCCCTACCCCGCCCCGATAAAATTCGCGCATGACAAACCAACTCGACAAAAAATCCCAGGCCTGGTCGGCGCTTTTTTCAGAACCGATGAGCGAGTTGGTCAAGCGCTACACCTCCAGCGTTTTTTTTGACAAGCGGCTGTGGCAGGCCGACATCGCAGGCAGCCTGGCACACGCCGACATGCTGGCGCACCAGGGCATCATCAGCGCGCAAGACCTGGCCGACATTGAGCGCGGCATGGCGCGAATTACCGTAGAAATCGAAACCGGCACCTTCGAGTGGAAGCTCGATCTGGAAGACGTGCACCTGAACATCGAGGCACGCCTCACCCAGCTCGTAGGCATTGCCGGAAAACGTCTGCACACGGGCCGCTCCCGCAACGACCAGGTTGCCACCGACGTGCGCCTGTGGTTGCGCGGAGAGATTGACCTGATTGGCGAACTTTTGGTGGGTTTGCAAAAAGCTTTGATTGAGGCCGCCGCCGACCACACCGAAACCATACTCCCCGGCTTTACCCACCTGCAAGTGGCGCAGCCGGTGAGTTTTGCGCACCATTTGCTGGCCTATGTGGAAATGTTTGCCCGCGACGCCGAGCGCATGGCCGATGTGCGCCGCCGCACCAACCGCCTGCCCCTGGGCAGCGCCGCGCTGGCCGGCACCGGCTACCCGCTGGACCGCGAACGCGTAGCCCGCGCGCTGGGCATGGTGGACGCGCAAGGCGTGGCCCAGGTCTGCCACAACAGCCTGGACGCGGTCAGCGACCGCGACTTTGCCATGGAATTTGCCGCTGCCGCCAGCATTTGCATGGTGCACATCAGCCGCCTGAGCGAAGAGCTCATCATCTGGATGAGCCAAAACTTTGGTTTTATCCAACTGGCCGACCGCTTTACCACCGGCTCGTCCATCATGCCGCAGAAAAAAAACCCCGACGTGCCCGAGTTGGCACGCGGCAAAACTGGCCGCGTGGTCGGCCACCTGATGGGCCTGATCACTTTGATGAAAGGCCAGCCCCTGGCCTATAACAAAGACAACCAAGAAGACAAAGAGCCACTCTTTGACACCGTGGACACGCTCAAGGACACGCTGCGCATCTTTGCCGAAATGATAGGCGGCATAACGGTCAATGCCAGCGCCATGCAAGCCGCCGCCCGCCGGGGCTACGCCACCGCCACCGACCTGGCAGACTACCTGGTCAAAAAAGGTCTGCCCTTTCGCGACGCCCACGAGGTGGTGGCCCACGCCGTCAAAACCGCACAAAACCTGGGCGTGGACTTGTCGGAGCTGCCCCTGGCCACGCTGCAAACCTTTAACCCAGCGGTGCAAGCCGATGTGTTTGACGTCTTGAGCCTTAAAGGCTCATTGGCGGCGCGCAACACCCTGGGGGGTACAGCGCCCGCGCGGGTGCGGGCGGAGATTGAACGGCACCGGGCGCGCTTGGGCTAAATCACGATCAGTGCCTGGCTATAATCGTGGGCTTTGCTGCCTTGGGCCAATCTGCGGTTTGAGGTGGGCAGATGGGTTACCGCCACCCACTATTTTGGCGAGGTGAGGTTCGGTGGCTTGTGGCGACACAGGCACTGTGGCCGTTTTAAGTATCGGAGTGACCATAATGGCACGCGTATGTCAAGTCACGGGCAAAGGCCCGATGGTTGGGAACAATGTTTCCCACGCCAACAACAAAACGAAACGTCGTTTTCTCCCCAATCTGCAATACCGCCGTTTCTGGGTCGAAACAGAAAACCGCTGGATCCGTTTGCGCATCTCTAACGCCGGTCTGCGTTTGATCGACAAAAAAGGTATTGATGTGGTGCTCGCCGATTTGCGCGCACGTGGTCAAGCTTAATATTCAAGGAACACACCATGGCAACCAAAGGCGGACGCGAAAAAATCAAGCTGGAATCGACAGCCGGCACCGGTCACTTCTACACGACCAGCAAAAACAAGAAAACCATGCCCGAGAAAATGTTGATCAAGAAATTTGATCCCAAAGCTCGCAAGCATGTGGACTACAAGGAAATGAAGCTGAAGTAAGACTTGTTAAGTCCTTAGTTGTCTTTATGAGGCAGCTACTTGAGTCAAAACGCTCTTAGATAAAGGACACCTCGGTGTCCTTTTTTTCTTTTCATTTATTTAGTAGTTTGCATTTATATATTACTGAATAGCCAATAACGAAGAGTTACAAGCTCGCGACCTACCTATGATCAGGCGGTGAGCGTTTTTGTCAATTTCTTGATACTGAAACTGTCTTTCCCTAGCACCTAGTCTTCTATTCGCTATATAGCGAATTCTAATCAAAGACCTGTCGGTTTCGGCTATGCGGTAAGCATCCAATGCAATCAGTGTTCTATCAACTCACTGTATATTTAAGCGGCAAGCTAAGCTCGACTAGGAAATAGCGACGTCCCCACCAAGACGAAGCAACCTCGAATCCGGCCTGGCGTACAAGCGCCAACACCTCATCGCGGAAGAAGTAGTGCTTGAAGGCTCCCACCGTGTGTCCGTCGAGGTCGACGTAGCGTACGGCGTCGGTATTCTGCAAAGGACCGGGCTGTAGCGAATCGATCAAAACAACCCTATCGCCACTACGAACAACCTTTCTCAAGGACGCCAGCGCACCGAAGCGCTGGGGTTCGGTTGCATGCCCTACAACAAAGGCTAGCAGGTACATTCGGAAACCAGCCAGGCTCTGCCAGTCAGTCTCGCTAAAGAGGTCGAAGACCCTGCAAGTGACGTTGGATGCAGGCGCCCAGAAAGACACATATTCCATGGCGCGCGCCAGGATTGAAGTCGATAAGTCAACAAGGTGGATTCGGTTGGCTGTTGGGCCATAGACAGAGGCCCAATCCCCGAAGCCGCAACCTAGGTCGCAAACGACTTCCGCAGGCATCGTGCCCACACGTTCGCGCAAAGTGCGAAGCTCGCTCGACACTGACTGATGCGCCATTGCTTGATGGTGCAATTGCGAGATCACAGGAAGGGTAGCTTCATAGAATCGGCGTACGTTGATGGTGCCGTCGAAGGTCGGCACTTCTGTCCATGGGATATCGATATCTTGGTCAGCTGCCACCGCGCGCGCCCGTTCCGCAAGACGTCAGTCCGCGCCCAACAAGTTCAACGGTCATGCCTTCCCCAACAGACAGCGCGCGGACGACCACCTCCAGATGAGCCACGTGCGCTTGATCGAGTGGTGCACCGCTCGCATCTACGTAAGGACAAATGCTGACGCGCTCGACACCTCTCGCACTGGCCCATTCGATGGACTCGACCAACCGTTGATCCCAGAAAGCGAAGTCGCGGCCATACCCATGAAGGACGTACAGGCGCACAGCCGCGCCCGCAGCATGGATTTCATCGATCGCAAAGCTGAAAACCGAATCGACATCGGGCCGCCCCAGAAGACGCGCGGCAGTCAAGCTTCCCGTCATCTGCAACCCCATTGCAACGACAAGCTCGGACACGCCACTCCACGCCTGCACCTCGCGGAGCTTGCGCTCGGTGATAAATCGAGGAGCCGACTCGATCGTTAAACTTCGAATTCGCCTCTCCAAGATTGCAGCGCAAAGAAGCTTGCGGTCTTGGACGGAAATCTCCGCTTCATTGAGAAAATTCCCGTCGTTATAGAGCGACAAGCCGTTCACCTCATGCAACCTCAGCGCAGCCCGGACCACCTCCGCGGGCTCGCGACGAGGCAGCCGACGCGCAAATTTAGGAAGACTGCAGAAGTTGCATGTGGGAGTCCTGCAGCCGCCAGTGTTAACGATCACTTTCATGCGGTCCTGGGTTCGCTCGACCCAGCGTGCGCCCTCGATGCCCCCCAAAACCGGGACGGATAACTCTTGGATACTACGCCTTTCGACCGGGAATCTTCGGTCAGTGTAGGCAAACGATTCCGTCAGTTGCGAGGGGCATTCGATGGGTAGTGCGTCTTCGACATCCAAAGACGATATCAGCGCCTCAATCTCGGTTCCATGGGTGGGCAATTGTTGACTTAGCGCCGTTACCGCAAGGCGATGCGAGTGCAGTGAGCTAAGTCCGAGAAGCTGAAGTGTTGTCGCTGCACGTCTGAACGCGGACAGACTCCTGCGCAACGCCAGGTAGCCATCGATTGAAGATGCATTATTTGAAAGACACCTCTCGAGATGTGCCCTGATGTGGGGAGGCGCCTTGTCCAGCCCACCGTCTAGAAGACAACGCGCGACTAGTCCGTGCGAATGGGTAGCGGCACCATCCTGATCCATTAGATCGCAAACATAGGCACGTGCGGCCTCGTGCGCGGCAAGTCGGGACACTCGCACTAGCCCCAACCGAAACGCACTGCGCGACGCATCAGCATAGCTTTCGATCAAATCGGCAAATTGATTACGCCTCCTCTTGACCGCCTCAATCGTCCAGTAGTTGTTCGCAGCCCCAATCCAGCGCTCCAACCAGCTTTCGGACCTGGCGAACACTGCACACGACTCCGAAAGCCAATGGCTTTGCTCTAGATCCAGCAGCGCTCGTGCGAGCCACTCAGTATCGACAATATTCAGATCGAGCTTGATGCCATTGAACTCAAGTCGCTCGTAGTTGTGAAATGGACCGGACCCGTCCTCAACGAGTACGACAATGTCGATATCGTTTGCAGTTTCAGCCCGTGCCGCGCTTCCGAACAATAACACTAGCGCGACCGACTCAGGGATCGGCGAGCCACTGAGTGCAGCCCGCAATTGTTGACGGTTTGGCACGCGGCCAAAGGTCAACGTCTGAAAGGTTTCTTCAACCCAAGATTTCAGGTTCATTGTCGGATCCAGACAGGACTGCCGAATTGCCCAGAAGGAGAAATCCGCAACGTACAGAACCCACGCTCCAGGTGATGGGCGACATATTTGCGGTCGATCAAATCTCCGGCATAAAGCGAATGAATTAGGAACTTCGAGAGTTCCAGTTCGGAGACCAGTTCAGTACCGATTAGGTGGTAGGAACGGCCGGAAGCGAACAGTGCATAGCCGCAGGGAAGCAGCCAGTTGGCGAGTCGCTCCACGGAGTGCAAAGAAGCGGCATTTTCTTCGCAGCGCAGGTCCATCATTGGGAAGTGCTTGGTCTGACCGTTCATCAAACTTACCCTCGACGCCATCACTATCACTTCGTCCTTCATAGTTTGAGTAACGAAAGAGCCTAGTTCCCCAGCCCTAATCACCGGCGCGGCAATTGGTAGCAAGTGCATTTCCTTTGGATGAGACTTCGATGCGCGGGCCAGAAGATCTTCAGTCAGCATCCCTTTTCGTGCGGCAATCCGCAAAAGCGCGTCCCAATATGGCTTTTCATCACGCAACGCATTTTGTTGAGCTTCTTCGGCCAGCAGACGGTAGTCACCATCCGTACCGAACCCCTCCGGAAACTTCGGAGCGGGCCTGTAACGGCTTATGTAAAGCGCGCCGACTTCCGCAGACTCAGATACAACCTGTGTCCAGTAGGCTATGGCGTCCAACTCAATGCCCTCGCTGAACCATCGACTGTGGCGGCTCAATGGGTTCCCAGGAATCGCGCATTTGCTGGAACTTGGCAGCATCCACTTTGTGCAGGCTGAGAAAGTTCCCCTTAGCCTCAACGACCGAAGTGGGATACGCCAAGCGAAAATACCGTTCCATTTCAGCTTTTGTCACGAACGTATTGGCGACTACGACGCTCAAACCGCGTCCGAGCGTAGCTCTGGTTTCGGCTAAGCACCAGTCATGTGCCTCTTGGAGCTTATCGGGATCGAAGCGATAACCGTTAGAAAATTCGAAATACATGTCGGCTTCCAGATGTGCATACCCAGCCATCGACCGAGCTATTGTGGACTTGCCGCTTCCCGGCAAGCCTCGAATGAGTACTAGGTTGGGCATGCTATCTATGCGGATGGCATGCACCTTCAATGCGTCGAAAGTGATGGTATGCGAAGCCGGGCATACGCTCATTAATGTGCACCTCAGTGTCAATTCGGCTCATTTCGGACAGAAGCACAGAGTCGCCGGGCGGTGGATCGGTTACGCCCCTCGCCACGACGCCAAACATCTCGTCATATTCATGAAGGTGGGCGTATAACGTTCGAGTATTGCCTTCGACCCCAACGAATGAATTACCCACCAGCTCGAAGACCGGTGGCCCCATAAGAGAATGGCGGTCACCATCCAACACAACCGCAGTAGGAGAGAACGGCTCGATATCGGACTCCTTCAACATCTGCACGAGCATCTGAAGCTGTGTGTACTTGAATCCGCGGACTAGCTTCGTGATGCTTCGCGCCTTCGAGAGCGGAACGCGCTCCCAGCTAAGTTGTACACTGGGCGCCGAGTACTGCGACACGCCTTTTTTAAGCGCTTTCAGGACCTCATCCGGTAAAACGGGAACCAGACTGGGGCGGAACGCTGTAGTTGAAGCCACAATGCCGCTCTCGACAAGTCTGCTTGCGAGCATTAGGATGACTGTCTGATGCAAAGGTCCTTCATAGAGAGTGGCGAGCGGCTCATGTTGGTTCGTTTGCGTGAACAGCACAGCGGTGCTGGCCCGTTGATTGGGACGCCGGAACACATAGGCCTGAAAAGGAATGTGCTCGACTTCCTTAACGGCAACCCCCATTCCCTTAAGGTTGGACCGGCGGGACCTTTCCTTAGACAGGTTGTGCACATCGCCCTTGGCCGACTCCAGAAGCACGCTGACCGGCACGCCTCGAGTCCGCCAGAATAGAACGGATGGAAACAGTTGCCAGTACCAATCAGTCGCGACCTCTGAGATAAGGACTTCTTCAGGTAATTTGTCGCTCTGGGACGCAATCGCTCCATAGACCTCGTCCAGGCAACTCAGCGAACTGCTGTAGTAGGTCTGCTGCTTAACCCCGAGCATGCCGCTTTCTAAGAACTTGCGCGCTGCCTCCGCGCCGGTTTTAACCAAATGGCCCTTCATATCGCTGTCAATTAAGTCGAAGTCAGTTGCCGCCAGATTGTCGATCTGGATATTGATGCAAGTCACCTGCCTGTGCATCCTGATCTGCAGTTCTGCGGCACCGCTCAACACCGTGGCGATCAAACTTCGTAACAAATGGCTCGTAGTCCAGTTCGGCTGTGCCGCAGACGCGCCGACAAGGCGATATGCCAGCACCGGCCGAGAACTGATGAGGCTGTCGCCATCTGAGGTGAATGTCGGTAGGTTGCTCAGCATTCCGCCGTCGACAATCCTCGAGTCCCCAACCAGCACCGGCTGAAAGAACAGGGGGATAGAACACGATGCGCGCACCGCAAGTGCGACTGAATCATCCGGATTCTGGCTGCTACTCCACACCTTGGCCACATTGCTACTAAGGTCGGTCGCCACGATGAATGCCGGAATGGGCAGATCACGGAACTTCACTCGGCCCTTAGTTTGCAGCAACTTTTGCAAATGCCCGTCAATCCACTCCTCTATTCCTGAGGACGAATAACATCCACCATAGCGAAGGACCCTACTCACCAAGTAGAACTTCTTGGAGAACCATCCAAAGGGCACAAGCAACGTTCCTATGAAACGAGGCCAGAGTTCGGAAAATTTATGGCGCTGGTCCGGCTTCCTTAGCAGCGACTGAAAGTCGAGATCCCGGAGAATTTTTTCTAGTTGATCGGGTGTTGCTCCTGCGGCGACAAGTACGGCAGCGATCGCGCCAGCCGATGTACCCGCCACTGAGGTGTGACGAATGCCGGCGGTATAGGTCTCCCGGAATGCTCCGGCAAACGCCGTTGCGCGGACTCCACCACCTTGGAAAACCCCAAATGAGTTATGAAAAAAAATGCTGGCCATTCCTTCCCCTCCAGTCCTAAGTCCTAAGTCCTAAGTCCTAGTTTCTTTGTCGGCTTGCACTATAACAAAGGTAACGGAAAAGGGGGAGCAAGTTTCGCATCATTGCCACCCAGAAAACACGCGCGAAATGCATGTTTCCATGGGTTACGGTCAACCTGTCGCATGACGCGTCACCCCACGCACCAAGGCTTAGGGAATACACCGTACTGTCAGGGGCTCACTCCCTTAGCGACGTGAGCGTATTCCTCGATCTGGTCAAAGTTCAGGTACTGGTAAATTTTGCTGCCGTCCTTGTTGATCACGCCCATGTCGGCCTGGTATTCGGCCACGGTGGGAATGCGGCCCAGCTTGGACGCAATCGCCGCCAGCTCGGCCGAGGCCAAATAAACATTGGTGTTCTTGCCCAAGCGGTTGGGGAAGTTGCGGGTTGAGGTGGATACCACGGTCGCGCCTTCGCGCACCTGCGCCTGGTTGCCCATGCACAGCGAGCAGCCGGGCATTTCGGTGCGCGCGCCAGCGGCGCCGAACACGCCGTAATGGCCTTCGCGCGTCAATTCAGCCGCGTCCATCTTGGTGGGTGGCGCAATCCACAGCTTGACCGGGATATCGCGCTTGCCTTCGAGCAGCTTGGAGGCCGCGCGGAAGTGGCCAATATTGGTCATGCAAGAGCCAATAAACACCTCGTCGATCTTGGCACCGGCCACGTCCGAGAGCAGCTTGGCATCGTCCGGGTCGTTGGGGCAGCACAGCACCGGCTCTTTCAAGTCGTTTAGGTCGATCTCGATGACTTCGGCGTACTCGGCGTCCTTGTCGGCCTCTAGCAAGCTGGGGTTGGCCAGCCAGGCTTCGACCTTTTGGATGCGGCGCTCCAGGGTGCGCTTGTCGGCGTAGCCGTCGGCGATCATGTTTTTCATGAGCACGACGTTGCTGGTGAGGTATTCCTTGATGGGCGCGGGGTTGAGCTTGACGGTGCAACCGGCGGCTGAACGCTCGGCCGAGGCGTCAGACAACTCAAACGCCTGTTCGACTTTCAGGTCGGGCAAACCTTCGATTTCCAAAATACGCCCAGAGAACACATTGACCTTGCCAGCCTTGGCCACGGTGAGCAAACCGGCCTTGATGGCGTACAGCGGAATGGCGTGCACGAGGTCGCGCAGGGTGATGCCGGGCTGCATCTGGCCTTTGAAGCGCACCAACACCGACTCCGGCATGTCCAGGGGCATGACGCCGGTGGCAGCCCCAAACGCTACCAAGCCAGAGCCTGCGGGGAAGGAGATGCCGATGGGGAAGCGCGTATGGCTGTCGCCGCCGGTGCCCACGGTGTCGGGCAGCAGCAGGCGGTTGAGCCAGGAGTGGATCACGCCGTCGCCCGGACGCAGGGCCACGCCACCGCGGTTGCTGATAAAGGCGGGCAGCTCGCGGTGGGTTTTCACGTCCACGGGCTTGGGGTAGGCGGCGGTGTGGCAGAAGGACTGCATCACCAAATCAGCGCTAAAGCCCAGGCACGCCAGGTCTTTGAGTTCGTCGCGGGTCATGGGGCCGGTGGTGTCTTGCGAACCCACCGTGGTCATTTTGGGTTCGCAGTAAGTGCCGGGGCGCACGCCCTGCCCTTCGGGCAAACCGACGGCGCGGCCCACCATTTTTTGCGCGAGCGTGAAGCCAGCCTGGGTGCTGATGGGCGCAGAAGGCAGGCGGAAGGCGGTGGACGCGGGCAAGCCCAAAGACTCACGCGCCTTGGCGGTCAGCGAGCGGCCAATAATCAGGTTGATACGGCCACCGGCGCGCACTTCGTCCAACAGCACATCGCTTTTGAGGGCAAATGTTTCGACCAGTTCGCCGTTGCGCAGAATCTTGCCCTCGTAGGGCAGCACGTCAATGACGTCACCCATTTCCAGCTTCGTCACATTCACTTCGATCGGCAGGGCGCCGGAGTCTTCTTGCGTGTTGAAGAAGATGGGGGCGATCTTGCCGCCCAGGGTAACGCCGCCAAAGCGCTTGTTGGGCACAAAAGGAATGTCCTGGCCGGTGGCCCAGATCACGCTGTTGGTGGCCGACTTGCGGCTCGAACCCGTGCCCACCACGTCGCCCACATAGGCCACCAGATGGCCTTTTTTCTTCAAGTCGTCGATGAACTGCATGGGGCCGCGCTTGCCGTCTTCTTCGGGCTTGAAGGCCGCGCCTTCGCGCGTATTTTTCAGCATGGCCAGGTAGTGCAGCGGAATGTCCGGGCGGCTCCAGGCGTCGGGCGCGGGGGACAGGTCGTCGGTATTGGTTTCGCCGGGCACCTTGAACACGGTCACGGTGATGGTGTGCGGCACTTCGGGGCGGCTGGTGAACCACTCGGCATCGGCCCAGCTTTGGATCACTTCTTTGGCGTGCGCGTTACCGGCCTTGGCTTTGACTTCCACGTCGTGGAAAAAATCGAACATCAGCAGCGTCTTTTTCAGCGCAGCGGCGGCCACAGAGGCCACTTCGGCGTCGTCAAGCAAATCAATCAGGGGCTTGACGTTGTAGCCGCCCACCATGGTGCCCAACAGTTCGGTGGCTTTGGACTTGGAGATCAGGGCGACAGCCAAATCGCCGTGCGCCACAGCGGCCAAGAAGGAGGCTTTGACCTTGGCCGCATCGTCCACGCCTGGGGGCACGCGGTGGGTCAGCATGTCGAGCAAAAAGGCTTCGTCGCCCGCAATGGGCGCCTTGATCAGCTCGATCAGTTCGGCGGTTTGCTTGGCATCCAGGGGTAGCGGGGGGATACCCAGCGCGGCGCGCTCGGCAACATGGGCTCGGTAGGCGTTCAACATGGTGTTTTCTCCTTATTCAATCAAACAAAATAATGCTGCAACTCGGCAGGAATGGTTTGGCCGGTGCGGTGCGCGCGCTCCAAAACCTGCCAAAAATAACGGTAACTCGCGCGGTCGTGCAACTTGCCGTCCACGGCAACCGGCGCCCAGTCGGTCTGGGATGCCGCTTGCAGGATGCGTGCCGCCACATCCACCTCGGAAGCCAAAGGCGCGAAGCCCCGCAGGATAGGGCGAATCTGGTCGGGGTGGATGCTCCACATGCGGGTAAAACCCAGCGCGGTGGCGGCATAACGCGCGGCGCGCTCCACCGCTGCCGCATCCCTCAACTCGGTGACCACGCAATGCGACGGTACCTTGCCATAGGCGTGACAGGCGCTGGCAATCTCCAGCTTGGCCCGGCGCACCAAGGGGTGGTGAAACTGGTCCAAGGTGTATTGGTCCTGTTCAGTGCGCAAACCCATGGCCGAGCCAGGAATGGCGCCGCTGTGCGCTGACACAAAGTCCATCAACCCAAAACTGAGCGACTGCACCCGGGGATGAGCCGCAATGGCAAACACCTGTTGAACTGCCGCAGGGGACTCGATCAGCACGTGCAACGGCACCTTGGTGTGACCGGCGGCAGCGTCAATCGCACTCAAAGCCTGCTCGACATCATCCAAAGACTCCACCTTGGGAACCATGAGGTAACTCAGGGCTGCTGCCGCACCGCCCACGATGACGGCTATATCAGACGCGAACGACGAATGGCCCACGGCATGCACCCGTGCGCCCACGCGGGGCAGAGGCGCCCGCACACCGCCGCCCGCCGTAGTCGGCAAAACGTTCAACAACTCGCAAATGGTGTGGGCTTGCTCCACCTCGCCACCGGTCGGGGCGCCGTCTTCGCAGTCCAGGGTGACATCAAACACGCAAGCGCCAAACTCTTCGATCAGTTCGGCCTGCAAGCGCAAACTTTTGCGCATGCGCGCCGGTGCGCCGCTGTAATGGTCGCAAACCGGCAACACCCCGGTGCGCGCCTGGGCACCTAGAAGAATGTTGCGGGGGTGTTGCATTGCGCGCTAGCGCCCGCCCACGCACCCTAGCGGTGCTCGGGCTGGGGCGCGATCAGAGCAGGTGGGCGACGCCCGCTTGTTCGTCTTGCAGCTCTTTGAGGGTTTTGTTGATGCATTCTTGGCTGAACGCGTCCACGGGCAAACCTTCTACCACCGTGTATTCGCCACCTTCACAGGTCACGGCAAAGCCAAACATGGTGTCTGCGGGAATGCCGTATTGGCCGTCCGAAGGAACGCCCATGGTGACCCACTTGCCGTTCGTTCCCAGCGCCCAGTCGCGCATGTGGTCGATGGCGGCGTTGGCAGCAGATGCGGCAGACGACACGCCGCGTGCGGCAATGATGGCTGCGCCGCGCTTGCCCACGGTGGGCAAGAAGGTGTTGGCATTCCAGTCGTGGTCGTTGATCATGTCCTTGACGCTTTCGCCGTGCACCGTGGCAAAGCGGTAGTCGGCGTACATGGTGGGCGAGTGGTTGCCCCAGACCGCCAGTTTTTCGATGTCAGCCACGGCTTTGCCGGTTTTGGCGGCCAACTGGCTCAGGGCGCGGTTGTGGTCCAGGCGCAGCATGGCGGTGAAGTTTTTGCGCGGCAGGTCGGGCGCGCTCTTCATGGCGATGTAAGCATTGGTGTTGGCGGGGTTGCCCACCACTAGCACACGCACGTCGCGGCTGGCCACGGCGTTCAAGGCCTTGCCTTGGGCGGTAAAGATTTCGGCGTTGACGGCGAGCAGCTCAGCGCGCTCCATGCCGGGGCCACGGGGGCGCGAACCGATCAACAAGGCGTAGTCCACGTCCTTGAACGCGGTCATCGGGTCGCCGTGCGCTTCCATGCCCACGAGCAAGGGGAATGCGCAGTCTTGCAGTTCCATCATCACGCCTTGCAATGCTTGCTGGGGCTTCTCGAACGGAACTTCGAGCAAGCTCAGCACCACGGGTTGGTCTTTGCCCAGCATTTCGCCTGAGGCGATGCGGAACAAAATGGCGTATCCGATTTGACCTGCTGCGCCGGTAACGGCAACGCGAACGGGCTTCTTGCTCATAAAAAACTCCAGGAAGTGTGGTGAAAGCGTGGTGAAAGTCTGGGCTGGGTGGCGCGGGTAGTAGCTGCGCCGAACAAGCGGAATGGCTAAGAGTTTACCCTCGATTTTCTGAAAAGGTCAACTTGTCTTATGTCTTATATAAGATATGATTTATCCGAATATGAGACTGACTTCGCGCTGACAAAAACACCCATCTATGGCTGCCACGACCTCCCTTGTAAGCGACCCCGCTGCCGTGAAAATGGGCGCAGACGTTTCGCAGGCTGAGTCCGCAGCGCCAGCGGCTGTTGCAGCCGCAGCGCCAGCGTTTAGCCCTTTGTACCAGCAAATCAAGGCGCTGCTCTTGCAAAGCCTAGAAGCGGGGGAATGGAAGTCCGGGGCCGCCATTCCCAGCGAACAAGAACTGGCGGCGCGGTTCAAGGTCAGCCAAGGCACGGTGCGCAAAGCCATTGACGAACTGTCCACCGACAACCTGCTGGTGCGCCGCCAAGGCAAAGGAACTTTCGTCGCCACCCACGCCGAACAGCATGTGCAATACCGGTTTCTCAAACTGGTGCCTGACACGGGCGACGCCAACAGCGAAGGACCGGCACAGCGGCAAATCATCGATTGCAAGCGCGCCCGCGCCTCTGCTGAAGTGGCGCGTGGGCTAGGGCTTCGTGCGGGCGATGCAGTTCTCCAAATACGCCGCGTGCTGTCTTTTGGCGAGGTTCCGACCATTCTGGAAGACATCTGGTTGCCCGGCGCAGCGTTCAAAGGCCTGACCGCCGAGCGCCTGCGCAACGACGACGGCCCGATGTACGCCATGTTTGAGCGCGAGTTTGGCGTGCGCATGGTGCGTGCCGGTGAAAAAATACGCGCCGTGCTGCCCGACGCGACACAAATGGAACTTTTAGGAGTGACTGCAAACACGCCATTGCTGAGCGTGGAGCGCATCGCCTGCACCTACAACGATGTGCCCATGGAAATGCGCCAGTGCATTTATGTCACCACCACCCACCACTACCGCAATGAACTTCACTGACATTCCAGACGCCGCATGCCGGGGCTGCAAGGACAGTGTCAGAATGGTGCAGTGCAATAGAATTTGCGCTGCAACAAGCCAGAATTACAAACCGGTTACACCTTAGAAAGCACCCGCCCATGTCTGCGCCCTCCCCCAGCACCCGGCCCAAGCGGCCCGAATTCCGCAACATCAACGCCTTCACCGATTTGCCAAGCTACCGGCTGCCGGTAGCGGGCATTGTGTCCATCTTGCACCGCGTCAGCGGCGCGCTGATGTTCTTGCTCATGCCCTTCATCATCTGGATGTTTGACACCTCCATTTCCTCAGAGATCTCTTTTGCCCGCTTCACCAGCATTTTCAATATCGGCGTGGGTTTTGTGCCGGGCTGGTTCGTCAAACTGGTGGCGCTGTCCATCATCTGGGCGTTTTTGCACCACCTGATCGCGGGCTTGCGCCACCTGTGGATGGATGCGCGCCATGCGGTGACCAAAGAATTTGGCAAATCCTCGGCCATCTTCACGCTGGTGCTCAGCGTGGGCATGACCCTGGTGCTGGGCGCCAAACTGTTTGGCCTGTACTAGTCCTCTGCGCTGCGCCCATCTAAGCGACCCGCTCACCCGTTCCCCACATTCGGAAAGAAAACCACCATGGCAGTTCATTACGGTTCCAAACGCATTGTTGTGGGTGCCCATTACGGCCTGCGCGACTGGCTGGCCCAGCGCGTCACCGCCGCACTCATGGCCTTGTTCACTGTGGTCGTTTTGGCCCAGGTCATCTTCTCTAAAGGCCCGATGGGCTACTACAAGTGGGCCGGCATCTTCTCCAGCCAATGGATGAAGACGCTGACCTTTGCCATCATCGTGGCGCTGCTCTACCACGTGTGGGTGGGCATGCGCGACATCTGGATGGACTACATCAAGCCCGTGGGACTGCGTCTCTCGCTCCAGGTTTTTTCGATCGTCTGGCTGGTCGGCTGCGCCGGTTGGGCTGTTCAAGTTTTGTGGCGCGTTTAAGCCGTCTACCTTCAAGATATTTACCTCATGTCCTATCCAGTATCCAAGCGTAAGTTCGACGTCGTCATCGTAGGCGCCGGTGGTTCCGGTATGCGCGCCTCTTTGCAACTGGCCCGCGCCGGCCTTAACGTTGCAGTGTTGTCCAAGGTCTTCCCCACCCGCTCACACACCGTGGCAGCCCAAGGTGGCATTGGCGCCTCTTTGGGCAATATGAACGAAGACAACTGGCATTACCACTTTTACGACACCGTGAAAGGTTCGGACTGGCTGGGCGACCAAGATGCTATCGAGTTCATGTGCCGCGAAGCGCCCAAGGTTGTCTACGACCTGGAGCACATGGGCATGCCTTTTGACCGTAACCCCGACGGCACGATTTACCAGCGCCCCTTCGGCGGCCACACCGCCAATTACGGCGAAAAAGCGGTAGAGCGCGCCTGCGCTGCGGCCGACCGCACCGGCCACGCCATGCTGCACACGCTGTACCAGCAAAACGTGGCGGCCAAAACCAGCTTTTTTGTCGAGTGGCTGGCCATGGACCTGATCCGCGACGCCGACGGCGACGTGCTGGGAGTGACCGCCATTGAGATGGAGACCGGCGATGTCCACATCCTAGAAGCGAAAACCACGCTCCTGGCCACCGGTGGCGCGGGTCGCATTTTTGCGGCGTCGACCAATGCGTTTATTAATACCGGCGACGGCCTGGGCATGGCAGCGCGTGCAGGCATTCCTTTGGAGGACATGGAGTTCTGGCAGTTCCACCCCACCGGCGTGCACGGCGCGGGCGTTTTGCTGACCGAAGGCTGCCGCGGCGAAGGCGCGATTTTGCGCAACAGCAACGGCGAGCGCTTTATGGAGCGCTATGCGCCCGCCTACAAAGACTTGGCACCGCGTGACTACGTGTCGCGCTGCATGGACCAAGAAATCAAGGAAGGCCGGGGTTGCGGCCCGAACAAGGACTACATCAACCTCGACATGACCCACCTGGGCGCCGAGACCATCATGAAGCGCCTGCCCTCGGT
>CANEVH010000014.1 GCA_947442105.1 Comamonadaceae bacterium | reverse complement strand
TACTCCGCACCCCGGTAGAGTTCGGTATGGCCTTTTTGGCGCCCAAAGCCTTTCACCTCGGTGACGGTCAGGCCCGTGGCGCCGCAGTCGGCCAAGGCTTCCCGCACTTCGTCGAGTTTGAAGGGTTTGATGATGGCGGTGATTTGTTTCATGGTTTGGAAGTTCAGGGTTGCAAGGCCTAGCGTCAAGCGCGAAACCAGTTGCTAATAGGATAACGCCAATCCTTGCCGAAGCTGCGGTGGCTTACCCTGATGCCGATGGGCGACTGGCGGCGCTTGTATTCGTTGATTTGGATCAGGCGGGTCACCTTTTCCACATCGGCCTGCGAGAACCCGGCCGCCAGCAGCTGCTCCATGCTAGTGTCATTTTCCATGTAGCACTCAATGATCGCGTCCAGCACCTCGTAGGGCGGCAGGCTGTCCTGGTCGGTTTGGTCGGGGCGCAGTTCCGCGCTGGGGGGGCGGGTGATGATGCGCTCAGGAATAGGCCGGTCGCAGGTGCCATAGGGGTTGTAGGCGTTGCGCCAACGCGCCAAGGCGAAGACGCGGGTCTTGAGCAAATCTTTGATCACCGCAAAGCCGCCAGCCATATCGCCGTACAAGGTGCAGTAGCCGGTCGCCATTTCCGACTTGTTGCCGGTGGTCAGCACGATGCTGCCAAACTTGTTGCTCAGCGCCATCAGCAGCGTGCCACGGATGCGGGCCTGGATGTTTTCTTCGGTGGTGTCCTCGGCGCGCCCGGCAAAGTCCGCAGCCAAAGAGGCTTTGAACGCGGCAAATTCAGGTGCTATCGATATTTCGTCATAGCGCACGCCCATGCGCTGCGCCATCTCGCGCGCATCGATCCAGCTAATGTCGGCGGTGTAGGGCGAAGGCATCATCACGGTGCGAACCTTGTCTGCGCCCAAGGCGTCCACCGCAATGGCCAGCACCAAGGCCGAATCAATACCGCCCGACAGACCCAAGAGCGCGCCGGGAAAGCGGTTTTTACCCAAGTAGTCGCGCACGCCCAGCACCAGCGCGTCCCACAAGTCGGCTTCGGCGCTGCGCACGGGCTCAATGGCACCGCTGCAACGCGCCGCGCCGTCCGCGACCTCCAAGTCCACGCCAAACAGCGCCTCTTTGAAGCTGGGTGCACGTGCGGCCACTGCGCCGTCGGCGTTCAGGGCAAAAGAATGGCCCTCAAACACCAGTTCATCCTGCCCACCCACCAAATGGGCGTAGACCAAGGGCAAACCGGTTGCGCGGGCGCGCTCGGCCATCACCGCCTCGCGCTCGTAGCCCTTGCCCACGTGAAAGGGCGAAGCGTTGATCACCGCCAGCACCTGCGCGCCGGCCTGCTGCGCCAGGCGCGAGGGCTCCTCAAACCAGGCGTCCTCGCAAATCAGCAGGCCCACGCGCATGCGGGCACCCTCTTCGCCCGCATCGAACACACAGACGCCGTTGCCGGGCACAAAGTAGCGCCGCTCATCGAACACCTGGTAATTGGGCAACTCGCGCTTGGCGTAGGTGGCCACCACCTGACCGTGGCGCAGCACGCTGGCGCAGTTGAAGCGCGCTTGCACTGCCACTGAGGGCGTGCGCCGCTCACCACCCTGCGGGTGGCCGACCACCACCGTCATGTCCCTTAGCCCTGCGAGCCGGTGGGTGAGGTCTTTGAGGGCATCATCGCTGGCCTGCATGAACGCCGGGCGCAAATACAGGTCTTCGGCGGCATAGCCGCACAGCGACAATTCAGGGGTGAGCAACAAGCGCGCGCCCTGCGCGTGGGCCTGGTGGGCCGCATCCACGATTTTCTGGACATTGCCCGCGAAGTCTCCGACGGTAAAGTTGAGTTGCGCGACGCAAATTTTGAGGGTCATGAACCGGAAACCATGGTGAAAGTAGAAATGCCAACAGGCGCAATTGATTATGTCACCCGGGTTTTGCCCAGTATCGGAGGGGTCAGCCCGAAAGCGTGGGATGCACTGGTGCTACGCCAAGACGATGCCAGCCCTTTCATGCAGCACGCCTATTTGCACGCACTAGACGCCAGCGCCAGCGCCTGTGCGGCCACCGGCTGGAAACCGCGCATCATCACTTTAAAGCGCGCGGGAGAGCTGGTGGCCGCGTGTGCGCTCTACATCAAAGACCATTCTTATGGCGAATACGTCTTCGACTGGGCCTGGGCCAACGCCTACCAGCAACACGGCCTGCCCTACTATCCCAAGGCAGTGGTGGCGGTGCCGTTCACGCCGGTGCCGGGTGTACGCTTGCTCGCCGTCGATGCAGAGGCCCGCGCCGCCTTGGTCCGGGCGGTGGTGGCCTGGTGCGAGGAGCAGCAACTCTCGTCCCTGCACCTGCTGTTCACCGCACCCAGCGACGCGCAAGCCTGTGCGGATGCCGGGCTGATGCTGCGCCACACGGTGCAATTCCACTGGACCAATAGTGCGCCGGGTTACGCCGACTTTGACGCTTTCTTGGCCACGCTGGCGCAAGACAAGCGCAAAAAAATCCGCCAAGAGCGGCGCAAGGTGGCGGATGCGGGGGTGGTATTCCGTTGGTCGCGCGGCGCAGACATCAGCGCTGCGGACTGGGACTTTTTTTACCGTTGCTACGAGCGCACCTACCTGGAACACGGCAACGCGCCCTACCTCAGCCGCGACTTCTTTGCCCGCATGCAAAGTGACATGGCGGGCAATTGGCTGCTGTTTATTGCCGAGCGCGACGGGCGGCCCATGGCCAGCAGTCTGATTGCCCTGAGCAGCGATGCGGCTGCGAGTGGTGGCGTGCAACCGCCAGTAGCCTATGGGCGTTACTGGGGCGCGCTGGAGCGGGTGGATTGCCTGCACTTTGAGGCCTGTTACTACCAGCCGCTGGCTTGGTGTGTTGCACACGGATACCAGCGCTTTGAGGGCGGCGCCCAGGGCGAGCACAAAATGGCGCGCGCGCTGCTGCCGGTCAAAACCACCAGCGCGCACTGGCTGGCGCACCCGGCGTTTGCCGACGCGGTGGCCCGCTTTTTGGAGCGCGAAGGCGCGGGAATCGAAGACTATATGGGCGAGCTGCAACAGCGCTCGCCCTTTAGAACAGAGGCCCCCGCCCCTTAAAGAACCAACACCAGTGCCAAGCGGACAGAAAAAACCCCGGCGGGTTGAATAACCAAGCCGGGGTGGCGGTAACTAGAACCTGGCTAGCGAAAAAACTAGCCTCCCGCTTGCTCTTTTTCGTAGTTGGCCACACCGTCCAAAATTTCTTGGCGGGCCGACTCGGGGCCTTCCCAGCCCAAAACTTTGACCCATTTGCCCTCTTCGAGGTCTTTGTAATGCTCAAAGAAGTGGGCGATGGTTTTGAGGCGCAAGGGATTCAAGTCTTCCGGTTTTTGCCACTGGGTGTAGAGCGACAAAATTTTGTCTACCGGAACGGCCAGCACCTTGCCGTCTTGGCCAGCTTCGTCTTCCATTTTCAAAATGCCGATGGCGCGGCAGCGCACCACCACACCGGGAATCAGCGGCACGGGCGTGATGACCAGCACATCCACCGGGTCGCCGTCACCGGAGATGGTTTTGGGCACATAACCGTAGTTGGTCGGGTAGTGCATGGCGGTGCTCATGAAGCGGTCCACAAAAATGGCGCCGGTTTCCTTGTCCACTTCGTACTTCACCGGGTCGGCGTTCATCGGGATTTCGATGATCACGTTGAAGGCGTTGGGCACATCTTTGCCAGGGGTAACTTTGTCTAGGGACATGGAGAAACTCGTCGTAAGGTTAGGGGAAGCGAGACTGGGATTAACCCTGAGTTTACTGACTTGGCTCTTGCGAATGGGCTGCATCCGGCGTTTTTAAGGCTACATTGGCGCGGTTGGCCAATCAACTCCGGCGGGTTTGCGCTTAGGGGCACTGAGGAAGCAACGTAGCGGGGGCTGCGTTTGCGTTGCCCCCTTCTTCGAACAACACGCGAGTAGGAGTATTTCTTATGACTGGTAACTCAGCGCTGATTTTGGCGCTTGGCTGTGGTTTGGTTGCTGTCCTGTACGGGGTCTGGGCCCGAGGCTGGATACTTTCCCAAGACGCTGGTAACCCCCGTATGCAAGAAATTGCAGCGGCCATCCAGACGGGAGCCGCAGCCTATTTGTCCCGCCAATACCGCACCATTGCAATGGTCGGTGCAGTGCTCACCATCTTGATCGCCGTCTTTCTGGATACCCTGAGCGCCACCGGTTTTGTTGTAGGCGCTGTGCTTTCGGGTGCCTGTGGCTTTATCGGCATGAACGTGTCGGTGCGCGCCAATGTGCGCACCGCCCAGGCCGCCACGCGCGGCATTGGCCCGGCGCTGGACGTGGCCTTTCGCGGCGGAGCCACCACCGGCATGCTGGTCGTGGGCCTGGGCTTGCTGGGGGTTACCGGTTTTTACTGGTACCTGGTGCCGGACGGCGCCGTGACCGTGGCCAAGCTTAATCCGCTGATCGGTTTTGCCTTTGGCTCCTCGCTGATCTCTATTTTTGCCCGCCTGGGCGGTGGCATTTTCACCAAAGGAGCGGATGTGGGCGCGGACCTGGTGGGCAAGGTGGAAGCAGGCATCCCGGAGGACGACCCGCGCAACCCGGCAGTCATTGCCGACAACGTGGGCGACAACGTGGGCGACTGCGCCGGTATGGCCGCTGACCTGTTTGAGACCTACGCTGTCACGCTGATCGCCACCATGGTGCTGGGCGCGATGATGCTGGCCGGGGCCAACACCAACGCGGTGATGTACCCGCTGGCGCTGGGCGCGGTGTCCATCGTGGCATCCATCATTGGCTGCTTTTTTGTCAAAGCCTCGCCGGGTATGAAAAACGTCATGCCCGCGCTCTACAAAGGCTTGGCGGTGGCGGGCGTGCTGTCGCTTGTCGCGTTTTACTTTGTGACGCAAAGCCTGTTCCCGGCCTCGGTCACGCTCACCGACGGGCGCGTCATCAGTGGCATGGATTTGTTTGGCGCCTGCGCCGTCGGCCTGATTTTGACCGCCGCCCTGGTCTGGATTACCGAGTACTACACCGGCACCCAGTACGCGCCGGTGCAGCACATCGCCCAAGCGTCTACCACCGGCCACGGCACCAACATCATCGCTGGCTTGGGCGTGTCCATGCGCTCCACCGCCTGGCCGGTGCTCTTTGTCTGCCTGGCGATTTGGACCGCTTTTCACCTGGGCGGTTTGTACGGCATTGCCATTGCCGCCACTTCCATGCTCAGCATGGCGGGCATTGTGGTGGCGCTGGACGCCTATGGACCGATTACCGACAACGCCGGAGGCATTGCCGAAATGTCGGAAATGCCCAAAAGCGTGCGCGACATCACCGACCCGCTGGACGCTGTGGGCAACACCACCAAGGCTGTGACCAAGGGCTACGCCATTGGTTCGGCTGGCCTGGCCGCGCTGGTGCTGTTTGCCGACTACACGCACAAGCTCGACGCCTTTGGCAAGCACATTGCCTTTGACCTGAGCGACCCGATGGTCATCATTGGCCTGTTTATTGGCGGTCTGATTCCTTACCTGTTTGGTGCCATGGCCATGGAGGCCGTGGGCCGCGCGGCGGGCTCGGTGGTGGTGGAAGTGCGCCGCCAGTTCCGCGACATCAAAGGCATCATGGACGGCACTGGCAAGCCCGAATACGACACGGCGGTGGACATGCTGACCACAGCCGCCATCAAAGAAATGATGATTCCCAGCCTTTTGCCCGTGGTCGTGCCCATCGTGGTGGGCCTGGCATTGGGGCCTGCGGCGCTGGGTGGCTTGCTGATGGGCACCATCGTGACCGGCTTGTTTGTAGCGATTTCCATGTGTACCGGTGGCGGCGCCTGGGACAACGCCAAAAAGTACATCGAAGACGGCCACCACGGCGGCAAGGGCTCTGACACGCACAAAGCAGCTGTCACCGGCGACACCGTGGGCGACCCGTACAAAGACACGGCCGGCCCCGCAGTGAACCCGCTGATCAAGATCATCAACATCGTGGCGCTGCTGATCGTGCCGCTGATGATGAAAATCCACGGCGGCTAAGTCCGCTTGCCGATTTCCAGGCCTTGGCACAGGCCAGGGCCTGGAAAGCGAGCAACCCGTGCGCCCCGTAGTACTTTGTTCGAGATGCCGCAACAAGGGGCTGGGTTTGTAACCGCCCCGTAACTACCCCTTGTTCACGGTACAGGTTCACAGGACACTCCCACCCACTGATAGGATGCCTTCTATGAAGATACTTATCGTGGATGATCACCCCCTGATTCGTGAAGGGATGGCTCAGCTGCTCCAGGGCCGTTATCCGCAAATGGAGATATTGCAAGCAGGAACCGGCGCGCAGGCCGTGGAGATGCTGCTCCCGCACCGCGACATCGAGCTGGTACTGCTGGACTACAAGCTGACCGACATGACGGGCCTGGAGGTACTGCGCGAAATCTTCAGAGTGCGGTCGCGATTGTCGGTATTGCTTGTCTCTGCTGCGGCAAACCCCCACCTGATGCAGCAGACCATGGACGCCGGGGCGCTCGGCTTTGTGCTGAAGTCGGGCGACACCGAAGAAATGTACAAAGCGGTCGATCTGGCCTTGCGGGGCGAGAAATACCTTCCACCCGAGCTGCAGGCGTTCCAGGCACTGACCCGGTCTGGCATACGGGCCACCCGGCCCCGGCTCTCGCACCGCCAACAAACGGTGTTGTACGGCCTGATGGAGGGGCACTCCAACCGGGAGATTGCAGTGAAACTCGGCCTGTCCGAGGAAACGATCAAAAACCACGTCACCGCCATTCTTCGCCACTTCGACGCCGACAACCGCACCCAAGCCGTGCTGGCGGCGGCAGATTCTGGCTACAGCAGACGCAAAACGCCATAAAACGGTGAAACCGCAGGCGCAATGGACGGCGTACCCCTGCCGCGTACCCATGCGGCAACAAAGCCACAATCGAGCCCATGACCATCCGCCCCGCTTACCGCACCATTTCACTGCTAGACCAGCGCGCTGGAGCTCAGCCCGCACGCCTTGCGCCCAGTCGCAGCCTTGGCACGGCCCCAGGTTTTTTTGCCGCCCCGCCCCAGGGGTTTCTGGCCGACACCCTGGGTCGGCCCCTGCGCGACCTGCGCATCAGCGTCACCGACCGCTGCAACTTCCGCTGCAGCTACTGCATGCCCAAAGAGGTGTTTGACAAAGACTACGCCTACCTGCCGCAAAGCGCGCTGTTGTCGTTTGAAGA
Organism: Comamonadaceae bacterium; assembly: GCA_947442105.1. Taxonomy (GTDB): domain Bacteria; phylum Pseudomonadota; class Gammaproteobacteria; order Burkholderiales; family Burkholderiaceae_C; genus Allorhodoferax. The sequence continues at coordinate 70,433 of CANEVH010000014.1, read as the reverse complement.
AATTACCCGCATCGCGCGCCAGTTTGTGGCCCACGGGGTGCAAAAAATCCGCCTCACCGGTGGCGAGCCGCTGCTGCGCAAAAACCTCGACGTGCTCATCGCCCAGCTAGCCGCCCTGCGCACCACGGACGGTGCGCCGCTGGACATCACGCTCACCACCAACGGCTCTTTGCTGGCGCGCAAAGCCCAGGCCCTCAAAGACGCCGGACTGCAACGCGTAACCGTCAGCCTGGACGGCCTGGACGACGCGGTTTTTAAAAAGATGAACGACGTCGACTTTCCGGTAGCCGACGTGTTGGAGGGTATTGCGGCTGCGCAGGCGGTAGGTTTGGGGCCAATCAAGGTCAATATGGTGGTCAAGCGCGGCACCAACGACCACGAGATTGTGCCTATGGCACGCCACTTTCAGGGCACCGGCGTGGTCTTGCGCTTTATTGAATACATGGACGTGGGCGCCACCAACGGCTGGCGCATGGACGAGGTAGTGCCCTCGGCCCAGGTGATAGAGCGCTTGCACGCCGCCCTGCCCTTGGTGGCGCTGGAGGCGTCGGCACCTGGCGAAACCGCGCAGCGCTGGGGCTACGCCAACGCCCAGGGCCACTATGACCCGCAGCTGGGCGAGGTGGGGGTGATCAGCAGCGTGACCCAGGCCTTTTGCGCCGACTGCAACCGCGCGCGCTTATCCACCGAAGGACAACTGTATTTGTGCCTGTTCGCCAGCCAGGGCCACGATCTGCGCAGCGTGGTGCGTGGCCCGGGTGGCGACGCCGATTTGACCAACGCCATTGCCAGCATCTGGCAGGGCCGCAGCGACCGCTATTCACTGCTGCGCGCCAGCCTGCCGCCCGAGGCGCAAGCCAGCGGCGCGCGCCGGGTTGAGATGAGCTACATCGGAGGCTAAGAACCGGTGGCGCAGTTTGACCCCCGTGAGGTGTGCGCCGTGGTGCTGGCCGGCGGCATGGGCAGCCGCATGGGTGGCATTGACAAGGGCCTGCAAATGCTCGCGGGCCAGCCCCTGGCGCAGCATTGCGTGCAGCGTCTGCAAGCGCAAAGCACAGGCGCGCCGGGCTTGATTGCCATCAACGCCAACCGCAACGCCGAGGTTTATGCGCGCTGGGGCTGCCCGGTGTGGGCGGACGAAATTGATGGCTACGCGGGGCCGCTCGCGGGTTTTCAGACCGCATTGCAGCACTGTGGCGCCGCGCCAACTGGCCAAGCGCCGGCGCCCAGGCGCTACGCTTACCTGCTCACTGTCGCCTGCGACACGCCGCGGTTTCCGCTGGACTTGCTGGCGCGGCTGGCGCGGGCCCTGGAATCGCAAGGCGCCGACATCGCAGTCGCCAGCGCACCAGAGCAAAGCCGCAGCGGCGAGTGGACACTGCGCAGCCAGCCGGTGTTTTGCCTGCTGCGCACCGCACTTGCCCCCAGTTTGGACGCGTTTTTGCACAACGGCGGGCGCAAGGTGGACGCCTGGACCGCACAACACCACACCACCGTAGTGGCTTTTGACCGCGCGCAAGACGACCCGCAGGCCTTTTTTAACGCCAACACCCTGGCCGAACTGCGCCTGCTAGAAAACACCCCCGCCTGCCCGGTATGAAATCTTTGGACCACATCGCGGCTGAGCTGCAGGGCTACGACCCCCAGGCCCTGCCCGCGCACACCGTGAATGCGTTTTTGGCACAACTCGTCACGTCGCCCACGCACAGCGAAGAAGTGCCACTCATGGCGACGCTGGGCCGGGTGCTGGCGCAAGACGTGGTTAGCCCCATTGACGTACCTGCACATGACAACTCGGCCATGGACGGCTACGCTTTTGCCGGGGCCGCTTTGGCTGCGGGCGGTGCGCTGAATCTCCGCGTTGCGGGCACCGCGCTGGCGGGCGCCGCCTACCCAGGCACTGTTTCCCACGGCGAATGCATCAAAATCATGACAGGTGCCGTCATGCCCCCTGGACTGGACACCGTGGTGCCGCAAGAGCTGGTGGAGGTCACGGGCTCGGGCTTGGGCACGGACATGCAGATCACCCTGGCCGCGGGCGTGGTGCGACCGGGCGACAACCGGCGCGCACGAGGTGAAGACCTGCAGCAAGGAAAAACGGCGCTCAGCGCGGGCGCCGTGTTAACCCCCGCCGCCCTGGGCTTGCTGGCCAGTCTGGGCATGGCCACGGTGCGGGTGTTCCGGCGCTTGCGGGTGGCCTACTTTTCTACCGGCGACGAGATTTTGAGCCTGGGCGAAGCGCCCCGTGCAGGCGCCGTGTTTGACAGCAACCGCTACACCGTGTGGGCCATGCTTCAGCGCATGGGCATTGAATGTGTGGACCTGGGCGTGGTGCGCGACGACCCTGGCGCGCTGGAGGCCGCCTTTCGCAGCGCCGCAGCGCAGGCCGACGCCATCATCACCAGCGGCGGCGTGAGTGTGGGCGAGGCTGACCACACCAAGGCCACGATGCGCCAACTGGCACAAAGCGACACGCCTGGCGAGGGCGGCGTAGTGTTCTGGCGCATCGCCATGCGCCCAGGCCGACCCATGGCCGTGGGGCGCATTGGCCAGGTGCCCCTGTTTGGCTTGCCCGGCAACCCGGTGGCGGTGATGGTGACCTTTTTGGCCTTTGTGCGCCCTGCCCTGTGGCGCATGCTGGGCGCCAACGCGCACGACCCCGCCATCAACCCGCCGCTGCTCAAAGCCCGCAGCCTTGCAGCGATCCGCAAAAAGCCGGGTCGCACCGAATACCAACGCGCCATCGTCAGCACCGACGCCGGTGGCGGCCTGTGCGTGCAAACCACCGGCGACCAGGGCTCTGGCGTGCTCAGTTCCATGGTGCGGGCCAACGGCTTGCTGGTGCTGCACCACGACCAAGGCGCGGTGGCACCAGGGGACATGGTGGATGTGATGGTGTTTGCGGGGGTGATGTAGGCGAGAGTTCACATAAACGTTCGGGCCGAACGACCGTTTCAGGCCTCGGCAGGCGCCATTCCCACGCCTTTGTTGGCCAGTCCGTCCGCCCGCTCATTGCCGGGGTCGCCGTTGTGGCCTTTGACCCAGCGCCAGTCAATTTGGTGCCCGCCTTGCGAAACCAGGGCATCGAGCTGCTGCCACAAGTCCACGTTTTTCACCGGCTGCTTGGCCGCGGTGCGCCAGCCTTTGGCCTTCCAGCCGGGCAGCCATTCAGTGATGCCTTTGATGACGTACTGGCTGTCCACGTGCAGCGTGACCTGGCAGGGCCGCTTGAGCGCCGAGAGCGCCTGAATCACGGCCATCATTTCCATGCGGTTGTTGGTCGTGCCGGGCTCGCCGCCGCAGAGTTCTTTCTCAGAGCCGTCTTCGGACCGCAAGAGTGCGCCCCAGCCCCCGGGGCCAGGGTTGCCTTTGCAGGCGCCGTCGGTGTAGATGACCACTTGATTCACTGTTCCCCATCCTTTTTAACCATGTCCTGGCGGCTCTGGCCGGCCACCACGGTCGTTGCAGCGCGCACCGGTGCGGCCTTCCAGGCTGCGCCCAGCAGCCGCGCACCGCGCACTTTCTTTACCGCCACCAGCATGTAAGCGGCGCCCAATACGGGCCACCAGCGCGCGCCCAGGCGGTCCAGCCAACCAAAACGCTGCAACCAGGCCGAACTCTCTACCGCCGGTGCGTAACACCCATAGCGCACCAGTTCGACTTCAAAACCTAGCAAACGCAGCCAATCCCGCAGGCGCCAAATGCCCAAAAAACCGTTTGGAAGCGGCAGGTAATCGGCCTGCATGAAGCGCCCCAGGCCCAGCAGGCGCCACAGGTGCTGGCGGGCCAGGCGCAATGCCCATAGGCTGGTGGGGTTGAAGCCACTGATCACCACCCGACCATCGGCCACCAGCACGCGCTCTGCCTCGCGCAATATGGCGTGGGCATCGCCCAGCTCCAGGGTATGGGGCAATACCACCAAATCCAGGCTGGCGGAGGCGAATGGCAGGGCCGCAAAGTCGGTCACCAACGCCAGCGGCACCTCTGGCGCAGCGCATTCGGACGCGGGGGCGGGAATTTGCTGCGAAGCCAGCCAGCGGTGCGGCATGCGGTTATGCTGCAAGCCCGCCAATGCAGGCAAACCCAGTTGCAGCGCGTGGTATCCAAAAACATCAGCCACCGCCCGGCCCATTTCGGCCTGCTCCCAGTCCAGCAGGTGCCTTCCGGGGGGGGTGTCCAGCCAGTCTTGCAAACCTATAATTTGATCGCTCATGAAGTTAATACCGCTGCCCGCATTTACTGACAATTACATCTGGATGCTGCACGACGGGCAGGCCGCTTGGGTGGTCGATCCGGGCGATGCGCAGCCGGTGCTACAAGCCCTTGCGGCAGAGCATCTCACGCTCAAAGGCATTCTAGTCACCCACCACCACCCGGACCACACCGGCGGCGTAGCCCAGCTGCGCGAGGCCACAGGCGCGGCCGTGTTTGGCCCCCACCGTGAGGCCATGCCCGAGCCGCTGCGCCGACTCGGTGAGAACGAAAACGTCGACGTGCTCGGGCTGCAGTTTCGGGTGATCGAGGTGCCGGGCCACACGTCGGGCCACATTGCGTACTACTGCGCGGCCATGGACGGCGCGCCACTGCTTTTTTGCGGCGATACCTTGTTCAGTGGCGGCTGCGGCCGTTTGTTTGAGGGAACACCGGCCCAGATGTTGGCGTCCTTGGACAAGCTGGCTTCCTTGCCAGGTGACACCAGGGTCTGCTGCACGCACGAATACACCTTGAGCAATCTGAAATTTGCCGTGGAGGTTGAGCCCGACAACACAGTGCTGGCCGCCTACCAGCGGCACTGCCAAACCCTGCGCGCCGCAGGCACACCCACGCTGCCCTCCACCATTGCACAAGAGCGCGCCATCAACCCCTTTCTGCGCAGCACCCAGCCCACGCTCGCAGCATCCGCCCAGCGCTTCAGCGCCGCGCAAACGGCCAGCGAGGGCGTGTTTGCCACCTTGCGGGCATGGAAAAACACGTTTTGATGCGAACATTGTTAACTTTCATGAAGGTGCGCAGCGCCCCCCATCATGAAAGTTATTCCACTTTCACGACTTTAAACACGGCCCTGCGCCGCGTGGCGCACAGGAGCCTGGTGGTAGGCGCTCTGCTGCTAGCGGGCCTAGCGCAGGCGCAGTCAGAAGCAGACACCCTGCAACCACTAGCACCCCAAGAGACTACCGGCCAGGCGGTGGCCCCGCTGGCAGCCACGACGGATTTGTGGGAGCGCATCCGCCGCGGCTACGCCATGCCGGACCTGGAAAGCAACCTGGTGCGCGACCGCGAGCTTTGGTACACGGCCCGCCCGGACTACATTTTTCGCATGACGGAGCGATCGCGCAAATACCTGTTCCATATCGTTGAAGAGTTGGAACTGCGCAATATGCCTACCGAGCTTGCCTTGCTGCCCTTTGTAGAGAGCGCGTTCAATCCCCAAGCCGTCTCCAGCGCCAAAGCAGCAGGCATGTGGCAGTTCATGCCAGCCACCGGCAAATCCTTTGAACTCAAGCAAAACGCTTTTCGCGACGACCGCCGCGACGTGCTGGCCTCCACGCGCGCCGCGCTGGACTATTTGCAAAAGCTGTACGGCATGTTTGGCGACTGGCACCTGGCACTGGCGGCCTACAACTGGGGCGAGGGCAGCGTGGGCAGGGCGATTGCAAAAAACGAGCGGCTGATGCTGGGCACCGGCTACACCGACCTGCCCATGCCCATGGAGACCAAGTTTTATGTGCCCAAGCTGCAGGCCATTAAAAACATTGTGGCGCGGCCGCAATCTTTTGGCAGCGACTTGCCGCGCATCGACAACCACCCGTATTTCCAGACCGTCAACATCCGGCGGGACATCGACGTTGCGCTGGCAGCCAAACTGGCCGAAGTGCAGTTGGACGATTTCAAAGCACTCAATCCCTCGCTGAACAAGCCGGTCATCCTGGCGGCGGGAACGCCGCACATTTTGTTGCCCTGGGACAGTGCCGACGTATTCCAACAAAACCTGGACCGTTTTGCCGGCGCGCGCCTGGCGAGCTGGACGGTGTGGCTGGCCCCAGGCACGCTGCGGGTGGCCGACGCGGCCAAAAAAGTGGGCATGAGCGAGGCGCAACTGCGTGAGCTCAACAACATCCCCAAGGGCATGCTGATCAAGCCCGGCTCGGCCCTGTTGGTGCCCCGCACCGCCAATGCCCCGCTCGATGTCACCGAAACCGTAGCCGACCGCGGCCAGGTCAGCTTTGCCCCCGAGATCGTCCGCGTGCGCAAAACCCTGCGCGCGCGCAAGGGCGACTCGGTCGCCAGCATTGCCAGCCGCTACGCCACCAGCCCGGCCAATGTGGCGCAGTGGAACAAGGTAGCAGCCAATGCCACTTTCAAGGCCGGACAGAGCGTGGTGATTTACGTGTCAAGTAATGGCGCTGGCGCCAAATCGGAAGCACGACCGAAACCATCGGCGCGCGCCATTCAGAAGCCCAAGCCGCGCCAGCTTGCCACAAAGGCCAAGGCTTAGGGCAAAAGTGCTTGGGTCGGGCCCTACTTGGCCCGCTGGCTCAGCGGTAACCGGCGAAAAGAATCGCCACATTCACCGCCAGCGCGCTGACCCAAACCAGCGTACGCAAACTAGCACGGTTTCCCACATAAGCGGCGATATAGGCAATGCGCAAGCCAATATAGGCCACTGACAATCCATTGAGCAGGGTCTGGTTTGCGCCCAACTGGTGCGCAATCAGCACCGCGCCAATAAAGAACGGCAATGCCTCAAAACTATTGGCCTGCGCCGCATTGGCACGCGCCTGCCAGTCGGACTGGCGCAGCAGCCATTCCCGGGGGTTGGCGTTGTCAAAGCCGCCCTGCGCCACCGGCTTGCCAAAGGCCTTGCTTTTGGCGATGCCAGCGCACACCACGGGCAATAGCGCGGCAATCAACACACACCAGTAATCCAGGCTAAAAGCAATTGATGGCATAAGGCACTTTCATGAAAAAAGAGAGGGGCGGTGCGCACTTTGCAAAGCCAGGATGCTTTGCTCAATGTGGAAGAACTTTCATGATGGAGCTTGCTGCGCGCCTTCATGAACGCTAGCGCCTATCGACCAGCGCATGGGCAATCGTGCCCAAATCCACATATTCAAGCTCGCTGCCCACGGGCACGCCGCGCGCCAAGCGCGTGGGCTGTAGGCCTTTGGCTTTCAGGCCCTCGGCGATCACATGGGCAGTGGCCTCGCCCTCGGCGGTGAAGTTGGTGGCCAATATCACCTCTTGCACGATGCCGTCGCAGGCCCGTGTGAAGAGTTTTTGCAAACCCAGGTCATGGGGGCCAATGCCGTCCAAAGGACTGAGCTTGCCCATGAGCACAAAGTACAAGCCCCGGTAGGCCCCGGTGCGCTCCAGCGCCGCTTGGTCTGCCGGTGTCTCCACCACGCAAAGCTGGGTGTGGTCGCGCCGGGTGTCCAAGCAAGTCGCGCAAACGCGGTCCTGGGTGAGCGTGTGGCAGCGCTCGCAGTGGTGGATGTTCTCAGTCGCTTCCATGAGCGCGCGTGCCAGGGCCTGGGCGCCTGCGCGGTCGCGCTGCAAAAGGTGAAACGCCATGCGCTGCGCCGATTTCACGCCCACGCCCGGCAGGCGTTTGAGTGCCTGAATCAGGGTGTCGAGTGAATGCGCGTCAGACATGCGCAGCGCCATTGCAAGCTTGCATTGCTGCCTTAGAACGGGAGCTTCATGCCGCCAGGCAAGCCAGGCATGCCCGCCGTGATCTTGCCCAGCTTTTGCGCTGAAGTTTCTTCTGCCACGCGCAAGGCGGCGTTGAAGGCTGCAGCTACCAAGTCTTCCAGCATGTCTTTGTCATCGGCCAGCAAGCTGGGGTCTATGGTGACGCGGCGCACCTCGTGCTTGCACGTCATGGTGACTTTGACCAGGCCGGAGCCCGACTCACCGCTGACCTCGATGTTGCCCAGTTCGTCCTGGGCTTTTTTCATGTTGTCCTGCATGGCCTGGGCTTGCTTCATCAGGCCAGCGAGTTGTCCTTTGTTGAACATGGGGCGATTCCTTTGGGTAAATAAGTTTGGGAATGAAAAAATCAGAGGGGCCGGATGGAGCCGGGCACCACCTTGGCGCCGAAATCACGCATCAGGTGTTGCACCAGCGGCGTGGCGTAAATCAGCTGTTCGGCAGCCACCTGGCGCTCGGCGCTGGCGCTGGCGTTGCGCCGGGAGGGGCTGTCCGTCACCCGCCCCACTTCCACCGCCAGAGCAACGTCAAAACCAGCGTCTTTCAGCGCCAGCGCGAGCCGATCTCGGCTACCTGCCTGGTTGAGCGACTCGCGCTCCACCCGCAGCAGCCACTGGCCTTCGTCGCGGGCCACGAGCTGCGCCTGCAATGCCAACTCGCGCACCATGGCGCCAATGACCTGGGCATCGACCAGCGACTGGACGGTGGCGTGCCAAAAGTCGCCCTCCTCGGTGGGAATGAGCACCGGCGTGGCATGTGCTGCGGCGTTGGCGTCGGCCCGGCTTTCGGTCTGCTGGCGCACCGGCACGCCCACCACACGGTGGTCAATAGGCGCAGGGCGGCGCGAGACCGCGAGCGCGCCTTCGTCACGCGCATCGATTTCTTCAGGCGCAAGATCCCCACCGGGGCTGGCACGCACCGGCAAGATGTGCCCTGGCGGCACCGCGCCGTTTTGCGAGTACACCGCTGCAGTTACCGGCTTGGCAGCAGAACCCGGCGACTGCGCTGGGACAGCAGTCCGTTGCGTGGAGGCGGAGTGTGGGAGAGTCTCAGACGGCACCGGTAGGTCGGACGCTGCGGGATGGTCCTCCCACGGTTGAACGGTAGGCTGGGCAGCCACTGGAGCCTGCGCCACAGGCGCCGACTCTGCTGGAGTCGGCCGTTGCAAGGGCGCCGCCACCGGTGCCGGTGCACTATTCAGAGTTTTTTTTTCCACCAAGGGCGCGTTGCTGGCGGTCGGCACACGCTCGCCCTGCGGCACCGGCGGCTTGAATGCCAGCAGGCGCAAGAGCACCATGGTGAGCGCGGCGTATTCATCGGGCGCGAGTCCCAAATCGCCACGGCCGTGAAGGCAGATGCTGTAGAGAAGCTGTGTCTCGTCCACAGGAAGGAGTGCGGCCAGGCGCGCCGTGTCTTGCGCTTCCGTGTCGCTGTCGTCATCGCCGTCCGTAGGCGCGGGTCCCATGGTTTGCAGCACCGCCATGCGCTGCAAGACCGTGGCCATTTCTTCTAGCGTAGAGGCTGCGCTCAGGCCGTTGAGGCGCAAGCTGTCCACGGTTTGCACCACCGTGCGGCCATCGCCCAGTGCCAGCGCTTCGATCAGGCGAAACACATAGCTGCGGTCCACGCTGCCCAGCATGGTGCGCACTGTGGCCTCGGACAAGGCGCCCGCGCCAAAAGCAATCGCCTGGTCGGTGAGGCTCAGGGCGTCGCGCATGGAGCCACGCGCCGCGCGAGCCAGCAGGCGCAATGCCTGGGGGTCGGAGGCCACAGCCTCCTGCCCTAAAACTTGTATCAAATGCTCCCGAATCGTCTCGGGCGCCATGGGCCGCAGGTTGAATTGCAGGCAGCGCGAGAGCACGGTGACCGGCACTTTTTGCGGATCGGTGGTGGCCAGCACAAATTTCAGGTAGTCCGGCGGCTCTTCGAGCGTCTTCAACATGGCGTTGAACGCGGTGTTGGTCAGCATGTGCACCTCGTCGACCATGAAGACCTTGAAGCGCCCTTGCACCGGTTTGTACACCGCCTGCTCCAGCAGGGCTTGCACCTCATCCACACCCCGGTTAGACGCGGCGTCTAGTTCGGTGTAATCGACAAACCGGCCCGAATCGATGTCGGTACAGGCCTGGCACAGGCCGCAGGGCGTGGCAGTGATGCCGCCCTGACCGTCAGCACCCTGGCAATTGAGCGATTTGGCCAAGATGCGCGACACCGTGGTCTTGCCCACGCCGCGCGTACCGGTAAACAAATAGGCGTGGTGCAGACGCTGCGTGGTCAGGGCGTTGCTCAGCGCTTGCACCACGTGGTCCTGGCCCACCATTTCAGCGAAATTGCGCGGGCGGTACTTGCGGGCGAGCACGAGGTAAGACATGGCCGGATTCTACGGGCGGGCGCCCATAGGGTTGACCGAAAAGGGCTGGCATTAGAATGTCCTCGACGGGCCTCCTCGCATGGTGAAGCGGCCAACCGGGTCAGGTGGGGAACCAAGCAGCCCTAACTGTGGAGCCAGTGCCGGGGTAAGGCTCGTCAACCCCTCAAACAGCGCGCAAGTAGTTCATCACGCCGCGCGCCGCCCGGTAGCCCGTGGCCAGCGACGCGCTGAGCAAGTAGCCGCCAGTAGGCGCTTCCCAATCGAGCATCTCCCCCGCACAAAACACGCCGGGCAACTGCTTGAGCATCAAATCTTCGGTCAAGCCTTCAAAGCGCACACCGCCGGCGCTGCTGATCGCCTCATCCAAAGGGCGGCTAGCCCCCAGGGCAATGGGAACGGCCTTGATGGCCGCAGCCAGGGCCAGCGCGTCGTCAAACGTCGCCTTGGGCACACACTCACGCAACACGGCTGTCTTGATACCGTCCAAGTGCAAGCGGCTCTTCAAATGGCTAGACAGCGAGCGCGAACCGCGCGGGTGGCGCACTTCGGCCAACAGGCGCTCGGGCGCCATGTCCGGCAACAAATCAATATGAAAGTTAGCCCGCCCAGTGCGCAGCAAAGCGTCACGCAGCACCTGCGATGCAGCATAAATTAGGCTGCCTTCGACCCCCGTTGCGGTGGCAACAAACTCGCCCTTGCGCTGAAACACAGGCGCTGCATCCGCATGCTCGCCAGGCACGGTGATCGCAACGGTCTTGAACGGCTGCCCGGCAAATTTTTCAGCAAAAAACGGGCTCCAGCCACCAGCCACGTCAAAGCCGCAGTTGGCCGGCAGCAGCGGCGCCAAATCCACGCCACGTGCCTGCAAAGGGGCGTACCACGCCCCGTCTGAGCCCAGGCGCGCCCAACTGCCGCCGCCCAACGCCAGCACCACCGCCTGTGCCTGTATGCGCACCTCGCCCTGCGGCGCGTTGAAAAGCAGCCTGTTCTGATCGTCCCAGCCCAGCCATCGGTGGCGCATGTGGAATTGCACTGGGGCACCCTGCGGGGGATGACGCAAACGCGCCAGCCAAGCGCGCAGCAAGGGCGCGGCCTTCAAGTCCGTAGGAAACACACGGCCCGAAGTGCCCACAAAGGTATTTACGCCAAGCGATTGGGCCCAGGCGCGCACGGCATCTGCACCAAAGTCGTTCAGCAGCGGCTCCAACGCCGTACGGCGGGAGCCAAAGCGCATGGCAAAAGGCGCTGCGGCCTCTGAATGCGTCAAATTCAGGCCGCCTTTGCCCGCTAGCAAAAACTTGCGTCCAACCGTGGCCATGCCGTCGAAAAGGTGCACAGTGTGGCCCGCTTCACCCAGGCCTTGCGCGGCCATCAGGCCGGCCGGGCCGCCGCCAACCACCACTACGGGCAGATCAAGATGCATAGCGAGATGCATAGCGGGCCAGTCTTGCGGTCTGGGTTGCCCCAGCGCAGAGCGCGCGGGCAATTTTTTCTATACCGTTCATAGCGTGGCTTGGGGCCGTCCTTGTTTGCTTTCTGTCACAATCGATTTCAATATTGAAGCTCACCCTATTCCAAAGGAAAACTCCATGGCCAGCGAACTCGTCAAACACATTACCGACGCCACCTTTGAAGCCGACGTGCTGCAAGCCGCGCAGCCCATTTTGGTGGACTACTGGGCGGAATGGTGCGGCCCCTGCAAGATGATCGCCCCCATTCTCGATGAGGTGTCCGTGGCCTATGAAGGTAAATTGCAAATTGCGAAAATGAATGTCGACGAAAACCGCGAAATCCCCGCCAAGTTCGGCATTCGCGGCATCCCCACCTTGATGCTTTTCAAAGACGGCAAACTGGCAGCCACCAAGGTCGGCGCGCTAAGCAAATCGCAGTTGATTGCTTTCATCGACGAGCAGATTTAAGCAGCGCTTGGCGCCGCGCCAAGGCGGCACTGCACAAAAGTGATGTAGCGCAGGCAAAAATAAACCGGGTTCGCCCGGTTTATTTTTGCCTGTTGATTTCCTGTCATAATTATTGCGTCCATGCATCTTCTACAGATGCTAGCCGCCGCAACGGCCATGAACTCGGATGCGCTTGAGTCGCCTCTCGCATTGCGGCAGTCCCCCAACCCTCCCCTGATTTTTTGCACTTCCGAAAACTCGGTCAACATCCCACCACGGGACCCACTCCATGCACCTCAACGAACTCAAGGCACTGCACGTGTCAGAAGTCCTCAAACAAGCCGAAGAGCTTGAAATTGAAAACACGGGCCGCATGCGCAAGCAGGAATTGATGTTTGCCATCATCAAAAAGCGCGCGCGCACCGGTGAGCAAATCATTGCCGATGGCGTGCTGGAAATTTTGCCCGACGGCTTTGGTTTTTTGCGCAGCCCCGATACCAGCTACACCGCCAGCACCGACGACATCTACATCAGCCCCAGCCAGGTGCGCCGCTTTAACCTGCACACGGGCGACATGATTGAAGGCGAAGTACGCACGCCCAAAGACGGCGAACGCTATTTCGCGCTCAACAAGCTTGACAAAGTCAATGGCGACTCGCCCGAGAGCAACAAACACAAGGTGATGTTTGAGAACCTGACGCCCTTGTTCCCCAAGGTGCAAATGCGCCTAGAACAGGACAACAAGAGCGACGAAAACATCACCGGTCGCGTCATCGACATCATCGCCCCCATCGGCAAAGGCCAGCGCGCTTTGCTGGTCGCGCCTCCCAAAAGCGGCAAAACAGTGATGATGCAGCACATTGCGCACGCGATTTCCGCAAACTACCCCAACAGCCACATGATGGTTTTGCTGGTGGACGAGCGACCGGAAGAAGTGACCGAAATGCAGCGCACCGTCAAAGGCGAGGTCATCGCCTCCACGTTTGACGAACCCGCTTCGCGCCATGTGCACGTGGCCGAAATGGTGATAGAGCGCGCCAAACGCCTGGTCGAACTGAAAAAAGACGTGGTGATCTTGCTCGACTCCATCACCCGCTTGGCACGCGCTTACAACAACGTCGTTCCTTCTAGCGGCAAAGTGCTAACGGGTGGCGTGGACTCCAATGCGTTGCAGCGGCCCAAGCGTTTTTTGGGCGCGGCACGCAATGTCGAGGAAGGTGGCTCACTCACCATCATCGCCACCGCATTGGTTGACACCGGCAGCCGCATGGACGAGGTGATTTTTGAAGAATTCAAGGGCACCGGCAACTCGGAAATCCACCTCGATCGCCGCCTTTACGAAAAACGTGTGTTCCCGTCCATCCAGCTCAATCGCAGCGGCACCCGGCGCGAAGAGCTGCTGCTGGCGCCGGACATCTTGCAAAAAACCCGCATCCTGCGCCAGTTTTTGTACAACATGGACGAGATTGAGGCAATGGAAATGGTGCTCAAGCAAATGCGCGCCACCAAAACCAATAGCGAATTTTTCGACATGATGCGACGCGGCGGCTAAGGCCAGTCGCTGGCTTATACTCAAAGGCTTTACTACGCGACAAGTACACCGGGTTTTGGATTGGGCAAGGGTTTGCCCGAGGACCCGATGCGGCTGGCGCAACTGATGGACACATTATGAAATCTGGAATTCACCCCAACTACCGCGAAGTGTGCTTCATGGACCTGTCCAACAACTTCAAGTTTGTGACCCGTTCATGCGCCAACACCAAGGAAATGATCAAGATGGAAGACGGGCGTGAACTGCCGCTGTACAAACTGGATACCTCCAGCGAATCGCATCCTTTCTACACCGGCACCCAAAAGTCCGTGGACAACATGGGTGGACGCGTGGAGAAATTCCGCAACCGCTTCGGCAAGACCAGCGTCACAAGCCCGAAGTAATGGCAAACCGGGCTTGCGTCCGGTCTTCTGCACAAAAAGCAGCCCGGGTTTCCAGGCTGCTTTTTTTATTTGGACCCTGAAACTGTGCAATCCACCAGTCCTGCCGTTGTAGCCCAGGCGGCCGTCAAGCGCTTGCCGCGAGCCGCATTACTGGGTATTTGCGTGGTGTACGTATTTGCCGGTTTGTTCGGTCGCGGTGGCTGGAAAAGCGCAGACATGGCGTCCCTGGGCTTCATGTTGGAACTGGCCGCAGGCAGAACGGACTGGTGGCACCCCACACTGCTTGGAATTACTTCAGAGCACAACGCTCTGTTGCCCTATTGGCTGGGCGCCTGGATGCTTCCACTAGCGCCACACAGCGAACTTGCACTGTGGCTTATTCGTCTGCCATTTGCACTGCTGTTGGCGCTGGCCATGACCGGCACCTGGTACGGCACTTACTACCTCGCAAAAAGCCCCAAGGCACAACCGGTGGCCTTTGCTTTCGGTGGACAGGCACGGCCCAGCGACTATGCCCGCACAGTGGCCGATGGTGGCTTGCTGGCTTTGATTGCCTGTCTTGGCCTGGCCCAACTCGGCCACGAAACCACCCCGGCGCTGGCGCAGCTGGGTTTTATGGGCGTGTATTTTTACGGCGTGTGCGCCCTGCCCTACCGGTTGCGTTTGGCCGGGCCCGCGACACTGATCGGCCAAGCAGGCTTGACACTGAGCGGCGCGCCCATGCTCGCGGTCATTTACGGCCTGGGATGTGCTTTCGCCACCCAACTGCACCCTGCAAGCACTCAGGACGACGCTGCCGTCCAACGCGCCCGTTTACACGTCAGCGCCACGCTGGTGCTGGCTTGTATCTTGAGCGCGCTGTTGGCAACCGTTTGCAATCTATGGCAATGGAAAGTGATTGCTCCCCAGGCGCTTTGGATCGATTGGAATGGCTATTTTCAATTGCTGGTTTGGTTCACCTGGCCTGCCTGGCCGCTCGCGCTCTGGGCGCTATGGCGTTGGCGCAAGCAGATAGGCAGTCGGCACATTGCACTGCCCCTGTGGCTGTTGACGGTAACCCTGTTCGCAACCCTGTTTACCGGGTCATCGGACCGCACCTTGCTGCTGGGGCTGCCTGCCATCGCCAGCTTGGCGGCGTTTGCCTTGCCTACACTGCAAAGACAAATGGCCTCCTTGATCGACTGGTTCACGCTGCTTTTTTTCAGCGGCTGCGGCTTGGTTGTGTGGGTCGTCTGGCTGGCAATGCAGACCGGCATTCCCAGCCAACCGGCGGCCAATGTTGCGCGGCTGGCGCCAGGCTTTAGGCCGGAGTTTTCCATCACGGGTCTGGTGGTGGCGCTGGGCGTGACGGCTTTTTGGGCGGCACTGGTGCGCTGGCGCACGAGCCGCCAGCGAGCGGCGCTGTGGAAAAGTCTGGTGTTGCCTGCCGGTGGCGCAGTCTGGTGTTGGTCGCTGCTGATGACCTTATGGCTGCCGCTGCTGGACTACACGCAAGGCTATGCCGTATTGACCAAAAATGTGGCGATGCAAATCGACAAACCGGGCTGCGTGGAGGTGCAAGGGCTGAGCGCTGACCAAATTGCAGCGCTGCAATGGGGCATGGAGAGGCAATTGGTATCGGTGGGAGCACTGGTTCACTGCAGCTGGTTGCTGGCACAACCCACCCCGACTGGTGATGTGCCGCCCACGGTAGACAGCAGCCTGTGGGTCGCCAAAGCGCTGGTTCGGCATCCCGCCGATGCCTCCAACGCGATGTGGCTTATGCAGCGCCGCTAGGCACCGCGTTCAGTCTGACCCGCATGGGCGAAAACCGCACAGTAAACGTCGAGCCCTTTCCCTGGATGCTAGTAATCAGCAGCTCCGCGCCGTGGCGCTGGGTCACGTGCTTGACAATCGCCAGGCCGAGTCCGGTTCCCCCGGTGTCACGAGACCGACTGCGGTCCACCCGGTAGAAGCGCTCGGTCAACCGGGGAATGTGCTCGGCGGCAATTCCCACCCCCTCATCGCGCACCACCAGCACGGCGCCCCCATCGCTTTGCGACTGCCAGTGGACATAGATGTTTTTGCCTTCGGGGGTATAGCGCACCGCGTTGCCAATTAAGTTAAGCAAAGCGCTGTGCAACTCGACAGCGGAACCTGCCACGCAAATGCCGGGCTCAATCACAAACTCCAGGCCTTGCGGCTGGCCCCACAGCACGCGCGAAAGCTCGGTTACCTCCTGGCGGCACTGGTCAAAAATCGGCGCCATCGGAATCCACTCTTGCGCAGAAGGCAGGGGGCTGCCCTCAAGCCGAGACAAAGTGAGCAAGTCGCTCACCAGTGACTGCATGCGTTCGGCCTGCTGGGCCATTAATTGGAGATAGTGCGCACGCTCCGGCTCAGACAGCTTGAGGCTTTGCAGTGTCTCGATAAACCCTGAGAGCACGGTCAGCGGCGTGCGAATTTCATGCGAAACGTTCGCCACAAAATCGCGCCGCATCGCCTCCGCCTGCTCCACTGCAGTGACATCGCGCGACAGCAGCAAGGTTCGGCCCTCACCATAGGGATGCATGTGCACCGACAAGCGCACCGGCTTGGCCAGGGTGCTGCTGCGCCCAGGCATTAGCACATCGTTTTCAAAGTCGCGGGCCACCAGGTAGGCCGCAAACCCCGGGTCGCGCACCAGATTGCCAAAGTGTTGCAACACATCGCGCTTGGCGTCCAAGCCGAAATGCGATTGCGCCGACTGGTTACACCACTCAATACGCAGTTCCGCATCGAGCAAGACCACGCCGACAGGGGAGGCCTGCATCGCGGCCAAAAAGTCTTGAAATCGGCCATCGCGCTGCAGAACCGCACGGTCACGGGAGCGCATGAGGCGCCGCACACGGTCCGAAATTTCACCCCACAGCCCAAAACCAATATGGCTTCTCAAGGTGTTACCGCCGCCCAGCCAGCGCAGCAAGCGCATGCCTAGCGCAACATCCAGCACATGCCACGCGTAGCTGGCAAGCAGCGCGCCCCCAAGGACCAGAGGCAGGCCTTCTGCATTAACCGGCAAGAAATGCCGCACAAACCACCAGCCAGAAGCAGCCCCAAGAATTTGAAACAAGGCAAAGCTCAGCAGCCGCCCGAGCAAGCGCGTGGTCAAACACTACCCAAGCTGAGCTCTGGTGGCTAGCGACACCGGCGTTGCGGGCTTGGCCGTCAGGCGGTAGCCGGCTCCACGCACCGTCTCCACCATGGGCCCGGCGGCGCCCAAAGCCTCGCGCAGGCGCTTGACGTGAACGTCCACGGTGCGTTCCTCAATGTAGACGTGGTCACCCCACACCTTGTCGAGCAACTGACCACGGCTGTGAACGCGTTCTGCATGGCCCATTAGGTAGTGCAGTAGTTTGAATTCGGTAGGACCCAGTTTGAGCGCCTGCTCCGCGAACGACACGCGGTGGGTTGCTGAATCCAGGCTCAGCCCAGCGATGACGATGGCCTCACCATCTTGTTCGGGTGCGCGCCGGCGCAGCACCGCACGCACGCGCGCCAACAATTCTTTGGTCGAAAAGGGCTTGGAAATGTAGTCGTCGGCGCCCGAGTCCAGCCCCGCAACCCGATCAGCCTCGTCACCGCGCGCGGTGAGCATGATCAAAGGCACGCCCTTGGTTCGCTCATTGGCGCGCCAGCGTCGGGCCAGAGAGAGACCGCTTTCTCCAGGCAGCATCCAGTCCAGCAAAATCAAATCCGGCAGGGACGCGTCAATCTCGCGCTGGGCGCTGACGCTGTCCATGGCCCAGGTGGGGCGAAATCCATTGTGGCGCAGGTTAACCGCAATCAGTTCGGCAATTGCGGGTTCATCCTCCACCACCAAAACCGCAGGCATGGTTCTCATTTAATAACGGACTCAATCCGGTCGATGGAGCTGTGGCGCACGTCCTCGCCCTTGACCACGTAAATAATGAACTCGGCGATGTTTTTGGCGTGGTCACCGATGCGCTCAATGGCCTTGGCCAAAAACAGCAGGTCCAGGCTCGGGGAGATTGTGCGCGGGTCTTCCATCATGTAGGTGATGAGCTTGCGCACAAATCCGTCAAACTCTTTGTCAATGAGATCGTCCTCTTTGAGAATGCTCAGTGCCGCATTCACGTCTAGCCGGGCGAAGGCGTCGAGCGCCTTGTTCAGCAAGCCCGATGCCAGGTCGGCCGCGTAACGCAGCTCCTGCGCAGGCAAGGACCGTGGCGTACCGCTTTCGATAATGGAGCACACCATGCGTGCAATTTTTTCCGCTTCGTCACCCACGCGCTCTAAATTGGCGGTAGTCTTGGAAATCGCGATTAGCAGACGCAAATCACGCGCGGTGGGCTGGCGCCGGGCGATGATGGAGGACAGGTCACGGTCAATCTCGATTTCCATGGCGTTGACACGTACTTCGTTGGCCGTCACTTCATGGGCAACATCCATATTGAAATGTTGAAGCGCAAAAATCGCTTGGCGAATTTGTGACTCAACCAGTCCACCGAGTTCCATGACCTGGGAGGATACCGAGGTCAACTCACTGTCAAATTGCGTGGATAGATGTTTATCGGGCATGGCTTTTCCTCGTGATGTGGGCTTAGCAGGGCAGGCTGTAAATGGTTAAGTGGGCTTTTATATCAGCCAAAGCGACCGGTAATGTAGTCTTCGGTTTCTTTGCGCGTGGGCTTGAAGAACATTTGCTCGGTAGCGCCGAACTCGATCAAATCACCGAGGTACATATAGGCGGTGTAGTCGCTGCAACGGGCGGCTTGTTGCATGTTGTGCGTCACGATAACTACCGTGTAATCGGTTTTGAGCTCAACAATCAATTCCTCGACCTTTGCCGTCGAAATCGGGTCCAGTGCAGAACACGGCTCGTCGAGCAGCAACACTTCCGGTTTGATGGCAATACCGCGGGCAATGCACAGGCGCTGCTGTTGGCCGCCAGACAGGCTAGAACCGTTTTGATTGAGCTTGTCTTTCACCTCGTTCCAGAGCGCCGATTTGCGCAGCGCCCACTCAACGCGCTCTTCCATGTCGCTTGCATTCAGGCTTTCAAACAACTTCACGCCGAATGCGATGTTGTCAAAGATGGACATTGGAAACGGCGTCGGTTTTTGAAACACCATGCCAACCTTGGCTCGCAACAAGGCAACATCTTCTTTGCTGGTGAGCAAATTTTCGCCATCCAGCATCACCTGACCTTCGGCGCGTTGCTCTGGATACAACTCGAACATGCGGTTAAACACGCGCAGCAGCGTTGACTTTCCACAACCTGATGGACCGATGAACGCGGTCACTTTGCCGGCGGGCACCTCCATATTGATGTTTTTGAGCGCATGGAACTTGCCATAGTAAAAATTCAAGTCTTTGACCGAAATTTTGGTGGTCGGCGCAACAGTATTGGTATTTAGCATAAGGAAAACTTCGTAGTAAGGAGTGAAGCAAAGAACTTAATTCTTGCTGCGAGTCAATACCCGCGCCGCAATATTGAGTGCCAACACGGCCAGGGTGATCAGGAAAACACCTGCCCAAGCCAGCTTTTGCCAATTTTCGTAGGGGCTCATGGCGAACTTGAAAATCGTCACCGGTAGGCTTGCCATCGGCTGGCCCAGGCTTGAGGTCCAGAACTGGTTGCTCAGAGCAGTAAACAACAGAGGAGCGGTCTCACCGGCGATCCGGGCCACCGACAGCAAAACACCGGTAATCACGCCTGCACGGGCGGCTTTCAAGGTAATGCTGAGGATTACTTTCCACTTTGGCGCGCCCAGCGCATAAGCGGCTTCCCGCAAACCAGCTGGCACCAATTGCAGCATGTTTTCAGTGGTGCGGATCACCACAGGAATAACAATCAAGGCAAGCGCCAGCACGCCCGCAGCGGCGGAAAACGTGTGGAAGGGGCTTACCGCAACCGCGTAAACGAAGAGGCCGATGACGATAGACGGCGCAGAAAGCAAAATGTCGTTCACAAAGCGGGTCACATTCGCCAGCCAACCCGTCCTGTCAAACTCTGCCAAATAAATGCCCGCCATCACCCCAATCGGTGTTCCGACCAGAGTGGCGAGTCCCACCATCAGCAAAGACCCATAGATGGCATTGGCCAGACCGCCCTCTTCGTTGGGCGGGGGCGTCATTTGGGTCAAGGTGGCAAAGCTCAGCCCACCAATGCCCAGGCGCACCGTTTCAATCAGTATCCAGAACAACCAAAACAGACCAAACGCCATCGCCGACAGTGCCAGCACCGTGGCAAGGCTGTTCACCCGGTTGCGCGTCGCAAACTTGGAGGCCCGCGCTTTTTTCTGCTCAATTGAAATCATGTTTTTGCTCCTTCAGCCTTGCGGAGCTGCGACAACAAGAGCTTGGACAGGCTCAGAATAACAAAGGTAATGAAGAACAAGACCAGCCCCAAATACATCAAAGCGGCTTGGTGCAATCCTTCACCGGCTTCGGCGAACTCGTTTGCCAAGGCAGACGTAATGCTGTTGGCGGCCTGAAACAAGCTCAGAGAGTCAAGTTGATTGAAGTTGCCGATAACAAAGGTGACCGCCATGGTCTCACCGATCGCGCGACCCAAGCCCAGCATGATGCCGCCAATCACCCCCGTTTTTGTGTAGGGTAAAACCACGGTCGATACGACTTCCCAGGTGGTCGCCCCCAAGCCATAAGCCGACTCTTTGAGCAAAGCAGGAGTGACCTCAAACACGTCCCGCATGACCGCTGCAATAAACGGGATGATCATGATGGCCAGAATGACACCGGCAGAAAACAGACCAATGCCAACGGGCGGGCCAGAGACCAACGCACCCAAGTAAGGCGTGCCAGAAAATGCGTTTTGGAGCGGTGTTTGGACATATTCCGCCAAAACCGGGCCAAACACCAAAAGACCCCACATGCCATAAACGATAGACGGCACAGCGGCCAGCAGCTCTATCGCAGTACCCAAGGGCCGCTTGAGCCACGACGGCGACAACTCCGTCAAAAACAATGCAATGCCAAAGCTCACCGGTACAGCGATCAACAATGCAATGATCGAGGTCGCGATCGTGCCATAAATCATGACAAAACCACCGAAATCTTCCTGCACCGGATCCCAAACCGAATTCGTCAAAAAGGAGAATCCGTACTTGTAAATGGCCGGCCAGGCGCTAATCGTTAGCGATGTAAGAATGGCTATTAACAAGCCCAGCGTCAAAATCGCGCAGCCCTTGGAGGCCCATCCGAAAACTTTGTCGGCCATGGGTCCGCTGCGGGCAGGTTTGATGGAAGGCGTTAAGGTCATGAAGCGCTCACCGTTAAGAAAACAAAGTCCAGGACATCAAGCGAATACAAGATGCCTGGACTACGGGGATGGGACAGTTACTTGAAGGACACTGGCTTGCCGGCCGGGTCTTTGATTTCACCCCAGGATTTTTGGATCGTTGCGACCACGTCCGCAGGCATGGGCACATAGTCCAGCTCAGTAGCCGCTTTGCCGCCGTTGGAGAAGGCCCAGTTGAAAAACTTCAACACTTCCGTGGCGTTGGCTGGCTTGTCCTGCTTTGCGTGCATCAGGATGAAGGTCGCGGTTGTGATGGGCCAGGTGTTTTTGCCAGGCTGGTCCGTGATCAGCTGGTAGAACGACTTGTTCCAGTCCGCACCCACAGCCGCTGCCTTGAATGCGTCATCGTCCGGGGCAACAAAATTGCCGTCGCGGTTTTTCAACAAGGTGTAAGTCATCTTGTTTTGTTTCACGTAAGAGTACTCGACGTAACCAATCGAGTTGGGCAAGCGGTTCACGAAGGCTGAAACACCCTCATTGCCCTTGCCACCCGCGCCCACGGGCCAGTTCACTGCGGTGCCCTCACCCACTTTTGCCTTCCACTCAGGGTGGACGCGGCTCAGGTAGTTGGTGAAGTTGAATGTGGTTCCAGAGCCGTCAGCGCGGCGCACTGGCGCAATTGCGGCGTCCGGCAAAGGCAAAGTGGGGTTGAGTGCTTTCAGTGCAGGATCATTCCAGCGCGTGATTTTGCCCAAGAAGATATCGCCCAACACCTGACCGTCAAGCTTCATCTGACCAGGGGCGATGCCCTTGATGTTCACAACGGGTACGGTTCCGCCAATCACGGCAGGGAACTGCACTTGGCCTTTGGTTTTCAGAACTTCGTCCGTTTGCGGCATATCAGACGCACCAAAATCCACGGTTTTGGAGTCGATTTGCTTGATGCCGCCGCCAGACCCGATTGACTGGTAATTCACTTTGACGCCGGTGGCTTTATTGTAGTCAGAGGCCCACTTGGAGTAGATGGGCGCGGGGAAGCTGGCGCCAGCGCCTGTAATCTCTTGGCCTTGGGCGGTGCCAACTGAGAAAACGGTAGCAGCGGCGATCGCCAAGCCTGGGTACTTCACGGCAAATTTCATATAAATCCTTCGGTTTGGTTGGGGGAAACTCTCCAACAATGTAAGAACCTTTTGTGACAAATAAATGACCTAGATTGCGAAAGAGCATGCAGATTTGATCGACTGGCACGCCAGATCCAGCCTCGAAAAAGTTGTCACAATTTCGTCACTAAGTATTCTTATCTTAGGCGCTCCACAACCGGAGAACCTCATCATGTTTCAATCCAAATCCTTTGATATCGTCCGCCGCGCCGCTCTGTCCGCAGCCTTTGTGACCCTGTTCAGCGCTTGCGCGACCATCGAAAAGCCGGTGAGCGTGGCTGACACCATTGCAAAAACTCCGTCGTTAAGCACCTTGAACGGCCTGATCGTGTCTGCCGGTTTGACCTCGGCGCTGCAAGGGACAGGCCCCTTTACGGTGTTTGCACCCAACAATGACGCATTCAAAACGGTCAAACCAGCCGTTATGGACGACCTGGCTAAGAACCCTGCAAAACTCAAAGACTTGCTGACCTACCATGTGGTCCCAACGAAGGCTTTAGCAAAAGACGTCAAAAACAGCACGGTGAAGGCACTTAATGGCGACCCCTTGGCTCTGTCCAAAGCCGGTGACTTCGTTACCGTAGAGAACGCGGCGGTTCTTCAGGCCGATGTGATCGCGACCAACGGCGTGATCCACATTGTTGACGCGGTAATGACACCGATCAAAAAATAAGCGCTTTTAGACTTTGTACGCCGGGATGCGCGCCAAACGCGTGCGCTCCGGTGTAGAAGCGGCAAATGAGCCCAGCTTTGGCTGGGCTTTTTTTGTGGCACGGCCCAAAGCCGCCAGGCAGCACAGTGGTGCTATCCTTTCGCGGTAAAAATTGTATAAATCGTTTAATGAACACTGAAAATCGCCTCGCGGCCATCGACCTGGGGTCCAACAGCTTTCGCTTGGAGGTGGGGGTGATCGATCACGGCGCTTTTGAGCGCACGGAATACATCAAAGAAACGGTTCGCCAGGGCGCCGGGCTAGACCAAGACCGGAACCTGACTGCTGCGGCGATGCAAAGCGGATGGGACTGTTTGGCGCGGTTTGGCGAACGCTTGGCGGGGTTTCCGCCCCACCAGGTGCGTGCCGTAGCCACCCAAACGCTGCGCGAGGCGCGCAACCGCGATGTCTTCTTGGAGCGGGCCACGCAGGTGCTCGGTTTTCCAATCGATGTGATATCGGGACGCGAGGAGGCGCGGCTCATTTACCAAGGCGTGGCGACGTCCTTGCCACCTTCGGACGAGCGGCGCTTGGTGATCGATATCGGCGGACGCTCCACAGAACTCATCTTGGGCCAGGCCGCGCAGCCGAGGGTGATGGAATCGTTTCGGGTGGGCAGCATCGCCTGGTCTACCCGCTACTTTCCCGATGGCCAACTCAGCCGCAAGGCCTTTGAAGTTGCCGAAATTGCCGCCAAGGCGGTGCTTGATGAGGCGCTAGACGCCTACCACCCAAAGCACTGGGATATTGCTTATGGATCGGCTGGCACGGTAAGCGCTCTCAGTGACGTTCTGTCTGCTGGGGGCTGGCCGACGGGCGCGATTACGCAAGACGGATTGGACTGGCTTTTGGAAAAGCTGATCCTCTCGCAGCACGTTGACCGCATCAAAATGAATGGGATGCGCGAGGACCGCAAAGTGGTGATAGGCGGAGGCCTGAGCGTGACGCGGGCGATATTTAGCTTGCTGGGCATCCAAACCCTGTACCCGACGGCCGGCGGGCTTCGGCACGGACTGATTTCAGAACTGCAGGGGGACACCCAGCTCAGCAGCGACCTGCGCATCAAAACAGTAGCCCGTTTGGCGAGCAAGTTTGGCGTTGATCGCGCGCACGGGGCACGCGTGGGCCAGGTGGCCACCGCCTTGTTTGGGCAGCTGGTGGGGCCGCACACCACGGGCGTGGCTGACCCCACCGGACGCAGCGTACGCAAGCTCAATTGGGCCGCAGAGCTGCACGAAATTGGCAGCCGCATTTCTCACAGCGACTACCACAAGCATGGCGCCTACATTTTGGACAACGCGGACGCCATGGGTTTTTCTTTGGCAGAGCTGCACCGCCTGAGCCTGCTGGTGCTGGGCCACCGGGGAAAACTGCGCAAGCTTGAATCAGACCTGTCGCACGACGAATTGCGCACCCAGTTGCTGGCATTGCGGCTGGCGGTGATTTTGTGCCACGCGCGGCGCGCGCCCGACCTCAGCGGCATCCAAATCACCCATTCAACCAGCGCAACGCCCCAACTGGTTTGCACCACGCAATGGGTTCAAGAGTTTCCGCAGTCGGCGTATTTGCTGCGCGAGGAGGCCCTTGCCTGGCAAAAAACGCCTTGGCCCCTGGATTTCATTGAGCGATGAGGGCTTGCGCAAGTGAGCTACAAACGGTATAAACTATATGTATCGTTTACTTCACTTTTCGCGCAAGAAAGACTCCCATGGCAACTATTGAATCCCCCACTACTGCAAGCACTGCACCCACTGCTGCTAAATCGTCGGCGCGCAAGCCGGCTGCAACGGTAACCCCTCCAGCCGCTCCGGTTGCTGTAAAAAAGCGCGCGCCATCCGCTAAGCGCGCCGCCAGTGCCACCGCCAAGCCAGGGCCTGTAGCTGCCCGCGCCAAGACGGACAAGCCCACTGTGGCGCCGGGCACCACAGCCACGCCAGCCAAAGCCCAGGTCGCGGTGCCCACCGAAGCCAAAGTGACGAAAGAGAAGAAGCCAAAAATGGTGCGCGACAGCGTGACCATTCCCAAAGCCGAATACCAAGCGCTTGACGCCATGAAGCAACGCGCCGCGCAGCTCCAAACCATGGTCAAGAAGACAGAGCTCATTCGCGCTGGCATCAAACACTTGTCGAGCCTGCCGGACGCCGCTTTCCTGGCGGCCATCGCTGCCGTGCCCAGCCTCAAGACCGGGCGCCCATCCAAAGACTGACGCAGCTAGACCAAATCGGGCGACAAAACAGCCACCAGCGTGGTTCGCTCAGGCGGCTGTCGTTCGCGCAGTCTGAGCCACCAGACGGCGCCCTTTTTCACGCTGCAATCTTGGTCATTCATACCTAAAAGGCGTGAAATGGTTTGCCCCAGCGTGGGCTGGTGCCCGACCACCAGCACGCAGCCGCTGGCATGGGGCCAGTGCACCAGTTCCAGCAACTCATCCACACTGGCCAAGGGCGCCAGGGCGGCGCTGGTCTTGTATTTGCGGTCCAGAGCGCGGGCGGTCTGGTCCGCGCGCAGGGCCGGACTGGAAAACACCTTGGTGCCGGCAGGCAACTGGCGATCCAGCCAGGCGCCCATGCGCAGGGCCTGCTTCTCTCCTTTGGGCGAAAGCGTGCGCAGCATGTCGTCGCCAACGAGGTCCAGGTCAATCGCCTCTGCGTGGCGCCACAGTACCAAGTCCATAGCGCTATCCTTTGGCACGGCGGCGGTTGGCCGTGCCGTAGCGCGCCATCAAGGCCTGCTGCGCGCTGTGACCGGGGTGAGAGGACACGCTCTGAACCCGGTGGTAGCTGCCGTCTGGCGCCATGTCCCAGGCGTCTACTCCGTCGTGCAAATACGCCAGCAAACACTCGTCGACCAGTCGCTGGCGCTGCGCAGGGTCGTTTACAGGCCAGGCCACCTCGATGCGGCGCACCATATTGCGGTTCATCCAGTCGGCGCTGGAAAGGTACAGGTCTTCCACCGCACCCAGTCTGAAGTAAAACACACGCGAGTGCTCCAAGAAACGCCCAATGACCGAGCGCACACGGATGTTGTCGCTCAAACCAGGCACACGTGCTGGCAACATGCAAGCGCCACGGACGATCAGGTCGACCTTTACGCCTTGGCGGCCGGCGTTCAGCAAGGCCTCAATCAGCTCCAGGTCTGTCAAGGCGTTCATCTTCAGGACGATGCGCGCCGAATCGCCCCGCCCGGCGGCACGGCCCAGGTCCTTGATTTTGCGCAGCAGGTTGTTGTGCAAGTAAAAAGGTGCCACCCACATTGCTTTGGGTCGGGGTAGCCGACTTTGGCTGGCCAGGTGGACGAACAAATCCTCCATGTCACTGGTCAGCGCGGCGTTGGCGGTCATGTGGCTGATGTCGGTGTACAGGCGCGCGGTGGTGGCGTTGTAATTGCCAGTGGATAAGTGGCCGTAGCGCCTGAGCACTCGGCCCTCTCGCCGGGTGACCAAGAGCATCTTGGCATGGGTTTTCAGGCCGACTACGCCATACACCACTTGCGCGCCTATGGATTCGAGCATTTCGGCCCAGTTGATATTGGCCTCCTCGTCAAAGCGCGCCTTGAGTTCCACCACCACGGTCACCTCTTTGCCCCTGCGCACGCCTTCGCGAAGCAGGTCCATCAGGGACGGGTTGGTGCCGGTGCGGTAAATCGTTTGCTTGATCGCCAACACATCGGGGTCGTTGACAGCGGCACGCAAAAAGGCCACCACACCATCAAAACTCTCAAAGGGCTGATGGAAGATGATGTCACTGCGCTTGAGCTGCTCAAAGATGTTGACGCCCAAGTCCATTTGGCGGGGAAAACAGGGCTTGTAGTGGCTAAAGCACAAATCCGGGCGCGCCAGCAAATCAATCATCTGGGTCAGGCGCACCAAGTTCACCGGGCCAGACACCCGGTACAAGGACATGGCTGGCAAATCAAACTGTTTGAGCAAAAAGTGCGCTAAGTGCTCCGAGCAACCCGAAGAGACCTCCAGGCGCACCGCCTCACCGTAGTGCCTATGCACCAAGCCTTGGCGCAGGGCGGTGCGCAGGTTTTGCACATCGTCCTCATCGACCGCAAGGTCTGAGTGGCGCGTCACCCTGAATTGCGAGAACTGCTCTACGCTACGGCCCAAGAACAGCTCATTGAGGTGCGCACGGATGACGCTGGTCAGTGCCACAAACACCGCCTTGCCACCTGCCACCTGATCGGGCAGACGAATAATGCGCGGCAACACCCTGGGCACTTTGACGATGGCAATTTCGTTGCTGCGGCCAAAGGCATCATGACCGCCCAGTTGCACAATGAAGTTCAAAGCCTTGTTGGCCACTTGGGGAAAGGGGTGGGCGGGGTCGAGCCCGACCGGGATGAGCAGGGGGCGCACTTCGCGCACAAAATACTGCTTGACCCATTGGCGCTGAGCAGCGTTGCGCTCACCGTGCGAGATGATTTTGATGCCGTTTTGCTCCAGGGCTGGCAGCAGCGATTCGTTGTAGAGCGCGTACTGCCGTTCCACCAGATGGTGCAAGGCCACGGACATGCGCTGGAAGGACTCGACGGTATAGCTGCCTTCACGGTCATCGGCGCGTTTGGCTGTGAGGTGGGGAGCGGCACGCACTTCAAAAAATTCGTCCAAGTTGGAGGAGACGATGCACAGGTAGCGCAAGCGCTCCAACACGGGCACGTCGCTACGGCTTGCCCAACTGAACACCCGCTCGTTGAACGCCACCAGGCTGTGGTCGCGGTCCAGCAATTGGGGGTGGCCGGCCTCGGGGAAGGCTTTGGAAGTCGGACCTGTAGCCGCCGTATCAACGATAGCGGGCAGGGTCATAGACGGCACTTTCATCTCTTGTCACGATGCGGCTAATGTAGTCGTGCGCCGTGGCATGGTGCTGTGGCAAGGGTCAATTGGACATCAAATAAACAGTGGCTTTTTGCATGCAAGCCCTTCCACAGCAAGCCCGCATTTCGCGTTAAGCGCCCAAAAAGTGTTTTCGGTAGCGCTGCGGCAAATCGGCCAGGCGCATCAACATCGGCAGATCGGCAGAGTTGAACTCCGGGTCCCACGCGGGCGGCCCCAACACCTTGGCGCCCATGCGCAAATAGCCTTTGATGAGCGCCGGGGGCTCTACGGCCAGCAGGCCATTGAGGCGATCCAGGGGCAGCGGAAGGCGCGGTCGCACATGGTGCTCAATAGGCGCCAGATGCGTGGCCTGCAGTTGGTGCCAGATGCTGGCCGCAACGTCGCCGCACACCATGCCGTGGTGCAACATGGGCACGCTGGCGCAGCCAATCATGGTGTCGAGCTGGTTGCGCACCATGAATTCGGCCAGCGCAGCCCACAAAGCCATGATGACGCCGCCGTGGCGGTGCTCGGGATGCACGCAACTGCGGCCCAGTTCCACCATGCGTTCTCGCATGCCGCGCAGGCGGGTGAGGTCAAACTCGGTGTCGCTGTAGGTGCTGCCTACGCGCTGGGCCTGCACCGGGGTGAGCACGCGGTAGGTGCCGATGACCTGGCCGCTGGCCGCATCGCGCACCAGCAAGTGCTCGCAGTAGTTGTCAAACAGGTCGATGTCGTGGCCAGGCACTGGGGTCGTCAGGCGCGCCCCCATTTCGCCAGCGAACACCTGGTAACGCAATCGCTGCGCAGCGCGTACCTCGTCTTGGTGGCGCGCCCAGGACACGGACAGACCCGAAGGCGCCGCCCCACCCAAGCGGTCCAAGCCGCGCAAAGAAGGCGCCGCTCGCAGCGCGATGGCCTCGTGATGCGTGCCCAAAGTTTGCGACTGACCGGCAATATCCATAATTCACTCCAACAAGGCTGCAATGGCTGTGAAGTTTGCTAAAAATTGGTGACGAAAATATGTTGAAAAAATGAACGATTGGTTACAAAAAGTCCTTCGAAACCCGCCACCGCACCGTCACAGCACGGACCCAGTGGATCAGTACGATGGCAGCGCGCGGGGTGGTGCGCCGGTACGCCGGGTTGCAGCCCTGTCACTCCTTACATCCCTTGCGCCCTCTTGGAGAACCAAATGCCTTCCCTCGGCCCCCGCCCGCGCATTGCACCTTGCCAACAAGGCGGCTGAATCGGGCAGCCTCACACCGTTCAAACCGAAAATGAAGCGATTTTTCGCCGAACTGACCCCTGCGCACCGCGCGCAGCTGCGGGTGCTGATTGCCGATGCGCGACACCTCCCATCGGAAAACACCTTGCCCTGGTGGTGTGGCGCGCACTTTATGGGGCATCTTGCGCGCGCCCATGTGGCGCCTGTGCTAAGGGCCTTGCACCCCTCGCACGCGGATGCCGACCTCTTGCGCTGGAACCCCTTATCCACGGGCGCTGAAGACCGAAGTTGGCAACTAGAGTCGGCCTTGCAAGCGCTGCATAAAAGTGGGCATCTGCACGGATGGCGCAATGAGCGGTTTAGCTACTGGAGCCACGAAACCCTGCTGCCGCAAACCGACGCCGACGAATGGGTGCGCGTCGAGCGCGCGGGGTTTTTGTACCTGGGCATGCTCAGCCATGCGGTGCATATCAACGGCTTCACGCCAGACGGCCACCTGTGGTGCGGCCAGCGCAGCGCCACCAAGGCCACCGACCCTAGCCTGTGGGACAACCTCACCGCCGGTGGGCTGCCCGCTGGCGAGACGCTGCTGGAGTGCGCCAGACGCGAGCTGTGGGAAGAAGCCGGGTTCACGCTAAGCGACCCTGCCGCACTCCAAGCCGCAGGCCCAGTGCGCATCAGCCAAATGGCGTCCGGCGGCTGGCACGACGAAGTGCTCCATGTCTTCAACCTGGCGCTGCCCCAGGGCTTTGTACCGCGCAACCAGGACGGCGAGGTGCAGACTTTTGAGAAGCTGTCCGCACCTGCGGCGATGGAGCGGATCGCCGCCGGGCAATTCACGTCCGATGCAGCATTGGCCATAGCGCAAGGGCTGCTGGCTGCCTTCAGAGGCTAGCTGATTGAATACCATTGGCCCCATGCAAACCACCCCCACCGAAACCTACGGCGCTGACCACCACGGGCTGATTTGCGGATTTAGCTTCTCCGATGACGGCATAGGGCAAGCCATTGGCGCTGACCAAGCGCTGCAGCGGCTGCTTGATCCGGCCCAGACGCAGGGTTTTATCTGGCTGCACTTCAACTTAGCCCAGGTCAACGCCGAACGGTGGCTGCGCCAGCATCTGGCGCTGTCTGCCGTTTTTTATGAAACGCTGCGCGAGGCCTCGCGTTCTACGCGCGTGGAGCTGGATGACGGCACGCTGGTAGCAGTGGTCAACGACGTGCACTACGACTTCTCCTTCGAGCCCTCCGATATTTCCACACTGTGGCTGTCGGTGAGCGAAAAACTCATCGTCACTGCCCGCATGCAGCCCCTGCGCTCGGTGGACCGTTTGCGTGATGCTGTGCGCCGGGGCGTGCCCATTAGCTCGTCGGTGGCGCTGCTGGTGCACCTGATGCACGACCAGGGCGATGTGCTGGCCAATATCGTGCGTGAAATCACCACCCGCATCGACACCATCGAAGACAAATTGCTCGCCGGTCGGCTAGAGAGCAAGCGCGCTGACCTGGGCGTATCACGCCGCCTGCTGGTGCGGCTGCAGCGCCTGCTGGCGCCCGAGCCAGCCGCCTTGTTCCGCTTGCTAAAGAAACCGCCCCCCTGGATACGCGAGGCGGACCTTGAAGACCTGCACCAGTCGTCCGAAGAGTTCAACGTGGCGCTCAGCGACATGGCCGCTTTGCAAGAGCGCATCAAGCTGCTGCAAGAAGAGATTGCCGGTCGCGTGGCCGAAGCCAACAACCGCAGCTTGTTTGTGTTGACGGTGGTCACCGTGATGGCCTTGCCCATCAACATCATTGCCGGCCTGTTGGGCATGAACGTGGGCGGCATTCCGCTAGCCGATCACCCGGCAGGCTTTTGGATTGTGGTGGCGCTGATCGTCAGCATAACCGCTGTCGCCGCCTGGATCGTCTTTCGCAAAGACCGGGACTGACTCCTCCCCTCCATGAAAAAAGCCGCTGGCCCCCGAGGGCGCCAGCGGCTTTTTCATTCCCAAGCACTCAAGGCTATCGCACGATCACCGGATGGATGGTAAAGACGTTAGCCGACGCCACATCCACCGTCACGCGCACCCAATGCAAGCTGGGGCTGCCAAAAGTTTGCAATCGGGTGAAGTTGGTCAGCATTTTGTTGGGGTTGTGCAGCGGCTTGTCCAGCTTGAAGTAATGGGTGTCGCCATGCACAAACAAGACCTGGCCCTTGAACTGCTCGGTCTGCTCGGCCAGCTTGGCCATGAAGTTGCGGTAGCCGCTGACGCTGGCATGCGTACTTTCGTCAAAGTCTTCGGTCTCGGGCAAATCAAAGCCGGGGTCACCCTGGGTAACGACCACAATGCCTGCGGCGTTTTGCGCCTTGGCGGCGGCAAATGCCGCAGTCATCCAGGCTACGTTGGCCGTATCGCGCTCAATGTATTCCGCGTTGGCCGCGTCGCACTGGGCGTTGTCGCGGGCGCTCTTGTTTTTGCATTCCTTCTCGCTCATGACCACGTTGTTGTTGCTGCCGGGCTGGTGAATGCCCACAAACACCACGCCACCATAGCTAAAGCGGCTGTTTTCGACAAATTTTTCGCCGGGTTTGCCCTGCTGCTCTAGCGCCAAGGTGGTTTGGCCCAGGCTGTTGGTGCTCGGGAACATCACTTTACGCAGGTGCGCCAGGCGCTCTAGGGTGTTGAAGCCGCCGTTGTTGCTGCGGTGGCAATCGGTCCACTCGTTGTCACCGGGCACGTACACCACGGGCTTGGCCAGGGTGTTGAACATTTTGAGCGCATCGGTATAGACCTCATCGGTGCATTTGGAGCTGCCGTCCTTGATGTCGCCGTCATACAGCGAGAAAGCAATGTCCGACTGGTTGATGCTTTGCAACACGGCGGGCAGCTTGGGGTCGTCTCCGGCTTTTTTGTAAGGCATGTCGCCCCACAGGCCAAAACTGAAGGGCTTGGCCGTTTGCGCAGCACAGGGGCCCGCTACCAAAGCCATAGACACCAAAGACAAAGCGGCAATCCGAACGAACATAAATAGCTCCAAGAGTGAAAAGAACGCGCCACGCTAAGGCGGCGATGTGACGGCGTGATGAACGCATGCTTCTCGCAACTCCAACCGTTCCATCGCCACAACGCCGCAAAAAATTCACAAAAAATTCACAGTTTTGTCACCGGGAGATTTAACACTAGCCGCTGTCGATTCAAAAATTTTACGGTTTTTGAATTTTGGCAATACGTTTTAACCCTTAGAAAGTCTGATCCATGAACTTCACCGCACGCAAATCCCTGCTCGCCATTGCGATTGCCTCCACACTGGCTGGCTCAGCATTCGCCCAAACCGCTCCTTCGGTAACCTTGTATGGCCGCTTGGACATGGCCATTGAGAGCGCAAACGATGGCGCCTTGACCAAAACCATGTTGCAAAACTACGCATCACGTTTCGGCATCAAGGGCGACCGCAGCTTTGGCAGCGACCTGAGCGGCATTTTCCAAATCGAAACCGCGTTTTCTCCTGAAGACGGCAAAGCCCGAAACCAAGCTGGCGACACCGGTTTTCTGGCCAACCGCAACAGCTTCGTCGGACTGAGAAGCAAATCCTTGGGAACCTTTTTGGCCGGTAACCATGACACGCCTTTGAAATCTCTGGACGGTGGCGGGTTGGCCTCCATGCTCTGGGCTGAGGGCGACGCCATGGAAGTGATCATCCATGGCAAGGGCACTCGGTCTGCCAGCTCCACCTACTTTGACAACGTCCACACCCGCCAAACCAACAACTTGGTCTACATCAGCCCCAAGTTTGCGGACATCGTGGTGAAAGCGTCTTATTCGCCTGACGAAGCGCAAACCGCCACCACCAACCAACCGCTGTACAGCGTGTCGGGCGAGTGGAACAACGGGACTTACAACTTCGGCGTAGCCATGCAAAAGAAAGACGTGTCGGACAAAACTTTCGGGATGAGCGCCACCAAAGTAACGATGGGCGCCAAGATGGGTGATTTCTCCGCTGGACTGGCATTCAGCACGCTGGACAACAATGCATCCGTCTCTGCCAACAGCCAAAAGACGAACAACTCCTTGGTCGTGCTGGGCTACACCATGGGCCAAACGGTGTTCAAGTTCAACTACGGCATGTCCGGCGAGTCCGCATCGAACAAGCAAGACGATCTGACCATGACTTCGCTGGAAGTGGACTACATCTTGGACAAGCAAACCACGCTGTACACCAACTACTCACAAATCATGAACAACACCAAAGGAAAAGGCACATTCGCTGGCGCCGACAACTTCCCAACCACCACTGTAGCTGGCAACGACCCCACCGCCCTGTCGTTCGGTATGCGCTTCAACTTCTGATCGCAGCCGACAAAGTCGGCAAAAAGCGGCCTCTGTTGCCAGGGGCCGCTGGGTGGTTTTTTATTTCTCCTAAGTTTTACGGCCTCTCTCGCGGGTGGCCGTTTTTTTTGGCTTCAAAAAACCCCAAGTTCAGCCAACCCTAGGCCTGCCCGCGTACTCCAAACCGCAATCAGTCCAGCCACTTCTGCATTAACTGTGCGCTGCCTGCCGCTGGGTCCAGCTGGTACGGGGCAAAGCCCATGCGGGTGTACAGGCGCAGCGCACCGCTATTGCCCGACAACACCTCCAAAGTGAGTTTGCAGGCACCCCGCTCAAGGGCAATCGCCTGCACCAGTTCAAACATGCGCTCGGCCACGCGCTGGCCGCGGTACGCAGGCAACACCGCCACGTCGTGCACATTGACCAATGGGCGGCAAGCAAAGGTAGAAAAGCCCTCAATGCAATTGACCAGCCCCAGCGGCTGCGACTCGTCAGCATCCGCAAACGCCAACACACTGAAAGCCTGGGGCCGCGCGGCCAAACACGCTACCAAGTTTTGCTTGGCAAAGGCGCTCAGCGGCTCCCCGCCGCCCATGGGGTCTTGGGCGTAGGCGTCCAGCAAGTCCACCAGCACCTGAGCGTGGCGTGCATTGGCATAGTCAGCGCGGCAGATGTGGGGGGATGCCACGCTCATCGCAAGGTCTCCGCAATGCGCTGGGCGCATCGCAAGGCCTGGGCGGCATCACGCGCCTCCACCATCACCCGCACCAGCGGTTCGGTGCCGCTGGCGCGGATCAACACTCTGCCGGTTTGCCCCAGCTCGTGCTCCACCGCCAAAGTTTGCTCTGTGAGCGCGGCATGGTTTTGCCAGTCAAAACCGGGGCGCAGGCGCACATTGAGCAGGGTTTGGGGAAACAGCGTGACGCCTTGAAGCAAATCGGCCATGGTTTTGCCCGCGCGCACGCAGGCTTGCAGCACCTGCAGCGCAGATATGAGGCCGTCACCCGTGGTGTGTTTGTCCAGCGCCAGCAGGTGACCAGAGCCCTCGCCGCCCAAAATCCAGCCGCGCTCCTCCATCGCCTCCAGCACGTAGCGGTCGCCCACCTTGGCGCGCACCAGGTCCACACCCCGGTTTTTGAGCGCCAGCTCGACGGCCATATTCGTCATCAGGGTGCCCACCACGCCCGGCAATGCCTCACCCCGGCCTAGGCGCTCGTCGGCCATCAGGCAAAGCAACTCGTCGCCGTTGTACAGACGCCCCTGCGCATCGACCATTTGCAATCGGTCGGCATCGCCATCGAGCGCCACGCCGAAATCGGCTTTGTGCTGCTGGACGGCTTCCACCAGCGCCTCGGGATGGGTAGCGCCTACCTCGTGGTTGATGTTGAGGCCGTCCGGCGCGCAGCCAATGGCCACCACATCCGCGCCCAGTTCATGAAACACCTTGGGCGCGATCTGGTAGGCCGCGCCGTGGGCGCCGTCGACCACAATCTTCAGTCCCTTGAGCGTCAAGTCGTTGGCAAACGTGCTTTTGCAAAACTCAATGTAGCGCCCGGCCGCGTCGTCCAAGCGCCGGGTCTTGCCCAAGCCCGCAGACTGCGCCCACTGCGGTGCTTGTTGCAAGGCGGCCTCCACAGCCAGCTCCCAGGCCTCAGGCAATTTGGTGCCCTGGGCACTGAAAAATTTGATGCCGTTATCATCAAACGGGTTGTGGCTGGCGCTGATCACCACCCCCAGGGAGGCACGCTGCGCCCGCGTCAGGTACGCCACGCCCGGCGTGGGCAGCGGCCCGAGCAAGACCACATCGACACCCGCAGAGTTAAAGCCGCTCTCTAGCGCACTTTCCAGCATGTAGCCAGAAATCCGCGTGTCTTTGCCAATCAGCACCACCGGGCGCGCCTCGGTTTGCCGCAGCACCTGCCCCACCGCGTGCGCTAAGCGCAGTACAAAGTCGGGCGTGATAGGCGCCTGCCCTACGGTGCCGCGGATGCCGTCGGTACCAAAATATTCGCGTTGCATGGGTGAATGTTCCTGTTGAAGGGGTAAGCCTTGGTGGCTTAAAAATCGTGTACTTGAGAAGTAAGACGCGCCGACGGTCTATTGAATTCACGTTGAACTCACGCCCTTTATTGCTCCGCCCGCGTGGCTGCAAGCACGCGCAAGGCCTGGACGGTGGCGCGCACATCGTGCACTCGGACGATATGCGCGCCGTTTTGCACTGCCAAAGCAGCCGCCACCGCGCTCGCTACCACCCGGTCGTCCGCCGCCGCGCCGGTAACCGCTACCAGCGACGATTTGCGCGACCAGCCGGCAAGCAGTGCAAACCCCGTTTCAAGCAAAACCGATTGGCGTGCCAGCAAGCTGAAGTTTTGTTCTACCGTCTTGCCAAAACCGATGCCTGGATCAACGCAAATGCGCGCTTTGTCCACGCTAAGCGCCACCAGCGCGTTTGCGGCGTGTGACAAAAAATCACGCACAGGTTCTACGACGTCACCCGACATAGGAGATGCCTGCATGGTTTGCGGGTCGCCGTGCATGTGCATCAGGCATACGCCGCAGTGGGGGTGTTGCGCCACGATCTGGGGCGCCGAAAGGCCATTCGCAGGGTCCACCGAGCGCAGCGCCCAAATGTCGTTGATGATGTCCGCACCCAGATCCAGCGCCGCCTGCATCACGCCCGGTTTGTAGGTATCCACCGAGACCGGTACACCCAGCCTGACCGCCTCGCGCAGCACTGGCAGCAGCCGCTCCAATTCATCCACCTGGGACAAGGGGCGCGCGCCAGGCCGGGTCGATTCCGCCCCTAAGTCCAGAATGTCAGCGCCCTCTTTGATCAGGGTCTCGCAATGCACCAGGGCCGAGCGGGTATTGACATATTGGCCACCGTCGGAGAACGAGTCTGGCGTGATATTGACAATGCCCATGACCTGCGGTCGTGACAAGTCAATCCGGTAGCGGCTGGTTTGCCAGTGGGGCATGGAGCGAGCCCTTGGTACAAAGCGAACAAGGGCGGCCCATGACAGGCCGACCTTGTTCAAGCCTTAGGCAGCCGTGGCGGCAGGCTCGGGAGTGACCGTGGCAGTCGGGGTTCCGCCATCGCCCGAGCCGGAACTGGGAACGCGCGGCGACCAGTCTTTGGGTGGCCGTGGGTCCTTGCCCGCCATGATGTCGTCGAGTTGGTCGCTGTCTATGGTTTCCCATTCCAGCAAAGCCTTGGCCATAGCGTGAATCTTGTCTTGGTTCTCTTCAATCAGGGTGCGGGCTTGCAGGTACTGCTGGTCGATGATGCGGCGCACCTCGGAGTCCACCTTTTGCATGGTCTGCTCGCTCATGGTGGTGGTTTTGGTCACCGAGCGGCCCAAGAAGACCTCGCCTTCGTTTTCGGCGTAGACCATGGGGCCCAGGGCGTCTGTCATGCCGTAGCGGGTCACCATGTCACGGGCAATGGAGGTGGCACGCTCAAAGTCGTTGCTGGCGCCTGTGGTCATTTGCTTCATGAACACTTCCTCGGCAATGCGCCCGCCAAACAGCATGCTGATTTGGTTGAGCATGTATTCGCTGTCGTAGGAGTAGCGGTCTTGTGCAGGCAGGCTCATGGTCACGCCCAAGGCGCGGCCACGGGGGATGATGGTTACTTTGTGCACCGGGTCGCACTTGGGCAGCAACTTGCCGATCAGGGCGTGACCCGACTCGTGGTAGGCCGTATTGCGGCGCTCACCTTCGGGCATGACCATGCTCTTGCGTTCAGGGCCCATGAGGATTTTGTCTTTGGCCTTCTCAAAGTCTTGCATTTCCACCAAGCGCGCGTTGCGCCGCGCCGCCATCAAAGCAGCTTCGTTGCACAAATTTGCCAAGTCGGCGCCGGACATACCTGGTGTGCCGCGGGCAATCACGCCAGGGTTGACATCCTGCGACACCGGCACTTTGCGCATGTGCACGTTCAAGATTTGCTCACGGCCCCGAATATCTGGCAAGGTCACATAGACCTGGCGGTCAAAACGGCCGGGGCGCAAGAGCGCAGCATCCAAAATGTCGGGGCGGTTGGTGGCCGCGACCACGATGACGCCGACATTGGTCTCAAAACCGTCCATCTCCACCAGCATTTGATTAAGCGTTTGTTCACGCTCATCATTACCTCCGCCCAAACCGGCACCGCGCTGGCGGCCTACGGCGTCAATTTCGTCAATAAAGATGATGCAAGGCGCGTTCTTTTTGGCGTTGTCGAACATATCGCGCACCCGAGAGGCGCCTACGCCGACGAACATTTCCACAAAGTCGGAACCCGAGATGCTGAAAAAAGGTAC
This sequence comes from Comamonadaceae bacterium, assembly GCA_947442105.1. Lineage (GTDB taxonomy): Bacteria > Pseudomonadota > Gammaproteobacteria > Burkholderiales > Burkholderiaceae_C > Allorhodoferax. The sequence goes on along the minus strand of CANEVH010000014.1, from coordinate 32,743 downwards.
TTTGGCCTCTCCGGCGATGGACTTGGCAAGCAAGGTTTTGCCGGTACCGGGGGGACCCACCAGAAGCAGCCCACGCGGAATGCGGCCACCGAGTTTTTGGAATTTGCTGGGGTCTTTCAAGAAGTCGACGACTTCTTTGACTTCTTCTTTGGCTTCGTCGCACCCGGCCACGTCGGCGAAAGTCACGGTATTGGTGCTCTCGTCCAGCAGCCGGGCCTTGCTCTTGCCAAAACTAAAGGCGCCGCCTTTGCCGCCACCTTGCATCTGGCGCATGAAGTACACCCACACACCAATCAAGAGCAGCATGGGACCCCAGCTCACCAGCAGTGTCATGAGCAGAGAACCTTCTTCGCGGGGTTTGACGTCAAACTTTACGCCGTTGGCAATCAGGTCGCCCACCAGACCGCGGTCCAAATAAGTGGCAGTGGTCTTGACACGGCGCTCGTCGCTGGTGACGGCGACGATTTCGGTTCCGCCCTGCCCTTCTTGGATCACCGCGCTCTTAATGTGCTTGTTGCGCACTTCTTCTAGGAAGTCGGAATAGCCAAGGGTTGTGGCGTTGGCGCCGTTGTGTGAGTCAAATTGCTTGAATACAGTAAATAGTACCAAGCCGATGACCAGCCAGACTGCAATTTTTGAAAACCACTGATTGTTCAAGCGAAGCTCCAGTTAGGGCGCAAGGAAATTTACCTTGCCTACATGCGACGTATTTTAGAACTTTCAAGCCAAGCCTGACGACTATTTGCTTGAGCAGCCACAGATTCACCAAGGCCTTGCGGCCTCGCGGCTCGGGCATGCGGGCCGCTATTTCAGACCGATACCGACCAAAAAAGTTTCCGATGAGCGGTCGCGCGAGGCCTTGGGTTTGTAGGGCTTGACGGAATGGAATGCCGCTTTGAAGTGCTGCACCACGTCGTTGTAGCTGCCGCCGTGGAAGACCTTGGCCACCAGCGCCCCTTCAGGCTTCATGTGGTTCTGGGCAAATTCGATGGCCAGCTCCACCAGGTGCTCAATGCGTGCTGCGTCCGCAGAGGAAATGCCCGACAGATTGGGCGCCATGTCCGACACCACAAGATCGGCCTTTCGGCCAGCCAAGCTTGTCTCCAACTGTGCCAAAACTTCCGCCTCGCGAAAGTCGCCTTGAATAAAGTGCACACCCTCAATAGGCTCCATGGCCAGCAAATCCAGGCCAATGATGGTGCCATTGAGATCGCCCACAGCGGCGCCTTGGGGCGACATACGCCGGCGAAGGTACTGGCTCCATGCACCAGGCGTACAACCGAGATCAACTACCAATTGCCCCGGTTTAACCAGGCCGAAGACTTCGTCAATTTCTTTGAGCTTGTAGGCCGCCCGAGCGCGGTAGCCTTCGCGTGCAGCGAGTTTGACGTAGGGGTCGTTGATGTGGTCGTGCAGCCAGGCCTTGTTGACCTTCTTCCCTTTGATCGACGGCTTGGGCGTGCCAGCGGCCGCAGCCGGGCTGGGCGCAGAGGGAGTTTTTTTCATTGCGCGGATAATACCGGCATGCCCCATATCCAACTTACCCCCGCCCAGCGCAAAGTTCACCGCGCCGAGGCGCACCACCTGGACCCCGTGGTCATGGTCGGTGGCGACGGACTGACTGTTAATGTAAAAAAAGAAGCCGATGCCGCGCTGAACGCCCACGGCCTGATCAAAGTCCGCGTGTTCTCAGACGACCGCGTTGCCCGCGAGGCCATGTTTCAAACCCTGGCCGATGAACTCAGCGCCGCGCCCATCCAGCACATCGGCAAGCTGCTGGTGCTGTGGCGGCCTAAGCCAGACGTAGAAAAAGAAAAAACCGTGGACGAGGACCGCATGGCCGGTCCGCGCGACTTCAAGGTGCTGAAATACAGCAAGCGCGCCGGTCAACGGCCCGAGGTGAAAACGCTGCGGGTGCTGGGCAACCAGCGTTTAACCGCGGGTGGCAATGTGCGCCGCGCCAAACCCAAACCCAAAGTCAGCGTGAAAAAACGCAGCCAGACCTGAGCGTCAGGCACTCGCCGCGCTGCTGCTGTTGCAGCGCTTGGCGTGCCTATGAAACACCGCCACGGCGCACAGCCACTGCAGCAGGTAGAGCCCACTTCCTAAGCGGTGCCAAAAGGCCAAGTTATCCCGTGCAATGATGTGCGGCGAAACCCAAAACTCGGCTGCCAGCGCACAAACCAAGCCTAGCAACACCACCGCTACCCATCGCTTCGTCCTGGCATCCGCAGACTCGCGCCACGCACAAACCAGCAGCAAGAGCGCGCAGCCGCATGAAACACCCGTCTGCGCTTGGAACAAGTGCCCTGCCATGGCGCCCGCCAGCGCGGGGCTGGGCAGATAGATAAACAGCATGGGCACCACGAAAAAACCCAGCGTGGTCAATGAGAAGGCCCAGGCAGCAGCAAGCCAAAGGGCTGCACTGCGGGCCAAGAGCGCCCGCTTAGACGTAGCGCACCGCCACGATTTCGTAGGCCTTGTCGCCGCCAGGCGCGATTACCACCGCAGTGTCGCCCTCTTCCTTTCCAATCAAAGCGCGGGCAATGGGTGAGCTGACGTTGATCAGGCCGAGTTTGAGGTCGGCTTCGTCTTCGCCGACGATTTGGTAAGTCACCCGCTCACCGGTTTCTTCCTCTTCGAGGTCGACCGTGGCGCCAAACACCACGCGGCCGCCCGCATCCAGCGCGGCCGGGTCTATCACTTGCGCGACTGAAAGCTTGCCTTCGACTTCCTGGATGCGGCCTTCGATAAAGCCTTGGCGGTCTTTGGCGGCGTCGTATTCAGCGTTTTCGCTCAAGTCACCCTGCGCACGGGCTTCGGAGATGGCGTTGATGACCCAGGGGCGCTCCACCGTCTTGAGTTTGTGCAACTCGGCTTTCAGGATTTCGGCGCCGCGTTTGGTCAGGGGAATGGTGGCCATAAGGAAATTCGGTAAATCAGACAGACAAAAAGAAAGCGGGACAGTACCGCGCCCACGCGCTGCACTGTCCCTGCAAAGAATGCGCGGATTATGCCAAGAGTTGGGCGTGCATTTCCTGCACCGAAATGACGCCCAAATCGTCCAGGTACTTCATGCCTTCAACCGCGGCTTCAGCCCCCGCAATCGTGGTGAACGTGGTGACGCGGGCCAAAAGCGCCGAGGTACGAATCTGGCGCGAATCGGCAATCGCGTTACGCCGCCCTTCCACCGTATTGACCACCAGGGCGACTTCGTTGTTCTTGATCATGTCCACGATGTGCGGGCGGCCTTCGGTAACTTTGTTCACCGTCCGGCAGGCCACGCCTGCGCCGCTAATGGCCAAGGCCGTGCCTTTGGTGGCCAGCAGCTCGAAACCCATGGCGGCAAGCTTGCGCGCAACGTCTACCGCACGGGCCTTGTCCGATTGCTTGACCGAGATAAAGGCACGTCCCGAGCGCGGCAGCTTGGTGCCTGCGCCAAGCTGCGACTTCACAAAGGCCTCACCAAAGGTTTTGCCCACGCCCATGACCTCACCAGTGGACTTCATCTCTGGGCCCAAAATCGTATCGACGCCCGGGAATTTGACAAAAGGAAACACTGCCTCTTTGACGCTGAAATACGGTGGCGTCACCTCTTTGGTCACGCCCTGCTGCGCCAAGGTTTGCCCGACCATGCAGCGCGCGGCCACTTTGGCCAGTTGCACGCCGGTGGCCTTGCTGACAAAAGGCACGGTGCGGCTGGCACGCGGGTTCACTTCGAGCACAAAAATTACGTCTTTGCCATCCACGTTTTGGATGGCGAACTGCACGTTCATTAGACCCACCACGTGCAGCGCCTGCGCCATGGCCGCCGTTTGGCGCTTGATCTCGGCGACCGTGGCGGCACTCAAGCTGTAGGGCGGCAGCGAACAGGCGGAGTCGCCGCTGTGCACGCCCGCTTGCTCAATGTGCTCCATCACGCCGCCAATCCAGGTGGCGCCTACTGAATCACGGATGCAGTCCACATCGCACTCGATGGCGTCGTTCAAAAAGCGGTCCAGCAGCACCGGCGAGTCGTGGCTGACTTTGACGGCTTCGCGCATATAGCGCTCCAGGTCGCGCTGCTCGTGCACGATTTCCATGGCGCGGCCGCCAAGCACATAGCTGGGGCGAACGACCAGCGGGTAGCCCAGGGCGGCGGCTTTTTCCAGCGCTTCGGGTTCGGTGCGGGCGGTGGCGTTGGGCGGTTGGCGCAGCTCCAGCGCATGCAGCAGCTTTTGGAAGCGCTCGCGGTCTTCGGCGGCGTCAATCATGTCCGGACTGGTGCCGATGATGGGCACGCCGTTGGCTTCCAGATCGAGCGCCAGCTTCAGGGGCGTTTGGCCGCCGTACTGCACGATCACGCCGACGGGCTTTTCCTTGTCCACGATTTCCAGCACATCTTCGAGCGTGAGCGGCTCGAAATACAGGCGGTCCGAGGTGTCGTAGTCGGTGGATACGGTCTCGGGGTTGCAGTTGACCATGATGGTCTCGTAACCGTCCTCGCGCATCGCCAGCGCCGCGTGCACGCAGCAGTAGTCAAACTCAATGCCTTGGCCTATGCGGTTGGGGCCGCCACCGAGCACCATGATTTTTTTGTTGGTGGTCGGCGCCGCCTCGCACTCGGCGCCTTCAGCCTCGTAGGTCGAGTACATGTAAGCGGTGTGCGTGCCAAACTCGGCCGCGCAGGTGTCCACCCGCTTGTAGACCGGGCGCACGCCCAGGGCGATGCGCTTGTTGCGCACGGCGGTGTCGGTGGTTTTGAACTGGCGCGCCAGGCGGCGATCGGAAAAGCCCTTTTGCTTGAGCGCGCGCAGCGTGGGCGCGTCCACGGCGTCCAAGCTTGAGCCGGTGGCGGGCTGGGGCAGTTGCTCAATTTCCAGCTCAATCTTGACGATTTGCTCAATCTGCACCAAAAACCAAGGGTCGATCTTGGTCAGCGCAAACACTTCGTCCACGCTCATGCCCTGGGCAAAGGCGTCGCCCACATACCAGATGCGCTCGGGGCCGGGCTCGCCCAGCTCTTTTTCCAGCACTTCGCGGTCTTGGGTTTTTTCGTTCATGCCGTCCACGCCCACTTCCAGGCCGCGCAGGGCTTTCTGGAAGGACTCTTGAAAGGTGCGGCCCATCGCCATCACCTCGCCCACCGACTTCATTTGGGTGGTGAGGCGGCTGTCAGCGGCGGGGAATTTCTCAAACGCAAAACGCGGAATTTTGGTGACCACGTAGTCGATGCTGGGCTCGAACGATGCCGGGGTCGCACCGCCGGTAATGTCGTTGCGCAGCTCGTCCAGGGTAAAGCCGACGGCCAGCTTGGCGGCGATTTTGGCAATCGGGAAACCCGTGGCCTTGGAAGCCAGCGCGCTGGAACGTGACACGCGTGGGTTCATCTCAATGACCACCATACGGCCATCGACCGGGTTGATGGAGAACTGCACGTTGGAGCCACCGGTGTCCACGCCAATTTCGCGCAGCACAGCCAGGCTGGCGTTGCGCAGAATCTGGTATTCCTTGTCGGTCAACGTTTGCGCCGGGGCCACGGTGATGGAGTCGCCGGTGTGCACGCCCATGGGGTCCAGGTTTTCAATCGAGCAGACGATGATGCAGTTGTCCGCCTTGTCGCGCACCACTTCCATCTCGTACTCTTTCCAGCCCAGCAGCGACTCTTCAATCAGCAGCTCGTTGGTGGGCGAGGCTTCTAGGCCGCGCTTACAAATGGTCTCAAATTCTTCGGAGTTGTAGGCAATGCCGCCACCAGTGCCGCCCAGCGTGAAGCTGGGGCGGATGACAGTGGGGAAACCCAGGGTCTTTTGCACGGCCCAGGCATCAATCATGCTGTGGGCGATGCCTGAGCGTGCCGAACCCAGGCCGATCTTGGTCATCGCGTCTTTGAACTTCAGACGGTCTTCGGCCTTGTCGATGGCCTCGGGCGTGGCGCCAATGAGTTCGACCTTGTATTTCTCCAGCACACCGTGGTGCCACAGGTCCAGCGCGCAGTTCAGCGCGGTCTGGCCGCCCATGGTGGGCAATATCGCGTCGGGCTTTTCCTTGGCGATGATTTTTTCCACCGTCTGCCAGGTGATGGGTTCGATGTAAGTGACGTCCGCCGTGTCCGGGTCGGTCATGATGGTGGCGGGGTTGCTGTTGATCAGAATGACCTTGTAGCCCTCTTCGCGCAAGGCCTTGCAAGCCTGCACACCCGAGTAATCAAACTCGCAGGCTTGGCCGATGATGATGGGCCCCGCGCCGATGATCAGAATGCTTTTAATGTCGCTGCGTTTTGGCATGTTCTCTGCTGCTCTTTACTTTTCTGCGGGCCGCGCACCGGGCGCGGCCACTATGACTAAAAAATTCCTTGGGGTTTCAGGCCAGGCTGGCGTTGGCCAACTTGATCCCAAACCACACAAATACCGCGCCCACGGCGCTTGACAGGCTGGCGGACAACTTCTGGCGGGCCCGAAAACCCTGCGCCAAGCGGGCGCCCGCAAAAATCAGCACCGACAAATACAGCGCGCTAAAACCCATGACGATGGCGCTCAGTATCAAGAAGGGCACCACCGGCGTCTCGTACGCCGGATCAATAAACTGCACGAAAAACGACAGTAGGAACAGAATGGCCTTCGGGTTCAACAGGCTCACCAACAGGGCGCGCTTGAAAGGATGCGCCATGTGCGCCGGTACTTCTTGCAGCTCCGCCGTGGGCACAGCGGGCGAACGCCACTTCTTGAACGCAGCCCATATCAATTGCAGTCCGACCCAGCTCAAATAAGCCGCCCCGGCGTACTTCACCACCATAAACAGCGCGGGGGTAGTGCGCAGCAAGCCGGCAGCGCCCAGACCCACCAGCGCCAGCAGCACCGTATCACCCAGGAAAACACCCAAGGCGCCCTGAAAACCCGGCTTGACGCCGCGGGCTGTGGCCACTGACAAGATGAACAGCGAATTGGGCCCGGGCAGCAAAATGATGCCAAACGCGCCAATCACATACGTCCACAGGTCGGTGACGCCGTAAAAGCTCATGCCCGCTGCTCCATCTCCCGGATAAAGCGGTCAAACAGGTAGCCAATGTCGTGCGGACCAGGCGAGGCCTCCGGGTGGCCCTGGAAGCAAAACGCCGGTTTGTCCGTGCGCTCCAGCCCCTGCAAAGTGCCGTCGAACAGGCTGATATGGGTGGCACGCAAGTTGGCAGGCAGGGTTTTTTCATCCACCGCAAAACCATGGTTCTGGCTGGTAATGCTGACGCGCCCGGTTCCCAAGTCTTTGACCGGATGGTTGGCGCCGTGGTGGCCGAACTTCATTTTGAAGGTCTTGGCGCCCGAGGCCAGCGCCATGATCTGGTGGCCCAGGCAAATGCCGAACACTGGGGTGCCGGATTCGATCAAGACCTTGGCCGCCTCGATGGCGTAGTCGCAAGGCTCGGGGTCGCCGGGGCCGTTGCTCAGGAAAATGCCGTTAGGTTGCAGCTTTTGCACCTCCGTCGCGGAAGTTTGCGCAGGCACCACCGTGACCTGGCAACCGCGCTCGCTGAGCATGCGCAAGATGTTCTTCTTTACGCCAAAGTCATAGGCCACCACATGAAATTTAGGCGCGGTTTGCCGGCCGTAGCCTTGGCCCAACACCCACTCGGTCTCGGTCCAGGCGTAGCTGCTGTTGGCGCTAACCACACGGGCCAGGTCCAGGCCAGCCATGGACGGCGCGGCTTTGGCTGCGGCCACGGCTTGCGCGATGACAGCGTCGGTCACGGTTTCGCCCGCGCCAAGTGCCCAGATGCAACCGTTTTGCGCGCCCTGCTCGCGCAGTTGGCGTGTCAGTTGGCGGGTGTCGATATTGGCAATGGCCACGGTGCCGTGGGCTTGCAGATAGGCTGCAAGTGTTTGGGTGCTGCGAAAGTTGGACGCCATTAACGGCAGGTCTTTGATTACCAAACCGGCCGCGTGCACTGCGTTGGACTCCACATCTTCGGGGTTGGTGCCGTAGTTACCGATGTGGGGATAGGTCAGCGTGACGATTTGCTGGCAGTAGCTGGGGTCGGTCAGGATTTCTTGGTAGCCGGTCATAGAGGTGTTGAACACCACTTCACCGACGGTGGAGCCTGCGGCTCCGATGGAATTGCCAAGATAGACCGTGCCGTCTGCGAGCGCCAAGATGGCGGGGGGGGTATGACCCTGAAGAGACAAAAGCACTGGGTTCTCCGAATGGGTTAGGGTGCGCCCAAGCGCGCTCAAGAGTCCATCTTGGCTGCTGTTTTTCGAAGGGGATGGGGCTTTTCGAGCGCTTGGGAGGCTGGTTTCTGGAAAGCCTACGATTCTAACCCAGCGACTTTTTACCTCTCAGGCTGCGCCGACGGCGCTAGCGTGCAAACAAATTGCGGCGGCGGCTGCCACATTGAGCGATTCTTCGCCCCCCGGCTGACCGATGCGCACATGCACCTGCGCACGCTCCATCAGGCTCTGGCGCACGCCCTGCCCTTCGTGGCCCATGACCCAGGCGCAGGGAAACGGCAGCGCCAAGTGCTGGATCAGCGTGCCTCGGTGCGAGCTGGTGACCACCAGCGGCACCTGGAGCGCGAGCAACTGCGCCTCTTCCACGCCTTCGATCATCTGCAAGCCGAAATGTGCGCCCATGCCCGCGCGCAGCACTTTGGGCGACCACAGCGCCGCCGTCTCTTGCAGCGCCAGCACTTGCTGAAAGCCAAAGGCAGCAGCGCTGCGCAAAATAGAGCCCACATTGCCCGCGTCTTGCACACGGTCCAGAATGACGGTGGGCGCATGCGGGGCTATGGCATTGTGGGCGGGCACATCCAGTACAAAGCCGAGCTTGGCGGGCGACTCCAGGCCGCTGATTTCGTCAAACAGCGCGTCTGGCACCACCACGTTTTTAGGGGCGGCCGACGCCCACTGCGCGCTGGCCTGCGGCCAGTACGACTGGGCAAACACCGCAATCACCGGTTGCAGACCGCGCACGAGCGCTGCGCCACACAGGTGGTCGCCCTCCACCCAAAAGCGCCCGGTCTTGCGGTAGGCGGTATTGCCCTGGGCCAGTTTGCGCAGTTCTTTGAGCAGCGGGTTGTCGCGGGAGGCGATGGGGTGCATGGAAGGCGGCATGCCAGGGTGCATGAAGGTCATCGCAAGCACTCGGCAACGGGCCGAAAGCTGCGGCGATGTTCGGGGCAGGGGCCGTGCTGGCGCAGTGCGGCCAAGTGTTCGGCGGTGCCGTAGCCCTTGTGCTGCGCAAAGCCGTAGTGGGGAAACAGCTGGTGGTAGTCGGCGCACCAGCGGTCGCGGCTGACTTTGGCCAATATTGATGCGGCTGAAATAGCGGGCACCGTCGCGTCGCCTTTGACAATGGCCTGCGCCCGCATCTCCAATACCGGCAGCCGGTTGCCGTCCACCAGCACCAGCTTGGGCGGCAGGCGCAAGCCCAACACGGCGCGGCGCATGGCCAGCAGTGTGGCTTGCAGGATGTTGAGCTGGTCAATCTCTTGCACGCTGGCCTGGGCAGTGGAGCAGCACAAGGCTTTGGCGCGAATTTCGTCAAACAAGGCCTCGCGGCGCTTGGCGCTGAGTTTTTTGGAGTCGGCCAGGCCTTGAATCGGCTTGCGATCGTCCAGGATGACGGCTGCGGCCACCACAGGACCCGCGAGCGGGCCGCGCCCGGCTTCATCGACCCCCGCAATCAGGCCCTCTACGCTCCAGCGCAAAGTGGCTTGCACCGTCGCGAGGCGCTTAGGCACGGAGCACGCCCTCTATCGCTTCGGTCGCCAAGCGCGCGGTATCGCGCTGCAGCAACTGGTGCAAGGCCAGAAAGCGCGCCTCCAGCGCCTGGATTTTTTCGGGCTGCTGGTGTTTGGCGTGCAGCCAGTCCAACACCCCTGCGGCCAAGGCCAGGGGCGTGGCGGCGTCTTGCAGCAATTCCGGCACCACAAATTCCTGGCACAAGATGTTGGGCAAGCCCACCCACGCCTGCAATTTTTTGCGCTGCATGATGCGCCAAGACAGCGCACCCATGCGGTACGCAATCACCATCGGGCGCTTGAACAGGGCAGCCTCTAGCGTGGCAGTGCCACTGGCAATCAGCGTCACATCACAGGCCGCCAGCACGGTGTGCGACTGGCCGCTGACGATCTGGATACGCGAGCCTAAGCCGCTGCGCTGCGCTGCGGCTTCAATGGCTGACTGCAAACCTGGCACGGCGGGCACCACAAACTTGACGCCGGGCAAGTCCTTCTGAACGAGCGCCGCCGCTTCAAAAAAGCGCAGCGCCAGGTACCGCACTTCCGACTTGCGGCTGCCCGGCAAGAGCGCGACCACGTCGTCGCCCGGCGCCAAGCCCAAGGACTGGCGTGCGGCAGCGCGGTCGCTCTGAAACGGAATCACCTGCGCCAGCGGATGACCAACATAGGTGGCGGCGATGCCGTGCTGCGCCAGCAACGCCGGCTCGAACGGAAAAATGCAGAGCATGTGGTCCACGCTGCGGCGTATCACGTCCAGCCGCTCGGGGCGCCAAGCCCAAACCGAGGGGCACACAAAATGCACCGTTTTGACGCCCTGGCGACGCAGGTTTTCTTCGAGGTGCAGGTTGAAATCGGGCGCGTCCACGCCGATAAACAGCGCGGGTTTGTCACGGCCCAGGCGCGCCAGCAACTGACGGCGTATGCCCACAATCTCGCGGTAGCGCAACAGCACGTCCCAGCCAAAACCATGGACCGACAATTTGTGGTGCGGCCACCAGGCTTCAAAGCCTTGCGCTGCCATGCGCGGCCCGCCAATGCCCGAGGCGTGCAAGCCGGGCCAGCGCTTACGCATCGCACCCAACAACAAGCCGGCCAAGAGATCGCCCGAGGCTTCACCCGCCACCATCGCCAAGGACAGCGATGCGCCGGTGTCGGCAACAGGCGCAGGCGTCAACGCACAATGCCGCGCTGGGGCGGCGTGTGGCGCAAAAACTCCAGCATCATGGCCACATCGGGCGCGGTCTCGGGCCGGGTTTCAACGAGCGTGGCGATTTGCGCCTGGGCGCGCTCCAGCGTCAGGTCTTCGCGGTACAGGGCTTTGTGCATGGCTTTGACGCCGGCAATGCGCTCCGGTGAAAAGCCGCGCCGGCGCAGGCCCTCGTAGTTCATAGAGCGCGCACCGGCGGGCTGGCCCTGGCACATCACAAAGGGCGGCAGGTCGGCAAACAGCAGCGAACACATCGCCGTCATGCTGTGCGCGCCCAAGCGCACAAACTGGTGCACCACGGTAAAGCCGCCCAAAATCACCCAGTCGCCCACCACCACGTGGCCCGCAAGCTGCGAGTTGTTGGCAAAAATCGTGTGGTCGCCTACCTGGCAGTCGTGCGCCAGATGCACATAGGCCATGATCCAGTTGTCGTTGCCCACACGGGTCACACCCACATCACCGGGCGAGCCGATGTTGAAGGTGCAAAACTCGCGGATGGTGTTGCGGTCGCCAATCACCAATTCGCAAGGCTCGCCCGCGTATTTTTTGTCTTGGGGAATGGCGCCCAGCGAATTGAACTGGAAGATGCGGTTGTCGCAGCCAATCGTTGTGTGGCCCTCAATCACGCATTGCGCGCCTATAGTGGTACCGGCGCCGACCTTCACATGGGGGCCAATTACCGTGTACGGGCCAACGGTTACCGTCGAGTCCAGCTCGGCCAGCGGGTCCACAAGCGCCGTGGAATGTATCGCCGCCATATCAAGCCTGCGGGTCAATGGCGCGCATGGCGCAGGTCAATTCGGCTTCCACCGCCGTCTCGCCTGCCACGCTGGCGCGGGCCTTGAACTTGAAGATGCCGGCTTTCATGCGCAGCAGCTCCACCTCCAAAATCAGCTGGTCGCCCGGCTCCACCGGTCGCTTAAAACGCGCACCGTCGATGCCCGCAAAGTAATACACCGTCTCGTCGTTGGGCGAGGTATTGAGCGCGTCAAAGGCCAGCAGCGCCGCTGCCTGGGCCAGCGCCTCCAACATCAAAACCCCCGGCATGACCGGGCGGTGCGGGAAATGGCCCTCGAAAAACGGCTCGTTCATGGTCACGTTTTTCAGCGCCTGGATGGTCTTGCCTTTGTCGAGTTCCAGCACCCGGTCCACCAGCAAAAACGGATAGCGGTGGGGCAACTGTTTGAGAATTTGGTGAATATTCATCATGGCTTGGGTTCGCTTTCTAACTTTTTGATGCGCTCGCGCAGGGTGTGGAGTTGTTTGAGTGTGGCCGCGTTGCGCTCCCAAGACGCGTTGTCGTCCAAGGGGAAAAAGCCCGTGTAGTGGCCGGGCGTTTTGATCGACTTGCTGACCACAGTGGCGGCCGAAATATGCACGCCATCGGCAATTTGCAGGTGGCCCAAGACCACTGCGCCGCCGCCAATCGTGCACTGGGCGCCAATCGTGGCGCTGCCAGCAATGCCCGCGCAACCGGCTACTGCCGTATTGCGGCCAATGCGCACGTTGTGCCCGACCTGAATCAGGTTGTCGAGTTTGACACCGTCTTCAATCACCGTGTCTTGCAAGGCGCCGCGGTCCACACAGGTGTTGGCGCCAATTTCCACATCGTCGCCGATGCGCACCGCGCCTAGCTGCTCAATTTTTTCCCAGCGGTCGCCGTTGGGTGCGAAGCCGAATCCGTCGGCGCCGATGACCACGCCGCTGTGCAGCAAGCAGCGCGCGCCAATCACGCAATCCTCGCCCACGGTGACGCGGGCCTTGAGTTGGGTTTCTGCACCGATCTGCGCACCGTGCTCAATGACGCACAGGGCTCCGACGCGCGCTGTCGGGTGCACCGTCGCGCCAGCATCCACAATCGCTGAAGGGTGAATGGCAGGCGCTGAGCGGCCTAGCGCAGGGCGCGCGGCGCGCATGGTGGAGCGCCAAAGCTGGGTGAGGCGGGCAAAGTAGAGATACGGCTGGTCCGCAACAATGCAACTGCCACGGCGCTGTGCTGCATCTGCGAGGCTTGGACCGACGATGACGCAGCCCGCTTGGGTGTCTGCCAGTTGCTGCTGGTATCTGGGGTTGCTAACAAAGCTGATGTGGCTGGGTCCGGCCGACTCAAGCGAAGCCAAGCCGGAAATTTGCAAATCGGCATTGCCATGCAATTGCCCGCCCAAGGCAGCAACGATGGCGGACAGGCTTAGTTCAGACACCCCTGCGGCACGAAGCAGGCCTATTTGGCCGCCGCCGCGTTGAGGATTTTCAAGACCTTCTCGGTGATGTCATGCCGGGCGCTGCTGTACACCACCTCCTGGATGACCAGGTCGTATTTTTCGTCTTCTGCCACCTTTTTGACGGCTTTGTTCGCTTTGTCTAGTACCTGCTGCAACTCCTCGTTGCGGCGACCGTTCAAATCTTCTTGGTATTCACGCTGCTTGCGCTGGAAGTCACGGTTAAGTTCGGCGCCCTCTTTTTGGCGGCTTGCACGCTGTGACTCGGTGAGTGTGGGCGCGTCGCGTTCAAACTTTTCGCTAAAGGTTTTCAAGGCGGCTTGCAAATCAGCCAGCTCTTTCCCGCGCTTGGAAAACTCTTGTTCCAACTTGGCTTGCGCCGCCTTGGCGATTGCTGACTCCGTGGTAATGCGCTGCGTGTTGATATAGCCGATTCTGGATTCCTGCGCGATCAGGCCAAAACTGGCTGCAGCTAGGAATAGGGCAAGCCACGTCTGCTTGTAGGAGATTTTCATTAGAAAGACGTTCCAATCTGAAATTGCAATGATTGCATTTTATCGCCATCTAATTTGCTGATGGGTCGTGCAACTGCCAGTCGCAAAGGACCTACCGGCGAAATCCAGCTGAGACCGACACCCACCGAAGACCGCAGGTCGCCGAGTTGAATCGCCTCGTCCGGTCCGTAGATACCACCTGCATCCACAAAAGCGTACATGCGCAAAGTACGGTCATTGCCGCCGCCTGGCAAGGGGGACAGAAGTTCTGCGTTCATGGTTAACTTCTTCGCTCCGCCAGTGGCTATGCCACCCTCTGCACGTTGGGGTCCGGTCGTCAGACTACCCTGTTCGAAACCTCGCACCGAGCCCAATCCGCCCGAGTAGTAGTTTTTGAACAAGGGATAGGGTTGGCCGTTGGTCGACGTTCCCATGGACAACTCGCCATTGAGAGCCAGCGTCACCTTTTTACTCAGAGGAAAGTACTGCTGGACTTGGCCAGTCGCTCTTGCATACAGGAGCTCACCGCCCACACTCCACTCTCCATTCAAGCGAAGTACCCGGCCAGTGCTCGGCACCAGACCACTATCGCGGGTGTCGCGCGCCCAACCCACGGTCAGGGGAATGGCGCTGGTGGTGTATCCATACAGGTCCGCAAAATCAGCGTAGGCTGTCGGCAACAGTGTGCCTGGCACTATGGTGGTTTGGTCGGCACCAACCCCTAGAAACACCGTATCGGTCTCGGTGAATGGAACGCCGAAGCGCAGGCTGGTGCCCGTGGTCTGCAGCGAGTAACTATCAACATCCACATAGGGCTTGGTGGTGCGTTGGTAGAGATCAAAGGAACGCGATACGCCGTCGTCCGTGAAATAGGGATTGGTCGTATTGAACACAACCGTTCGGTTGAGCTTGCTGGTATTGAGCTCAATGCCTAGCGAATTCCCGGACCCGAACGCGTTGTCCTGCTTAAATCCCAGCTGCAAACCCAGACCGTCTGCACTGGACACGCCAGCGCCCAAACTCAGGCTTCCGGTGGGCTTCTCTGCCACGGTCACCGTCAGATCCACTTGATCGGGAACGCCAGGGACCTCTTGCGTGTCGATGGAAACGTCTTTGAAGTAACCCAGCCGGTCGACCCGATTGCGCGACTGGCGAATTTTCTCGCCGTCGTACCAAGCGGCTTCCAATTGGCGGAACTCGCGCCGAATCACCTCGTCGCGGGTACGGTCGTTGCCCGCAACATTGATACGCCGTACGTAAACACGGCGGGACGGGTCGGCGCGCAAAGTCACCTCCACCCGATTGGTTTTGCGGTCCAGGCTCGTCACAGACTCGACGGCGGCGAACGCGAAGCCAAAGTTCGCATAAAAGTCGGTGAAAGCCTTGGTGGTCTGCGCAACTTCATTGGCGTTGTACGGCTCGCCCACTTGAATGGCAACCAGGGACTGGAATTCGGCCTCCTTGTCTAAAAAGTTGCCTAGCAGCTTGACCTTGGAAACCACAAAACGTTCGCCCTCGGTCACGTTGATGGTGATGCTGATGTCTTGCTTGTTGGGCGATATCACCACCTGCGTCGAATCCACCGCAAATTCCAGGTAGCCGCGCGCAAGGTAATACGAGCGCAGAGTTTCCACATCGGCATTGAGCTTGCTGCGCACGTAGCGGTCCGATTTGGTGTACCAGCTGAGCCAACCGCCGGCATCTGAATCAAAAAGGCCCAGCAGCGTGCTCTCGGGAAACGCCTTGTTGCCCACAATGCGAATATCCTTGATCTTGGCAGTATCGCCCTCAATCACCGCAAAACTCAAATTCACGCGATTGCGCTCGATAGGGGTCACGGTAGTCACCACCTCGGCGGCGTACATGCTCCGGTTGATGTACTGGCGCTTGAGTTCTTGTTCCGCCTTGTCGGCAAGCGCCTTGTCGAATGGGCGACCATCTGCGAGACCGATGTCCTTGAGCGCCTTGACCAGAACGTCTTTGTCAAATTCCTTGGTGCCGGTGAAGCTGACTTCGGCCACAGTGGGGCGCTCTTGCACGACCACCAACAGAACTTTGCCTTCGACATCAATGCGCACATCGTTGAACAGGCCCAAACCAAAAAGTGCACGGATGGAGGCAGACGCCTTTTCGTCGCTGTAGGTATCGCCAATGCGCACAGGAATGGACCCGAACACCGTGCCGGCCTCGACCCGCTGCAGCCCTTCGACGCGAATGTCTTCAACGGTAAATGGTGCGAGAGCCCACGCGGCTTGCGCCAGGAACATGCCCAAGACGGCGCCAATGGGGCGGAAAAACTGCATAAACGCAAGGGGCATGGTGAAAACTCGATTGGCAAGGCGCATTTCTAAAACCGCTACGGTGCCCAAGACTGGCGTTCGGCAACAAGGGCCATCATAACGAGGCCCGGCCGGTGGCTTTTGAGAGGCGGTTTACCCACGACTGGGCGCGCTGGCGTGCCTCCAGGTCAATGGCCAGCAAATCCTCCAAAGAAGCCGGGGGCGACGGAAGAAAGTCGGCCAGACACGCGGTATTGACCGCGTGAATGTGGTCGAACTGGATTTTCCGATCCAGAAATGCCGCCACCGCCACTTCATTCGCGGCGTTTAGCACCGCCGTGGTGCCCGGCGCGGCGGCCAGCACGTCCCAGGCCAACTGCAAACCGGGAAAACGCACGCTGTGTCCCCGCGTGGCAATGGGCTCGAAACTCAGGGCCGCCATCGTGGAAAAATCCAGGGCGCTGGCACCGCTCGTACGGCGCGTGGGCCACGACAAGCCGTAGGCGATGGGACCGCGCATATCGGGCGTGCCCAGTTGGGCCACCACCGAATGGTCAACATATTGCACCATGGAATGCACCACGCTTTGCGGATGGATGATCACTTCAATGGCCGCTGGCGCCACGCCAAACAGGAATTTCGCCTCAATCACCTCCAGCGCCTTGTTCATCATGGTGGCGGAGTCCACCGAAATTTTGCGTCCCATCACCCAATTGGGATGGGCGCACGCCTCCTCGGGGCTGATGGACGCAAACGAGGCGGGGTCTCGGGTCCGAAACGGCCCGCCAGAGGCGGTCAAGATAATTTTGTCGATCACGGCGGGCCAGGTGCGCGGGTCGTCTGGCAAAGACTGAAAAATCGCCGAGTGCTCGCTGTCAATCGGCAGCAAGGTGGCGCCTCCGCGCCGTACTGCGTCCATAAAGAACGCCCCGCCCACCACCAGCGCCTCCTTGTTGGCAAGCAAGAGGCGCTTACCGGCCAGTGCGGCCGCAATGCAAGAAGCAAGACCTGCGGCGCCCACAATCGCGGCCATCACGGTGGTCACCTCCTCATGTGATGCGATCAGTTCCAGTGCAGGCGCACCCCACAAGACCTCTGTGGCCACGCCTGCATCGGCCAACACACGCTTGAGTTCACGCCCGTGCCACTCGCTGACCATGACGGCAAACCGGGGCCGGAACTGCAGACACTGCTGCGCCATTAGCTCCCACTTGCTGTGGGCGCTCAGCGCAAAAACTTTGTAGCGATCAGGGTGGCGCTGCATCACGTCCAGCGTGTTGACGCCAATAGAGCCCGTGGAGCCCAAAATGCTGACGTGTTGGATTTCAGATGCCATGGATGCGATAGCGCGTTAAAAAGTACACAACAGCATTGCCAAAGGCAACACAGGCAACAGTGCGTCAATACGGTCGAGCACGCCACCGTGGCCGGGCAACAACACACCGCTGTCCTTCACCCCGGCCGCGCGCTTGAACAAGGATTCAAGCAAATCGCCGACCACACCCATGGTGGTCAGAAAAACAACCGCCACACCCAAAAACACCATACTACGGCTGCCCATGCGCCCATACATGCTGCCGCCCGGTGTAAGGCCCTCCACATCCAATGCGCGCCAAACCAATGCCATGCACATCACCCCGGCCATCGCCCCGGCCACGCCCTCCCAGGTCTTGCCAGGACTGATGTGCGGCGCCAGCTTTTGCCTGAAAAATCGCCCGCCCAATGCACGCCCGGAGAAATAGGCAGAAATATCAGCAACCCAAACCAGCAGCAGCACCGAAAACAGAAAATCCACGCCCACCAAGCGCATTTGCACCAGCGCTAGCCACGCAGCGCACAACAAGACCACACCCCCCGTCCATCGCAAAATCGCTGGCTGACCCAGCCAAGCGGATACCCCTGCACGCAGCAACCACAGGGCAAGCCCCACCCAGCATGCGCCTACCGCAACCCACAGCCAAGGCAGGGCCATGGCAGCCACACCGCCAAACCATAGCCCGCAGCAAATGCCGAAGCAGGCAAGCGCAGTACCCAAGGCAGAGGCCGTCTTCAATTGGTTCAGTCGGGCCCACTCCCAGCCTCCCGCGCCCATAAGCAGAGCGGTCAACAATACAAACGGCAGGGGATTGGCGGCCAAAACGGCCGGAACCAGAAGGGCCAAGAGGACGATGGCTGTGAGGATGCGCTGTTTAAGCATGCCAAGCGCAACCCGAAAGATTCAGTGCACAAGGCTGGCAAAGCGCGAAGAAAGCCATGGCAGAACCCAGGCGGCTAGACCGCCATGATGTCCTGCTCTTTGGATGCCACCAGCCGGTCAATTTCCACAATGTATCGGTCGGTTAACTTTTGAATGTCCGCTTCAGAGCGCTTTTGCTCGTCCTCAGACACGAGTTTGTCTTTTTCGAGCTTCTTCACAGCGTCATTGGCATCGCGGCGAAGATTGCGCACCGCGATTTTGGCGCCCTCGCCTTCGCTGCGCACAAGTTTGGTCAGTTCGCGGCGGCGCTCTTCGGTCATGACGGGCATGGGCACGCGAATCACATCGCCCATGCTTGATGGATTCAAGCCCAGATCACTCTCGCGAATCGCCTTCTCAATCTTAGCCCCCATGCCTTTTTCCCAGGGCTGAATGCCCACGGTGCGCGAATCAATCAGCGATAAGTTGGCCACTTGGCTCAAGGGCACCATAGAGCCGTAATATTCCACCTGAACCGCGTCCAGCAAGGCGGGATTGGCGCGCCCGGTGCGCACTTTGCTCAGGTTGTTTTTGAAAGCAGCGATGGACTGGTCCATCTTGCCTTCGACGCCGGTTCTGATGTCTTCAATAGCCATGGGATTCACTCCAAACAGTCAAACATGCACCAAAGTGCCTTCGTCTTCGCCCATAACCACCCGCTTGAGCGCGCCGTGTTTGAAGATGGAGAACACCTTGATCGGCAGCTTTTGGTCACGGCACAGCGCAAAAGCGGTGGCGTCCATAATGCCGAGATTTTGCTGCATCGCACTGTCAAAAGTCAGCGCCGCATAGCGCTTGGCGGTGGGAACCTTGTTGGGGTCGGCATCGTAGACACCATCCACTTTGGTCGCCTTGAGCACAATCTGCGCACCAATTTCCGCTCCGCGCAGGGCGGCTGCAGTGTCGGTGGTGAAAAACGGGTTGCCGGTGCCTGCAGCGAAAATCACCACCTTGCCTTCTTCCAGGTACTGCAAGGCTTTGGGGCGGACATAGGGCTCAACCACCTGCTCAATCGCGATAGCGGACATCACCCGCGCAGTGAGCCCGGCTTTGTTCATGGTGTCGCCCAGGGCCAGCGCGTTCATTACGGTGGCCAACATGCCCATGTAGTCCGCTGTGGCACGGTCCATGCCCACCGAACCGCCGGCCACACCGCGAAAAATGTTTCCCCCGCCAATCACCACCGCGACCTCCACGCCCAGACGCGTGATTTCCGCGATTTCATCCACCATGCGCACAATCGTGTTGCGATTGATACCAAATGGGTCATCCCCCATCAAGGCCTCACCGGACAGCTTTAACAAAATTCGACTGTAGGCGGGCTTGGCTGGGTTCATAGCGGATTTCGTAGAGGGTTTGAAAAGTGTGGCGACCTCGCAGTCGCCAGAGGGGCGTGGTGTTGCTATATCTGCTTACGCAGCCTTCGCCGCTGCAATTTGCGCAGCCACTTCGGCTGCGAAGTCGTCGACCTTTTTCTCAATGCCCTCGCCCACCACATACAGGGTAAAACCGTGTACCGCAGTGGCTTTTTCCTTGAGCATCTGTTCGACCGTTTGCTTGTCGTTTTTCACAAATGACTGGTTAAACAGCGACACTTCCTTCAGGTACTTCTGCACGCCGCCTTCAATACGTTTGGTGACAATTTCGGCGGACTGCACCGGTTTGCCAGCAGCGACTGCGACAGCAGCGTCTTCAGCCGCCTTGGCAGCGGCCACCGAGCGCTCGCGCGCCACCAATTCGGCAGGCACATCCGCGCTGGACAAAGACACGGGCTTCATGGCGGCCACGTGCATGGCGACATCCTTGGCTGCCACTTCGTCACCCTCAAACTCCACCACCACGCCGATGCGCGTTCCGTGCAGGTAAGACGCCACTTTGGCACCTGTTGCAAAGCGCTTGAAGCGGCGGAAGGTCATGTTTTCACCGATCTTTCCGATCAGTCCTTTGCGCACATCTTCCAAAGTCGGGCCAAAACCATCTTGCGTGTACGGCAGGGCACCGAGCGCGGCAACGTCAGCGGGATTGTGCTGCGCCACCAAATGCGCCGCAGCGTTAGCCAGGGCCAAGAAACTGTCGTTCTTGGTCACGAAGTCGGTCTCACAGTTGACTTCAATCATCGCGCTGGACGACTCGGCACCGGCCACCGCCACTACGCCCTCCGCAGTCACGCGCGCGGCGGCCTTGCCAGCCTTGCTGCCGAGCTTGACACGCAGAAGCTCCTCTGCTTTGACCATGTCGCCTTCAGCTTCGGTAAGCGCTTTTTTGCACTCCATCATGGGCGCGTCGGTTTTGCCTCGCAATTCAGCGACCATGCTTGCGGTGATAACAGCCATTTTCAAATACTCCGTTAGGGTTCAGTTGAACAATATTTATTAAAAAAAAGGGGCTGCCAAGCCCCCTTTTGAGGGTGAGGACGCGCTTAGACAGCCGCGTCCACCTCGACAAATTCGTCTTCACCTTGGTCCACCACTGCTCTGACCAGGTCATCCACTGCATTGGCACGGCCTTCTAGCACCGCATCGGCAATACCGCGCGCGTACAAAGTCACGGCCTTGGACGAGTCGTCATTGCCAGGAATCACGTAGTCGATGCCCTCAGGCGAGTGATTCGAGTCCACCACACCGATCAAAGGAATGCCTAGCTTGCGGGCTTCGGCGATGGCAATCTTGTGATAGCCCACGTCGATCACGAAAATGGCGTCCGGCAAAGTCGCCATGTCCTGGATGCCGCCAATGTCTTTTTCCAACTTGGCCAGCTCACGGGCAAACATAAGCTGTTCTTTTTTGCTCATGGCGTCCAATCCAGCTTCTTGCTGAATCTTCATGTCCTTGAGGCGCTTGATGGAAGTTTTGACCGTCTTGAAGTTGGTCAGCATGCCGCCTAGCCAGCGCTGGTCAACAAAGGGAACGCCAGCGCGCTGAGCTTCTGCTGCCACGGTTTCGCGCGCCTGGCGCTTGGTACCTACCATCAAAATGGTGCCGCGCTTGGCCGAGAGTTGGCGCACGAATTTCGCCGCGTCCTGGAACATCGGCAGCGACTTTTCCAGGTTGATAATGTGAATTTTGTTGCGATGACCGAAGATGAAGGGAGCCATCTTGGGGTTCCAGAAGCGGGTTTGGTGTCCAAAATGGACGCCGGCTTCCAGCATTTCGCGCATAGTGACAGACATAGAAACTCCAAAGGTTAGGTCTTAAATCCGTTCCGCTTATTCCCGATTTCGTTGTTAAAAATCGGAGAACACCTTGGTGGGAACGGTTTGTGAATGAATTGCTACCAAAGCACGCAAAGTGCGGCAGCAAAGCCGCTCGAGTCTACACCAGAAGCGGCCCCGCCTAAAGCCAAGGTGAACTGGCTTCGGGCGGGGCGCGAAATCAACCCGCGGTAGTTTCTTCGGGCTTGGCGCGGCCTTCCCGCTTGGGCAGGGGCTGAATGTCCAAGAGCACATCGGTTTTGGACTCGTCCTTGTCGTCCAAGTCCACCGTCAGGCGACCACCGTCCGTCAAACGGCCAAACAAAAGCTCATCGGCCAGCGCGCGACGGATCGTGTCCTGGATCAGACGCTGCATAGGCCGCGCGCCCATGAGGGGGTCAAAGCCTTTCTTGGCCAAGTGCTTGCGCAACTTGTCGGTGAACGTGACATCGACCTTTTTCTCTGCGAGCTGGGTCTCCAGTTGCAGCAAGAATTTATCGACCACGCGCAAGATCACGTTCTCATCAAGCGCCTTGAATCCGACAATCGAGTCCAGACGGTTGCGGAACTCCGGCGTGAACAGGCGCTTGATGTCAATCATCTCGTCGCCCGACTCGCGCGGGTTGGTAAACCCGATGGTGGCCTTGTTCATGGTCTCGGCACCCGCATTGGTCGTCATGATCAAAATCACGTTGCGGAAATCCGCCTTGCGGCCGTTGTTGTCTGTCAAGGTGCCGTGGTCCATCACCTGCAAAAGCACATTAAAGATATCGGGATGGGCCTTTTCGATCTCGTCGAGCAACAGCACGCAATGCGGTTTTTTGGTGACCGCCTCGGTCAACAATCCACCCTGGTCGAAGCCCACATAGCCCGGAGGCGCACCAATCAGCCGACTGACCGCATGGCGCTCCATGTATTCGCTCATGTCGAAGCGAATTAAGTCAATGCCCATGATGTAGGCCAGCTGCTTGGCCGCCTCTGTTTTGCCCACGCCGGTGGGGCCGCTGAACAGGAAGGAGCCAATGGGCTTGTCGCCTTTGCCCAGGCCCGAGCGCGCCATCTTGACCGCCGAGGCCAACACGTCAAGCGCCTTGTCCTGACCAAACACCACGCTTTTGAGATCGCGGTCCAGAGTCTTGAGCTTGCCCCGGTCATCGTTCGATACATTGGCCGGTGGAATGCGCGCAATTTTTGCCACGATTTCTTCCACTTCCGTCTTGGAAATCGTCTTTTTACGCTTGTTCAACGGAAGTACTTGCTGTGCGGCTCCGGCCTCGTCGATCACGTCAATGGCTTTATCGGGCAAATGCCGGTCATTAATGTATTTGGCGCTCAACTCGGCGGCCGCCTGAAGGGCCGCCACCGCATATTTCACCTTGTGGTGCTCTTCAAAGCGGGATTTCAGCCCCTTGAGAATCTCCACGGTTTGCTCCACGGTGGGTTCGAGCACGTCAATCTTTTGGAACCGGCGCGACAAAGCCGCGTCTTTTTCAAAGATGCCCCGGTATTCGGTAAACGTGGTCGCTCCAATGCATTTGAGCTGACCAGAACTTAGGCTAGGCTTGAGCAGATTGGACGCGTCCAGCGTACCGCCGGAAGCGGAGCCCGCACCGATCAGGGTGTGGATTTCGTCAATGAAAAGAACGGCGTTGGGCCGGTCTTTGAGCGCTTTGAGCACACCCTTGAGCCGCTGCTCAAAATCACCCCGGTATTTCGTTCCTGCCAGAAGTGCGCCCATGTCCAAGGAATAAACCACGGCTTCGGCCAGTACTTCTGGCACGTCTTTCTGCGAAATGCGCCAGGCCAGACCCTCGGCGATTGCGGTTTTTCCAACGCCTGCCTCACCCACGAGAAGCGGGTTGTTCTTGCGACGACGGCACAGAATCTGGATGACGCGCTCGACCTCGTGCTCGCGACCAATCAGCGGGTCAATCTTGCCGTCCTTGGCCAGCTGGTTCAGGTTTTGGGTGTATTGCTCCAGTGGCGAGGCCTTTTCATTCTTGTCGTTGCCCGCCTCTTCATTGTCGGGTGCACCGTCGCCCGCTTTGGGCAACTCTGGCGGCTCATTTTTCTTGATGCCATGGGCAATGAAATTGACCACATCCAAGCGGGTAACCCCTTGCTGGTGCAAGTAGTACACGGCGTGGGAGTCTTTTTCGCCAAAAACCGCAACAAGCACGTTGCTGCCCATGACTTCTTTTTTGCCACTGCCCGTGGACTGCACGTGCATGATGGCGCGTTGAATGACGCGCTGAAAACCGAGCGTGGGTTGGGTATCGACCTCATCCACGCCTGCCACTTGCGGCGTGTTGTCCTTGATGAAATGGGTCAAGGACTTGCGTAAATCGTCCACATTGGCCGAACAGGCGCGCAGCACCTCGGCGGCGCTGGGATTGTCAAGCAAGGCAAGCAGCAAGTGCTCAACGGTAATGAACTCATGGCGCTGCTGGCGCGCCTCTACGAAGGCCATATGCAGGCTGACTTCTAATTCTTGGGCGATCATGGCGTTTCCTTTATCTCATACATGTAACACGTGCCGCCCACCTGGGTCCTGCAATCACTATTTGGCGTCGTCGCCTCAAAAACCAACGGGTTCACTCACACATTGCAAGGGATGACCGGCACGGCGCGCCGCATCCAGGACCTGGTCTACCTTGGTCGCCGCGACATCCCTGGAGTACACACCGCACACACCTTTTCCGTCCAAGTGTATTTTCAGCATGATCTGGGTCGCCGTCTCCAAGTCCTTGGAGAAAAATTCCTGAATCACCATCACTACAAACTCCATGGGCGTGAAATCATCGTTAAGCATCAGGACTTGGTACATTTGGGGCGGCTGCACCTTTTGTGGCAGGCGCTCCAGCACCGCTGTTCCACCGTCGTCGCGCTGCGGCCTGGTACGGGGAATGGTAGGTGGTTTGGTTGGGGGGGATATCGCCATGTTTCCTATTCTAGGGTTCGGGAGAGAGTGCCACCCTCGCAAGGGTAATTGGTACCAGCTTCGTTCAATTCAAGCGCTAAAAAGCAAAAATCGCCAACCGCGCTGGCGCGGATATGGCGATTTTTACCGACTGAGGCAGCAAGTTGCTGCTTCTACTTCACATGGTTGCTTCACATGTGGTCGATCATTACCTGACCAAAGCCTGAGCAGCTGACCTGCGTTGCGCCATCCATGAGGCGGGCGAAGTCATAGGTGACTTTTTTGCTGGCAATCGACTTTTTCATCGAACTGATGATCAGGTCGGCAGCCTCTTTCCAGCCCATGTGGCGCAGCATCATTTCGGCCGACAGAATCTCGGAACCTGGGTTGACATAGTCTTTACCTGCGTACTTGGGCGCCGTTCCGTGGGTCGCTTCGAACATGGCCACGGTGTCGCTCAAGTTAGCTCCAGGCGCAATGCCGATACCACCCACTTGCGCCGCCAGCGCGTCAGAAACGTAGTCACCGTTGAGATTGAGCGTCGCAATCACGCTGTATTCCGCCGGACGCAACAAAATTTGCTGCAAAAAGGCGTCGGCAATGCTGTCTTTGACGATGATCTCTTTGCCGGTGCGGGGGTTTTTGAATTTGCACCAGGGGCCGCCATCAATCAACTCCGCGCCAAATTCTTTCTGCGCCAAGCCATAAGCCCAATCGCGGAAACCGCCTTCGGTGTATTTCATGATGTTGCCCTTGTGCACGATCGTCAAACTGGGCTTGTCGTTGTCGATGGTGTACTGCAGGGCCTTGCGCACCAGGCGCTCGGTTCCTTCGCGAGACACGGGCTTGATGCCGATGCCAGAGGTGTTGGGAAAGCGAATCTTGGTCACACCCATCTCTTCGCGCAAAAATTTGATCAACTTTTTGGCTTTGTCAGACTCGGCTTCAAATTCGATACCGGCGTAGATGTCCTCCGAGTTTTCGCGGAAGATAACCATATCCGTCTTGTGGGGCTCTTTCACCGGGCTAGGCACACCGTCGAAGTATTGAATGGGCCGCAAGCAAACATAGAGGTCAAGTTCCTGGCGCAAGGCCACGTTCAAGGACCGGATTCCGCCACCAACGGGCGTGGTCAGCGGCCCCTTGATGGAGACCACGTAATCGCGAATGGCGTGCAAGGTTTCCTCAGGCAACCACACGTCCGGGCCATAGACCTTGGTCGACTTCTCGCCCGCAAACACCTCCATCCAATGGATTTTGCGCGCGCCACCGTAGGCCTTGGCCACTGCGGCATCCACCACCTTGAGCATCACTGGTGTGATATCCAACCCCGTTCCATCGCCTTCGATATAGGGAATGATGGGCTCGTTGGGCACGTTCAAAGACAGGTCGCTGTTAACGGTGATTTTTTCGCCCTGGGTGGGGACTTTGATGTGCTGGTACATGGAGCGGTCTCAGTTAAAGATCATTGCAGGGACGAGGGGCAGGCATTTACGCACACCTCAATCGACAGGCTTGAAATTTTAGTCGCAAACAATTACGTGATCCTGTCTCGACTCTGTCGGACCGGACCTCGGTAACAACGGGAATCGGGCCCGGTTGTGCCCTCCGGAGGTGGCCGCAACACAGTGCAATGCGCGGAAAATGAATCACAATTGTCGCCATGAAATACTTACCCTTTTGCGCTTTCGCCCTGTTTTCGTTGCTGATGGGGACCTCTGCGGCCCAATCACCCCAAACCGACTTGCCGCGCACCGTGCTTTCTATAGGCATTCACCAAATTCAGACGCAGCTTGCGCGAACGCCGGAGCAACACGCCACCGGCCTGATGTTTCGCACCGAAATGCCACAGCAAGAAGGCATGCTGTTTGAATTCAAAACCCCCAGCCAGCAGTGTTTTTGGATGAAAAACACCTTGATACCCTTGACAGCCGCCTTCGTAGCCGATGACGGCACCATCGTCAACCTAGAAGACATGCAGGCCCAAACCACCGTGTCGCACTGCTCTGCCAAGCCGGTGCGCTTTGTGCTAGAAGTCAACCAAGGCTGGTTTGCCAAACGTGGCCTCAAAGCCGGCGCCAAGCTGCGCGGCGCAGTGTTCCAAACCACGCCTTAAACGGCAACCCGCGTCGGGGCGCCGCACACGGCCCCATCCACGGCCATGCCCGTTGCGCGCGGACAAGGGCGGCGCGCTCGACTTCGCTACCTCGACGTTGTGATGCGACGAAGCGAAAACAAAAAATACCTTGCTATATTCAATAATCTGGATAAAAATACAGTAACTGTTTAAGAAGACAGTGTTTTCGAACTCGTTGTCATAGCCCAAACCCAGGAGCCTCTATGCTTGAAAACCTGAAATTGACCGCGCGCCAGCAAGAAATTTTGACCTTGATCGAGAGCGCAATTGCCCGTACTGGCGCGCCACCCACACGGGCTGAAATCGCCACCGAACTGGGATTCAAGTCCGCCAACGCAGCCGAAGAACATCTTCAAGCGCTCGCCCGCAAAGGCGCTATTGAATTGGTCAGCGGCACGTCCAGAGGCATCCGGCTGCGCGGTCAATCCCTGCGCGATCTGCACGTGTCTCGCTCCAAGCAGCTTTCCTTGGGCATCCCCGGTTTGGCGCAACTGTCATTGCCGCTGATCGGACGCGTTGCAGCTGGCGCACCTATCTTGGCCCAGGAGCATGTAGACCAAACCTATTACGTGGAACACAGCCTGTTTCAGCGCCAGCCGGATTACTTGCTCAAGGTCAAAGGCATGTCTATGCGCGACGCCGGCATCATGGATGGCGATTTGCTGGCGGTCCAGTCGACCAAGGAAGCCAAAAACGGCCAAATTATTGTGGCCCGTATTGGTGAAGAGGTCACCGTCAAGCGCTTTAGGCGCAACAAGCACCTGATTGAATTGCACCCTGAAAACCCCGACTTTCAGATCATCGTTGTAGAGCCCGGCCAGGCATTCGAAATCGAAGGCTTGGCCGTGGGTCTGATCCGAAACACCATGTTGATGTAAGCCCGCCTAAGACACACACCGAGACACCACCATGCTCACTATTTCTTCGCAGGCCGTTTCCGCAACCCTGTATCGCTTGGCCGATTGGCTGCAGCCACCCGACGCTGCTTTGCAGGCAAGGTCCATTGACACCCGCAAATCGGCCCAAATTGTGGCTTTACCATCGCCCCGCTTGCCCGACACAGCGCTTAGGCACTTGCGCGGACCAAGGCCAGCCTTGGCCCGCAAGCCATTGCGGGTAGTGCGGGTGCTTGACGCTGAAGCGTCGCGCAGCAACACCGGGCGCATCGTGATTTCCGGCTGCATTACGGATGTTTGTGCCGAACTCGACCGGCTAGCCCAAGCGGAGGGTGCTGCGGCTTGATGCCCTAACTGGCATGAAGGTGCGCAGCACCGCCGACCATCAAAGCTCGTCCACGTTAAGGGATCAATCGCTTTCGTGATGGAGAGCGCTGCGGGCCTTCATGAAAGTTGGAACGCAGGGAACACACAAGCCCAGACACCCAGGCGACAAGATGTTTTCATGCCCCGGCACTGGGCGGTTCACAATGGGGCGCATGTATGTAATTACCCGTTCCCGCTAGAGTCCACGCATGGACGAACCGATTCTTTCTCCCGACGAGCGCAACGCCATCAATGCGGGCCGCTGGTTCTCTGCCCTCTCACCCTCTCTCAAGCACGACATTTTGCGCTGTGCCTATGTGAAGCGCTATCGCGATGGCGATCTCATCGCGGCACGCGGTGAGCCCCCAGAAGAGTGGCTCGCCTGCGCAAAAGGCGCAGTGCGTGTCAGTTCAACCTCGCTGTCAGGAAAGCAAATCACCCTGACCTATGTAGAACCCGGAATCTGGTTCGGCGATGTGAGCATTTTTGACGGTGACCGCCGCACCCACGATGCCTACGCCCATGGCGACAGCACCACCCTGTGCGTGGCAAAAGCAGATTTCAAAAAAATCCTGGCTACGCACGTTGAACTTTACGAAGCCCTGCTGCGCCTGCATTCCCGGCGTATTCGCCAGTTGTACGGCTTGGTCGAAGACCTCAACACTTTGCCCTTGCGGGCACGCCTGGCCAAACAGCTATTGCATCTGGTGCGCAGCTACGGCGTCCCGAGCCTGAGCGACGGCAGCGAGGTACGCATCGGACTGCAACTGGCCCAAGAGGAACTGGCACAACTGTTAGGTGCGTCGCGCCAGCGGGTAAACCAAGAACTCAAGTCCATGGAGCGCGACAACACCATTCGCATCGAACCCGGTGGCCTGGTCGTGCGGGATCGTTCGGCGCTCATGCGTGTCGCAGAAGCGGACCATTGAACCCGATAGCAACAAAAACCCTACGCCTACAACATGAGCGACTTTGATCACTTTATTGGTACCCAAGCGGTAGCAGCCAACCGCAGCTTTGACGTCGATGCGCTGCGCGCTTGGCTGGAGCACACGCTGCCGGGCTTTGCCGGTCCGCTCTCGGTCGAATCGTTCAAAGGCGGGCAAAGCAACCCCACCTACAAGCTGATCACCCCGAGACGCAGCTACGTGATGCGCGCAAAGCCGGGGCCGGTGGCAAAACTGCTGCCCTCGGCCCATGCCATTGAGCGGGAATTTGCGGTGATGCGCGGACTGGCAGGAACCGACGTGCCAGTGCCTGAAATGCTGTGTCTTTGCGAAGATGAGTCGGTCATCGGTCGGGCCTTTTATGTGATGGAATTCATCGAAGGGCGCATCCTGTGGGACCAAACACTGCCCGGAATGGACGCTTCGGAGCGTGGCGCAATTTACCGAGAAATGAACCGCGTCATCGCCGCGCTGCACTTGGTCGACTTCAGCGCCCAAGGCTTGGCCAGCTATGGCCGCCCCGGCAATTACTTCGAACGCCAGATTGCCCGCTGGAGCAAGCAGTACCAGGCGTCCGTGACACAAGTGATTCCCGAAATGGACGCCTTGATCGACTGGCTGCCACAGCACATTCCGGCCATGGCCAAGTCAGAGACCATGGTCAGCATCGTACACGGCGACTTTCGGCTGGACAACCTGATCTTCCACCCGACTGAGCCGCGCATTCTGGCGGTGCTGGACTGGGAACTCTCCACCCTGGGCCACCCGCTGGCGGACTTTAGCTACCACGCCATGGCCTGGAATATTCCGCCGGGGTCCTTCCGGGGCATCGCCGGGGTGGACGTGCAGCGCCTGGGCATTCCCACACTCAACGAGTACATCGCGCTGTACTGCGAACACACCGGGCTGGTAAGCCCTGATGCGTTGCAGCAGGACTGGAATTTCTACATGGCCTACAACATGTTTCGCATCGCCGCCATTTTGCAGGGCATCGCTAAACGGGTGGAAGCGGGCACAGCCGCCAGTGCCCAAGCGGTGAGCTCGGGCGCCGGCGCAAGACCACTGGCAGAGCTGGCCTGGAAATTTGCCCAGCAGGCGTGATTCACACACCAACTTTCACCTTCACAACTCCACCCACAAACACAAGGACAGGAAACCCCATGGACTTTGAATACTCCGACAAAACCAAATCACTGCAGGCCCAACTTTTGGCCTTCATGGACGCGCACATTTACCCTGCCGAAGCTGCCTACCACGCTGAAATTGAGGCCAATACGGCTGCTGGAAAGCGCTGGACGCCGCTGCAAACCATTGAGAACCTCAAGCCCAAGGCACAAAGCGCTGGTCTGTGGAACCTGTTTTTGCCCGTCGATAGCGCTGAGGCATCGGGCTACCATGGTGCAGGATTGACCAACCAGGAATACGCGCCATTGGCCGAAATCATGGGCCGCGTCATGTGGTCCAGCGAAGTGTTCAACTGCTCCGCCCCCGACACCGGCAATATGGAAACGATAGCCCGCTATGGTTCCGACGACGCCAAGCGACAGTGGCTCAAGCCGCTGCTAGAAGGCAAGATTCGCTCCGCCTTTGCCATGACCGAGCCCGACGTCGCCTCCAGCGACGCCACGAATATTGCCACCCGCATTGAGCGCGATGGTGACGAATACGTCATCAACGGCCGCAAGTGGTGGACTTCTGGAGCGGGTGACCCCCGCTGCTCTGTCTACATCGTAATGGGCAAGACGGACCCCGAGGCAGCCCGCCATTCGCAGCAAAGCATGGTGCTGGTGCCCGCCAATACCAAGGGCATCACTGTCGTGCGCCCGCTCACCGTGTTCGGCTACGACGATGCGCCGCACGGCCATATGGAGGTGTTGTTCCAGAACGTGCGGGTGCCCGTGGGCAATATATTGCTGGGCGAAGGCCGCGGTTTTGAAATCGCCCAAGGGCGCCTAGGGCCTGGGCGTATTCACCACTGCATGCGCCTGATTGGTTTGGCCGAACGGGCTTTGGAGCTGATGTGCAAGCGCGCCTCATCGCGTGTTGCGTTTGGCAAGACCGTCGCAGCGCAGACCGTCACCCAGGAACGCATTGCGGAATCCCGCTGCAAGATCGACATGGCGCGCCTGCTCACGCTCAAGGCGGCGTGGATGATGGACGTGGGCGGCAACAAATTTGCAAAAAATGAAATCGCCATGATCAAAGTCGTGGCGCCCAGCATGGCCTGCGAGGTGATCGACTGGGCCATGCAAGTGCATGGCGGAGGCGGCATGTGCAATGACTTTCCGCTGGCCTACAGCTACACCAGCGCCCGTACCCTTCGCTTTGCAGATGGCCCGGACGAGGTGCACCGCAACGCGATTGCCAAGCTGGAATTGGGCAAATACGCGGTCAACCCCAAAGAAGTGGAAATGCCGATCACCCGAGGCTGCTGACCTTCAGGGAATTGCAGCCCGCCAGGGCTGCGATTGATGGGTCTTAACGTGAGAAAACTTTTATGGGGGTGCTGCGCACCACCATGAAAGTTAACGTGAAAGAACTTTCATGATTGGGGTGCTGCGCACCCTCATGAAAACTAATGCAGATGGCGCGGCTTGCGTCCGCCGCCATGACCGCCTCCAAAGCCGCCGCCGGGTCCCCGTGGCGGTTTGCCAATTTCCAGAGAACTTACCAGGGCGTCAAAGCGCTGGGCAAACAATTTGTCCACCTCTGCAACCACGCCGCCGAGTTCAGCGCCATCGAAATGGCGCTCCATCATGCCCACCAAGTCTTGCACCAACAAATCGCGCTGCACCTGCATGATGGCTGCGGGATTGGGCCCGACGAACAGCATGACGAAGTCATCGCGAGACTCACCCTCCTGCGGCGGGTCCTCTTCCTCGCCATCAAACTCCGTGTCGTAGAAGGTGACCTCAAAAGCGGCTCCCGCTGAGGCAATCTCATTGAGGTTCATGCACACTTCATCAAGCACCTGGCGAAAATCATCGTCCCCCGCGACCGTCCAACACATTTGCAACAAATGCTCTGGAGAATTGAAGCGAATACCGGGCTCGTCTTCATAGGCACTTTCCGCAGCATCGGCGAGGTTTTTCGCACCGGCGTATTTCCACAGGGGTCGCAGCGCCTCTTGCACCGACTCGAACGTTGCGTCGTTCACCAAGGCGAGTTGTCCGTGGACATGAATTTCAAACGGCGTGTTGTAGCGTGGCATGTGGCAACTGGGAAATCAAGTAAGGAGCAAAAGTGAGAACACTGCGGAACCGAGCCAGCGGTTCATCGCTCTGGGGAAAAACTGCCAGCCGTGAAAAACCATATTGAAGCCCCATTTTGCAAAGAAACTTTTAGAAAGTGCCGCAAAAAAATCAGCACCTTTTAAAAGCAATTCGCGCGACCACCGCGCGGGCAGTCGGGATTGATTGTGCCACGCATCCTGCGCCCTTCCCCGCGTGTGCGCCGATGTAAAGCATTAGCGGTAAACGCGGTTCTCATGGGGCCATCCAAGCAGGCAGCCGCAACAGGTGACGCTCCGCTGTGCCTTCATCCGCCGCGCCAACACCCAACTGAAGTCCAAACACTGCGGCGATTGCAAACGTCGCAGCGCTCAATGAACCTGCCCCTGTTTGACGCACCTCTTAGCCAGCAAATTATGCGGCCTTCCTAAGCCGTGCCGCCCGCCAGCTTCTCTCAAACTGCATCGGGCTGACGTAGCCCAATGTCGAGTGGATCCGGCGATGGTTGTAGAACGTCATCCAGTCAATCACCTCGTCCATGGCCTGCCTGCGTGTTGCAAACCGGTGGCCATACAGACGGCCCACCTTTAGCCGCCCCCAGAAACTCTCGGTGGGCGCGTTGTCCCAGCAGTCGCCCTTGCGGCTCATAGAGCTTTTCATCTTGTAGCCCTTGAGGGCCGACTGAAACTCGTGTCCGCAGTATTGGCTTCCCCGGTCGGAGTGAAACACCAGCCCCGGCTCTGGCGCGCGCCTGAACCACGCCATGCGCAGCGCATCCGTCACCAGCGAGCTTTGCATGTGCGCCTGCATGCTCCAGCCCACCACCTGGCGGCTAAACAGGTCCAGCACGACCGACAGGTACAGCCAACCTTCGTCGGTGGCGATGTAGGTGATATCACCCGTCCACACC